>NZ_JBVVOY010000036.1:0-45781 GCF_055807535.1 Bradyrhizobium sp. Kon37
TTGACCTCCACAGTCAGCTTGTAACGATAGCTCTCGCTTTTCCCGCATCCTGCGAGACAGAGCGCAAGGAGGGCTAAGGCGCCGAGGCGCAAAGGGGCAAATCGCATCTGGTCCACTTGGTTGCATCCAGCCCTTCAGTCAACCAAAAGCGTCACGCATGCTGAATTTTCAGTATGTGGGCCGAAGGTCAGCTATTGGGTCACAATGCGAAGAACTCAACCTGAGCAAATCTGGTCCGGCATGCCTCGGTGAGCGGACCTCGTGGAACGCCGCCGCCACTTCGCTAATGGGCCAACAGCAGACATGCCCCGGGTACCGTCAGTCTGGAGTGTCCCGGCTCATTCCTATGGCATGGAAAGTCTTTCCGCACGATGAGGTCTCGACGAACGCCTCATAGAAGGGTTCTTTTGGGTTCTTGTCGATCTCGGCCTGAGGCATTCTGTACACGACACGGACATAGCGGATTTTGTATCCGAGCAAGGCATCAAGAGATGAGTTGCTCGGTTGAAAGCCTGGTATCGAGCAGCAATTTGGATGGGTTGCTAAGTAGGATCTCGGCGTGTCTTTGGGCAAGTAGTCGCCGATCCTGTAGGCTTCATGGGAGATAGCAGCCTCGAACAGCTCTTGATTGGAGAGATACCGCATCTGGAGATAGCAAAATCCAGTGAGGTTCAGGACGAGCAAGGGGAAGCTGGCAATGATCATCAGCCCGATAAACTTGGCCATGCGATCCCTCAAATCTCTGCCGCGCCTGGCATCTGCCCAAGATAGCCGAACCTAAATCTTACAATCCCCGGCGCTACAAGCGTCGTTTCTGGCACAAATAAGCAATCCGGCATCGGACATGTGCGGTCTTGCCCGGGCTTGTGAGGATCCCGTGCAAAGAAGACAGCTTTGGGTCACAAGCGGTCCTGGACCAACTGCGGGTGGCAGGTCAGCTAGGGGCCAACTAGAGGCATACTCCTTGAAGTTGCCACTCAATTTGGTCTCTACTATTGGGAGCCCTCGGGGATTTATATGCCGGAGCAGCAATATTCCCGTCGTGAGGCTGTTTCATCGCTGGCTGCTACAGTCGCCTGTGCATTGGCCGGCCCCATCTCCGCGACCGCAGAACCAGCTTCCGCGGGCGAGACGCAAGACTGCGCCGGACCGATTTTCTCCACTACAGGTCCAAACGCCGAGCTGTACGGAGCCAAAGATGGTTATCCCCTTCCCGACATTATGGAGGCGCGGAGGCAAGGCGACCCTTGGGAGCCAAAATACCGTGTCGGCGCATTCACTCATATCGATAAGATCTATCCAACACGGCTCATCAAGCGTGCTGTGACGCCTTGGAAGTTCAAGTGCTCGAAGGCAGAAGTTTACTACAATTTTCAGGGAAGCAAGCTTTCGCCCCTCGACTACATGTCGCGCAATCCGGTCACTGGCCTGCTGATCGCGAAGGACGACCAGATTATCTTCGAGCGCTATCAGTACGCGCGAACTGATCAAGATCGGTTCGTATCCCAGTCGATGGTCAAGTCGATAACCGGACTGTTGATCGGGATCGCCATCTCGGAGGGCGCGATCAAGTCAGTCAATGATATCCCCGAAGGTTATGTGCCGGGCTTTATGGGCAGCGAGTACGGCAGGACGCCCATTCGCGACCTGCTGCACATGTCCTCAGGCGTGGATTTCGGTGAAGCAAGAGACGGAGGACGTGACCTCAATCGCCTGTGGAACGGTATGGGGATCGCGTTCCCGGACACGAAGTTGGGCACGATTAAGAGCATCGTGCAATTCAATCAGCGAATCGCCCCAGCGGGAACGAGATTTTACTACGCCAGCATTGAAGCCGACGTGCTCGGCATGGTGCTTCATAGTGCTGTTGACAAGTCAGCGTCTGACTATCTGCGCGAGAAAGTATGGGAGCCGATCGGCGCGGAAGCGGATGCCAATTGGTTGGTAGACGCAGAAGGATTTGAACTGGGACACTTCGGTTTCAATGCCGTTCTGCGCGATTACGCCCGGCTCGGGCGTTTGCTGGCGCATGATGGCGCGTGGAATGGCAAGCAGATCGTTCCGACGCAATGGATGATCGATGCGACAACCGGTCGAGCTTCGGATGGCTATCTGCTACCGGGCGTGGCGACGAAAAGATTTGGTTACGGTTATCTTTTGTGGCTGTTTCCCGGTGAGAGGCGGCAGTTCGCGTTGTTAGGATTCAAAGGCCAGTATATTTGCGTTGACCCGACCTCCAAGATTATCATGGTGCACACCGCAATTGAGGACCCGGTACATCGAGACGAGCCATGGGCCTTGTGGTCAGCACTGGTCGATCAGCTAGGCTGACAGTAGCTCGGAACAAAGTCGGCATTGACCGCTTTGGGTCACAAGCGGTCCTCGGGCGGATGGGCACGGCAGGTCGGCTGTGGGCCGATAGCGGAAATGGCTTTTGGCTTACACAGATGCCTAGTTAAGCACGTGGTCCATCCGCGATGACGCACGCAGGCAATTATTCATCACTCGTCTTCGTTTGTCGCCTGTGCAACCGTCGCTCGATCACTTCGCCTAGTGCCGTATCCGGTGATTTGCGAAACGCCTTCAGCTTCTTCATTCGACCTTTGCGCAATGCTTGCGACTGGGATTCATCGGCAACTTCGTCCGCAACGGCCCCCTGCGCAGCGATGAGGGCTTGGCTCACCGCCCGCCGCTCATCCTGATGCGAGAGCTGCTTGCTGCGCGGAATGTTCTTTCGACTGCTCTTCTGATTTTCGCCGTAGGTGTTTCGTCAGTCGTTTGTGTAGCTCAGTTGCTTCTTTTCCCGTGGAGTTTTGACCTTACTCACAGCTTGCCTCCGAGCTAGACCGCGGATGACGGGGCGGCCGCACGTCCTGCTCGTATTGATCGATAACCGCTCACGTCACCATCGACCAATAGCGTTACAATTTGGTGGTCGCCAGGTCCGCTCCGGCTCGGAAGCGGCCGATCACGACCAAGCAGCGCGCCGTCCGCTGTAAATTAGCGGGCGCTCACGAGCGCCCTCGCCTACGCCGTCCGCAACACCGGCGCCGGCGGCTGCGATGGTCGGATCAGCGCGAAGGCGACCTGGATGATGCCGCCGGCCAGCCCCAGCGCGACGCCGATGCGCCAGGCCATCGTATACGAGCCGAGCGCGTCGTAGAGCACCCCTCCCCCATACGCGCCGAGGAAGCTGCCGATCTGGTGGCTCATGAAGGCGAGGCCCTGGATCATCGCCTGCCAGCGCAGGCCGAACATCTCGGCCACCGCGCCCGCGACCAGCGGGCCGACACCCATCCACAGGAAGCCCATGATCGCGCCGAACAGCAAGGTCGAGGCAGGCGTCGCCGGCAGCATGAAGTACCAGGCCAGCGCGAGTGAGCGGAAGACGTAGATGCCGCCGAGCAGTGCGAGCTTGTTCCAGCGCTGGCCGGCCCAGCCGAAGAACAGCGAGCCGAGCACGTTGAAGCCGCCGATCATGCCGAGCGTCTGTGCGCTCAGCATCGGATCGAGGCCGCAGATCGCGAGATAGGACGGCAGATGCGTGGTGAGGAACACGAGCTGCATGCCGCAGACGAGATAGGCGCAGGTCATCACCACGAAGGACGCGTTGCCGAAGGCGGTCTTCGCTGCAATCATCGCCGTGGCATCGACGATCTCGTCAGTCGCGGGCTTCGGCAGCGGGACAGCGTCGACGCGCCCGGCATACCAGGCCGCCGGGATCATCAGCACCGACATCACGACGAAGCCGGCGAGCCCGACGCGCCAGCCGAAGCCCTCGTTGAGCATCTGCCCGATCGGCGCCGACAGCAGCGCGCCGAGCGAGCCAGCGCCGGAGACGATGCCGAGCACGGTGGAACGCACCGTCGCGGGCACCGCGCGCGCCGCCACCGACATCGCGATCGCAGCCGCGGTGCAGGCGAGCGAGGTGCCGATCAGCACGCCGGCACCGATCATGATGGCGACGAGACCGTTCGCGGTTGCCATCAGCACCAGGCCCGCGATGTACATGAACGAGCCTGCGATCATGATGGGACGGAAGCCGTAGCGCGTGGTCATCGCGCCTGCGAGCGGCTGGAGAAAGCCCCAGGCGAGGTTCTGCACGGCCAGCGCCAGCGTGAAATCGGAGATCGACAGATGGATGTCGTGGGTCAGCGGCTGCATGAAGATGCCGAGGCTCTGCCGCAGCCCCATGCTCAGCGTCAGCATGATCGAGGCGCCGATCAGGATGGGCAATGTCGGGCGCAGGATCTGCAACAGGGGCATTTTTCTTCTCCCTCATCGGCGCGGCGCGGGCGCCGTCGTCTGCAATATCAGTTGATTTTGGTTACACAGACCTGTGTACTTAGGCTATGGTTAGCGCGCGCTGTCAAGCGAACAGGACATTCACCGCCGCATGGCTCCCCCGCCCGCCCCACAGACGATGAAAGAGCGGATCCTCGAGACCGCCGACAAGCTGTTCTATCTGCAGGGCATTCGCGCCATCGGCGTCGACACCATCGCGGCCGAGATCGGCATCTCCAAGCGCACGCTCTACAACCACTTCCCCTCCAAGGACGCGCTGATCGCGGCCTATCTGGAGCGCCGCTTCGTGCAGCCCCGCCCATCGGACAAGCCCGCGGCGGAGCAGATCCTCGCCACCTTCGATTCGCTGGAGCGCCGCTTCGCCGCCAAAGACTTTCGCGGCTGCCCGTTCGTGAATGCGGTCGCCGAGCTTGGCCCGGCCGACCGCGCCGTGAAGAAGATCGCCATCGCCTTCAAGGAAAGCCGCCGCATCTGGTTTCGCGACCGCCTGAACGAGCTCGGCATTGCGAACGCGGAGGCGCTCGCAACGCAGCTCGTGCTGCTGGTCGACGGCTCGATCGCCCAGGACCTCGTCCGCGACGACCCCGCAATGGCGCGTGCCGCGAAGGAGGCGGCGACGGTGTTGTTGCGGAATGCGGGGGTGGACGTGGGAGACGAGGCTGCGGTGAAGCGAGGCGAGCGGTCGGCCCGGCATCCCTGACGCAGCTGAAGGGTCAACGCGATCCGCTCGCCGCAAGAGGGCGGATGGGAGAGCACGTACCGCAGTCTCCACCCCAGTTTGCCATGCTTCACCTTCGACCTCTCCAAGAGAGCGCGCCGATATCGCTGAGGGAGTGCACGCGGCGCAGGTTTCCATGCGGGAACTTTTGTGCACTTTTACACTTATCTGTACTGTCGCGATGGTGCGCGACAGAGGGTGGGGCCGGTGCAAGATAGCCAATTGTTGCTAGTCCTCATTGTAGAGGACGAAGCTCTCATCCAAGAGATGGTGGGCGAGGCCCTCGTAGACGGTGGATTTCAGACCGAGATTGTTTCATCAGGCGAGGACGCGGTTGCCCTGCTGAAAGGCGACCCCACCAAATACCGCGCGTTGCTCACCGATGTTCATTTGGCCGGTAAGCTCACCGGCTGGGACGTTGCAAAGCAAGCCCGAGAGATCAATCCAGAGATGCCGGTGGTCTATATGACCGGCGCTGGAGCCGATCAGTGGCCCTCTCACGGCGTGCCCAATAGCGTTCTGCTGAGCAAGCCCTTCGCGCCCGCCCAGGTCGTTACGGCAGTATCGCAGCTGCTCAACCAAGTCCCACCTTCGCATTGATCTAGTCTTGATCAAAGTCGGCTGCCGAGGAAAGCTGGGGTGACGCATGAGCGATGATCCACCGACGTCCGAGCCAGAAGTGAAAGTCCGCGAGAGGGATGAGAACCATCGAAGAGTATGCCGCGAACGTCCGCGAATTGATCAGGAAGCTCCGCTAGAAGCTGAACTCCTGAAGCGAGTGGAGGAAAAGGAACCATCGTCATTTCGGCGTAGTTGACCTTCTTTACACTGGAGAAGGTCATGAATCGAAAAACGCTTCTTCTTACAGCCGCACTGTCCTTCGCTGTTGCCGCGCCCGTCTTCGCACAAGGCGGCGGTGGTGGTGGTGGTGGTGCCGGCGGAGGCGCGGGTGGCGCGGCGGCGAGCGGCGGCGCGTCCGGATCATCCGCGAGCTCAGGTGCAGGCACTGGCACGTCTGGTGCCGCCAATGGAGGTCCCTCGGCCCCATCCGGCATGGGCACAAACGCAACCTCAACCGGCGCTCACACCAACAACTCTCCAACCAATCCGAACGTTCAGCCCCCGACGCCGAACGGCAACACCGCGAGCACACCGGCCGCACCAAGCAGCTCGGGCACGGGCAACACCGCGTCCGGGTCGACACAGACGGGCACGCCAAACGGGACCGACAGGTCCGGCATCACGGCCACCAACGGTGCCAACAGCGACAACAAGGGCCAGATGAGCCCCGCGGAGCAAGCAAGAACGGGGACCAAGACGCTTCCGCAGGATCAAACTCCAGGAGCCGTCAGTGCGCCCGGCGTTGGCGTCGGTCATGCGGCGAACGGTTTGCCGATCGGCACGCCCGGCTCGGGGACCAGCAACGTCGATCAGAAGTGACCCGGACTTTCTCCATCTCCACAGGGCCCGCTACGGCGGGCCTTTTCTGTGACGTCCCGAAGGGAGTGGACGAGGCATAGGGCTGCGAGGGCGAGACATGGAGTAAACTTGGAATCAGGCGGCCCTGCCGATACACTGGTTTCTTTTTGGGGCGCGCCCATGATTAGGTTTTCGTCGTTGCTGCCAATTTCATTTCTGATCATCTGCACCCCGGCCTGGGCCGACGAGATGAAGATCCAATTCACCTTTGGACCTCCCCGGCCCTGCACCACCGTCTTTCCAAATCCCGAAATCAAGATGAAAAGTGTTCCGCCCGGCACGCGCACGATCGTCGTCAAGTTTCGCAGAGAGAAGAACTACGAGATGGGCGGCCAGGAGATCCCATTTCCTTCAGACAACATCGTGAAGCCGGAGAGCTTACGAACCTGGGGCCCCTGCAATTCCGGCCTGTACACTTACGAGATCATCGCAAAGTCCAGCACGGGCGCGGCCCTGGCCAAGGCAGAATGGTCGGAGCCGTATCCTCCCTGACTTGAAGGGTGGACGCCCGCTGGTCCGCCGTGGCGTGCTTGATTCCCCGCCTGCGCGGGGAATGACGGCGGAGTTCGTGGGATGATCGGGATGCTAGCAGGATGCTCCTGTTTTGCCCGACGAGTCAAACGGCATTGCTGTCTGCATCAGCCGTTTTGCCACCGCGTAAGCTATTGATCCGACTAGTGTCGGCTACTGTGCATGGGGTTGTTTTCGCGCTTTTTTTTTTTGCGCCGGCCTGTGCAATCGGCCTCACGCCGCGTGCGACACCACGCGATTGCGGCCGTCGTGCTTGGCGCGGTACAGCGCGGTGTCGGCACGCTTGAGGACGTCGCCAACCGCCTCGCCCTTCTGCTCCAGCGTGGTCAGGCCGATCGAGATCGTGACCTCGATGCGCTTGGTGCCTTTATGGATCGCAAAGGGCTCGCCGGCGATCGAGCGGCGCAGGCGCTCGGCGACCATGCCGGCGACGTGGAGATCGGTCTCCGGCATCACGATGACGAATTCCTCGCCGCCGTAGCGGCAGGCAAGGTCGATGCCGCGGATCGACTTGCGCACCCGCACGGCGAATTCGCGCAGCACGTCGTCGCCGGCGTCGTGGCCGTAATTGTCGTTGATCGACTTGAAGTAGTCGATGTCCAGGATCATCAGCGCCAGCGGCTTGCCGCGGGTCGCGGCCTGCTCGGCCAGCGTCGCGAGATGGCTCTCCATGTAGCGGCGATTGTGCAGCCCGGTGAGCGCGTCGGTGATCGCCATCTCGATCGAGTTCTGCACGTTGTCGCGCAGATGGTCGGTGTAGCGGCGGCGGCGGATCTGGGTGCGGGCGCGCGCCAAGAGCTCGATCTTGTCGATGGGACGCAGCAGATAGTCGTTGACGCCGATCTCGAGCCCACGCAGCAGCCGCGTCGCGTTCTCGGGGTCGGCGATCGCCAGGATCGGTACATGCCGCGTGCGCTCCAGCGAGCGCGCCTGGCTGCACAGCCTGAGGCCGTCGAAATTGTTGAGGTCGAGCGAGACGATCAGCAGATCGTAATTGCCCTCGGCGGCGTGGAACAGCGCCTCCGTCGGATTCGGCTCGACGTCGATGGTGTGCTCGGCGGCGAGGATCGTCGCCAGCCGCTCATAGGAGGACTGGCGGTCGTCGACCAGCAGGATGCGGCCGCCCTTGCCGGTGTCGGAGATTGCACTGCGCTCGGGCGCCTGCATGCCGATCTCGAGCGAGGTGATGGCGCGCATGCGCAGCTCGTCGGTCATCATCTTCAGCCGCGTCAGCGAGCGCACGCGCGCGATCAGCACGACGTCGGAGACGGGCTTTGTCAGAAAATCGTCGGCGCCGGCTTCCAGCCCGCGGTTGCGATCGGACGGGCTGTCGAGCGCGGTGACCATCACGACGGGAATGTGGTGCGTGGCCGGATCGGTCTTGAGGCGGCGGCAGACCTCGAAACCGTCCATGTCCGGCATCATGACGTCGAGCAGGATGATGTCGCATTCGGCGCGGGCGCAGATCGCCAGCGCCTCGGTGCCGTTCGCGGCGGTCATCACGTCGAAATATTCGGCGGACAGGCGGGCTTCGAGCAGCTTGACGTTGGCAGGGACGTCGTCGACGACGAGAATACGCGCGGACACTGTGAACTCACTTCCTATCCGATGAAACGTCGGACCGTCTCAATGAATTTGCCGACCGAGATCGGCTTGGACAAATAGGCCTCGCAGCCGCCCTCGCGGATGCGCTCTTCGTCGCCCTTCATCGCGAACGCCGTGACGGCGACGACGGGAATGCTGCGCAGCTCCGGATCGTCCTTGATCCAGCGCGTCACCTCCAGGCCCGAGACCTGCGGCAATTGGATATCCATCAGCACGAGGTCGGGCCGCATCTTGCGAACGAGGTCGAGCGCCTCGTAGCCGTTGCTGGTGCCGGTGGTCTGGTAGCCGTGCGCCTCCAACAGGTCGCGGAAGAGCTTCATGTTGAGCTCGTTGTCTTCCACGATCAGGACGGTCTTAGCCATCCCGCCCTCCTGATTGGTCCGCAGACCGATGCATGTGACGCCTCAGGCGCCGGTCGCCGGCGCTTCGAAAACTGGATTCAAACTAGCCTCGAATTCGCTTGAGTTTCGTTAAACCCGAGGGCCAACTTTCTGCGATGTGGTTTCCAGTTGCTTGTCGGGGGTCGCAAGACTTGGCAACAGACTTGGGCAAGAGACTTGGGAACGAGACTCGGGCATGGTGACCCCAAAGTAGACACCTAAAGTTAACGGAAAGGCAAACCGGCCACGTGAAAAAGCCTGTTCACAACCCGCGCGAAGTCGCTGAAATCGTTGCGCTTCAGGCGCTGTCTTTCGTCGCGGGCGAGCCCGAGCGGCTGGGCCTGTTCCTGGCCGAGACAGGGGTCGGCCCGGAGATGCTGCGCAAGGCCGCCTCGGACCCCAATTTCCTGCTCAGCGTGCTCGATTTCGTAATGCGCGATGACGCCACCGTGAAGGCCTTTGCCAGCACTGCGGAACTGCATCCGACCAACGTTGCCGCAGCGCGGCAGGTTCTCGGCGACGCGCTCGGCGACCCCAATTGGGAGCGCGACGTGCCGTGACCTCCCGGGAGACGGCCGGCCCCCGCTGCTTCTGCCGGGATTGTTCGGCCGATCTGGATATGGGCGTGCGGCGCTGTTCCGCCTGCGGTTCCCCCCGCCTCGCCCGCCACCGCGCACTCGCAAGCCTGACCATCGCTCATATCGACTGCGACGCCTTCTACGCGACCGTCGAGAAGCGCGACAATCCCGACATCGCCGACAAACCCGTCATCATCGGCGGGGGCAAGCGCGGGGTGGTGTCGGCGGCCTGCTACATCGCGCGCACCTACGGCGTGCGCTCGGCCATGCCGATGTATAAGGCGCTGGAAGCCTGCCCGCATGCGGCCGTGATCCCGCCGAACATGACGAAATATGTCCGGGTCGGGCGCGAGGTGCGCCAGGCCATGCAGGCGCTGACGCCGCTGGTCGAGCCGCTCTCGATCGACGAGGCCTTCCTCGATCTCTCCGGCACCGAGCGGGTGCACGGCATGATCCCGGCCAAGGTGCTGGCGCGGTTCGCACGCAACATCGAGCGCGACATCGGCATCAGTGTCTCGGTCGGCCTCTCCTGCAACAAGTTCCTGGCGAAGATCGCCTCCGACCTCGACAAGCCGCGCGGGTTTGCCGCGCTCGACCAGGAGGAAGCGCGCGAGATGCTGGCCGACAAACCGGTCGGTTTCATTTTCGGCGTTGGACCCGCAACGCAGGAGCGTCTGGTGCAGCGCGGCTTCCGCATCATCGCCGACCTGCAGAAGGCCGACGAGATCGAGATGATGCGGCATTTTCCGAGCGACGGCCGCAGGCTGTGGCGGCTCGCGCGCGGCATCGACGACCGCCGCGTCGAACCCGATCGGGGCGCCAAGACGATTTCGAGCGAGACGACGTTTGAGACCGACATCCGGGATTTCGCGACGCTGGAGAAGATTCTGTGGCGGCTGTGTGAGAAGACGTCGTCTCGCCTCAAGAGCAGCGAGCTCGCCGGCTCGACCGTCACGCTGAAGCTGAAGACCGCCGATTTCCGCCAACGCACGCGCTCGCAGTCGATCACGGCCCCGACGCAGCTTGCCGCAAAGATCTTTTCGATCTGCTGCGAGATGCTGGCGAAAGAGATCGACGGCACCGCCTTCCGCCTGATGGGCGCCGGCGTCAGCGCATTGCGCGAGGGTTCGGTCGCCGACGACACCGACATGCTCGACCGCCGTGCCGCCCACGCCGAGCGCGCGGTGGACAGCTTGCGTAAGAAATTCGGCAGCGCCGCAGTGATCCGCGGCATCGCCTACGAGGGGCCGGAAAAGGCGCAGGAGTGATGACAGGCGAACGCGATCTCGACGCACTGCTGAGACACATGAAGCCGGATCTGCGGCCAGGCATCTTCGTGTTCTGCACGATCCCGACAGGCCAGTCGATTCCCGCGGCGCTCAGCCCCTTGCTGACGTTCCGCGAGCAGGAAGGAACGACGCTGGTGATCCCGCGCGAACAGGCCGAAGCGGCGGGACTACGCTACGCATTCGTATCGTGCCTGATCACGCTGACGGTTCACTCCGCACTCGATGCGGTGGGCTTTCTGGCGGCGATCACGGCACGTCTCGCCGCAGCCGGGATCAGCGTGAACGCCGTGTCGGCGTTCCACCACGATCATCTGTTTGTGCCGGCTGACAGGGCGGACGACGCGATGGTTCTTCTGCAGGAGATGTCCAAGGCTACGCACTCGTAGCCCGGATGGAGCGCAGCGCAATCCGGGCAACGGGAAAGATCTCAATCCGCGACCGCCACCGCCTCGATCTCGATCATCCATTCCGGCGCGGCGAGCGCCGAGACGCCGACGAGCGTGCTCGCCGGCGGCTCCATGCCTTCGAAGAAGGCCGAGCGGGCCTTGCCGATGATCGGGCGCAGCTCCGGTTTGTAGTTCACGACGAAGGTCGTGATCTTGACGATGTTGGCGTAGCTCGCGCCGGCTGCTTTCAGCGCGTGCCCGAGATTCTGCATCACCTGCGTGGTCTGGGCCGCGATGTCGCCTTCGCCGACGATCCGCCCCTCCTCGTCTACCGATACCTGGCCGGAGATGTAGATCGTCCGCGCCCCCGTGGCAGTGACGACATGCGAATAGGCGGGATTATGATGCAGGCCGCTGGGACGGAGATGATCGAGCTTGGGCATGTCTGGCCTCCCGGATGTTTGTGGTTGGGAGGGAGCGTAGCCAGAGACCGCGTTGCAGGCCAGCCCTCAATTGCAGGGCTTGCTGTCCTTCGCGTCGAACTTGCCCATCGCGCCCGAAATCACAAAATCATTGTAATCGAGCACAAGCTGGCGCGAGACGCCGTTCTCGTAGAGCTCGAACGCCATCGCGTAGACCGGCGTCTGCTCGCCTTCCTTCTGCTGGGCCTCACGGTCGAAATAGCTGACGGTGACGGGCCAGCGCTTGAGCGACTTCATGTGCTCATCGGATGTTGAGGGATCGGGCGAACCTTCGCGCTCGGCCGGGATCGGCTGACCGATCACGGTCAGCGTGTTGTAGACCTTCTGGCCATCGTCAGAGCCGTCATAGACGGAGAGCTCAAGCAGCGACTTGCCGTCCTTTGCGGCGGCAATGATGCGCTGGATCTGTTCGGTCGGAAACACGATCTTGCCGTCGAGCGTAAAGCTCTTCGGCGCCGGCAGCTTCAGCTTGACATTGATGTGGTCGCCGTCGCGCTCCGCCGAACCGTCGACCCGGCCGGCGTCAGCCTCGTTCATCCGCGTCTCGATCTTGAAGCGGTAGCTTTTACCGCCGGCGTCCTCCCAGGAATTGGAGCGGAGGTCGCTGAGCGTGACCTTGCCCTCCCCGCTGTCGAGCTCGGAGACCTGGCGGAATTCGGACGTGTAGCCCTCGCACGAACTTCCGGTGAAATTGTAGAGGATGCGGCCGCGCGCGCTGTTGATCGAATTGGAGCGCGATTTCACCAGGCTCAAATCATAGAGCGCCTGGTGCGCGAGGAACGGACCGTTCGCGGCCAGCGCCCCGCCTCCGGGGGCGAGAGCGGCCGCCGCGAGCGCCGTCACACCGAGCGAAGTCCGGAAAAGGTGCAGCATGTCTGGTCCCTTGGGGAAAGCGCAGATTCGACATTTTAATGAACGTTCCATTGCGTCGCAACTGAGGCCGTTTCACTTAAAGTTGCGGCCTTTGCGTTGAACCTCCTGCCCTGCCTCAACAAAATCCCACCCCGAGGGTTGCTTGCATGTGGCGGCACGATGGGCGAAACAGGGCCCGCCCCGGGCTGCATCGGATGCGCCGGGGCTGATGGATTTTTGGACAACGAGGTCGGACATGGCGGGCACGGTCGAGCAGAAGCTGGCGGAACAAGGCATCAAGCTGCACGAGGCCCCCACCCCCGTGGCCAATTACGTCCCGTTCGTGCGCACCGGTAATCTGCTGTTCGTCTCGGGGCAGGTCTGCTTCGATCCGGCCGGCAAGCTGATCGCCAAGGGCAAGCTCGGCGCCGGCGTGACCATCGAAGAGGGCGCGGCGGCCGCCCGCGGCTGCGCCGTCAACCTGCTGGCCCAGGTCAAGGCGGCGCTTGGCGACCTCGACAAGGTCGTGCGCGTGGTGCGCCTCGGCGGCTTCATCAACTCGGCGCCGGACTTCCTGGACGGGCCGAAGGTCCTCAATGGCGCCTCCGACCTGATGGTCGCCGCCTTCGGTGACAAGGGCCGTCATGCCCGCACCACCGTCGGCGTCGCCTCCCTGCCCGCGGATGCGGCGGTCGAGGTCGAAGGCGTGTTCGAGGTCGCCTGAGGCGAATGCGCGCTCCTGATTGGCTGACAGCCCGCCCGGTCGCCCATCGCGGCCTGCACGACATTTCCCGCGGCATCGTCGAGAACATGCCGGGCGCGGTGCAGGCTGCGATTGCGGGCAATTTCTCGATCGAGGTCGACATCCAGCTCTCCGCCGACGGCGAGGCCATGGTGCATCACGACCATGCGCTCGGCCGCCTGACCGAGGCCACCGGCCCGCTGGTCGAGAAAACCGCCACTGAACTGAAGGCGCTCACGTTCAAGGACACGGCCGAGCGGATGATGTCGCTCAGCGACCTCTGCGCCCTTGTTGGCGGCCGCGTGCCGCTGGTGATCGAGGTCAAGAGTCATTTTGACGGCGACCGCAAGCTGGTGAAGCGGATGGCCGAGGTCCTGGCGTCCTATGACGGCCCCGCCGTCGGCATGTCCTTCGACCCGGACCAGGTGCTGGCGTTGCGGGAGCTGCTGCCCTCCCGCCCGCGCGGCATCGTCGCCCAGCGGAGCTATGGGGACGAATACTGGGCTTACCTGACCCAGGAACAGCGCGATAGCATGCTGTACCTGCGCCACGGCTTCCAGACCCGGCCGCAGTTCGTCGCCTTCAGGGTCGACGACCTGCCCGCCCCCGCCCCCTGGATCGCCCGCAATGTGTTCGGCTGCGCTCTACTGGGCTGGACCGTGCGCACGACCGAGCAGCAGGCGCGGGTCGCGCAACATGCGGATCAGATGATCTTCGAAGGCTTCGTACCGTAGGCTTGATGTTTCCCACTCTTGAAGTCGCTGCTGCAATGCACGATCTTGGGCCCGATGGCACCATCCGAAATAACCCTTGAGGCCGTACCTTCCATTGGCGAAGTATCGCCGGACGACTGGGACGCCTGCGCCAATCCCGGCAAGTCTTGCAACGGGCATGACAGGGGAACCGCATCCGGCCTTCCAGGCGATTCTCTCGGCCTCTCAAAGCCTGCCTATAACCCCTTCGTCTCCCACGCGTTTTTATCGGCCGTTGAGAAATCAGGTTCGGCCACGATCCGTACCGGCTGGGGGCCGCGGCATCTCGTGGCCAAGATCGACGGCCGCGTCGCCGGCGTCGTGCCCTGCTATCTGAAATCGCACTCGCAAGGCGAATATGTCTTCGACCGCGGCTGGGCTGATGCCTATGAGCGCGCAGGCGGGCGCTACTATCCGAAGCTGCAGGTTTCGGTTCCCTTCACGCCGGCCACGGGACCGCGGCTTCTGGTCCGCGACGGCGTCGACCACGCGCGTATCACGGAGGCACTGGCGAGCGGGCTGGTGGCGCTGTGCGGCGTCAGCAAGGCTTCCTCGGTCCACGTCACCTTTGCCCGCGAGGCGGAGTGGAAGCTGCTGGCCGAGCACGGCTTCCTCCAGCGCACCGACCAGCAGTTCCACTGGCACAACGAAGGTTTTGCGAGTTTCGACGATTTCCTGGCGACGCTGAACTCCCGCCACCGCAAATCGATCAAGCGCGAGCGGCGCGATGCGCTGGCAGCCGGAATCACCATCCACTGCCTCACGGGCAAGGACATCACCGAAGATGCCTGGGACGCCTTCTTTCAATTCTACATGGAGACCGGCTCACGCAAATGGGGCCGGCCTTATCTGACCCGGGAATTCTTTTCGCTGATCGGCGAGACCATGAGCGATGACGTACTGCTGGTGATGGCCCGTCGCAACGATCGCTGGATCGCGGGCGCCATCAACTTCATCGGCTCGGACACGCTGTTCGGCCGCAACTGGGGTGCGGTCGAGCATCATCCCTTTCTGCATTTCGAGGTCTGTTATTATCAGGCGATCGACTTTGCCATCAAACGCGGCCTGGGGAATGTCGAGGCCGGTGCGCAGGGCGAGCACAAGATCGCACGCGGCTACCTTCCGCGAACCACCCACTCCGCTCACTTCATCGCCGATCCGGGCTTGCGCCGTGCCATCGACGATTACCTCAAGCGCGAGCGCGCCTATGTCGCAGAAGCCGGACGGGAGCTGGCCGAGCTCGGCCCGTTCCGCAAAGGCGCCGACGAGGCGCCTTGACGGTACACTGCGGCTGGTGACAGTAAGCGCAAAATTCCAGGGAGCCGCCGCCATGACCGCCTACGACCCCAACAACATCTTCGCAAAGATCCTGCGCGGCGAATTCTCCTGCCACAAGGTTTACGAGGATGAACACGTGCTCGCCTTCCTCGACATCATGCCGCGGGTACCGGGCCACACCCTGATCATTCCAAAAGCCCCTGCCCGCAACATCCTCGACATCAAGCCGGATGACTACGCCCATGTCGCCCGCGGCGCGCACAAGATCGCAGCCGCGGCGATGACGGCATTCAAGGCCGACGGCATCACTGTGCAGCAGTTCAACGAGGCCGCCGGCGGACAGTTGGTGTTTCATCTCCACATGCACGTGATGCCCCGCCACGACGGCGTGGCGATGCTTCCGCCCGCCAGCCGCAAGGAAGACGTCAAGGTGCTGGAAGAGAACGCGACCAAGCTGATCGCGGCGTTGAAGGCGGGCTGAGTCTCAGCTGCCGTAGCCCGGATGGAGCGAAGCGCAATCCGGGATCGTTCCCGCATTCCGCTGCGCTCCATGTGGGCTACGATGGCAGCCTCTCACTCCGTCTGGAAATCCCCCGGCTGCGGCGCGGCCAGCGGCGTGAACTCGCAACGATCCGGCTTGATGTCGATCAGCGGCGTGTTATCGAGACAATCGAGCCCGCGCACCAGAATCGCGTTGCCCTCGATACCGACGAGCTTCACGATCGACGTGCCAATCGGATTGGGGCGTACCGGCGAGCGCAGCGAAAACGTGCCGCGAGTCTTCTCGTTGTTCTTCGGGCTTTGCAGGACAATGTCGCGGCGCGACTTGTCGAGCCAGTAGAGCACTTCGAGATTGCTGTAGAAGTCGACGCCCTTGATCGCCGGCACGAACGGCTCGAAGATCTCGAGGCGGCATATCGGGCCGTCATGCCGGCCTTGGCGCGGGGTCTCCATCCGCGAGTTCCAGGGCGTGCGGATGCGCCCGATGAAGACGAGGCCGGCATCCTGCGTCGGCGGCAGCTCGATGGAGACTTCACCCTCGCGGAGCTCGTTTTCGCGAACCATATTTCCAATTCCCTGCTATTCGCCGGCGGTTTTAGCCCAACCACCACTTGCCGGCCAGCATGAAGACTTCGCCCGCGACCACGCCCGCGAAGATCGAGCGGCGGGTCAATAGGAAGACGACCAGGCCGGCGCCGACCGCACCGTAGCGCAAGGCGTCCGGCACGCTCGCAAGCGCCCCGGGCGGCTCGACCACGATCTGGGCGATGACGCCGGCCAGGATCGCGGTGGCGACCGCCCGTACCCAGACCAGAAGCTCGGAGCCCTCGTCGATGCCGCCGCCAAACCACAGGCCGAGCATGCGCCATATCTGGTTGGGAACAACGCCGGCGACGAACAGCACCGCCAGCGCGTGCCAGTCGCCAATGAGCTGCGCAAAGCTCATGCGCGCACCTCCCGCCACCAATGCACGCCATAGGCAATCGTGCCGGCCACGAGGCCGCTGACGAGGATGTCGAGGCCGGAGTTTATCTTCGCGGCCAGCGGATAAAGCAGAACCCCGAGCGCGAGTGCGACGACATCGGCGACCTCGCGACTGTTGCGTGCGGTCGAGAACAGGAAGGACAGCGGCGTCAGCAGCAGGATCGCGGCGCCAAGCGTCTGTGTCAGATTCGCGGCAAGGAAATAGCCGATCGTGTTGGCGGTGAGACACACCGAGACGAGACCGAAGCCAAGTCCGTTGACAAAGGCGATCCGGCGCTCACGCGGTACCTGCGGCAGGAAGCGATGGCATTCGACCCACAGTGTTACCGCGGTGAGATGCGCCGCGAAAAACAGCTCGCGCCGTTTCGTCGTCGGCGTGCGCATCAAGGGCAGCACCGAGACCACCATCGGAAACAGGCGGACGGCGCTCACCGTGACTGCGATCGCCGACTGGATGATCGTCGCGCCGGAGCCGAGCGTGGTGATCAGGATGATCTGCGCCGGCCCCGCCCAGACGAACAGCGTCGAGCAGAGCGCCCATAGCAAGCTGAAATGGGTGTCATGGGCGAGCGCGCCAATGCCGAGATAGGTCGCGAACAGCACGAAGGTGAGGATCGTCTGCGTGATCGAGCGCAGTCCCCACGCAAAGGCGCGCCAGGGACTTTGCCATTGAGGTGAATCGAGCGGAGGAAGCGCCACGGGAGTCTTGGCCGGGTGAGGAATCGTGCCCGCATAACGGGCAATGCGGCGCCTCGCGTCAAGGAAGCGCGCGGCGGGGCTGGCATGCACGCTGGGACAGATGCCCTATCCGCTCACACCGCGATTCTTCAGCACGAAGCATGCCCCGCCAGCCTTGCGGATGCGACCGCAGAGTTCATCCGCCTCGCTCCGCGTATCGGCGCCGATGCGCACCTGGTAGAAGGCGCGCGTGCCACGGCTGCGCATCACTGAGCTCAGCAGGCTCGGATCACGTTCGCCGATAACGGCGCTCAGCCGCGTGACCGCGCGGGAATACATCGCCAAAGCCCGGTTGCGGTCAAAGCCCGCGGCGAGCTGGACGCCCCAGATCTTTGCAGCCGCAAGCTCCACATGCTGCTCGAGCTCGGCGACGAAAGCATTCGGCGCGCGCTTCAACAGAGCCATCAGATCGCGGCAGCTTGTCGGCGGCGCGCTCGGCGGCCCCTTGCCGGTCGCGCCTGCCTTGGCCCAGGCATCGACGCTCGTGCCAGTGATGGCAAGAACGTAATTGCGGGTCTGCTCCGGCATGCCGCCGGTACCGGCGAGCCATTCCTGCACCCGGCGCGGCCCGGCATTGTAGGCGGCCGCCGCCAGCCCGAGATTGCCGAACTGGTTGCGCAGCTCGTTCAGGAATTCCGCCGACTTCGGCAGCGCCTGCACCGGATTGAAGGGATTGAGCAGCCCGCGCTCGCTCGCGGTGCCCGGCATGAACTGCGCGATCCCCTGCGCGTGTTCGCCGCTGCGCGTCATGGGCCCCACCGCATCGGCCTGGAAGCGGCTCTCCTGCCAGATCACGCGGGCGAAGAACTCCAGCGGCAGATTGGCATCGCGCGCTGCGGCCTCGACGATCAGGCAGATCGATTCCCGCGTGTCGCTCTCGCGCGCATCCGCGGGCTTCGCCGGCGGCGTCGCGAGCTCTTCGACGCTGGGGACAGCGACATCGGTCTTGGCGGGCGAACCGTCCCCCGCCGCGGCCCGTGTCGCCGAGACAAGCAGCGCGGGGATGATGCACATCGCAATCTGCACCCATCGCGTGCGGGCATGGCGGTGGCGCGCCTCGGCGCGGCATGCGACAGTGTGATCTGCCATGTTGTGGCATCGTGCCATGGTTCGACGAGTTGCCAATATATGCTGCCTGACCTGCTTCTCCCAATGCGTTACCCCGCCAAACGGATCCAAGCGATCCTTGTCCTCGCCGCGCTCACCCTGAGCGTCGCGCCAGCCGCCGCTCAGGTGGCGTCTCGGGACGCGTCTCAAGTCAATTGGCGGATGACCACGGAATACCCTGAGAATAACATCTCCGGGATTGGACTCTCGACTTTCGCCAGCCGCGTCTCCGACCGTACCCACGGTTTCGTGACCGTGACCAACGCCTTCGACAACCAGCTCAAGATCAACTCGGGCGAGATGCCGCGCGCGGCGCTGGACGGCCGGATCGCGGGCGGCGATGCCTTCGCGGGCGCGCTCTCGGGCCTCGATCCCGTGCTCGGACTGTCCACCCTGCCCTTCCTGGTGCAATCGGTGGATCTCGCCCGCGCCACCAATCTGCGGGCGCGTCCGCTCTATGAGAAGGCGCTCGCGGCGCGCGGCCTCAAGCTGCTGTATGTGACGATTTGGCCGGCCACGGGCCTCTGGTCGGAGCGGCCGCTCGAAGGCGCCGACGACCTGCCGAAACTGAACTTGCGAACCTACGATGCCAACTCCACCGAGGTCATGCGCGCGGCTGGCGCGAACGCGCAATTCCTGCCGATGGACGCGGCGCTCGCCGGACTGAGGGAACACCGGCTGAATGCCTTCCTCACCTCCGGCGACGGCGGCGCGGGGCGCAAATTGTGGGACTTCCTGCCGCATTTTACGGCCATCAACTACGCGATGCCAATCTCGATCGCCTTCGTCCGCAGCGACGCCTTTGCCGAACTGTCCGAGCCGATGCAGCGCGAGGTGCTGGCCGCGGCGGCCGAGACAGAACAGAGCCAACTCGCGCTACTGACCCACCGCACCATCGAGAACTATGCGCGCATGCGCGACAATGGCGTCCATATCGCCGAGCCGGCGCCAGCGTTCCTTGTCACAGAGTTGCGGAAGGCAGCAACGAACGCGATCACCGCCTGGGAAACCCGGGCGGGCGCGGAGGCGATCGCCATCGTCGAATGGGCGAGACAGCAATGAGGGAGCGGTAACGGAATCCGCAATCAACGTCCCGCCGGTATCGCTGCTACCGCCCTAGTTCTTGACCGGAACCGGGATTTCGCCCCGGATGGCGCGGTCGAGGGCATCGATCAGCGCCTGGATCTCGATAAACTTGTTGCGCGCACGCTCGGCCGTGTCGCGCACAAAGGGAGCGGCCAGCACTTTCGCATGCGCGTCCCTGTCCTCGATCATGCGATCACGGGCCTTCTTCAGAGTTTCAAGTCGCTCGCTCATCCGGCCTCTCCTGCAAAATTGTCTCGATCTCTCGTCCGGGTTCGCCGATCAACGAGAACGCGGCGAACGAGCAACCCTCAACAGCCGCGGCAGATGTTCTTCAGCTTCGCTGCCGTTCTGGCCTCTTCCGCCACGAACGGGTCCTTGTAAGCGGCACGGGACCCATCGTTCTCCGCAGCAGCGGGCTTTTTTTCCTTCGGAGGAAACGCAGCATCGTAGCAGGCCAGACGTCCGCTCGTGCTTTCGATCGCGCGGCAGTCCGGTCCTGCCGCGACAGCGCCTTGCGACAGTGGGCCAAGTATCAATGTGCCAAGCATCAATGCGACAAGAACCGCTCTTCGGCGGATCCAGTCGACCAGACGAAATCGAGTCATGCACGCTCCTGCTCAGTCGGCGGGAGCGCTGGTGACCCTCAGTCACCGGTCGATGCCAATGGAAGGCGGTGATGGCGCGACTCTACGCTTCCCTCCCGCAAATAGCGAGCTTTAAGGAATCCGCCGTATCAGGAAGGCGATTTTCGGCGTGGCAATGGTTGCGCGTTTGCCTTGGTCCGCGGCGTCGTTTAGGTCTGGCATAGACGGCGGTAGCAACACAGGCGCGGCAACATGGTGACGATCTATTTCGATCTCGACGGCACGCTGACCGACCCGAAGCCCGGAATCACGCGCTCGATCCAGTACGCCCTGGGGCGGCTGAACGTCGCGGTGCCGAGCGAGGACGAGCTGACCTGGTGCATCGGCCCGCCGCTGCATGCCAGCCTGCAAAAGCTCACGGGCAGCGCGGAACTCGCCGACCGGGCGCTGCTGCTCTATCGCGAGCGCTTCAGCGATGTCGGCCTGTTCGAGAATGAAGCCTATGCCGGTATCGTGGACACGCTGACAACGCTGGCCGCGACAACACCGCGCATGTTCGTGGCGACCAGCAAGCCCGCGGTCTACGCCACCCGCATCGTCGAGCATTTCGGCCTGAAACCGTATTTCGAACGCGTGTTCGGCTCCGAGCTCGACGGCACGCGCGTCGACAAGCGCGACCTGCTGCGCTACGCGCTCCACGAAGCCAGGGTCGATCCCGCCAGCGCGATCATGATCGGCGACCGCAGCCATGACGTGATCGGCGCCCGCACCAACGGCATGACCGCGATCGGCGTGCTCTATGGCTACGGCAGCGAGGCCGAGCTGCGGGACGCCGGCGCGCATCACATCTGCGCCGCGCATCCCGAGCTGCTCGGTCATTGCGTGATCTAGCCGATCAAGCGCTGACGGTCTCCACCGCCGCCAGCATGCCGGCCCTGGCGTGACAGTTCAGATATTCGAAGAACTGCTCGTCGGCAGCCGCCACGGTGACCTCGTGGTAGAGCCGCAGTTTTGCCGAGGGGCCAAGCGTCGACAGGTACTTCATTGCGGCGCCGAATATCTTGACATGGGTCGGATGCGATTCCGCCCACCGCTCCAGCGCTGCCAGGCTCTTCCACCAGCTTTGACCGTAGGACTTTTCACTCGCGTCCCCACCGGCTGCAAGGACGCGCATGTAACGGTTGGCGTAGCAGCCGATGCCGAGACCGTCATCGCGCAGGAAATCCATGCCCTCGCGCAACACCGGTTCGACGTCGTCGAGATAGAGCTTTCGCTCCGAGGTCTCGGTATCGCTCCAATCCTGGCCTGATCGAATCAGGCAGAGATTGTCGTGCGCCTGCACGCGCAGCCGCGCGCCGTCGCGGATCAATTCGGGATTGCCGCCCGGCGACATCGGATCGGTCTGCGACAGCGGGATGCGGTCACGCATGCCGCCCCAATAGGCGTGCTCCTGCACCTCGCCGCTCATGCCGCTGGCGATAGCGGCGACGCCCTCGGGCCGGTCGAGCGAGGAAAACAACGTCTCGTGCCGTGCCACAATGGGGCGCAGCACCTCGATGAAGGTGCCGATGCCCTCGCGCTGCGTTCCGGTCCAGGCCTCGCGCGCCGGTGCAAACCATTTGTCGAACCGCGCAATGTCGTCCCAATAGGCCACCGAGACGACGTTCTCATAGCCGGTCTGATCAACAAATTGGGCGCGATCCCAATGCGAGGGCCCGCCTTCCGCGGCAAACCGCGCCGCGATGTCGGCGAGCGCATCCGTCGCAGCCGCCGGCGCCGTGCCGCGACATTGCAGGCCGAAATAGGCCATCACGACGCGGTTCACGGCAGGCTTATAGCGCGCCACGAAGGACGGGTATGGCGGTTGGTAATCGTCCGGCACGCGCTTGTGGCGCGTGCGTGGGGTATCGAGATGCAGAGGAATTGCGGATTCCATGAGCGTGCCTCCCCTCAATTCCGGCGATCAGCTCGCCGCCGCGGCAATGTCCGTGGGCTCAACAGTGTCGACCGGCAGCGCAAACTGCTCGACGCGCTGGTATCGCTTCTTGTTGAGCAGGAGCCGCGTGACGTCGGGGCGCGAATAGTGCCCGGCTGGATCAGCGGCATTCTTGGCGACGCCGATGGCGCCAAGATCAATCTCGGCGATCAAGAGGCCCTCCTGGTCCGGCGCGAGCTTATCGCCGATCTGGCTGCCGTCGGGACCATAGATCGCAGCGAAGCCACCGCCGGCATGAAGCAGCGCGTGCTTGTCGGGCCGATCGCAGAGCTCGTCGATCATCGCCTGCGAGACCGTTGCGCAAGGGGCAAGCACGAAGCAGGAGCCCTCCACAGCATAGACGCGCGAGGCGGCGTTATTCACCTCGGCGCCGAGCGCCGGCGCGAAGGGATCGTAGAGCGAAAAGCTCGGCCAGGCCGCGACATGGACCTGCTCGTTCTGGGCATACATCGCGTATTTCGACAGCGGCTGGAGATGCTCCCAGCAGCACAGTGCGCCGATGCGGCCGATGTCGGGCCGCGCGTGCACGGCGAGATCGCTGCCGTCGCCCTCACCATAGACGGTGCGCTCGGCATGGGTCGGCCGCAGCTTGCGGCGCTTTGCGATGGTCTCGCCGTCAGGCCCGATCAGCCATTGCGCCAGATAGAGACTGCCGCCGTCGCGCTCGGACAGGCCGAGCACGGCAGTGAGCTTGGCCTTGCGCACGGCATCACGCAGCCGCTCGGCCTGCGGACTGTCGTAGGACAGGGAATTGTCGAAATAGCGCTGCACGAAGCCGCGGCCGATCGCCCAGGCCGGCGAATCCATCCAGATGTGCCAGGGGTAGCCGGGGATGAAGGCTTCCGGAAAGGCGATCAGCTTGGCGCCCTTCTCGGCGGCCTCCCTGATCAAGGCGATCGACTTGTCGATCGAGGCATCGAGATCGAGCCAGGCGGGCGCCGCCTGCACCACCGCGACCTTGTATTTCGGATGTTCGATGCCCATTGCCACCTCCCTTGCCGGTTGATCGGAAGCCAGGTCCGATGCAGTCTATTTGCCCAAGCCGGGCGGCGGGCGCTCGACCACGGCGGAACAAAAACTCGACCGGACGGAATCGCCGGCCCGGTACGGGATTTGCCTCCGTCAGTGGGGACCTGCGCCGACACGCGATGTTGCGGGATGTGAAAGGGAGGCTCTGCAGATGCCAATCCAGTTCACCACGGACGACAGCCCAGGCCACCGTCGGCTTGCGCTCTGGCAGGATATCGTCTGTGACGTCTTCGTCGGGCTCGACTGCAGGTCCGATCTTGGCAGCGCCTTTCGCGGCTCGGTCACCCGGGCGCCACTGGGCAAGGCGGAATGCTCCGAGGTCTGCTCCGACCGTCAGCACGTGTTGCGCACGCCCTCGCGCATCGCGCGCTCGGATCAGGATTTCATCCTGATCGCGCTCGGTAATCGCGGCGCCGGCGCCGTGGTGCAGGACGGCCGCGAGGCCGTGGTGCATCCGGGCGAGTTTGCGCTCTATGACACCACCCGTCCCTACGAGCTGAAATTCGACGGCATCTTCACGCAGACCATCTTCAAGGTGCCCCGCGAGATGCTGCAGCGCCGGCTCGGCGCGACCGAAACCCTTACCGCCAGCGCTTTCGGACCGGACTCGCCGCTGCAGAGGATCGCCTACGATTTCATCTACCGGCTTTGCCAGAGCGCTGATCAGATCGATCCGCACCACGCCGCCGCTCTGTCGGAACAGGCCGTCGATGTGCTCGCAATGGCTCTGGGTGAGCGGCTGGGCAAGACGCCGCTGCCTTCCTCGACCCATCGCTCCGCCCTGCTCTACCGGCTGAAGGCGCATATCCGGGCTCATCTTGCCGATCCCGACCTCTCGCTGTCCGAGACCGCAGCGGCGCTCGGTATCTCGTCCCGCTACGTCAACGATCTCCTCGCCGACGAGGACACCTCGTTCCAGCGCTACGTCCTCGGTGAGCGCCTCGCTCAATGCAGGCGCGACTTCGCCTCCCCCGTGCTCGCACACCGCCACATCAGCGAGATCGCCTTCGCCTGGGGCTTCAACGACCTCTCGCATTTCGGCCGCGTATTCCGCGAGCATTTCGGGATGTCACCGCGCGACTTCAGGCAGAGCCAGTCGCGGCATTGACGTCCGGGCAGCGATTGGCCTGAGCCTTCGCTTCAGGCGAAGGCGATGCTCGTGAATTCCAGATTGTCAGGCGCTGCCGCCGGGACCAGGCTCGGCACATGAAAACCAACGCCACGGTAAGTGGATCGGAAGTCTTGCTCGGCGTGATCGCGATCCGGCTCGCGGTGCTGGTCGCGGTGGGCTGGAGCCTGACGCTCCTGCCACGGCAGGCACGCGAGAGCGAGGCCGCCTGCCTTCCCTCACCGGCAACGAGGAGCGCAGCTCGGCTTCCGACGACGACGGCCGGCCCGCGCGTGACTGACGCAGCATTCGATGACATGCGTCTGCACGACTAGGCCGTTTCCAAGCAAGGCCGCTATGTGAGCGCGGCGTAGGACACTGCGCGTGCTTGCATTACCATCCGGGACAGAGGTCGCGGGGATCGATCAGCGGCCAGCCGAGGAGCATATCGATGGAATACCGACGCTTGGGCCGCTCGGGCCTCATGGTGCCCGCCTTGAGCCTTGGGACCGGCACCTTCGGCGGCGTTGGCCGCCTCGCTGCGTGGGGCACCACTGATGCGACCGAAGCGCGGCGCCTTCTGGATATCTGCCTCGATGCCGGCGTGTCGATGTTCGACACCGCGAACGTCTATTCGCTCGGCGAGTCCGAGCGCGTTCTCGGCGAGGCCATCAAGGGCCGCCGCGACAAGGTTTTGGTCTCGACCAAGGCGACGTTCCGCTTCGGCGACGGCCCCAACGACATCGGGTCGTCGCGACAGCATCTGCTCACAGCCATCGATGCTTCGCTGAGCCGGCTCGGCACCGATTACGTCGACCTATTCCAGCTTCACGGCTTCGACGCCTTCACCCCGCCTGAAGAGGTGCTGGCGACCCTCGACGTGCTCGTGCGCGCCGGCAAGATCCGCTACGTCGGCGTGTCGAATTTTTCGGGCTGGCACCTGATGAAATCGCTTGGCGTTGCCGACAAGCACGGCTTCCCGCGCTACGTCGCCAACCAGACCTATTATTCACTGATCGGGCGCGACTACGAATGGGAGCTGATGCCGCTCGGCCTCGACCAGGGGCTCGGCGCAGTGGTCTGGTCGCCGCTCGGATGGGGGCGCCTCACCGGAAAGATCCGCCGCGGCCAGCCAAAGCCTGACGTCAGCCGCCTGCCCAAGACGGCCGAGTTCGGCCCGCCCGTGCCGGACGAGCACGTCTATCGCGTCGTCGAGGCAATCGACGAGGTCGCCAAGGAAACGGGCAAGAGCGTCTCGCAGATCGCGCTGAACTGGCTGCTGCAGCGTCCGACCGTCTCGACGCTGATCATCGGCGCGCGCAACGAGACGCAGCTGCGCGAAAATCTCGGCGCGGTCGGATGGTCATTGACTAAGGACCAGATCGCAAAGCTCGATGCGGCGAGCAAGGTGACGCTGCCCTATCCCTACTGGCACCAGCGCACAGCCTTCACCGATCGCAATCCGCCGCCGGTGTAGCGACCGCGCGGCGCAGTCCGGCTTGAGCTGCATCAAGCCGGCCCGCACCGACAGTGGCATCGTGCGCTCCCGCGAGGCTCCCGATGCGCCGATTTGCGATGAAGGCCCTGTTCACCGCTCTCAATCTCAACCGCGCCGAGCGGAGCGGAATCGATTGGGACCGCACCATCCTGATCGTCTCGACCGCGGTGACGATTGGGCTCGTCGCGCTCTATGTGTTTGGGAAGTCGACCTCGCGCTGGTGAGCCCCGCGAAGGCCGTCCCGACCCATGCCCGCGGTGCCGGGAGACCCCGCGCCCGGCGCAGGAACCGTCCGTATCCTGCCGGGTTGCGATGCATCTCGCAATTTCCTAATCCGGAGACGAACCACGGCTCGAATCAAGCACGCCGCCATCATGTCGCCAGCCCTTATGGAGCACGCCGACGGCCTGCCGCAGCCGCAGCGGGGCCAGGCGGTCCTGACCATTGCGCTCGGCATCATCATGGCAGTGGTCGACAGCGCCATCGCCAACGTCGCGCTCCCGACGATCGCGGCCGACCTCGACGCGAGCCCGGCGTTCTCGATCTGGATCGTCAATGGCTACCAGCTCGCGATCACGATCTCGCTGCTGCCGCTGGCTTCGCTCGGCGAGATCGTCGGTTATCGCCGCGTCTATCTGGTCGGGCTGGTGCTGTTCACGCTTGCCTCCGCATTCTGCGCGCTGGCGCACACGCTGCCGCTGCTCACGATTGCACGCATCGTGCAGGGGTTCGGCGCGGCCGGCATCATGAGCGTCAACGCAGCGCTGGTGCGTTTCACTTACCCCCGCAGCCAGCTCGGCCGCGGCATCGGGCTCAATGCCCTCGTCGTCGCCTTCTCGGCCGCGGTCGGTCCGACGTTGGCCGCCGGCATCCTCGCGTTCGGCAGCTGGCCCTGGCTGTTCGCCATCAACGTTCCGCTCGGCGTGGTGACACTGGTGCTGGGCCTGCGCAGCCTGCCGCACACCAGGCCTGCGAGCCATTCCTTCGACTGGCAGAGCGCGGGGCTGTCCGCGATCACTTTCGGCGTCGGCATCGCGGCCGTCGATAGCGTCGGTCATGGCGAAGCCGCGATCACCTGCCTCGTGCAGTTCGCCGTCGCGCTCGTCGCCGGCGCACTGCTGATCTACCGCGAGACCCACATGGCCTCGCCGCTGCTGCCGATCGACCTGTTGCGCATCCCGGTGTTCGCGCTGTCGATTGCGACCTCGATCGCCTCGTTCTGCGGGCAGATGCTGGCCTTCGTCGCGATCCCCTTCTACCTCCAGAGCCGCTTCGGCTATTCGGCGGTGCATATGGGCCTCTTGATCACGCCGTGGCCGATCGCGGTGGCGTTCGCAGCCCCCCTCGCCGGCCGCCTGGTCGAGCATTATCCGGCCGGCCTGCTCGGCGGCATCGGGCTCACGCTGTTTGCCTGCGGCCTCGCTGCGCTCGCCTTGCTGCCGGCGGCGCCGACGCCACTCGACGTGATCTGGCGAATGGCGCTGGCCGGCGCCGGCTTCGGCCTGTTCCAGACCCCCAACAACCGCACCATGATCGCAGCCGCCCCGCGCGAGCGTGCCGGCGGCGCCAGCGGCATGCTGGGGACGGCGCGGCTGCTTGGGCAGACCACCGGCGCAGCGCTGGTCGCGCTGTTCCTCGGCCGCTATCCGATCGAGGGAACCAGAATCGCGTTGCTGACCGGCGTCGGCTTTGCGCTCTGCGGCGCGGCGCTGAGCATGTTGCGGCTGTCGCCCGCGGGTGCGCGCGGCGCCGAGCATGTTCGCGTGCAGGACGACCAGCGCCTGCGCGGCGAATAGCGCGCGACCATTTGGGGAGGCCGATTTCTGCTGCGTTCGCCGCGCCTCACATCTTCACCATCTCGGTGCGATATTTCGGCAGCAGTGCTGCGATCAGCTTGCCTTTCTCAGCCATCTCTTCCGGGGTCGGCTTCGGCGGTGGCGATGTGCGGCCTTCAACGGGAAAGCCAACCGCCAGGAAGAATTCGTCCTGTCCCGCTGGCGTGCACATGCAGAGCATACGGGCCGTTTTGCCGGACACGTTCTTGAACGCGTGCGGCGCGTTGGCCGGAACGTTGACGGTCGCCCCCGCACTTACCGTGTGGGACTTACCGCGAAAGGTGAATTCAAGTTCGCCTTCGAGCAGCGTGAACATTTCCTCGAAATCGTGGCGGTGCGGCGGGGGCCCGCCGCCGGCAGGCACCAGCATGTCGACTAGGCAATAGCGTCCTGCGGTCTGCGCGCCTGACACCAGGACCGTGTAGGTGCCGCCGGCCACAGAGATATGCGGCACGTCAGCGCCGTCGGGATCGGCGACCGTCAAGGCGCGTGCGGGATCGTCGGCGGGGATCGAGGAAGCTGACGATGAGTTTGCAGAAGGCATGTTGGTCATGTCGGATCTTCTTGCTTATATTTGGCTGCCAATAAGAAAGGCCGGCTTTTCAGCCGGCCTTTTCAATTCATCGCGTGCGGATCAAGCCTTGACCAGCGGGCTCTTGGTCGGCCCCTTCGAGCCGCCGGGGCCACCGGGTTTGGACTTGCCCGGCGGGCGCTTGCGGGCTCCGGGGAGCTTCTCCTGCTTCGGCGTGACCGGACCCTCGACGAACTCGAAGCCGATCTTGTCCTTGGTCTCGTCGGCCTCGTCCTTGACCAGAACGACGCGGACATGACCGCCGCCCTTGAGCTTGCCGAACAGCACCTCGTCGGCCAGCGGCTTCTTGATGTGCTCCTGGATCACGCGAGCCATCGGACGTGCGCCCATCTGCTCGTCGTAACCATGCTTCACCAGCCAGGTCTTGGCGGGGTCGGACAGTTCGATGGTGACATCGCGATCGCCGAGTTGCGCTTCGAGCTGAAGCACGAACTTCTCGACCACCGTACCGATCACCTCGACGCTGAGATGGCCGAACGACACGACGGCATCGAGACGGTTGCGGAATTCCGGCGCGAACTGCCGGTTGATCGCCTCGTGGTCGTCGCCTTCCCGCTTCGAGCGCGTGAAGCCGAACGCCTGCTTGGCGAGATCGGACGCGCCCGCATTCGTGGTCATGATCAGGATCACGTTGCGGAAGTTGACCTGCTTGCCGTTGTGGTCGGTGAGCCGGCCGTGATCCATGATCTGGAGCAGCACGTTGTACAGATCGGGATGCGCCTTCTCGATCTCGTCCAGCAGCACCACGCAATGCGGATGCTGGTCAACGCCGTCGGTGAGCAAGCCGCCCTGATCGAAGCCGACATAGCCGGGAGGCGCGCCGATCAGGCGCGACACGGTGTGCCGCTCCATGTATTCGGACATGTCGAAGCGCAACAGCTCGACACCGAGCGACGCCGCGAGCTGTTTCGCGACCTCGGTCTTGCCGACGCCGGTCGGACCCGAGAACAGATAGCAGCCGATCGGCTTCTCCGGCTCGCGCAGGCCGGCTCGCGCCAGCTTGATCGAAGCGGCGAGCGATTCGATCGCCTTGTCCTGACCGAACACGGTGCGCTTCAGGGTCTGCTCGAGATGCTTGAGCACCTCGGCATCGTCTTTCGACACGCTCTTCGGCGGGATCCGCGCCATCGAGGCGATCGTGGTCTCGATCTCCTTGATGCCGATGGTCTTCTTGCGCTTGTTCTCGGCGACCAGCATCTGCGCCGCGCCGGATTCGTCGATCACGTCGATCGCCTTGTCCGGCAGCTTGCGGTCATGGATGTAGCGCGAAGAGAGCTGCACCGCAGCCTCGATCGCCTCATTGGTGTATTTCAGCCGGTGGTAGTCTTCGAAGTACGGCTTGAGGCCCTTGAGGATCGCGATCGCGTCCTCGACCGTCGGCTCGTTGACGTCGATCTTCTGGAAGCGCCGCACCAGCGCGCGGTCCTTCTCGAAGTGCTGCCGGTATTCCTTGTAGGTGGTCGAGCCCATGCAGCGGATGGTGCCGGAAGCGAGCGCGGGCTTGAGCAGGTTCGAGGCATCCATCGCCCCGCCCGAGGTCGCGCCCGCACCGATCACGGTGTGGATCTCGTCGATGAACAGGATGGCGTTGGGATGCGCCTCGAGCTCTTTCAGCACCTGCTTCAGGCGTTCCTCGAAGTCGCCGCGATAGCGCGTACCGGCGAGCAGCGTGCCCATGTCGAGCGAGAACACGGTCGCAGCCGCCAGCACCTCCGGCACCTCGCTGTCGACGATGCGCTTGGCCAGGCCCTCCGCGATCGCGGTCTTGCCGACGCCGGCCTCGCCCACGAACAGCGGATTGTTCTTCTGCCGGCGGCACAGCACCTGGATCGCGCGGTTGATCTCGGAATTGCGTCCGATCACCGGATCGATCTTGCCGTCGCGCGCCTTCTTGTTGAGGTTGACGCAATAGGTCTCGAGCGCCTCGCCCTTCTTCTTGGTGTCCTCGCTGCCCTTGGTCTCGGTCTCCTCGTCGACGCCGCGCACCGGCCGCGCCTCGGAGACGCCCGGCCGCTTGGCGATGCCGTGGCTGATGTAGTTGACGGCGTCGTAGCGCGTCATGTCCTGCTCCTGCAGGAAATACGCGGCATGGCTCTCGCGCTCGGCAAAGATCGCGATCAGCACGTTGGCGCCGGTCACCTCTTCGCGACCGGACGACTGCACGTGGATCACCGCGCGCTGGATCACGCGCTGGAAACCTGCGGTCGGCTTGGCGTCGTCGGCGCCGTCCGTCACCAGGTTCTCGAATTCGGTCTCAAGATAATTGACGAGGCTCGTACGGAGCTTGTCGAGGTCGACGCTACAGGCGCGCATGACAGCGGCTGCATCGGAGTCGTCGATCAGGGAGAGCAAAAGATGCTCAAGCGTCGCGTATTGGTGATGACGCTCGTTTGCGATCGCCAGTGCACGATGCAGGGATTGTTCAAGGCTTTGGGAAAAAGTCGGCATTCGCGTCCTCTATGGCCCCACCATCATGATCGCCATCGCCCGGTCAGGCAACAACAACCTTTGTCACATATAGTTATACAAGATCGCGGCGAAAGACCGGTTCCGCGACTCAGGCGGCTGCACAGCTGCGGTATTTTTCGATGCAAAACCCGTTCCGGTTTGGGTACGATCGGCACCGGTCCGAAATTCCGTAGTTTTGCCGTCTGCAACGAACATCGCGCGCAGACATCACGCGGCAATCACACTGCGGCATGCACAAGCCGGCTTCGAACGCGCCGTAACGTGTCGTGTCTTACTTCTTTTCCATCACGCATTGCAGCGGATGCTGGTGCTTGCGAGCGAAATCCATCACCTGCGTCACCTTGGTCTCGGCGATCTCGTAGGTGAACACGCCGCATTCCCCGATCCCGTGATGATGAACGTGCAGCATGATCTTGGTTGCAGCCTCGGCGTCCTTCTGGAAGAATTTCTCCAGCACATGAACGACGAATTCCATCGGCGTATAGTCGTCGTTCAGGATCAGCACACGGTACAGGTTCGGCCGTTTGGTCTTCGGCTTGACCTTGGTGATGACGGACGTGTTTGGCGCGGAGGGACCGCCGGAACGGTTCTCGTCGTTGCTCATCAGGGCAGCGTGGGCGGCGGCGGCCGCGGACGGATCTGGTCTGGAAGACAGTTGCGGCATGGCTCAGGCGTTCAAATTCCCCACGGAAGCGTATGGCAGTTCGCCGCGCGGCCCCGGCCTTCGGAGCTTCGCAAAGGCGCACCGCCTTGTTGGATCGCCGCTTCCGGCCGGTCCGGTCCAAGCCGGATCGGCCTCACCGAATATGGGCCTGCCCCCGGCTCGCCGCAAGCGTGCGACAGCTCGGCCGAGGCGGCCATGGCGGTCCCGATTCCCGGTCCGGGCGATCCTTGCCAAGGTTAATCAATCCGGACTGATTTGACAAAAGCTTCCGCCCCGCCCGTTTAGAAGATGTTGACCAGGAACCCGGCCGGTAACGCGGCTGCGGCGGTTTCGCGCGGGCTATCTCCGGTTTTCTACGGACCAATTTACCCTGCGTTCAACGGCGTGGCGCGAAAACGGGCAAAGTCACAGATTTCCGGGAATCGTCATGTCTCGCCTGCCATTCGCCAGCTGTATTGGTCGACACCTCGCCCGGTTTGCTGCGGCCGAACAAGGCAATATCGCCGTGATCTTCGCCATCGCGCTGCTCCCGGTTCTAGGCTTCGTCGGAGCTGCAATCGATTACAGCCGCGCAGCCCAGGCTCGTTCCGCAATGCAGGCGGCCCTCGATTCGACCTCGCTGATGGTCTCCAAGGATCTATCGTCCGGCACCATTACGACGTCGCAGATCAGCATCAAGGCGCAGGCTTATTTCAACGCCCTGTTCACCGCCACCAACGCCCTGCCGTCGGTCAGCATCGCGGCCACTTACACCGCAAGCACCAGCATGGGGTCCACCATCCAGGTCACCGGCACCGGCACCTACACGACCACCTTCATGAAGGTCGCAGGCTTCCCGACACTCGACGTCGGCGCAAATTCCACCAGCGCCTGGGGCCTGGTGCGCATGCGCGTGGCCTTAGTGCTCGACAACACGGGGTCGATGGCCGACGACGGCAAGATGGCGGCGATGCAGACCGCCGCGAAGAGCCTGGTCGACCAGCTCAGCCCACTCGCCAAGACCGATGGCGACGTCTACATCTCGATTGTTCCGTTTGCCAAGGATGTCAACGTCGGCGCCAGCAACTACAGCAAGTACTGGGTCGATTTCAGCGAGTGGGACGCGGCCCGCGGCACCAGGTTCGCCAACCACAACACATGGACGGGATGCGTGGTCGACCGCGACCAGGACTACGACACGAAGAACACGACGCCCACGAGCGGCAACGCGGGAACGCAGTTCCCGGCCGAACAGTACTCCTACTGCGACCCCGGCAGTTCGTCCTATCTGCAGCCAATCATGCCGCTGAGCTACGACTGGAGCTTGCTCAAGAGCCGGATCGACGCCATGAAGCCCACCGGCAACACCAACCAGGGCATTGGCCTCGCCTGGGGCTGGATGACGCTGTCGGCTGGCGATCCCATGAACGCGCCGGCCAAGGACCCCAACTACACCTACAAGGATGCGATCGTGCTGCTCTCCGACGGTCTCAACACGCAGAACCGCTGGTACAGCAACGCCTGGCAAATCGACGCGCGGCAGAAGAAGCTGTGCGACAACGCCAAGGCGGCGAACATCACGATCTATACGGTGCAGGTGAACACCGGCAGCGATCCGACGTCCAGCGTGCTGCAATATTGCGCGAGCGGCACCGACAAGTTCTACCTGGTGACGAAGGCAGATCAGACCGTCACGGTGTTCAAGGACATCGGCACGTCGTTGTCCAAGCTGCGCGTAGCGCGCTGAGATCGACACGCCACGACAAACAAAAAAAGCCCGGCTGCTTCAGCCGGGCTTTTGATTCCAGGGCGTCAGGAAACGTTAGCTGGCGGCCGGAGTGAACTTCGACACGATGGTCTCGACCGGCTTGAACGCCTGCTTGGCGAGGTCGCCGTAAAGGCCGGCGATCTTCTGCGATTCCGCGACGAAGGACTCGTAGGCGGAACGGGCGAATTCGGTCTGCGCTTCGACGGCCTTGTCCAGCGACTTCACGCCGGAAAGCTTCTCGACGAAGGACTTGGTGTCTTCGAACGACTTCTTGGTGTAGTCGCCATAGGCGCTGGCGATCGCCTGAAGGCCGTGCTGCATCGAGGTCGCGGAGGCGACGTACTGCTCGAAGTGCTCTTTCCCGTAGCCTTGAAAGTCTTCAACCTTGAACATTCGGAATCCTTTTCCCTAGCTCTCGTCGGGAAGCCCCGGCTCCCTGACTCTGCTCACAATTAGTGCAACGCACAAAAAAGTCAAGAATTTTGTGCGTCGCACAAAATTGCATGCAAAATCGTCAAAATTCCCGGGGTTTCCCGCAATGGTTCCTTAAGCTTTTGGAAACCGCGGCCCCCTACTTTGATTCCCTGGACGTGTTCAGCTTCCACAAGCGGCCGAAAGCCGTTGGAGAACATCACCTTAGCCAGAACAGCGGCTCAGGCCAAACGTCCCCCGCGGCCAACACCTGCGGAGGACAGCCTGAGCAGGTAATGATCCCGGGTCCCTTGGGCACAATTTCGCCTCACGAGCCGGTGATCAAGTCAGAAACGGGGACGGGGTTTCATGCTTCGTAAAAACTTGTCTTCCTCGCGCTTTGCGCGGGTTGGCGTCTTTGGGCTTCTTGCGGTCACCAGTGCAGTCATCTTCACCACAGATGCTGCCGAGGCGCGGCGCCACCGGCGTCAGTACGTGCACCACCGCGTGCAGCGCGATGTGTCCGAGAGTTCCAGCCCGAAATTCGCGTCGATCATCGTCGACGGCAATTCCGGCTCCGTGCTTCAGGCCACGAGTCCCGACGGGATTCGCCATCCGGCCTCGCTGACCAAGATCATGACGCTCTATCTGCTGTTCGAGCGCCTCGAGTCCGGCAAGATGAAGCTCGACACCGAGATGCCGGTGTCGCAGCACGCCGCCGATCAGGATCCGACCAAGTTGAACCTGCGTGCCGGCCAGACCATTCGCGTCGAGGACGCAATCAAGGGTCTCGTCACCCGCTCCGCCAACGACGCAGCCGTTGTGATCGCGGAAGCGATTGGCGGCGACGAGGACGACTTCGCCCAGATGATGACGCGCAAGGCGCGTTCGCTCGGCATGTCCAGGACGGTTTACCGCAACGCCAACGGTCTTCCCAACGACGAGCAGGTCACGACCGCGCGCGACCAGGCCACGCTCGGCCGCGCCATCCAGGAGCGCTTCCCGCGCTATTATCGCTATTTCGCGACCTCGACGTTCAACTGGCGCGGACAGTCGATCCGGAACCACAATCATCTGCTCGGGAATGTCGAGGGCGTGGACGGCATCAAGACCGGCTACACCCGCGCCTCCGGCTTCAATCTCGTGACCTCGATGCGCCGCGGCAACCGCCACCTGATCGGCGTGGTGCTGGGCGGCCGTAGCGGCGGCTCGCGCGACGCCATCATGCGCAACCTGCTCGCGGAGAACCTCGACAAGGCCGCGACCACCCACACCGTCGCCGCGGTCACCGAGCGCAACGGCTCCGACGCCGCTGCCGAAGTCGCTGATGCGTCGGACACCCCGGCCCGCTCCGCTCCGCAGGTTCAGGCTGCCCCTGCTCCCGAAGCAGCCCCGTCGCGTCTCGCCTCGCGCCTGTCGACGCTTGCGGCTGCGACTGCCGCGGTGCCGCCGGCTCAGCCCAGATCTGAAGCCAACAAGCCTGAAGTTCGGTCGATTGAATCCAAGATCGAGCCTGCGCCGCTCACCAATGGCGTGATCTCGAGCCAGCCCCTCTCGATCATCCCCGGCTCGTCCGAGCCGATGAAGCCGGTCCGGGTCAAGACCGTGCAGGTCAAGGCCGGCGCCGTGAAGGTCGCCTCCGCCGCCCCGGCTCAGATCGCACCGCAGGTCACGAGCACGATCGCGTCCCGCTCCGACGTCGCCGAAACCTCCGGCGCCTTCGTGGCCCGGGCAGACCTCATCAACAAGCCCGAGGTCGCCAGCCAACCGGAGGCGCCGAAGGCCGAGATCGCCCGTACCGAGCTGCCGCGTCAGCCGGCGGGCTTCGGCACCGGCAATGGCATCCTCGGCGTATTGCCGGCCGCCACCGCCGCCGCACCCGCCCCGGCTGCTACGAAGCTTGCGTCAGCCGACCCGGCGCTGCAGCCGGTCCAGATGAGCGCCACCACGAAGCCGGTCGTCACCCACAGCGGCTGGATCGTCCAGGTCGGCGCGCTCGAGAGCGAGAACGAAGCCCAGCAGCGCATCGACGCGGCGCGCAGCTCGGCTCGCGGCCTGCTCAGCAAGGCCGATCCGTTCACCGAGCCGGTCGTCGCGAAAGACAATCGCAAGCTCTACCGCGCCCGCTTCGCCGGCCTCGACCGCGACCAGGCGGAAGCCGTCTGCCGCACCCTGAAGCGTGCCGATATCTCCTGCATGACCGTCCGCAACTGATCTTTTCGCGCCGTTCCAATCAAAATGCCCGCGCCTTGCGCGGGCATTTTCATTTTCGGGACGCGGTGACCGACGAGGCTGTTCCACGACAACCTCTCGTCAAGGATTTACGGTTAAAACTTTACGCAAGGGATCGACCACGCCGACAATGGCGGGCATCGGGGCGACGGCAAACAGAGCAAGCGGGGCTCACACGGGACGAGCGTTTGTAGCGTGGTGCCGGAGTTAGCCGTTATGCGTGCGAAGCAGAGTATCCTTGGCCTCGTTTACCCGGGCAGCGAGATACGTCGAGCCCCCCTGGTCGGGATGCAGTTTCTTCATCAGGGACTTGTGAGCCCGGCTGATGTCGTCACGCCCCGCCCCCGGCTGCAGGCCAAGGATCTGATAGGCCTCCTCCGTCGTCATTTTGCCGGTCGCCACCGTGCGGCGCTGCCCCCCTGCCGCGTCGCCCTGCGCGTTCTGACGCCAAGCGGGAAACCGGCGGTCCAGATAGCTTTCAAGTAGGGCCACGCTCTCGGCGTCGAACGCCGGGACCATTGCCAGCAGGGCCGCGAGATCGAACTCATCGAGATCGCGCCCGGCGTGAGGCCCGGCGACGATCCGGCCTCCGAGCTGGCCGGAATCGTGATCGAGCCGCATATCCAGGAATTGCGAGCGCACGCGCGAGGCCTGACCGGTCGGGCGCGTCGCGCCGGCGCCGAACAGCCCGCCGATATTGCCGAAGCCGGCGTTTGCCATCGGTGTCCAGCCCAGGAGCCCGGCGCCGAATATCCCGAGCGGGATCGCCACCACCAGTTCGCCCTTCAATCCCGTGAACGCTGCGACAGCCAGCGCGACCACGCCGCCACCGAACCTGATCGCGCGTGCAAGCACGGCCGGATTGGCCGAACGGAACATCTGGAGCAGCAGATAAAGGGTGATAACAGCGATAGCACCGGCAATCAGGGTCATGGTCGGAATATAGGCGGCCTATCGCCAAAAAGCATCGAGTCCTTGTCCCCCCGCAGACCGCTGCAGCGCTACTTCATCTGGCCGATCAGCCTGGCCGCCCCACTGGCGGTCTTCGCCAATTGCAACAGCGCCTCGCGTCCGCCGGCCGCGTAGGCGGCGGCTGCGCGCAACAACTCGCGCAACTGTGCCGCCGCGCCCGGATCGAACCGGCACCAGGCGCCGCCGGTCAGGCGCGCGATCTCGCGAAAGGCCTGCTCGGCCACCGCGTCATGGCCTTCCTGAAATACGAACACAGGCACCTTGAGCATGCCGAGCTCGCCGGCTTTGGCGCAGAGTTCGTCGACGTTCTCCTCCATGGCGTCGCCGACGAAGACGACGGCGCGCACGCCGGATGCGACCGCCTCGCGCCGCGCCTCGCTCAGGACCTTGCCGATCTGGGTGTCGCCGCCACGGCAATCGATCTTGCCCATCAGCGTCGCAAGCCTGGCGCTGTCGGAGATCCATCCCGTGGCGCGGCACTCGTTGAAGCCGCGATAGTAGACAAGCCGGATGTCGAGACTGCCGAGCGCGGCGGTCTCACGGAACATGTCTGCCTGAAGCGCACAGGCCATGTCCCAGGTCGGCTGCCGGCTCATCGTCGCATCCAGCGCGAAGATCAGCCGCCCTTTCGCACCGGGCACATGCGGTGACAGCGCGCGCGCGTTGGCGAGGAAGGCTGCGATGTCCTCCGAGGTCGAGGTCCCCGCCTGCGGCACAGCGCCGCCTGGTTGCGTCGAGACGGCATCGCGGCCGCGCGGTTTGATGGGTTCGCCCGACATTCCTTGACCTTAGCGTGAACGGCTAATGTGGTCAGCGCATGCCGCCCGGTCAATGTGCAAAGCCCCCGCAGGCGGCAACCGGCGGAGGCTTTGAAAATCGGTATCGACGACGAGGACGGCGTCAGCTCTTGGCAGGCGCCATCAAGGCGACCGGCCCGGGCTCGAGAATCTTGGGCGGGGACGATTGCGTGTCGACCGGCGCCACTTCGCTGTCGGTCGCGCTCAGGAACTTGTCGAGCATGCCCTGGATCGAGTTCTTGGCAGCGTCCGGACCGGTGTCACGCATGTCGTTGTGCTGGAATTCGGTCTTCACGACCTGAATGCCGGCCTTCTCGCATTCCTCGTCGGTCGGGATCACGCCCGCATCGGCCTTGAACTGCGGATCGGTCGAGCGGAACGACAGGATCTTGAACTTGCCGGCGGTGACGAAGGGCACGCGAAGATTGTCGAGCGTGACGACCTTCTTGACCTCATCCGGATACTGTTTGGCGAAATACATTGTGATATCGCCGCCCATGGAGTGGCCGACCATCGTCACCTTGTCGTAGTCGGCGTTGGGCTGAACCTTCCTCATCTCCTGCATGGCGAGATGGATGTTGGCCACGCCGCGCAGGATCTGCGGCAGCCGGCCGACATAGATCTCGCCGGGCTTGGTCACCATCGGAGGATCGGTCGGCAAATCATGCTGCGGGCTGACGACGAGGTAGCCGCGCGCAGCGAAAATGTTGGCGAGGAAGCCGTACTCGGTGTTCTTGACGGTGTTGCCGTGGTTGATCACGGCGACCGGCATCGTGATCATGCCGGCATTGGCCTGCATTTCCTTGTCACGACGGATCGCGATATCGACGGGCACCGCACGGTTGTCGCGCGAGGCATCGTAGAAGGTGATGGTCTCGTGCCTGATTGCCCACTTGCTCGCCGTGAAATAGGCGACGCCACAGAGGGCACTGACCGAAACCAGAACGGCAATTCCACGCTTCATTTTCGTCCTCAGCCTCAGGCTCTTGCGGCCTGAATCCCTGTTGAAAATCGTGTTCTTCCGGAGCTCTTCGGCCCCTGGTCGCCTATTCCCTAATATATGTCACAGCCGCGTGACAGGAAGGCTAAATATTGTGAACTGGCAGCCCTTTCATTGTGCGGCGCACACGTTTGTTGGGCACCTCGCTCTCATACGGCTACGTCGGGGTGCACGTCACCTTCCGACGCAACCTGTCTCGATCGGGTTCAATTTTGCAGTAAACGCGGGGTGAAAACGGTTGAGCGCAGGCTCGGTTCCCACGGGAACCGACCGCTTTGATCGACTGGAAGTAGCGATATACCGCCGCCTCAGGCGCCGAGGATGTCGTGGACCTCGAGCGGCTTGTCGACCTGGTTGAACCACTCGGCGCGGTTGGCCGCGCGGCGGCGTCCGCGCTCGTCGAGCGGAAGCTTGAGCTGGCGGAGCAGGCTCGTCACCTCCTCCCGCGCGGTGAGATGGCCGAGATTCGGCCGCATGCCGAGGGTGGCCTCGTCGATCTCGTCCAGCGCGGTCAGCCCGCGCGGGAAGAACTCCCGATAGACGACGCGTTCGGCGAAGCCGTCGACATAGCGGAAGCCGAGCCGCATCGACAAATCCTTCAACCCCTCGGCAACCAGCTGCTTGTTGCGGGAGCCGAGCATCGACAGGCGGTTGCGCACGACGATCCAGTCGGTGGTCGCGCCGTCGAGCTGGCGGCGTTTGCGCCTGACATCCCGCACCATTTCGGCGTAGTGGCTCTCGCCCGTCACCGCGTAATTGGCGGGATCGACGGTGCCGAGCACATCGAAATCGAGGAAGCTGTCGTTGATTGGGGTCACCAGCGTGTCGGCCATCGAGTGCGCAAGCCGCATCAGATAGCTGTCGGTGCCGGGCGTATCGATGACGATGAAGTCGAAGCTGCTCTCGACCGCCGAGACCGCTTCCATGAACTGAAGGAACTCCGAATTCTCGTTCTCGGCAACCTGCATGGTCTCGCCGAGCTTGATGCAGCGATGCAGCGGCAGTTCGAGGTCGAGCTTGGTGCGGCGCGCCCAGGCGGAACGGTTGTTGATGTAGTGAGTAAAGCTCTGCTGACGGCAGTCGAGGTCGATGGTGGCGACGCGCTGGCCGGCTTTCAGAAGCGCGACTGCGATGTGCAGGGCGGTCGTCGACTTGCCGGAGCCGCCCTTCTCGTTGCCGAGCACGACAACATGCGCCGAGCCGGACTGGCCTTGGCTAGCTTGCACAAGCATCGCGATCCTCAACACCCCTAACGAATATCTTCGAGTTGGCCGCGTCTGCGGTCAAGTGAAATGCGTGACAGGCAATACAAATCGCGGCGCGCCGTCCTTCACCATGAATCACCGCACCGCTTCGCGTCTGTGATCCAGCCCACAATGTCGCGACCTCTTGCGCGGCTTTGCGCGGGATGCTGTGCCGCATCCGGATGCGTGGCGTCCATGGGCGCCGCTTGTTAAGGTTAGCCTGCCGGGCGCCGGGACGTGCCCGCCGATTCCCAACCCCGTCGAGTTCTGATGTCACGCAGCCCCTTGATCGCCCGCACGGTCCCCACCTTGCGACGCGCCGTCGACAATCTTCGCAAGCGAAAGGCCACGATCGCGCTGGTCCCGACCATGGGAGCGCTCCATGACGGCCATGTGTCGCTGGTGCGCCTGGCCAGGCGGCGCGCGAGCCGCGTCGTGGTGTCGATCTTCGTCAACCCGACCCAGTTCGCTCCGACCGAGGATTTTGGCGCCTATCCGCGAACCTGGAAGGCCGATCTCGCCAAGCTCGCCGCCGAGGACGTCGATATCGTCTGGCATCCCGGCGCCGAGGCCATGTATCCGGAGGGCTTTGCCACCCGCATCGTACCGGAGGGACCGGCGCTGGCCGGCCTCGAGGACCGCTTCCGCCCGCATTTCTTCGGCGGCGTCGCCACCGTCGTCGGCAAGCTGTTCACGCAGTGCCGGCCTGATGTCGCGATCTTCGGCGAGAAGGATTTTCAGCAGTTGCGGGTGGTGGCGCAGATGGCCCGCGACCTCGACCTCGGCGTCAAGGTGATCGGTTCCCGCACCGTGCGCGAGCGCGACGGGCTCGCGATGTCCTCGCGCAACGTCTATTTGTCACCACAGGAGCGGCAGACCGCAACCACGCTGTACCGCGCCATGAAGGAGAGCGCCGGGCGCATCCGCGCCGGCGAAGCGGTCGCGGCCGCAATGGCGCGCGGTGCCGCGATGATCACGGCGGCCGGCTTTGAGCTCGACTATTTCGAGGTGCGCCATGCAGCGACCCTAGCACAGGTCAGCTCGCATAAGGACGGACCGTTGCGCATCCTGGTCGCAGCCAAGCTCGGCACGACCCGGCTGATCGACAATATCGCGGTGTAACCGCCAAGGTTGATCTTGCACCTTTGCTCGCCCGGATGGATGATCGGCGCGATGAAGCGAGCCGACTGGCGGGGCATGTCGTCCATCAGCGCGAGGATCGTGAGCTGCGTGCTGGCGCTGGTTGCCGCAGGCGCCGTACAGGCACAACAGCGTCCGCCGATCGGCGCCTTCGGCTCGCCGCCCGACGCCATGATCTTCTACGTCGCCCATGGCCCGGCCGATGCCTGCGGGTCGGGGTGTTCGGATTGGATTGCCGCGGAAGGGGCTGTGCAGTGGGACAGCTACAAGCGGCTGATCGCGATCCTCGACCGTCAGGCCGGGCGCAAGCTGCCTGTCGTGATCCATAGCTGGGGCGTATCCAATCTCAAGGTCGCAAGCAGCCTCGGCCGCATCCTGCGCGACCGCGGCCTCGACGCCACGGCCGGGACGACCGAGGTCACAGCCTGCGCCGGGAAGCCGGACGCCGAATGCTTTACGCTGAAGCGTCCGGGCGGACCGCTCGATGCAAGATTGTCAGTGTCGAATCTGATTTGCGATTTTGCCTGCGTGCTCGCGCTGGCGGGCGGCGTGCATCGCAGCCTGCCGCCGGGCACCAAGGTTGTGCTGGGCAGCCGCTCCGTCCGTAACCGGCTCGCGCCCAATATCCCGGCTGAGCAGCGCGAGAGCCTCACGGAGTATTTTGGCGAGCAACACCGGAAATATCTGAACGAGATGGGCATTGCGCCCGATCTCGTCGACATCGTGGATGGCATCGGCGAAGGCGGGCGCCCCGTCGTCATACCGCCGTCCGACTGGGCGCGGCTGCACATCGTGACGCCTTCGCAGTGACGCCTTGGGAGTAGCGGACTACAACAGCCCGAGATCGCGCAGCTCGCGCCGCATCGGCTCCGGCATCGCAGCGATCGAGCCGGCGGCGGACTTGCCGAGATCGGGCGGCACCGAATCGTCGGCGAGATAGCGCCAGCCCTGGAACGGGCGCATCGGCCGCGGCGACACCGCGATCACCTTCGGCTGCATCACGATCCGGCAGCGTCCGATGCCGTCCTTGTCGCGGAACGGCTCGATGCCGATGATCTTTTCGCGCGCGGCGACCTCGCCCTTGATCACCCAATAGAGCGACCCGCCCGACAGGATCTCGGCGTCGCGCTTGGGCACCATGCGGGTGATATGGATGTGATGTTGCGGCAGACCCTTCTTCTTGGCGGCCTGCATCCGTTCGGCGGTCCACTCCTTCAATTCCTTGATGGATTCGCAGCCGACGGCGAGCTTGATCAGGTGTAGTGGCATGCCCAAGCATTAGCCGGGCAGCCACGCATTTGGAATGCCGATCTACTCGTTATCCGCAGCCGGGGGAGCTGCCGCCGGCGGCGTGAGCGGAACCGGTGCTGCCGCCGGCGCCCGCGCAGCCTTCGGCGCAGGCGGCTTCTTCGCGGCGGGAGCTGCGGCCTGTGCCGAGGCCGCTGCCGGGGGGCGCGGAGCCGCTGCGTTCGCGGTGGGCGACGCCTGGCGCGTCGGCGGCTCCGGATTCATGATGCTGACCGGCGGCGTCGACGAGGCACTCGGGAACTCGGCATTGGTCGGCTTGCCCGTCGGCATCGACGGCGGCAGTCCGGCAAGCGCGGCAGTGGCCGGCAACGATTGCGCTGCTGCAGGCGCATTCCAGGTCGGGGCGTAGCGCGCGACCAGCGTGTCGTAGAGATGGGAATCCATGTTGGCGGCGACCTGCTGCTGATCGGTCAGCGAGCGGAAGGCCGCGCAGTCAAACTGCGTGCAGCCGTCGCGCGCGACCAGCACATGCGCGACCAGGCCGTAGCGATCACGCTCCAGCGACTTGCGCAGCACCTTGATGTCGGGCGTCAGGCTCCTCTCCGCGGTCGCGGCATCGCCGAGCGCCGTCAGCCGGTCGATCCTGGCCGCGGTCGTGGAGACGGCCGCAGCCGCCACGTCAGGCGCGCCGAACAGCGCCTTCTCGCAGCCAATGGCCACGGCATCGCCGGCGAGATCGTCGAGACAGGACAACGCCGGCAGGCTCGCGGTCATCGCGGCCTGCGCGCGGGCCTCGGTCGGCGTGGTCTGCCCCGCCGGTCCATCGACACGCACGACGGCAGCCAGCGCGATGGCAATGGCGAGCAGCGTAACGACGGCCAGCGCACCGTTGGCGACTGATCGCTCGGCGCGCAGCAGCGTGACCAGGAGGATCAGTCCGAAGAAGCCGGCAGCCGCCAGCATCATCCACATTGGAAAGACCGGCGAGCGCCAGATTTGGTCGAGCGACGAGGCCCATGGCCAGTTCATGCGCGACGTCCCCTCACGCGAGCAGAGAGCGAATGGTCAAAGCGAGCACCGAGAGTCGGCAACTGCCCCCGGCCCCCCTTTTGAAGGTGAAGCGGGCCTTTTGACGGCGGCAGAATACAAATTCCCGGGAACGCGCCAATGCGCGGGTAGCGTCGGCCTTCAGGACAGCGCGAGCTGGCTTTCCTTGGCGACGCGTTCGAAGGCTTCGGTCGAGCTCTTGATTCGGTACTGACAGTCGTCACCATCCGTCGGCAGGAGGCGGATGACCTCATACGAGCCGCTGGCAGCGGGGCGTGCGACATTGCTGGCGGTGAACAATACGCGCGCGCCAATAGGGAATTTGTGCTTCAACACCCTCTCCATCACTCAAACAACGCCTGCCACGCCCATGGTCCCACTGCGTCGGCCGGCCGGAAACCCGGGCGTGGTATAGCATGCGGCGGGCGTTTTTGGCCAGCAGTATGCAACATGGCAAACGTGCGAATTTTGCAGTTATTTCAGAGTGATGCCGCCAGCCGATGATACCGCTGGAACCGGTCCTTCAGGCGGTATGGGGCAAACGGCTGTCGGGCTGGCGTGATCCACCGCCTTGGGCGGTTCCTGGGCCGTGAGGTCCCTCTCCTTGCCGACCACTCGGGCGATCGAGCGCGGCCGGCTTGCTGCGTCAAGCCAGGCCGATCGCAACCACAGATTACACGTTCTCGAACTTGTCGATGACGAGCGTTTCGGCGAGCGCGTCCCGGGTCCATTCCTGGAATGCCGGCAGCGCCAGCATCGTGTCCATGTAGGCCCGGGTCTCCGGCGTGACCTCGATCGCGTAGGTGCGGAAGCGGTGCACGACCGGGGCATACATCGCATCTGCCGCGCCGAAGCGCCCGAACAGGAACGGTCCATTGGCGCCATACCGGGTCCGGCATTCGCGCCAGATCTCCTGCACCCGCGCGATATTGGCCTCGGCGTCCGCCGACAGCGTCACGGGGCGCACCGGGCGGTGCAGATTCATGCCGCATTCGTTGCGAAGGGCCATGAAGCCGGAATGCATCTCGGCGCACACCGAACGGGCATGGGCGCGGGCGGCGGCGTCGTCCGGCCACAGCTTCACTTCCGGGTAGCGCTCGGCAAGGTATTCGATGATGCTGAGCGAATCCCATACCGTGATGTCGCCGTCGACCAGCACCGGCACTTTACCGGCGCGGCTGAACGAGATGATCTGCTCCTTGTCCGCGGGATTGTCGGTGTAGAGCGGGATCAGGGTCTCCACGAACGGGATGTCGTTCGCGCGGAGCGCGAGCCACGGCCGCATCGACCATGACGAGTAATTCTTGTTGCCGATTGCGAGTTTCAGCGCAGCCATGTCATCAGTCCTTCTCGATCCGCCTTGAAGCGAGCCGCTTTTAACGCCATCGCCTGCCGCCAATCAATCGTTGCTGCACCTCGCCATGCGTGGCAAGCGTTGCGATCAGGAGACACACATGAGCAGGCATTGGGTCGACATCACCGCCGTCGGCTTCTTCATCATCGAATGGCTGGTCTACGCGCTGACGCTGGAGCATTCGGCCTATGGCCGCGACAGCCTGTCGGCGCGCATGAACCGCTACCGCGAAGTGTGGGTGCGCCGGCTGCTCGACCGCGACGCGCGCATGGTCGATATGCAGATCATGGCCTCGCTGCAGAACGGCACCGCCTTCTTCGCCTCCACCAGCCTGATCGCGCTCGGCGGCGCGCTGGCGCTGCTGCACGCGACCAACGATGCGATCACGATCTTGAGCAAGCTGCCGATCGATCTCAGCACCTCGCCGGCCATGTGGGAGCTGAAATGCGTCGGCCTCGTCCTGATCTGCGTCTACGCCTTCTTCAAATTCGCCTGGTCGTACCGCCTGTTCAACTATGTCGCGATCCTGTTCGGCGGCATGCCCGCGGCCTCGCAGCGTGACACGCCGGAGGCCGAAGCTCATGTGATCCGCACCTCGCGCCTGTTCGAATCCGCCGGCCGCCATTTCAACCGCGGCCAGCGCGCCTTCTTCTTCGCACTCGGCTATCTCGGCTGGTTCGTCAGCCCCTGGGTGTTGTTCGTGACCACGGCCGCCGTGGTGATCGTGACCTGGCGGCGGCAATTCGCCTCGAGCGCGTGGGAGGCAATGGCCCCGGAGGTGGTGGACGGCGAGGAGATGAGGCGCGGTCGTTGACGCGCTCGCAATGACGGAGCAAGGGGCAGCAGCATCGCTCTTTCATCTCGCATTTTGAATGGCAGACACGCCTTCGCGTCCTCGCGGCTGATTTCGCCCGAGCTTTGCTTTGTCGTTTCACCCTCAAATTCAAGAGGGCGCAGGGAAGGCCGGGTGCCGGCTGGCACCCGCGGTCCGCTGCGCGAAAAGCACACGCAGGAAAACCGC
>NZ_JBVVOY010000037.1:0-40435 GCF_055807535.1 Bradyrhizobium sp. Kon37
CACCGAAACCAACCAGGAGCGACAACGCGCCGGGCGCATGGACGATCCACAGGAAGGTCGGGTAGGTCAGCAGCAGCGTTGCGAGCTGCGGCCAGATCATCACCGGCTTGCGACCGAGACGATCCGCCAGCCAGCCCCCGACAAGCGCACCGACAAACTGGATGCCGTTGCTGACCAGCGACACGGCGAAAGCCAGTGTCGACGACACATGGAGCGTGTTCTGCGCATAGGTCGTCATGTATTGGGTGACGTAGGTCGAGATCGTGCCGCTCGCCAGGATCATCAGCGCAAGTCCGATGATGCCAAGGTGTCGTCTCGCCTGCGAAAGATGGCTGGTGTGCTCGACGGTGCGGGCACCGGCTTCGGCCTGCGGGATCGTCTCGGGCAGCGTCCGGCGCATCCAGAACCCGAACGGCAGACACACCGCCCCGATCAGAAACGCCGCCCGCCAGCCATAGGCGTCGAGCATCTCCGGCGCCATCGTCCTGCTCAGGATGACGCCGACGAGCGCGCCCGCGGTCGCGGCGATCTCCTGGCTCGCCGGCTGCCAGGCCACCACCAGCGCGCGATGCTGGGGCGGGGCGATCTCGATCAGATAGGCGGTGGTCGGTCCAACCTCCCCGCCCAGAGCAAAGCCTTGCGCCATACGCGCCGCGATCACGATGACGGGCGCGGCAAGGCCGATCGATTGATAGGACGGCGTGAGCGCGATGGTCAGGATCGATAGCCCCATGAGCGCAAAGCTCAGCAGCATGGCAGGCCGCCGGCCGATCCGGTCGGAATAGATCCCGAGCACGATTCCGCCGATCGGCCGCGTCACGAAGCCGGCGCCGAAAGTCGCCAGCGACAGCATCAGGCTGCCGTACTCGCTTCCCGTCGGGAAGAAGGTATGGCCGATCTGGATGGCGAAGAAGCTGTAGGTGATGAAGTCGTAGAACTCGAGCATGTTGCCGACGGTGGCGGCCAATGCTGCGCGCTTGACGCTGAACGGCTTCACTTGCTCGATCACGGACGACACTCTGGCATTCCCGGGCTCGATCCTATTTCGATTTAACCGCCTGGCCGCATTGCAACGCAACATTCATTAACCGAAAACGGTGGTTCCCCCGTCCCCTTTTCCACTGCCCGAGTTGCGGCCGATCCGTCCGCTCGCGGAATTCGAAGCGCATCGCGCAACAAATGGGCTTTGCGGTGGTCGTAATGACACATCATGTTGCACGCACATCCCGCGCAAGCGGAATCTGCGCGTACACCGCGGTCATTTGAGTGACATTTTCAGAAGAGTTGAGCCGGGCGATTTACTCGAACTTTCTTCGTGACGCTCTAGTTCCACGGTCAGAAGGTTCCGCTTCCCTCGGATCTTCATTATCAGCCGCTCGGATTGCGCTACCAAAAGCTCAATTGAATCAAGATTTATCCGACCTGGAATTAAAATGAACTTGCCTCGCGAATCGATCGAACTGCTGGAACAGGTCGCCCGGATCCTGTGGTTCGAAGGCACCAAGCACGGCTTGCGTGACCGCGAGTGGATGGCGCTGCGTTTCCTTTCCCGCGCCAACCGGTTTTCCCGGACGCCGTCGGCGCTCGCGAGTTACGTCGGCACCACGCGTGGCACCGCCTCGTTCATCATCGGCGAGCTGGAGCGGCTCGGATATCTCGAGCGAAAGCGCTCGGCCCAGGACAAGCGGTCGGTGATGCTGAGCGTGACCCAACAGGGCAAGAAGTTCCTGCTGCGCGATCCCGTCAACGTCCTCGTTGAGGCCATTGCCGTGCTCGAGGACGAGGCGAAGGTCAGCTTCCGCGACGCGCTCCGCCACGTGCTGGATCAGTCGGACGCGGCCGAACAGCGGCACCATACCGACGTCTGCAAGCGATGCATCTTCCTCCGCGAAGATCGCACCACGACGGACAACAGGACGACCGCCGAGTTCAGCTGCCGCCTGTTTCGCGCGCCGATCGCCGAAGCGGAGATCGATCTGCTATGCACCAGCTTCGAGCATCACCGCAAATAGAAGGCGGCCCTCGCTCAGGGCGTTGCCTTGCGTGACGAATAGATGACGCCCCCGCTGGACTCGACGACCAGCCGTCCGTTCTCGTTTTTGATCTCCTCGATGCGGCCAAGGCCGGGCACCTGCTGTCCCAGCACCGCCTCGACGACGCCGTTCGGGCCTTGCAGGATCGCAATCCCTTCATAGGCCTGGCGGACCGACCAGCCCTTGACCGTCTTGCGCGGCGCCGAAATGCGTTCGGACGGAGTTACCGATCCCGTGACCTCGGGCGTAGCGGCCGAGGCCATCATTGGCATTGGCTGTGAGGTGACGGGCGCCGGAGCCTGGGCCTGCACCTGGGCAAGCTTGTCGAGCTTCACCGTAGAGGACGAGCTCACCCGTTCGATGCGATCCAGATTCTCGCCAAAACGGCCAAAACGGTCATTGGTCGCCTTGCTCGATTGATCGACCGCGGTGCGCAGGCCGTCGAGATTGTCGGACACGCCCGACACCTGCCTGCGCAGTTGCGCTACCGTCTCGCGCAGATTCCTGATCTCAGTATTGGCCGCGACGTTGCTCTGGGCGGGCTGTGTGGTGAGATAAGCGATCACGCCGGTGCAGGCGCAGACGACCAGGATCGCAGCGACCGCCAATGTCGCGAGCGGCGCGACCCATGTCGGACGCGGCGGCGGCGGCTTGGCCACGATTACGGCCGGCTTGATCACGGTCGGCGTAGGCTTGTGGATTGCCATCTTGTCGAGGCGCGCCTTGGCGCGAATACGCTTGAGGCCCTCGAGCGCCTCTTTCGCCAGAGTTTCATCGCTCGCTGCTGCCGACGCAGGCTTGGTGTTCGCAGCAGGTTTGGTGTTCACAGCAGCTTTGGTATTTGCAAAAGGCTTGGCCGTCGGCGCCGCATTGTCTCTGGCATCGCGCATCGCCGCAGCCGGTTTCGCCGCTGCGGAAACATCGGCGGTCGCGTTGGGACGAGCTTGTCCATCGGACAACATGCGAGAATGCTCCGTTCGGTTCGATCTGTCGAACGGTGACATTATTTGCCGAAGCTTGCCTGAAACGTGCGCATCGAAAACTTTTCATCACGCGCGATGCGACGTCACATGAGTCAAACGCGTCACGCACGTGGCGAGAGTGCGACTCGAAAGACACACCCTCGCCAAGATTTCGCCAAGCTGGAGGCGCCTCGCCATACATGAGTCGAATTGTCGCATGTGGAAAGATGATCACGGGAGTCAATCCCGGGTTGAAAATCCATCAACTTGCATGAAGCGCAGCACCATCCAAAATGGCTGTAATCATACGGGGATGCGGAACTTTAGAACCGCCAGGGTGCAAAACTAGTTCGAATTCCAAATCAACTGATGCGATTGAATATACCAAGAAACAACTCGAACCGAATCAACAGCATCAAGCACGTGTAGCAAACGCTTAGTTGCGCACGCTTGATCGGAAATCGGCAATTGTTACGGTCCTACTCAAGTGATTCTCGCCAGTTGGCGAGGAGATCGACACAGTACAGTGGCGTTCGGACGCATGAGCAACTTGGCGCAACTGTTCTAGGTCGCTTTCTCAATCCGCTCCGCGAGGTGATCCGCAAGACACCCGCCGAGCCTCACGCAGTAAGCGTTCAGTATCGAGTCGAAGTAGCAGGCCTGCGAGACGCAGGCACTGAATGCGTAGGGCTGCCCGCGAATAAACCATAATAACGGTTCGCGGGAAGGAATATCGTCAAACAGCACAGTTGCCGAGCCGGGCATCACAACAAACAACCGGCCGTAACAAGTGCGAAACAGGGGCGAAAAACTGATGTATATTATCGTTGATGATCGCGAGAGCGTCACGAACAGCTATGTCGGAGGGCTCGTTCGCGAAGGTGTATCGTCGATCGGCTTCTCCTCCGGAGAATTCTGGGACTGGCTGCAATCTGCGAGTGAATCGGATCTGGCCGCGGTGGACGCCTTCCTCCTCGGGGATTGCGACACCCGCGGAAGCCTGCCGCGGGCAATGCGCAAGCGCTCCTCGGCGCCGATCATCGCCATGAGCGGCCAGAAGATGCTCAAGAACACCCTGGAGCTCTTCGAATCGGGCGTCGATGACGTCGTCCACGTGCCGATTCACCTCCGCGAGATCCTCGCCCGAACGGCCGCGATTGCGCGCCGCCGGGTCGGGGAATTGCCGAGGCCCTGCGAGACCAGGATCCAGGTCTTCTTCAACGGACGTGACCCCGAGATCGCTGGCCACGCCCTCACCCTGCCCCGCCGCGAACTGCGCATTCTCGAATATATGGTCAGCAACCACGGCAAGTGGGTCACCAAGACGCAGATCTTCAACGCGGTCTACGGCATCTTCGAAGCGACATTCGACGAGAGCGTGATCGAGAGCCACGTCAGCAAACTGCGCAAGAAGCTCCGCGACCGCCTCGGCTTCGATGCAATCGTGGCCCGGCGTTACGTCGGATACCGCCTCGACATCCCGGCCGGCGAGACTATCGACGTGCCGATGCAGGAGCTCGACGAAGTCGGCATCCTGCTGAACAGGGCGCATACCGCCCCAGTGGCGTATCCGGCCGGAAACTGATCGGCAGCGCGCTGCCACGAAACCGACAACGGCCTCTGCGAACCACCTTCGCAGAGGCCGTTGTAGTTTCTGCGACGTCAACGGCGAATAGAGCGCGGCAGTCCCGGCGCTGCGGCTCGCGTGTAAGTATAATTCTAGAGGCTCGCTTCTGATTCAATCAGAACCGGTAATACCCTAGGGCTTCTGCTGGAATTCTTCCTTCGACACGTAATTGAAGTCCTCGACAAGGACGTCCTGGACGACTTCGGCCTGCATTCGCTCGTTGACACGCTGCTTGATGGCCGTCGTGAGGATGGAGAGGTCGTAACGGGCAAGCTTTCTGAAATCGAGGCGGTCGTCGGCATAGATCCTGCGGAAGGCTTCATCGACGACGAACGGCTCGGGCGGAACGTTGAGCTGGTGCATGGTCCGCGCCTCTACGGTATAGACGAAGCGCGCGACGATGTAGCCCTGCACGTTGCCATTCTCGACCATCGGCACGCTCAGCGCCCGCGTCTTCTGGTACTGCAGCCCGTCAAGATATTCGTCCTTTGCCGGCAGCAGGCTGCCATTTTCCTTCCAATAGGCCACGGCATAGCTCGTTCCCGCGGTGAGGATGCATACCCAGAGCCCGGCCAGAACGAGTCTGATCATTTTCCGTCCTGTGCTGCGCGACCGGTATAGGTGCCGTCCGACTCGGCGTCCTTGATGGCCCTGACGATGATGGTCGCAACCTCGCGCACCGCATCGTAGTGCATTTCGAGGATGGAACGGTTCCGCTCGAGCTTCTCGCGCAGCCGCTGGACCTCCTCGGTGATCTCGACCTCGCCGCCGAGATGCATTCGTGCCCGCATCAGGCGGACGAATTCCAGCATGCTCCGGCTCTTCCGGGCGCTGAACTCGTCGAAGTCGATCTTCTTGCCCGTCGCGAGCGCGGCCGTCTCCTCTTCGACGATGCCTTCGAGCCGGCGGATCGCAGCCAACAGGCCGCGCACCTCGTCCGATCTCGCTGCGTCCGCACCGTCGTTCGTCACCTCGCCACCGACATTCGGCAGCAGCACGGGCAACAGGGCATCCCCCGACACGGCCGCCGTCGTCATCGCCTCGGTGTCCATGGCCGGCTGCTCCATCACCATGGCCGCCGCGCCTTCTTGTGCCTGCATAGGAAATTCACCCTTCAACTTCTGTCACCCATTCCCGAATCATCATCCGGCCTTGCCCGTAGCGTCCGGTCCCGCCGGATGCGCGGCAGCAAGCTGCTTGGCAATGCCAATGCCCTTGCCCTTTGCCAACTGCGCACCAAGTTGCTCCGCCAGCATCGACTTCCAGACGCCGCCCGCCGTGCCCTTTCCAAAGACCTCCTCCGACTCCTTCGGTAACATCGTCTCGACGAAGGTCTGGAGGATGAAGGCTTCGAACTTGCGGTACACCTCGCCGGATGCCGGCGCCTTGATCACTTGCACCGGCGCCCCGTTCACCGCACCCGACTGCGGTTCCGAAACCTTCGTCGCGGATTGATCGGCAGCAGCCGTCTTGGCCTTCGCCTTGCCGGCCTCCGCGTCCATCGTGGCGGCGAAATCCGCGTCCGATGATTTCAACGCGTCGAGCTTCGCGGTGGCCGCGCGCTGCGTCACGGGATCGGCAGCGTCGAGGACGTCGAGGACGAGGTCGGGTGTCGCTGTCACGATCATGTCTTGGTCCGGTTGGCTGGCCGTGGCGTCCACTCGCGCACGGTGAGGCTTGTTCCCGTCATCTCCTCGAGCGATCGCTTCTCGGCGTCGCGAAGCTTGTCCGCGAGCGCCGCCTTCCCGACCTGCTCGAACTGCTTCACACGGCGGCTCTCCGCGCGAACCTGGTCGAGCTGCTGCGAGGCCTGCGCCTGAATCGCGCGCGCGCCGACGCTGGTTCTGGTCAGACGCCGCGCGATCGATTCGCTCGATGATCCCGCCGGCGGCTTGCCCTCGTTGAGAGTTCCGACCAGCCATTCCTGCTCGTCGTGCAAGCTGCGCTCCTGCTGCCGCAGATGCGCGAGCTGCCACTCTGACAGCCGGAGCTGGAGCTTCACCAGCGAGACCATCCGGCCGAGCTTGTCCGCGCGCGACGTCATGACCGATCACTCCGCCAGCCACGACGAGACGCCGAGCATGAATTGCGTCAGGAGCTCGTCGCTGGTGAGGTAGAGCAGCAGGAAGCCGCCGAACAGCACAAAGGGCACGGAGATGAAATAGACCGGAATCGCCGGCGTCAGCTTGTTGATCAGGCCGACCGCCAGGTTGACGACCACCGAATAGACGATGAAAGGGCTGGCGATCCGCAGCGTCAGCACGAAGGCCTCCGACAGCCGGCCGACGAGCTGGTCGAGCGGCATGCTGCCGCCGAGCCGGTCGCCCGGATGCCAGACGTCGTAGGAGTTCATCAGCCCGCGCAGGACCTGCCAGTGCTGGTCGGTCATGAAGAACAGCGTGGTGACGGATGTCATGATCAGCGGCACCAGGGCCGGCGCCGGATCGGTGTCGCCGACCGGCGTCCCCGGGATGTTGCTCAGCCCGATTGCACTGGCCATCACGGTGGCCATGGTCTGGAGCGCAAGAAAGAACACGCGACCGCCAAGGCCGATGACGCTGCCGACCACGAACTCGGAACAGATCAGCAGCACGAGGGTCAGCGGCGCCGCGTTGTCCGTGAGAGGTTTCAGGACAGCAATCAGGATCGGCGTCAGCGCAAACGTCGTGACGAGCGCGACGAACAAGCGGACCTGGGCCGGAACGTTGACGCTGGAATAGCCGGGCACCAGCATCAGGCAGGCACCGATGCGGCAGAACACGATGAACGTCACCAGCACGCTGTCGGTGAGGCCGCTGATCACGATATGGCTCCGAGTGCCCTGATCTCGGTGCTGCGCGCGACCTCGACATGCGACAGGATCGGCAGGGTCGGAAAGACCCGTTCCAGGATCATCCGGACGTAGGGACGCGCTTCCGGGGTCACCGCCAGCACCACGCTGGTGCCGTTCTCGGTGAACTTGCGGATCGCGGCGCTGGCTTCGGTCGCAAACTGCTCGATCAGGCGCGGATCGGCGTCGAATTCGACGACGTCGCCCTTGGCGTCGCGCTTCAGGCTCTGGTGGAACGCCAGGTCCCAACGGTTGCCGAGACGGACGACGTTGAGCACGCCGTTGTCGGAGAGATCGCCGCAAATCTGCTGGGCAAGGCGCGTACGCACGTGCTCGGCCACCTGCTCGGAGCGCCGCACATGGGGCGCGATCTCGGCGATGGCTTCGAGGATCAGATGGAGATTGCGGATCGACACGCGCTCGGCCAGCAGGATCTTCAGGATCGCCAGCAGCCCCGAATACGATATCTGCGACGGGCAGAGATCCTCGACCAGGCGCTTGTATTCGGGATCGAGCCGGTCGAGCAGGCCGCGCATGTCCTTGTAGGACAGGAGCTGGGCGAGGTTGGCCCTGATCACTTCGCTCAGATGCGTGAGCAGCACCGATAGATTGTCGACCGGCTTGCAGCCCTGGCGCTTGACCTCGTCGGTGAACGCGTCCGTCACCCACAGCGCCTTCATGCCAAAGGCCGGCTCGATCACCTCTTCGCCGGGAACGTCGGGCTTGCCATCCTTGTCGACCAGCACCAGCACTTCGCCAAGCCTGAGCTCGCCCTGGGCAACGCGGGTGTCGTGGATCCGGATCTGGTATCCCTTGGGATCGATCGACAAATTGTCGGTGAGCTTGATCTCGGGAACCACGAAGCCGTACTGCTTGGCGAACTTCTTGCGGATCTTGGCCACGCGGTGCGCCAGCTCGTTGCGCGAGCCCAGCAGATGGACCGAGAGGTGGCCGCCGAGCGCCAGCTCGACCTCCGCGGTCTTGAGCGATTCCTTGACGGACTCCTTGGCATCGACCTGGGCGCGTTCGTCGGCCTTGCGCGCATCTTCCTTCTGCTTCAGGGCTGCCTGCCGCCTCGGCAGCGAGTATCCGACGAAGGCCATGACGCCGCCGAGCAGCAGGAAGGGCGCCGTCGGCAGCCCCGGCATCAAGGCGAGCACGAACATCATCAGCGCGGCGGCCGACACCGCGCGCGGATAGCCGCCGAGCTGCCGCAACACCGCCTGCTCGGCCGAACCTCTGGTGCCGCCCTTCGAGACGAGCAGGCCCGCCGACAGCGACACGATCAGCGCGGGCATCTGCGTTACCAGACCGTCGCCCACGGAGAGCTTGGTGTAGACGTCGGCGGCGCGTGCCAGCGTCAATCCGTGATGCGTCACGCCGATGATGATACCGCCGAAAATGTTGATCGCGGTGATGATCAGGCCGGCGACGGCGTCGCCGCGGACGAATTTCGAGGCACCGTCCATGGCGCCGAAGAACGCGCTCTCCTCTTCCAGCTCGCGCCGCCGGCGCTGGGCTTCCTTGTCGTCGATCAGGCCCGCGGACAGATCCGCGTCGATCGCCATCTGCTTGCCCGGGATCGCATCCAGGGTGAAGCGGGCGCCGACTTCGGCGATACGCGTCGCGCCCTTGGTGATCACGACGAAGTTCACCGTGACCAGAATCGCGAAGATGATCAGGCCGATGACGAAGTCGCCGCCCATGACGAACTTCGAGAAACCGGCAACGACGTGGCCCGCGGCGTTTTCCCCCTCCCCGCCGCGCGACAGGATGAGACGGGTCGTTGCGACGTTGAGCGCAAGCCGCAGGATCGTCGCGATCAGGAGCACGGTCGGGAAGGCCGAGAAGTCGAGCGGCCGCTGGATCCACAGCGCGACCATCAGGATCAGCGCCGACAGCGCGATCGAGAATGCGAGGCCGAGATCGATCAGGATCGGCGGTATCGGCAGGAACAGGATCGTGAGCATGGCCACGATGCCGCCTGCGAAAAAGGCGTCGGCGCCCAATCGTCGCGGGGTCGGCAGGCTAGCAGCTAACGTATCGGACATGGGTCACCGGCAGAGGATCCGGTCCGTAATCTGCCGTGCAAAGCTTACGCGGGGGTGGTGGCAGAGGCGGCCGGGACCGCCCGGATCAGAAGCCGCGCTCGATGTGCGAATAGACCATCTCGGTGAAGGTGGAGAGATGGGCTCCGATGAAGGAGCCGGAGATGGCGACGACCACGAGAATGACGATGATCTTCGGAACGAAGGTCAGCGTCACCTCCTGGATCTGGGTCAGAGCCTGGACCAGCGCGATGATGGTGCCGACCAGCATCGCGGCACCGACGGCAGGCCCGGAGGCGACGATGATGGTCCAGATCGCCGCCTGGACGATGTCGAGGGCATCCCGTTCGTTCATGACTGGCTGATCGTGAGACCGGGGCCGATCGCGACTTTGGTACCGTTGTCGAGTGTCGCGATGGAGCCGTCGCTGTTGATGGAGACCGAAGCGACCTTGCCGCTGAAGCTCGCTCCGGTCGAGTCCGTGAAGCTGACGGTCTTTCCGATCAGTCCATTGGCCTGCGACAGCGATTGCGAAGACAGCAGAGCGTCGAGCTTGGTATTGGTCTGCATCGCCTGCTCGACCGACGAGAGCTGCGCAAACTGGCTCATATATTGCGAGGTATCCATCGGATTGGTCGGATCCTGATTCTTCATCTCCGCGACGAGGAGCTGAAGAAATGTGTTGTAATCGACGCCGGTGCTCGAGGTCGTCGTCGTCGTGCTGGTCGACTTGCTGGTGCTATCGGTCGCGCTGGTGACGTTCATATCGCTCTCCGCTGTCAGGCAGCCTCGAATGGGGAATCGATCTTGGCGCCGGCCAGGATGGCCTGCTCCACCGGAAACAGTGCCCGGATCCGCTTGAGCGCCTCGAAGTAACGGCTCGCCCCGACCAGGTCGTCGACCGCACCAAGCCCGGCCAGCATCTCCTGGCTCTCGCACACGGCGAGCAGAGCGGCATGATGCTGCCCGTAGAGGGCCGAGGCATCCCGAACATCGGTCGGATTCATCAGCATGAGCTGGACGATGAAATAGAGCTGCCGCAGCGCCGTTGTGGCGTCGGAGGCCTGCATGATCTGCCCTTCGAGCAGGAACATCACGTCATTGACGAGCTCGACGGAGACCTTGCGGTCCACGCGCAGCACCGCGCCGTTGATGTAGACCCGTTCGCCTGCACGCAAGGATATCTTCATCAAAGTGCGTCTCGGATCAGGCGGTTGATTTCGATGAGCTGGAGCACGTCATTCGACTTTTCTTCGCGAAGGCGGTCGGCTTCCTTGACCACCCACAGCCCGATCGAGATGATGTCGGCGCGCAGCTTTTCCGGAAGCCCGTTTTCCGGATGCGCGAGATCCTCGATGAAGATCGTCCACAGCCGCCGCACATAGAGCAGGCTCTCGACCAGATCCTCGAGGCTGAAGCGGTCCTCCTGGATCCGCTCGAGCCGGTCGATGCCGAGGCTGAGCGCCTGCCGCTCGCGGCCCCGCGCCTCATAGCCGCTCTCGTCGACGACCGATTCATAGGCTTCAAACGTCATCAGGACAACTCTGCGCAGGAGACCGAACAACAAGACAAGGGTTACGCACCTTACGAAGGAGCTGGACTCAGAGATAGTTGATGAGGCTGATCTTCTGGAGCTGCGAGGTGAGCGCAAGTGCCGTCTGGATCTGCGTCTGCAAGGTATTGACTCTGACCGACGCTTCCGTCGGATCGACCTTCTCTATGCCGACGATCTGATTGTTCAGAATGTCCTGCTGCGTCTTCAGCTTGTCGGTTGCGGAGGTGATCCGCTGCTGGACCGTACCGATGTCGCCGCCGAGGGTCGCAAGGTCAGTGATGGCGTTCCCGACAAGGCCGATGGCCTTGTCCACGACGACCTGGAACGTCGCTTGGTCCAGGTTCGCGTTCCCGAGATCCGCCATCATGGTGTAGGCCTCGGCGAGCTTACGGAAGCCAGTCTGATTGGCGCTGACGGAGGTATCGGCGATCTCGGTCGTGGAGATACGGCTTTGCATGACCTGGTCGGTCGCCGATGACCAATTGGTGTTCCAGGCCGGGCTCGCGAACTCGGCATCCAAGGTGGTGTCGAGGAAGGTCTGCATCTGGGCCGGGGTGATGGTGTTCACGCTGGGCGATGATTGCGAGAAGCCGAAGGTCGCAAGGAAGTCGGCATCGACCTGGTTCTTGCTGGCCGAGCCCGCGGTGTAGGCCGTGATCGGCGTGTTCTGCGTGTTGATGCCCGCGAAGAGAGACGAGCCGTTATAGGAGACGTTCAGCGCGCCAATCAGATCCTGGAGGTTGGAGGACGCAGGCGGCAGGATGATCCGCCCGCCGCCGTCGGTGCTGCGCGCCGCGATCAGGTCCTTGAGGAAGTCCGTTGCGGTCGAACCAAGCTGGGTGATCCGGCTCTGCGTGATGTCCAGGCGTCCGGAGACCAGCCCGTTGGTGTCGACGAGCTGATCGGCGAAGCTCAAATCCGCCCGCAGGGTGACGTCGCCTCCCGTCGTGGCGCCAAGCTCGAGGCCGACATCGGCGAAGCGGCCGGTGGTGGCTTCCTTCGAGGCCTTGGCCAGCGCGGCCTGATTGTTGGTGATCGAGGACCTCAACGACGACGACAGCATCAAGGTCGAGATGTAGTTCGCGCTCATCATGACTTAATTTCCCACGGCAGCCAGCAGGCTCTGCAACATTTCGTCGACGGTCGAGATGATCTTCGACGAGGCCGAATAGGTGCGTTCGACCTGGAGCATCAACGACATCTCGTCGTCCATGTTGACGCCGCTGACGTTCGACAGCGCCGCGGTGCTGCGGTCGAGCAGCGTTTTCTGGTAGGTGACGTTGGAGTCGGCGGTCTTGCGCTGGTTTTCGATCCAGCTCGCCGATGACGACGCGAAGTCGATCAAGCTGCCGTTCGGCTTGCCTTGCGTGGTTGCATCGAACGGCTGCGACGCATCCATGGCGCCGATGAGCTGCTGCAGCCGGGTCGAGTAACCGCCATTGCCGGCGGTATTGTATTGGTATGCGACGTTGCCGCTGATCGCACCGTCGCGCAGCAGATTAGGATTGCCGCCCTGGGCCGGATCGACCGATGCAGCAACGGAAATCGTACCAGCGAGGCCCACCAAGACGGTGGCGCTCGCCGGCATTGCCGGCGCGCCGGGATAGGTGAAGAGACCGGGGACGTCGGGCAGCGTTGGAACAGGCGACTGGTCACTTTCCTTGAAGGCGTCGACCAGGCCGCGCGCGATTTCGTCGAGCTGGCTCTGGTAAGTAACCGTGTCATTGTCGCGCAGCTGCGCGAGGCCAGCAAGCTTGCCGGACTTGAGCGGCATCACGGAATTGGCGCCGGTCACCGGAACACCGTCGATATAGACGGCATTGCCGGTGGTGCCGGCCGTATAGGCGTTCGTCGGCGCAAAGCTCACCGTGCGCGCTATCTTGTCGAACAGCACGACGCCGCTGTCGGTATAGAGCGCCGCGTCGCCGTTGGGACGGAGCGACATCGAGACCCCGACCTCCTGCGACATCTGCGAGACGATGCTGTCGCGCTGGTCGAGGTAGTCCGTGATGTCGTCGCCGGAGATCGTCCCCTTCACGATCGCGGTGTTGACGGTCTGGAACTGGGAGAGCAACCGATTGATGTTTTGAACCGACGTTTGCATGTCGGCATCCGCGCCCTCACGGGCCGACTGCACGGTCAGAGTCGCCTGATTGAGCGCGGTCGCCATGTCCTTGGCGGACGTCACCGCTGCCTGCGCCAGCGTGGTGTTGTCCGGGGCGTTGGCATATTGCTGGAGCGCCTTCTTCAGCGCATTGAGCTGCGCCGTCGGCGACTGGTCGAGTTCCGGATCGTCCACCGTGGCAGATGCGATCTTCTGGAGACCGTCAAAAATCGCGCTCTGCTTGGCCGACGTCGAGGTTGCGGTCAAGACATTGTCGTAGAGCCCCGAGCTGGCGGCGCGCTGGATCGCCGCCACGTAAACGCCGGCCCCGGGGAAATTGTCCAATACGGCGATCTTGCGCGAATAGCCGGCGGCACTGGCACCGGCGATGTTGCGCGAGATCGTCGACGACTGGATGCCCGACGCCATGAGCGATGCGCGAGCGGAGTCGAGAGCAGCGGTAAGGGACATGGTCTACTCTTGGCCGGGACGAGTGCGGAAGGATTCAGCGCTTCAGGTTGACGACGACGTCGAGCAGGTCGGCGCCGGTCTGGAACGATTTCGAGTTAGCGGTGAAGCCACGCTGTGCCTCGATCATCCCGGTGAGCTCGTCCGCGAGATCGACGTTGGAGTCTTCGAGCGCCTCAGACTGGATCGTGCCAAGCCCGCCAGTGCCGGCATTCGCGGCCTGGGCGTTGCCCGAATTCTGGTTGGTCGAATAGACGTTGCCCGGCTCGGGCGTCAGATTATCGGGGCTCGCCACGTCGGCGAGCATGAGCGTGTAGAGCGTCAGCTGCTGACCGTTCTTGAGCACGGCGGTCACGTATCCGTTCTGGTCAACGTCGACCTTATCGATGGCCGACGGAACGCTACCGTTGACAGTGGCCTTGAAGCTGAAGTTGGTGCCGACCTGCGTCATGTTCGACAAGTCGAGGGTCACGGTCGCGCCGCCGGTGACCGGAAATGCAAGCGTCGTGGCGCTCGCTGCGGCCAGCGCGCCCTTTCCGGCCGTCGTCGTGTCGAAGGTATAAGTGCCGGTCGCGCCGAGCGTAGCGCCCGTCGTCGAGTTGTAGGCTTGGATTTGCCAGGTGTCCAAGCCCGCCGCTGTCGCGGTATGGGACATATAGAGATCGACCTTAACGGGCTGGCCGATATTGTCGTAGGCCACGATCGAGCTTTTCGACGAGTACGCGCCCGGGCCAGGCGGACCGGCAATGAGTGCTGCCGTCGGATCCAGATTGCCGGTGGTGAGCGTTCCCGCCGTCGATGGCACGGGCACCTGCGAGACCTGGGCGATGTTCACGATCTGCATTCCCGACAGGCTGTTCTGCGAGAAATTAGTCACCTTACCCGGCTGGCCGAGGAGGTAGTAGCCGGCCGCATTGACCAGATTGCCCTGGCTGTCCGGGACGAACGAGCCGGCCCGCGTCAGGAACTGCTGCGTGTTGGTGGCGTCGGACACCACGAAGAAGCCGTTGCCTTGAACGGCAAGATCCGTGCTCGATGTGGTGAATTGCGTATGTCCGGCATCGCTGATGGCGTAGCGGACGGTGGTCTCGACGGCGCCGGAATCGTAATTGCCGGAGCCGCTCTTCAGGATCAGCGAGGAGAATTCGGTCGAAGCCCGCTTGTAGCCGGTGGTGTTGACGTTCGCGATGTTGTCCGAAACCGTCGACAGCTTGTTGGACTGCGCGGCCATCCCGGAAACGCCGGTACGCATAATGCCATAGAGGCTCATGGATTGGGCTCCTTAAGTAGGTTGTAATTACAATGATGGGTTTTGCTTGCGCGGGGCTGATGGAAAGGAACCATGCACAACTTCATGTCGTCAGCCCGTCTTGGGCTGACAGAACGAGCGCGCCTTGTCGGTCCACGCGCCGAAGCCGCTCGAGACGAGATGCGCGACGATGTGGCAGACGTAGCGCTTCTGGGCCGGCTGGTTGTTGGGGCCTGCATTGTAGCGGGCGACTGCCATGGTCCAGCTACCCTCGCGCTGCTTCAGCTCCTTCAGGAAGCGCGCGGCGTAGTCGACATTCCCAGCGGGATCGAACATCGCCCGGACCGAGGCGAATTTGTCGCCGTGATAATAATGGTTGATCTGCATGCAGCCGAGGTCGATCAGCTTGATTCCCCTAGCTCGCATGGCTTCGAAGTTGGCGATCGCGTCGTTCATGTCCTTGGCGAATACGGTCTGTCCGTCGGCGCCGAGCGCGTAAGGGTAAAGTGCGCCGCGCCGCCCGGTCTCGGTCAGGCCGACCGCGTAGAGAATGCCGAGCGGAATTCCGTGCTGCTGGGACGCACGCGCCATCTCGCGCTCGCACGGGCGCGAATTGTCGGTCGCAGCTGTCGCGGCGCCGGCGTTACAGATAAACAGGGCCGCGACGAATCTGCGGCCCCACGTCCTGATCATGACGCGTCTCCTGGTTGGACGGGCGCTCCTGTCGGGCCTGCTTGGCGCCGCCGTCGGCTTGTCCCGACGAATTGCTCGTACCGTCGAACGTGCCTTGCGACTGCGACGATGGCTGCTGCTGGCCCGAAAGCTGCGGCTGCGACTGGCCGGAGCCGCTCTGGAATCCATCCAGCGAGCCGTGCTGAACGGGCGCAATGTCGGCGACGTAGCCCGCCGACTGCATGAGGTCGCGGATCGAATCGCGTTGCTGGTCCAGCATCTGGCTCGTGTCCTTGCGCGCGGCGGCGAGGTGGACGGACACCTCGTTGCCGACCAGACGAAGGCGCACGGTGACATTGCCGAGCGCGGGCGGCTCGAGATTGATGGTCAGGATCTTGAGCGGCTGATCGGGCGCATTGGCTTGGGACGCGGCAAGATCCGCAGCTGCGGACGCCGTCGGTGCCGGAGCTTCTTTCAGCTCGGCGACAACGGCGTTGGCAACCTGCTGCGGAGCGTTGAACTGCGCCGGCGGCAGATGGGTCTCTTGCTGGACCACGGTGACCTTGGTCGTCTCGGGCAATGCGTCCCGCGCCGAAGCCTTGGCGGCACGCTCGACATTGGCCGCGATGGCCTCGAAGCCGGGTGCCGTTGCCTTCAGCGGCGGCTCACTGCCTTGCGGCGATGTCGCCTGGTCGGCAGTCGTCGCGTGCAACGCCGCGGCCTGCGAATGCGCGGCGGTTGGAGCCGCGGGAGACGCGGGCTCGGCTGTCGTCGCCTTCGCCGTGCCCATGGCCTGAACGTCGCGCTTTGTCGTGGAAGACCGCTCGTCGCGCCCGGACGCATCCTTCTTGTCGCCGGTCGGTGCTTGCATCTGCGGCATCACGACCGGCGGCCCGGCGACGATCTCCTGCCCCATGATGCCGGCAATGCTCGATCGGCTCTGGACGTCGGCCTGCTCGGTAGGATCGAGGAATCCATGTTTCCCGGACGATTTCTCGGTGGGTTTCTCGCTGGATCCGGGCTCTTCGACTGCCGCGGCACGGTCGTGCACCGTCTCGTCGTTGGCGTCGTCCTTCCCGCTCTGGTGCGCCAGGCGCGTCCGCAGCGTTCCGGCTTTCACCGCCGTGTCGCCGCCTTCGTCGTTGAGCGCCCGCTTCGCGAGACTCGAGACGGTGTGCAGCAGATCGTTGAAGGAGGAGTCCGCCTGCGCTTTCGCTCCGGCGCTCTTGCCGGAGCGCGATGTGCCCCGCATGTTGAGGCTTTCGGCGAGACTCGAAAAGACCTGTCCGGAGGTTCCACTGAGCTTCGTCATGGACGGCGATCCCTGGTGAGAAGTTCGAGCTCGCCGAGCTGCTTCTGCGCGCGCGTAAGCGTTGCGGTCGACGACGCGAGATCGAGACGCGCCGGCGTGACCGGAGGCTTGTCGGCTGCGGCGGAGGATCCGCCAGCGAACGGCTTGCGGACGTCGAGTGCGAGCTGCACCGTTGCATTGAGAAAGGGAATGTCGCGCTCGGGCAGCTTCGACCGGTCGAGCGCCTTCAACTCGGCGAGACCGCCGTCATATTCGCCGGCGAGCGCCCGCGACACGCCGCGGAACAAATGCGCCCGCTCGCGCTCCGCCGAGGCATCGGCGCTGAGCGTCAGGGCACGCTCGCCGGCAAGCCGGGTCACGGCCAGCCCTCCGCGCACCATCGCGGTCCGCGCGATCACGAGATAGAGCTTGAGGCGGCTCGCGCGATCGATCTGCTCCAGCAGGGTGGTGATCCGCGCAAACCGACGTTCGTCGAGCGCGAGGCTTGACTGCGTCAGGCCGGTCGCAAAGCGCTGCCAGAAGTCCCCGGCATAGACAGAGTTGTGGTAGTGCCTGATATAGGCCAGCGTCAGGAACTCGAACTTGTCGAAATCCTCGGCTTGCCCGACCAGCAGGATCTCGCGCCGCAGCGCGGCCTCCTCCACCAATGTGCCCGGCAAGAGCAGGCGCGCGTCATCCAGACGCTCGATTGCAAGCGATGCCTCGGCGCGTGCGAACAGCGCGCCCTGGACCAGCGCGAGCTGCCCGCCCAGGCCCGCCGGAACCGTCCGCGGCTTGACGTCCTTGAGAAGTTCGCGCGCTTCGTCCTGACGACCCTCGACATAGGCAAGCGCGCCATCGAACAGCCGTCCGTCGACGTTCAACTTGTCGCGCGGCAGCTTGCGGACGATTTGCGGCGCGCCGCCGCTGAGCAGGTAGATGACAGCGGCCTGGCCGTTCTGCGAATTACTCCACACGCCCGGATCGGCGGCGAGAAATTTTTCGCCGATCTGCCGGATCAATGCGCTGTGGCTGCCGTGCGCCGCGGTATCGCCGTTGGCGATGCCGTCCTGCACGGCCTGCAACGCCCGAACGAGCTCGTATGGCTCGCCCGATGCCGATGCCGGCGGGGGCGGCATCGGTGCCGGCTCGGCGAATGCGCCTGCCACCGTGAACGGCAGCAGCATCAGCAGCGCGGCGCGGAGAAGAGGCCTGATCAAGGACGCTTCTCCCGGACCATGATCTCGATTCGGCGATTCTGCGCGGCCGCGGGATCGTTTTGAAGTTTCGGCCGCCGATCGGCATACCCCTCGACATGCTCGATCCGCTGCGCATCGACGCCGGAGCGGACCAGCATGTAATAGGCCATCTGTGCACGGGCCGTCGACAGCCGCCAGTTGTCATAGGTCTCCGAACGGTACGGCCGATTGTCGGTGTGGCCACGGACGATGATCACGCCGGGACGCTTCGTCAGCAGCGGGCCGATCTTGTCGATCACACGGATGAGTTCGGGCCGCGGCTCAGCAGAGCCGACCGCGAACATGCCGAAGTTGGCATCGTCGGTCAGGCTGATCAGCAGGCCTTCCTCAACCTGACGCACCTCGGCCACCGGTCCGGCGCCAGCCTTGACGTCCGACAGCGCGTCGGCGATCGCCGACTGAAGCTGCTTGACCGCTAGTTGCTGGGCCTGAGCCGCGTCGCGCGGCTCGGATTCTTTCGCCGTGTCGTTGGGACGCGGCTGCGCGGCGGCATTGGCTTGATTACCAGCCTGGGCGCCCGGCTGCGCGCTCCCTTCGCGTGAGGCCTGCGATGGCGCGGGCCCCGGCGGCAGCAGAGGCGACAGGCTTGCTGACGGCGCGTCGGCATTCGGAGCCACGCTTCCGCCGGCATCGTCCTGCCTGGCTCGGCGCGCCTGCGGCTCGCCCTCGCCTGTGCCCGACGCAGTGTCGCGCGCGGACGCATTCGGCTTGGGCTCGGGCTTGGGCTCGACGATGCGATCGGCATCCTTGGATGCCTGCGGCGCAAGCTTCCAATAGCCGGGATCGAACGGATCGCGGTAGGCGTCGCCTCCTTTGAGGCCATCCTCTTCGGCGGACGTCAAAGCGCCGGCGCGCCGCTGGCCCGAGGCCTGGTTCGCGCTGCTGGCGATCTCGGCGAGTGTCGTATAGGGATCGCGGAACAGGACCTTCTCCTCGTAGAAGGGCGGCTTCTCGGCCGTCGGAGAGTCACCGCGACGTTCCTCGCTCGGTCCTCCCGGCTGGCGCCTGCCGTCCTGGCCGTCGAACGACGACGGCTCCTTCTTGGAGAGATCCTTCAGCCCCTTCGGGGCAGGTGCGTTCTCCGCGAGCTTGATCGGATTGAAATAGCTCGCGACCACCTGCTTCTGATCCTGGTTGAGCGCATTGATCAGCCACATCACCAGGAAGAACGCCATCATCGCGGTCATGAAGTCCGCATAGGCGATCTTCCAGACGCCGCCGTGCGGCTTCTCGTCGTCGAAGGCGCTCCGCCGGCGGATGATGACGAGTTCTGACTTGACCTCATTCATGACGGACTACCGACGCGCCTCTTTCAGGCGCTCGCTCCAGGCCGTGATCTGCGTCTCGATCACGGTCTGGTCGGCTACGACGCGAACCTCGAATGTATCGGCGGCCTCATATTCGATGCCGGTTCGCCGCGCCGTCTCGAGCTGCGTCTTCACCAGGTCGAGCAGTTCGCTCGGGCCGGTGACCTTGAACACCGGCACCGGCGAATTGCCGGTTAGCGCCGCAATCTGCTCGACCAGCGACCCGATCGCCTTGTCGCGGACCGCGTCGGCGAGGAACGGCAACAATATCCGCGCAACGGAGCTCGCGATATTGGTCTCGATTTCACGGCAAGCCGTGTCGAAGCCGCTGACGACCGCCACCGCCTGCTGGTCGGACCACTTGGCCCGCTCTTCGCCGAGCCGGATCGCGCTGCGCACGCGTTCCTCGGCGATCCTGGACTCGCCCTCCGCGACGCCGGCCGCATGCCCGCGCCGAAAGGCATCGTCCAGGAGATTGGCCGCCGGGGCTTCCGCCTTCGGCGCCGGAGGCGGCGACTGAAGCTGCGGTTGCGAATGGGTCTGGGGCTGCGGCTGAGGCTCGCGCCGGGCTTCCTTCGGCCTCGTCAGCACATCCTGGATTTTAGGCGGCGGTGGAGGCGGAGGCGATTTGACCCGCCCGTTCGCGTCGAACTGCGTCAGGAGCTTTCCGATTGCCGCGTTCATGCCGCCTCCTCGCGTCGCATCCAGTCTTTAAGGATCGCTGCCGCCTGCATCTGATCGAGACGGACGATCTGCTCCAACCGCTTCTGCGGCGTTCGTTGCATCTTGCCTTCGAGGTCTTCGACCAGATTGAGCTCGGCCTCCTCGTTATCCGCCAATGCAAGGGCGCCCGCGGCCGACTCGAGCTGGGCGGCTTCCGCGGCCTCGGTCTGCTCCTGCGCCGCGCGATGGGTCAAAATGCCGTTGACCGCAGGACGAAGTCCGAACCACACCAGCATCGAAGCTACGGCCAGGATCGTGACCGCGTTGATGACGCTGCCGAGCTGCTTGTTGATCATCTCGACGAAGCTGATCGGCGGCACCGGCGCCAGTTCGCGCGAGCCTTCGATGAAATCGACGGCCGTCACCTGGATCTGGTCGCCGCGCGCCTTGTCCAGGCCGCCGGCTGTGGCCGCGAGTTGGCTGATCTCGGCGAGCTTGCTGTCGACGATGGCCTGGTTGCTCTTGTCGCCGAGGTCGGCAATGAGCCGCCCGCGGTTGACCAGCACGGCAATGAACAGCTTCTTCACCGAATAGCCGTCGCTCACCGTCGTCGTGGTCTTGGACGAGACCTCGAAATTGGTGACGTCCTCGCGGCGGGTCTTGTCTTCACTGGAATTCTTGGTGCCGCCGGCGTTCACCTGCTGGTCGGGAAGATTTTGCTGCACCGTGGTCGGCTGCGAACGGTCTGCGTTCTGTGACTTCTCGTTCTCGCGGACGTTCCGGACCGAGCGCTCGGCGCGGCTTTCGGGATCGTAGACGGTCTCGTTGGTCTGCCGCTTGTCGGTGGAGAGCTGCGATGCAACGCTCACTTCGAAATTGTCGAGGCCCAGATACGGCGTCAGCGCCTTGCGGATGTTCTCCTGAACCATTCCGCCGACCGTCTTCTGCAGGCTCGCCATCTTGGTCGGAGCGGCAGTGGCCTCGTCCTCTTCGGCAAGCAGCATCGAACCGTCGGCGTCCAGCACCGTGACCTTGTCGCGACTCATGCCCGGAATGGCCGCCGCGACGAGATGACGGATCGACTGCGCCGTGCGCGCCTCGATCGCGCCGTCGGTACGCAGCACGACCGATGCCGAAGGCGGCTGCTGCGTCGCGCGGAACGACCCGCGCACCGGCATCACGATGTGCACCCGCGCCGCCTTCACGCCCTTCATCAACTGCACCGTGCGGGCGATCTCGCCTTCGAGCGCCCGGAGCTTGGTGACCTCCTGCATGAATGAGGTCAGACCGAGCGAGCCGATCTTATCGAACAGCTCGTAGCCGGAATTGGCGCTGGTCGGCAGCCCCTTCTCGGCGAGCAGCATCCGCGCCTGCATGGTCTGGCTCGGACGCACCGAGACCGCGTCGCCGGCGGTGTTGACGTCGAAGGTGATGTTCTGCTCGCGCAGCGCTGCACCCATGCGTGTCACGTCTTCGCGGGAAAGGCCGGTATAGAGCGTTTCGAATTCAGGCCGGCTCAGATAATAGGCGCCGCCCACGACGGTGACGAGAACGGCGAAACCGATCAATCCCAAGGCCATCAGGCGTCGCGGCCCAAGCTCCAGCAGATTGTTGAGCAGTTGCTGTATCTGCGCACGACTGAACAGCATGTGACCTCATACCAATGCGAACGTAGAGGACACTCTGCTGCCAACCTTGTCTGAAGGTTGCGCGAGACCACGAATGTGTCGGTTCGCCGGCGAGGCGTTGCAATTTTACAAGAGACTGAGTGACGCAATTGCGCGGGTCGGCGACAAGCGGACGGCCGGTCGCATCGCGGTGCGATCGGCGACGGCGTGTTGCCTGGAATGTGGCCTCAGAAAATCGATGTGGGCACGTCGTGTGCCGTCGGATCCGCCGCTCACGGCGGAGACCGTGCTCCCTGAGGAGCACGGTCGTTTTCGAAGCCGTGGCTTAGCGGAACAGCGACAGGATGCTCTGGCTGTTCTGGTTGGCGATCGAGAGCGCCTGAACACCGAGCTGCTGCTGGGTCTGGAGCGCCTGAAGGCGGGTCGATTCCGCATTCATGTCGGCGTCGACGAGCTGGCCGATACCGCGGTCCACGGAGTCCATCAGGGTCTTGACGAATTCCGTGTTGGTCGCGAGTCGGTTCTTGACGGCACCGAGATTGGCGGCGGCCGAGGCCACCGAGTTGATCCCGGCGGTGACCTGCGCGATGTAGCCATCGAGCGTGGTCTGGTCCGCGGCCGAGTCGGTCAGCACGGAGATGCTCATCGTGTTGATCGACGGAGAGGTCGAACCGGCCGTGTCGAGAATGCCGGTCTGCGTCGAGGTGTAGAGCGAGTAGTTCGCGGTCGTCACGGTGATGGAGCCGATGGTGGGCGTACCGCCGACACGCGAGTACGACGACACCAGGTTGAACGTCGTCGGCGTGGTGCCGGTCGTCGTGCTCAACCAGTTGATACCGTTGAAGGTCGCCGAGCTGGCCTTGAGCTTCATGTCCTGCTGGATCTGGGTGATGTCAGCCTGGATCTTGGTGCGGTCGATACCGGCGGTCTTGGCTTCGACCAGCAGCGCCTGGAGCTTGGTCAGGCCGGAGTCCTTGTCGCCGATGACCGAGGTCAGAGCGGTATATTCGGTGTCGACGGTCGCAGCCGACAGACCGAGCGAGTCGGAGACCGCGGAAAGCGCGGCGTTGTCGGAGCGCATCGACGTCGCGATCGACCAATAGGCAGCGTTGTCCGAGGCGGTCGAGACGCGCATACCGGTCGAGATCCGGTTCTGCGTGGTCGCGAGCTGCGAGCTGACGTTGCGAAGGGTCTGCAGCGCGGTCATTGCAGACGAGTTGGTGAGGAGGCTAGAACCCATTTTGATGTCCCTTTGGAGATTGAATTAAATTTGGGGACATACCGGACTTACACCGGTACGGCAGGGCGGCGTCATGCCTTTGGGCTGCGCAAAAGCGTCAAGGCCCAACCTGTCGTAACGGCGACGATAGCCCGCGAAGCTTGTGCGGGGCTTGTGGCTCTGTGTCTTTGCCGCAACAAGGCGGCCGAAATTGCGGCGCGCGCGTCACGCCAAAACAAAAGGGCCGCGCTTCGCAAGAAGCGCGGCCCTTCCCAGATGGTTCGGGGTTTAGCGGAACAGCGACAGGATGCTCTGGCTGCTGTTGTTGGCGATCGAGAGCGCCTGCACGCCGAGCTGCTGCTGGACCTGGAGGGCCGACAGGCGGGTGGACTCCTGGTTCATGTCGGCGTCGACGAGCTGACCGATACCGCGGTCCACGGAGTCCATCAGCGACTTCACGAAGTCCGTGTTGGTCGAGAGCCGGTTCTTGACGGCACCGAGATTGGCGGCGGCCGAGGCCACCGAGTTGATGCCAGCGGTGACCTGCGCGATGTAGCCATCGAGCGTGGTCTGGTCAGCTGCCGAGTCGGTCAACGCGGAGATGCTCATCGTGTTGATCGATGGAGCGGTCGAACCGGCCGTGTCGAGAATGCCGGTCTGCGTCGAGGTGTAGAGCGAGTAGTTCGCGGTGGTCACGGTGATGGAGCCGATGGTGGGCGTACCGCCGACACGCGAGTACGACGACACCAGGCTGAAGGTCGTCGGCGTCGTGGCGGACGTGCTCAGCCAGTTGATGCCGTTGAAGGTCGCCGCACTGGCTGTCGCCTTCATCTGCTGCTGGATCTGGGTGACGTCGGCCTGGATCTTGCTGCGGTCGATACCGGCGGTCTTGGCTTCGACCAGCAGGGACTGGAGCTTGGTCAGGCCGGAGTCCTTGTCGCCGATGACCGTGGTCAGAGCGGTATATTCGGTGTCGACAGTCGCGGCGGACAGACCGAGCGAGTCGGAGACCGCCGAGAGCGCGGCGTTGTCGGCGCGCATCGAGGTCGCGATCGACCAGTAGGCAGCGTTGTCCGAAGCGGTCGAGACGCGCTGGCCGGTGGAGATGCGGGTCTGCGTGGTGGAGAGCTGCGAGCTCACAGACCGCAAGGTCTGGAGTGCGGTCATGGCGGTCGAGTTCGTAAGCAGGCTTGACATTGCGAATGTCCCTTTATGTACGCGTTACATTTTCACGAGGGGACATACCGGGCTTTCACCGGTACGGAGGGGCGGCATCATGCCTTTGGACTGATGTGGGTGGGGTCCAACCCGCCGTGACGCATTGCTAGCACGCCGAATCTTGCGCACGGATTAAGATCGGCTTGAATTACGCTGTAAATCAGATGGTTAACAGTACCTATTGCTAACCATAGTCCGGTACTTCTCGCTAACCATAACGCTCCCTCTGGCGCTCGTTGCCGTTACGAGAACGAGCGCACCAGCCCGGAGGCAAGCAGGTTCCAGCCGTCGATCAGCACGAAGAACAGCATCTTGAACGGCAATGCGAGGATGGTCGGCGGCATCATCATCATGCCCATCGACATGGTCAGCGTCGCCACGATCATGTCGATGACGAGAAACGGCAGGATGATGAGAAATCCGATCTCGAACGAACGTCTGAGCTCGGAAATCATGAAGGCCGGAATGATGACGCGCATGTCGACGCGCTTGTCGTCGAATTTCCTGCGGAAGCTCTCCGCGGCGAGCGATTCGAAGGTCTGCAGATCCTTGTCGCGAACATGAGCCAGCATGAATTCGCGGAACGGATCGGTGATCTTCAGATAGGCCTCTTCCTCCGAGATCTCGTTCTTCATCAGCGGCTGGATGCCGGTTTCCCAGGCGCGGTCGAAGGTCGGCGCCATCACGTAGAAGGTCATGAACAGCGCGAGGCTGATCAGCACCAGATTGGCCGGCGTGGTCTGGAGGCCGAGACCGGCCCGCAGGAACGACAGCGCCACCGCAAATCGCGTGAAGCTCGTTACCATGATGAGCAATCCCGGCGCCACCGACAGCACCGTGATCACCGCCATCAACTGGATGATCCGGCCGCTGGTCGAGCCGTTGCCCGGCGGCAGCAGCGAATTGAGGTCCGGAATCTGGGCCAGTGCCACTTCGGGCAGCACGACCAGGAGCAACGCAAGCAGCAGGACTCTCAGTTTCACTGAATCACCAACGTCTCAATGATCAATTCGCGGATCTTGCCCGAGGAGCGGATATTGGCGCGTTCGGTCAGGTCCTCGCGCAGGTGCTGAAGCCCGCGCGATCCCTCGAACTGCGCCACCGTCGCCGACCTTAGATAGGTGACGATGTCCTCGCTGATATGGGCCGCCAGGATGCCGGCATCCTCGTCGCTCATGCTGTCGGTCACCATGGAGGCTTCGATGCGGGCCCAGTTGTTGGCCGGCGCGCCGAGATTGGTCACGATCGGCGACAGCTTCCTGAGCCGCGCGCTGCCGGCGTAGCTCGAGGCAAGAGGCGGCGGCGTGGCGGTTTTCTTCGCATCGGCGACGCGCTCGGCGGCCGCAAACAGATGCAGGCCGGCAAGCGCGCCCGCGCCGATCGCGATCAGGGTCAACACCACGATGGCCGCAATCAGGCGCATGACGTCCCCTGCCCTCGTGACGCGGCCCGACGGTCGCGCATCTCAGAACGGTGCCACGGCGTCATAGATCCGATGTCCCCATCCAGGCTGCTGCACGTCCGAGAGATTTCCCCGACCGCCATAGGCCACGCGCGCCTCGGCGATCTTCTCGTAGGAGATCGTGTTGGTTCGCGAGATATCGCGTGGACGCACGATGCCGCCGACGTTGAGCACGCGCATTTCCGTGTTGACCTTGAACTCCTGCGAGCCGCTGATCATCATATTTCCGTTCGGCAACACGTCGGTTACGATGGCTGCGATCGACAGTTTGATATCCTCTGTGCGGTCGATCTGTCCGTTGCCCTTGATCTGGGTGTTGGTGTTGAGGTTGGCGCTCGTCGAGCCCTTGTCCTGCCATCCCGCGACGTCCATCAGCCAGTCGAGCCCGAACTTGATCTGCGAATCGCGCGAGCGACCCGTCTTGTTGTCGAGCTTGGCCTTGTCCTGCATCGAGATGATCACCGTCACGACGTCGCCGACGCGCCGGGCGCGGGGATCGCGGTAGAGGTCGGTGCCGTCGTCCCAGGTCGAGCGATAGCTGACGGGCGAGTGCATGCGGGGCGTCACGGGAATCGGATCGGCCTGCGTCCTCAGGCCGCTCCCGACCGGCGACAATCGCGGGCCAGTCAGGACCTCGGCCGGATCAGTGACGCATCCCGCAAGCGACAACAGCGAGAGGATGAGGATCAGATTCTTCATCTATTTGGTCTTTCCGTCATCCACGCGACGCATCCCGCCGAGCAGATCGGCGAGGTGCGCCGCGCGCCCCGTCTCCATCTCGTTGAAGATTGCGCTCGAGCTCCTCGGGCTGAGCTTTGCGAGCACGGCCGCAGCCGTCTCGTCCGCCATCCCGGCGATCTGGGTTGCGGCGGCGTCCGGCTTCATGCGCGAGTAGATCTCGACGACGCTCGCTTCGGCCTTCTTCAGGAAGTCGTCGCGCAACGCCATCCACTTCTCATATTCGGCGCGCTTGGCCTCGACCTCGGCGATCCGCTCGCGAAGCTGGTTCTCGGCCTTCTCCAGCTCCTTGAGCTGCCAAGCCAGCCTTGCATCGACGGCGGGGTCGGCGACGTTGCTGCAGAACAGGGCGATCTCGTTGTCCGCGGTTGCAGCGGCCTGGGGCGGCACCGGCTTCGGCGGCGCCGTGACGCTGCCGGGCTTGGCCGGTCGCGGCGCGGCTGTGGGTGCCGGCGCGGGCTTCTCGGAGGCCGGCACGGCACCGGTGGTCGCGGGTCCCGAATCCTCGGCTGCCCACGCGGTCGCCCGCATCGACGCATTGTCGCTCGGGATCGATGAGATCGGCTTCTGCGGGCCAGGCGCGCGGGCGCGCGCGAAGGACAGCAGGTTGAGCGGCTTCGACGGCTTGGCCTCATCCAGCGCCAGAACGGGCGAAGCGCTCGCGAGCGCGGAGGCCGCGACCAGGAGGAGGAGTTTGGCTTTGTGATCCAGCTTCAACATCGGTCCGCGTGCGATTCTCGGTCGAGAGAGCATTGAGCGACCAAGCTTGCACGGCGCTTACGCGTCATTGCACGATGACATCCGCCTGGAGGGCGCCGGCCGTCTTGATCGCCTGGAGGATCGCGATGATGCCGGATGGTTTCAGGCCGATCTGGTTCAGGCCGCGCACCAGGCGCTGGAGATCGACGCCGCTCAGGATCGCCACCTGCGATCCGGCCTCGTTGGCCTCGACCACGGTCTGGGGCACGACCACCGTCTGCCCTTTCGAGAAGGGCGCCGGTTGCGACACCACGGGAAGCTCGGTGACGCGGACCGTCAGATTGCCGTGCGTCACGGCAACAGTCGATATCCGTACGTCGCGTCCGATCACCACCGTGCCGGTACGCTCGTTGATCACCACCCGCGCCGGCGTGTCCGGCTCGACCGTCAGCTCGCCGATTTCGGCGAGAAAGCGGACCGGGCCGATGTGGCGCGGCTTCGACAGCACGATGGTGCGGTAGTCGCGCTCGAAGGCGATCTGCGCGCGGTAGCGTCCGCCCGCGTAGCGATTGATGGCGTCGAGGATTCGCGTTGCGGTGACGAAGTCAGGATTCTTGAGCTCCAGCACAAGATACTCCATTTCATGGAGACTACCCTGCACTTCGCGCTCGACCAGAGCGCCATTCGGGATACGGCCCGCGGTCGGCGTGCCCTGGCTGACGTTCTGGGCCTGGCCTCCGACGCTGTAACCGGCGACCGTGACCGCGCCTTGCGCCACTGCATAGACCGCTCCGTCCGCCGCGCGCAGCGACGTCATCACCAGCGTGCCGCCGAGCAGCGAGGTCGCATCGCCGAGCGACGACACCGTCACGTCCATGCGCTCGCCGGCACCGATCGAGGGCTGCAGGTCCGCGGTCACCATCACGGCCGCGACGTTGCGCGTGCGCAGCGTCGTCGGCCGCGGCGGATTGTTGGTGCTGGTGGTCTCGTTCCTGACATTGATGCCCATGTTCTCGAGCATCGATTGCAGGGACTGCTCCGTGAACGGCGCATTGCGGAGCGTGTCGCCGGTGCCGTTCAGGCCGATGACGAGGCCGTAGCCGACGATCTGGTTTTCGCGCAATCCCTTGATGTCCGCGATGTCCTTGATGCGGACGGCGGCCTGGGCGCTGACGGCGGAAACGAGCAGGACGAGCGCGAGCAGGACTCTGGTCATGACCCGTCCACGACCTTGACGGTGCCGTCCGGCTGAACGACGCCCCTGATGATCACACCCGTATCGGTGTTTCGTATCGGGATGAGCGCGCCGGGCGCGCCCGACTGCATCGCTGCGCCGTAGGTCACGATCGACAGGCCGCTGTCCTCGACCACGACCTTGACCATCGCACCGCGCGCGACCGTCCAGGGATCCTCCACCGAGTTGGTCGGGATCGGCTGGCCGGGGAGCAGCGCGCGGCGTGCCATGCGGCCGACCAGGACCTGGCGTCCTTCGATGAACATGGCGACCCCGAGCACGTTCGGCGCAAAGGCGCGCTCGGTGATCATGTCGTCCCGGATCAGCTCGCCGGCGCGGATCGAGACGGCCGGCACGGGGAGCCGCTTCTCCTCGGCCGCGGCGAGACGCGCCGAGGCGAGAACCAGCAGCACGGCGGCCAACCCGCGCATGATCGAGCCCATCCTGTTCAACATGGATACACCGGAACTAGCGCATGCCCTTCGAGACCGTCTGGGCCATTTCATCCGAGGCCTGGATGACCTTGGCATTCATTTCGTAGGCGCGCTGGGCAGAGATCAACTCGGTGATTTCCTTGACCGGATCGACGTTCGAGGCTTCGAGATATTGCTGGTTGATCTTGCCGTAGCCGGAATCGCCGGGCAGCCCGACGACCGGCGTGCCGGACGCCGTGGTCTCGCGATAGAGATTGCTGCCCAGCGGTTCGAGGCCGGCCTCGTTGGCGAAATTGGCGAGATTGAGCTGGCCGATTTGCCTCGGGTTCACTTCCGTATCCAGCTTGGCAAACACCTGTCCGGTCTGGTTGACCGTGACCTGGACCGTTCCCTGCGGCACCGTGATGGCGGGATCCAGCAGATAGCCGTCGGTCGTGACGAGCTGGCTGTTGGCGTTGGTGTTGAACGAGCCGGCGCGGGTATACTGCACCTCGTTGTTCGGGCCGAGCACCTGAAACCAGCCGCGACCGTTGATCGCCATGTCGTAGGGATTGCCGGTCTGGGTGAGCGCGCCCTGGATATGCAGCTTGCGGATCGCCGCCGACTTGACGCCGAGGCCGAGATTGGCACCTTCCGGAATCGGCGAGGAGCCGCTGGTGTTGGCAACGCCCTGCATGCGGTCCATCTGGTAGAACAGATCGGTGAACTCGGCACGCGCCCGCTTGTACGAGGTCGAGTTGATGTTGGCGATGTTGTTGGCGATGACTTCGATGTTGGTCTGCTGGGCGTTCATGCCCGTGGCCGCAATGGCAAGCGATTTCACAGCGTCACTCCTTGATCAGATCGACATCCGAACGACTTCTTGGTAGGCCTGCACGACCTTGTCGCGAACTGCGACCGCCGTCTGCAAGGCCTGCTCGGCCGACATCAGCGCCTCCACGACGCGCCGCGTCGATTCTTTGCCTTGCATCGCCGAGACCGAGGCGGCCTCGCCCGCCTTCAGCGTCCCGATCGCGTCCGTCGTCACTTGCTTCATGACCGATTCGAATCCGACGTCGCCGCCGGACTGGATCGCGGGCGTCGCCGTCGACGAGATGGCCTGCGCCTCGGTCGCGCGGCTCGCCGCCTGCGCAGTTGAGATCGCCGTTGATGAAATTGCCTCAAGCATTGTCAGCTCCTCAGCAGGTCGATGGTCATGCCCAGCATCGACCTCACCTGTTTCACGACCTGGAGATTGGCTTCATAGGACCGGTTAACTTCCCGCATGTCCGCCATCTCGATCATCATGTTGACGTTCGGCAGCTTGACGTAGCCGGCCTTGTCGGCGGCGGGATGCCCCGGCTCGTACTCCACGCGGTACGGCGTGGTGTCGACCCCGATTTCCTTGACCTTCGCCAGCTGAGCGCCCGAGGCGCGGTCCATCGCGGCATCGAAGGTGATCGTCTTGCGTTGATAGGGATCGGCGCCGGCGGCGCGCCCTGTCGACGTCGCGTTGGCGAGGTTCTCCGAGACGATGCGCATGCGCGTCGACTGCGCTTCGAGCCCGGAGCTCGCGACCGTCAACGAGGATTGCAATGAGTCCAGCATGTCAGTTCACCTCAGGTCTTCGCGCTCGACAGCAGCATGCGGTGAAACGACCGCACGATAGCCGAGTTCATCGAGTAGTCGCGACTGACGTCGCTGCCCTTGATCATTTCCTGCTCGAGACTGACGGAGTTGCCGGAGTGAACCACGTCCCAGCTGTCCTTCTTCGCGGTCGCCCGGGTGTCGCTCTCGGCAGCAGAGAGCTGCATGTGCGATGGCGCGGTCGTCGCGAGCCTCACTGGCATGCCGTCGAGCACCTTGTTGAAGGGCTCGACGTCGCGCGCCTTGAAGCCCGGCGTATTGGCGTTGGCGACGTTGGTGGCGATCGTCGACTGGCGGAGCTCGAGGTATCGCGCCTGCGACGATGCGAGTTCGAAGAGATAGAGCGGTCCCACGGCAGCACCATTCTGGTTCAGACGGTGTAACCTTAGGGTCGCAAGCTTTCGTCAGGCTGATGGAAGGGACGCCGTCCTCGGAATTCTACTGGACCTTCTCGGACCGCGGCGTCTGCTTGGATTGCAGGAAGTAGATGATCTCGGCGACCGGCCGGAAGAACTCCGCCGGAATCACCTGGTCGACCTGAACCGCCTCGTAGAGCGCGCGCGCCAGCGCCTTGTTCTCGATCACCGGAATCCGGTTCTGCTCGGCGACTTCGCGGATCTTCAGCGCAATCACGTCCATGCCCTTCGCCACGACGATCGGTGCCGGATTTTCCTCGCGATTGTAGCGCAGCGCGATCGCGAAGTGCGTGGGGTTCGCGATCACCAGCGTCGCCCGCGATGCGGAAGCGATCATGCGCTGGCGCGAGCGGTCGCGCGCCAGCGAACGCAGGCGCGCCTTGATCAGCGGATCGCCTTCGGCCTGCTTGTGCTCGTCCTTGATCTCCTGCCGCGTCATGCGCAGCTCGCGCCGCCAGTGGAAGCGCGCCCATGCGAGATCGACCGCGACGAGGACGATGGTCGCGATACAGATCGCCGAGACGATTCGCATGGCGATGTTGAGAATCATCTCCGGCAGCGCGACCGGGTCGGTGTACATCGCCTCGAACGCCTTCGCTTCCGACGAGCGCAGCACGAACGCGACGACGATAGTCACCGCGGCGAGCTTGAATAGCGACTTGGCGAACTCGACGAGGCCCTGCGATCCAAACAGCCGGCTCCAGCCGCTGAGCGGAGAGATTCGCGACAGGTCCGGCGTGATGCGCTGGAGCACCAGGCTGGGAGCATTTTGCAACAGCGAGGCTGCCAGCCCGAACGCCGCCAGGGTGACGACCAGCGGCGTCAGGAACCGCAGTGCCTCGAGCCCGACCACGATGAGGAGATTCTGGGCGTCCGCCCCGGTGCTGAGAGGGAAGCCGTCGGGATCATCGAGAAAGCCCGTCAGCATCGGCGTCAATTGCTGAACGCCCTGGCCGATCAGGAACGCCTGGATCACCATCAGCGCGGCCATCGAGGCGAAGATGGAAGCCTCCCGAGAGACCGGGATTTTGCCCTGTTCGAGCGCATCGCGGACTTTTTTCTCGGTCGGCTCTTCTGTCTTGCTCTCCTGATCGGTTGTTTCTGCCATGCCCGTTCAGCGGTCAGCGGAAGACCAGCTCATCCTCCTGCTCGGGGTTGAGCTCGATTTCGCCCTTTTCCGCGAGATCGAGCGCGAGGTCGGTGATCACGCGCCGCGCCTCCAGCACGTCGCGCTGGTTCGACGGCTCGCCGATGGCGAGTTCGTGCTCGACGACCCTGCGGACGCGCGAGGCGACTGAGGACAGGATCATCTCGCGGAAGTGCTTGTCGGTGCCCTTCAGCGCGATGACGATGCGATCGGTCGGCACCTGGTCGAAGATCATGGTGCGCGCCTTCGGCGTCAGGTTGGTGACGTCGTCGAAGGTGAAGAGCAGCTCCTTCAGCACTTCGGCCGACTTCGGCCGCTTCTCCGACAGGCTCTTCAGCATGTCCTCGATGTGTCCGCGCTCCATCTTGTTGATGATGTCGGCGACGCGGGCATAGGTGTCCGCGCCGAGGTTGCGGGCGAAGTTCAGCGTCAAATCCTCATGAAGCGTCTTCTCGAGGACCCTCATGGCGTCGTCGACGATCGGCTTGAGGCTGAGCACGCGCCGCATCAGCTCGTTGCGCAGGCTCGACGGCAGCTGGCTCATGACCTTGGCGGCGCAGGACGGCTTGACCTTGGACAGGATGAGCGCCGCGGTCTGCGGATGCTCCTTGGAGAGGTAGCTTGCCAGCGAGTTTTCCGACACCGACGAGACGCGGTCCCACACGGACCGGCTCGAATTGCCGAGCAGGTCCGACATGATGGCCGAGACCTGGTCGGCCGGAAGCACGTCGCCGAGCACGGCTTCCAGGCCACCGAGGGTGCCGAGAATGTTGGCGCCCATCGAGAATTGCTGGGCGAACTCCTCGACGATCGCTTCCAGTTCCTGCGCCGTGATCGGCCGCAGCTCGGCCGCCGCCTTTGTAACGGTGCGGATATCCTGCGGCTCGAACTGCGCGAGCACGCTGGCGGCCGCCTGCCGGCCCATGGCGAGCAGGAGTGCCGCGACCTTCTCCGTTCCGCCCAGCGTGGCGACGCCTCGCTGCTTGATGGGAGCCATGCCGACCTGTGCCGCCATGGTCAGGTATCACCCTGTCCCAACGGCCCGACAATTTCGGTGAGCGAGACGCCGAAGCGGGAATTGTCTTCTTCGACCACGACCACCTCGCCGCGGGCGACGACGCGGCCGTTGACGACGACATCGACGGGCTCACCGACCCGGTGGTCGAGCGGAACCACTGCGCCGCGGCCGAGCTTCATCAGATTTGCCACCGGAATGGTCGCCGATCCCAGCACCACCTGCATGGTCACGGGAATGCGCAGGATGGCATCGACATTGGCGAACTTGCCGGTCTCCTCCGCGGTGCGTGCGGCGATCTCCGCCAACCGCTCCAGCGGAGATGTTTCGGTATGCCCCTCGTCGGCCGCCGATGCTGACTCATAGTCGAAGGATTGCGCCATCTGGTATCGCCTCTTGGTATTTCCGCTCCCGGAGCGCCGTGACGTTCCGATCGTATTTATTCCGCCGGCTTCGGCTTCAATGCTTGTTCACGTCGGCGCCGCCCGCGGTCGCCGCGGATGCGAGCCCGCTCCTGGCATCAAGCGCCGCGATCGCCTCGTGGGCCTGATCAATCTTCGTGCTCAGCACGTTGGCGAGCCGTCCGAGATTTGCGGTGGAATCATGCGCCGCGGTGATGACCGTGTCGAAGGCGCCCGCCGTCTCCTGGACGATGGTCGAGAACTCGCCCTGGTAGCTGCGCAACCGCGCCAGCTCGCGATGCATCCGGGTCACCCGCATGCTGGTGAAGGCGAGCGCAATCAGCAGCACGGCATCAACGAGATAGGATATCATCGACGAACTCCCGTTTCTGATCGACGGGATCTGCCACCTGCATGGCGTAATAGCCATCAAGCTGGCCGATCTGACACCAGAACAGCACCTGGTTGTTGCTCTCGAGTCGAGCCAGCGTACGCGGCGTGGCTTCGAGCTCGAGCACCTGTCCGACCTGGAACTTCACGACGTCGCCGAGCGAAATCATCTTTTCGTCCAGCACGGCGCTCAGCGTCACCTCGGTGCGGTGAACCTCGGTCTCCATCTGCTCGCGCCAGCGCGGATCGGCCGCGCGGCCGTCGCTGACGACGACGGTCGCAAGCTTCTGCCTCAGCGGGTTGAGCGCGGAGTGCGGAATGATGAGGAACATCTGGCCGCCGCGGTAGAGTGCCTGCAGCATGATGTTCGCGCAGATCGACATGTTGCCGCTCCGCCCGATCGCCAGCGACGCCATCGCGGTCTCGACCCGCTCCACGCGGAAGGTGACGTTGGAGGTGCCGGCGAAGGAGGATTGCAGCGCCTTGGCGAACCGCTCGAAAAGCGCCTGGACCAGGCGGATCTCGATGTTCGAGAAGCTGCGCTCGACGTCGAGCGGCGGTTCGGCGCCATCGGAGCCGAACATCGCCTCGACCATAGTGAACACGAAGTCGCGGTCCAGCATGATGATGATGCGGGAGTCCCACTGCTCGGCATAGAGCACGGCCGCAACCGCGTTGGCCTCGTAGTCCTTGATGATGTCGCCGACACGATCGTTGGTGATGCCGTTGACCGAGAAATAGCATGGCGTTCCGGCTATCGGCTGCAGGCTGTCCGTGCACGATGCCGCCATGCGATCGAAGATCACATTGAGCATCGGCATGCGCTCGATCGAGATGCCGGCGGCGTCCAGCAGATAATTCGGCAGCGGCTTGCGCTGATCGACGTCGAGGGCTTCCATCATGATGCGCGCGCAGCTTTCGGTTCAACCTCGGCCACGACAGCCTTGGGTCCCGCGATCGTCTCGTTCTCGACGACGTCGATCGAGGGCCGTTCGGGGCTCGCGATCATCTTGCGGCCGTGCTCGACGGCGATCTGCGGCATGGCGCCGTTCATGAACGCCAGCAGCGTCTGCTTGACGATGATGTAGGGCCGGCAACGCTTCTCGCGCGTCATCTTCACCTTCATCGCGAAGGGCGAAATGATGCCGTAGGACAGGAAAATGCCGGCGAAGGTGCCGACGAGGGCGGCGCCGATGAAGCCGCCCAGCAGCTTCGGCGACTGGTCGAGCGCGCCCATGGCCTTGATGACGCCGAGCACCGCGGCGACGATGCCGAGCGCGGGCAACGCTTCCGAGACCACCACCAGCGCATGGTAGGGCGCCAGCTTGCTCTTCACGATGGTGTGGATCTCCTCGTCCATCAGCGCTTCGATCTCGTGCGTTCGCGCGTTACCCATGATGATGAGACGGACGTAGTCGCAGATGAACTGGAGCAGCGACGGATCTCCGAGCACGCTCGGGAACGCCTTGAAGATCTCGGAGGACGCGGGATCGTCGATATGCGCCTCGACCTCGTTGCGGCCCTTGCCCCGCAGCTCCCGCATCAGCGCATGCAGCGCGCCGAGCAGATCGAGATAGTAGCGTTGACCGGGCACCGCCCCCGTCACCGCCTGCACGCAGGCAAGCCCGGTATCCGCGACCGTTTTCCAGGGATTGGCCATGATGAAGGTGCCGGCCGCGGTGCCCATGATGATCACGAACTCCCAAGGCTGCATCAGCACGCCCAGATGCCCGCCCATGGCGGCAAATCCGCCCAGCAGTGCCGCTACCGTGATGACGATCCCCACGAAACTGCCCAACGCGCCGCTCCATCACCGATCCCATCGGGAATATCTAGTCGGCGAGCCTTGCGCGAGGCTGGCTTCCCCCTCGCCAGCCTCGCGCAAGCGATTCACGGCAGCTTGGGACGACGTCGCGAAAGCGGCCAGAGGGGCGCGGGTCATGCTATCCACCATCGCGGACTACACCAGACTGACCAAGGACATGGGCAAGTCGCTGACGCAGGTCGCGACGCAGCCGGACGTCAGCCGCGACACCGATTATTTCCTCAGCCACATCGGCAACGTGAAGACCATCGACGACTTCCTGAAGGACTATCGCCTCTATTCCTACGCGATGAAGGCATATGGCCTCAGCGACATGGCCTATGCCAAGGCTTTCATGCGCAAGGTGCTGACCGAGGGTATCGCCGACAACAAGACCTTCGCCAACAAGCTGACCGACACCCGCTACCGGCAATTCGCCGCCGCGTTCAATTTCGCCGTCCTCGGCGACAAGGCGACCCAAACCGCCGCGGCCACGACCGGCACGGCGACCCAATACGTCACGCAGACGATGGAGGAGAAGGCCGGCGACCAGAACGAGGGCCTGCGGCTGGCGCTCTATTTCACGCGCAAGGCTTCCACGATCACCAATTCCTACCAGATCCTCGCGGACAAGGCGATGACACAAGTGGTCCAGACGGCGCTCGGCCTGCCGTCGACGATCAGCTCGGCTGACATCGATGCTCAGGCCAAGATGATCACGAGCAAGATCAAGCTCACCGATTTCCAGGATCCGGCCAAGGTCACCAAATTCGTGCAGCGCTTCGCGGCGATGTGGGATGCGACCCAGGCCCAGAGCGACACCTCGACCAACCCGGCGCTGGTCCTGATCGGCGGCGCCGCACCGTCGATCGGCATGGATACCAACGTGCTCACGACACTTCAGAACATCAAGTTCAACAGGTAAGTCATGCAATCGGCCCTCTATGTAGGATTGTCGGCGCAGGTCGCCCTCGAAAAACGCCTCCAGACGATCGCCAACAACGTCGCCAACGTCAACACGGCGGCGTTCCGCACCGACGTGGTGAAGTTCGAGACGGTGTTGTCCAAGGCGGGCGCGAACCCGGTCGCCTTCTCCTCGCCCGGCGACAACATCATCTCGCGCGAAATGGGTAGCATCACCGAGAGCGGCAACCCGCTCGACGTCGCCGTGGTCGGACAGGGCTGGATCGCCTTCGCCGGTCCGAACGGCACGGTCTATACGCGCGACGGCCGACTCCAGATCGCCGCCAACGGCGACCTTCAGACCGTGTCCGGCTTCCCCGTCATCGATTCCGGCGGCGCGCAAATCACGCTCGATCCGAACGGCGGACCGGTCTCGATCGCGCGCAGCGGCGCGATCACCCAGGACAACAACGAGATCGGCACCATCGGCCTGTTCAACATTCCCGCCGACGCCAATCTCGACCGCTACGGCAATTCGGGCGTCACGCCCAACCGGCCTGCGACCGCCATCGCCGACTTCTCCCGCGACGGCTTCAAGCAGGGCTATGTCGAGGGCTCGGGCGCCAATCCGATGATGGAATTGACGAAGCTGATCGCGGCCTCGCGCGCCTTCGACGGCACCAATTCGATGATCGAGGGCACCGAGAGCTCGCTCCAGAACGCAATCCGGACGCTGGGCGAACCCGGCAAATAGACGGCGCCACGCGCGCAATGAGGTTGGACGGTTTCCTTGAACGCTCTTCGGCAACTTGAGTGGGCGCTGCTGGAGCTTCAGCAGAGCACTCCCCTGGCAAGCGTCAGCGGCGCGATCTCCGAGATTGCGTCGACGCATTTCCGCGTCTCCGGCCTGTCGCGCTTCGTCAGGCTCGGCGAGCTGATCGGGGTCAACTCCGGCGGCAAGCCCCAGATCGGCGAGGTGGTGCGGATCGACAGCGAAGGCATCATCGCCAAGCCGTTCGACCGGCAGTTCGCCGGCGGCCTCGGCTCGGTCGCCTACCGGATGCCCCCCCTGTCCTTCGCGCCCGATCCGAGCTGGAAGGGCCGCGTCATCAACGCGCTCGGGGCGCCGCTGGACGGACAGGGCCCTCTCACCCCCGGGTCGCGTCCGGTCTCGGCCGAGGCGGAGGCGCCTTCGGCCATGAAGCGCGCGCGGGTCCACAAGCCGCTGCGCACCGGCGTACGCGTCATCGACCTGTTCGCCCCGATCTGTGCCGGCCAGCGCGTCGGCATCTTTGCCGGTTCCGGCGTCGGTAAATCGACGCTGCTTGCGATGCTCGCCCGCAGTCAGGGTTTTGACACCGTCGTGCTGGCCCTGGTGGGCGAGCGCGGCCGCGAGGTGCGCGAGTTCATTGAGGACGTGCTGGGCGCCGATCGTCACCGCGCCGTCACGATCGTGTCGACGGGAGACGAGAGCCCGATGATGCGGCGACTGGCGCCGAAGACGGCCATGGCGGTCGCCGAATATTTCCGAGACCGGGGCGAATCGGTCCTGCTCATGGTCGATTCGATCACCCGCTTCGCCCACGCCGCCCGTGAAGTCGCGCTCGCCGCCGGTGAGCCCGCAGTCGCGCGCGGCTACGCGCCCACCGTCTTCACCGATCTGCCGCGCCTTCTGGAGCGCGCCGGACCCGGCGAGGAGGGGTCCGGGACGATCACAGGGATTTTCTCCGTGCTGGTGGACGGCGACGATCACAACGAGCCGATCGCCGATACCATCCGCAGCACACTCGATGGGCACATCGTGCTCTCCAGGCACATCGCCGACCAGGCACGTTACCCGGCGGTGGACGTTCTGGGTTCGGTCTCCCGCCTCGCCCATAACGTCTGGGACCCCGAAGAGCGCGAATTGGTGAGCAAGCTGCGCGCCATGATCGCCAAATACGAGGACACGCGCGACCTTCGCCTGATGGGCGGATACCAGGCGGGACGTGATTCGGGTCTCGACCAGGCGGTCGACATGGTTCCGAGAATCTACGGCGCGATGCGGCAGGACGCCTCGGCTCCGCCAAGTGCCGATCCGTTCCGCGAGCTGCGGGACATGCTCAAGGGCGATTAGCAAGTCTCAGATTGAGTCGGCGCGCGAGGCGCCACGCGATCGAACCTTGCTCGTTGTTTTCGACAGGCGATTGCGCATGCCGCCACGCTTACAGCGCATGCGCCTGCGCGGCCGTCTCCAGTTTCCGCCGCGATCTTCTCCACCGTTCGGGTGAGGCAGCCGCGCCGAATGCGACTGAACGGCGATTCGTTGATCTGGTCGGAACAACCGCCGCGTGCAATTTCTGTGAGTTCCCCCGGACAATCCTTGGCAGAACGCACAAGTTGTGGATGACATGCCGATGCACATCCTCGTCCTGCACAGGCTTCGATCAACTTGCATCAACCACAGCCAACAACGGGCCGTGCAATAAAACCGTCGCATAGTCGCGTGCATGTTGCTGGTGGGACAGCGTATTGCGTTCACCATCATGTGTCCCGAAGAGCGAGATTGTCTTGAACGTTACATTCGCCTGCGACGACATCCAGTCTCCGCGAGGGTCTCTACTTGATTTTGTTGAGAAGCTCATTCATCGTTTCGTCGAAGATAAGAAACGTCTGCGTGTGACTTGAACCTTAGGGGCTTCGGTTGAACTACTCCGATCCATCGTCTGCTGGCGACGGCTACTCGGGCTCCCGTGCGACGACGCCGCGAATGGCATACCATCAGCAACACCGCTTCCCGCGCCATAGCTTGCAGTGCCCATCGGTCCGGGTCGGGCGCCGGGCAGTCCGTGCCTTCATGCGAGAGAAGAGCACGGGGCATGTGTCGGACATTGCCAGTGGTTTGGCTTCTCGCAAACGACTCGTTCGCGACGGCGGAAGGCGGCTCCGGGGCGCCGCAGACGTTATTCCCGGGGCAAGGTAGGAATTCATGCCATTGGCAAGAGAAGCCGTCGAGCTGCTGGTTCAGGCGGCGAGGGCTTGGTATTTCGAAGGCAATCAGCATGGGTTGCGCGACCGGGAATGGATGGCGCTGCGCTTTCTCGGCCGTGCCAACAGGTTTTCGCGCACACCGTCCGCGCTCGCCGGCTTCATCGGCGCCACCAGGGCGACTGCATCGCAGATCGTGAAGACGCTGGAGAGCAAGTCCTTCCTGGTGCGAAAGCCGTCGCACGAAGACAAGCGTTCTGTCGTGCTGCACGTCACTGCGCAGGGCGAAAAGTGCCTGAACCAGCACGATCCGATCAATCACGTGCTGAACGCCGTCACCGCGCTCGGACCCGACGAGTGCGTCAGGCTGCGCGATTCGCTGCGCCAGATCCTCAATCACCTCGATGCGGCAAATCAGCGGCTCGATGCCAGCATCTGCCGGGACTGCATGTTTCTCGCCGAACGCGGGCCGGGTACCGGCAAGGGTCGCGCAACGGCCGAATTCATGTGCCGACTGTATCGCGCGCCGGTTTCGCTGGAGGAGACCGAGTTGCTCTGCACCAGTTTCGAGCGCACCCGCGACCGTCCCAAGATCGAAGAGCATCTCGACCGCGCGCGCGTGGCGAACCAGGGGTGAGGCACGCGTCTTTCCGGGCGCGGATTCTGCGCTGAACTTGCGGAGTCTCTCATGTCCCCGGCTCTGCAGCGCACCGCAAGAGCGCTCCGCTGCGTCCGGGGCACGAGAGCGGCGTGTGGCGCACACTTTCTCAACCGTCATTGCGAGCGCAGCGACTTGTCCGCCGAAGCTTTAGCGAAGGCGGAAGCAAGCCATCCCTCCGCGGTAACACTCTGGATTGCTTCGCTGCGCTCGCAATGACGGAGCATGAGGCGGCATCGCCTTCCTCCAGTGCAGACTCAAATTGAAGACACGCCTTCGCATTCTCGCGGCGCATTCGCCCGAGCTTTGCTTGGTCATTCCGCCCTCTTGTCCAAGAGGGCGCAGGGAAGGCCGGGTGCCGGCTGGCACCCGCGGTCCGCTGCGCGAAAGCACACGCAGGAAAACCGC
>NZ_JBVVOY010000038.1:0-39888 GCF_055807535.1 Bradyrhizobium sp. Kon37
ATGGCCAGCGGTCATGAGTACCGCACAAGAAGGCCGAACACATGGCTGCTCCGACCAACGCCGCAAGTGAAGATTCTTCTTGCCAACCCGGAGCCGTACGTCCGGCGACTGTCTTGTTTCGCCCGCTGTCAGGACAAAACTGGACTTGCGTGGCAACTTCACGTGGTCCAGCCAGCAAACCAGCCGAAGTCGCAATCGGTGGACGATAGCCAGACCTTGCCGACGACAGTGACCATCACTCAACCCTCTACGCGGCTGAACTTGTCTTGGTGCGCGCTCGAAGTGCACTGCTGGCGTCTTACCGAAACCCGCGAAGTATCGGACGTTAGCGCATTAGCACGCAGCGCTCCCGCCCATATTAGCCCTTGATGAAGGACACTCGAGCCCTGCTGGTCGTACCAAGCCGAGAGCTTCCATCATTGCCGCGCTTCATTCATTTCCCTGCCTCTCTCCTACTCTGTCGTCAGGGGGCTTTCTTTGCGGGTTGCCGTAAGCTTCTTCGCCGCCGTTCCTTCGCCAGCCTCTTGCCGGCAATCGGCATCAGCATCTCCTCCTCTCCCGCTACGTCCGCTTGACGCCGCTGTTGAGAGGCAAGCGGCGGTCACACCCGCCCACTACACCGGCAGTATCAGCGCCACCACATCTCCGGCGCGCAGCGTCTGGCCAGGCTTCACAGGCACCGACGCAATCAGGCCCGCTGCGGGTGAGAGCACGCTAATCTCCATCTTCATCGACTCGATGATCGCGAGCACGTCGCCGGCGGCGACCTCGGCGCCGTTCTCGACCAGGACCTTCCAAATGTTGCCCGGCACTTCCGAGAACGCTCCAACCTGGCCCTCCGGAATCCCTGTCGCCAAGGCGCTCGCATCAATCGGCTCCGGGGGTACCTCGTCGAGCTTCATCTCGCGCCAGCGCTGGCGCTCGGCATTGAATGCTGCCTGCTGGGTTGCCTTGAACGCTGCGATCGACGGCCGCGCCTCGGCCAGTGTCCTCGCATAGTCAGCGTAGGAGAACTCGCCCTCGTCGATCTTGATGTCGTACTGGCCGTGCGGGAATGCGGCGCGCGCGTCCAGCAATTCGTCGGGGTCGACCGGGAAGAAGCGAATCTTGTCGAAGAACCGCAACAGCCAGGGGTGATCGGGCTTGAACGCCGGGGTCGTGCGCCAAGCGTTCCAGACCTGGATAGTGCGGCCGAACAGCTGGTAGCCGCCTGGCCCTTCCATGCCGTAGATGCACATATAGGCGCCGCCGATTCCAACGGCGTTCTCGGGCGTCCAGGTCCGCGCCGGGTTGTACTTGGTGGTCACCAGCCGATGCCGTGGGTCGAGCGGCGTCGCCACCGGTGCACCGAGATAGACGTCGCCCAGTCCGAGCACGAAGTAATCCGCATTGAACACGATGCGACGGACGTCTTCCTCGCTGGCGAGCCCGTTGATGCGGCGAATGAACTCGACATTCGACGGGCACCAAGGCGCATCCGCCCGCACCAGTTCCTGATACTTGCGCATCGCAAGCTCGGCTTCCGGGTCGCGCCACGACAGCGGCAGATGCACGGTGCGGCTCGGCACCCGCATCGCATCGACCGGCGGCAATTCGCGCTCGATCCGCCTGAGCATGTCAAGCAGCTTTTGTCGCGGCAACGCTGTGCTGTCATAATGGATCTGCAGCGAGCGGATGCCAGGCGTGAGGTCGATCAGGCTGCCAAGCTTCGCTTCTTCCAGCGCCTGCGCCAGCACATGCACGCGCAGCCGCAACGCGATGTCAAGCTCCATCGGGCCATACTCGACCAGCAGATTGTCGTCGCCGGCGCGCCGGTAGACCACAGGAATCGGGCCGTCGTCGTTGCGTCCGACAACCGCCGCGCCGAGCTCGGGCGCCCGCAGCACCGTGGGGCCCGCGACCGGATCGTCGCGTTTCACCGGCGCGAAGCGAACTGTGTTGCCGGGCCTGAGCTGGCCAATTTTCCAGAGCTCGTCGCGCGCGATAACTGCCGGACAGACGAAGCCGCCGAGACTCGGTCCGTCAGGGCCGAGAATGATCGGCATGTCGCCGGTGAAGTCGATCGAGCCGATCGCATAGGCGTTGTCGTGGATGTTCGACGGGTGCAACCCGGCCTCGCCGCCGTCGGCACGGGCCCACCGCGGCTTCGGACCGATCAGCCGCACGCCCGTGCGCGCGCTGTTGAAGTGCACCTCGTAGCTCGCCGCAAACAGCGTCTCGATGTCCTCGTCGAGAAAGAAGTCCGGCGCGCCTTGGGGGCCATAAAGCACGCCGATCTGCCAGGCCGAGACGAGCTCTGGCTGCTCGCTCTCCTCTGCGCGTCGCGGGGCTGCAAGGCTCGGCGTCGCGGCACCGATATGCAGCACGTCGCCCGCCTTCAGCGAACCCGTCGCATGGCCACCGAACGCACCGAGCGCAAACACCGCGCGCGATCCGAGGATCTCCGGCACGTCGAATCCGCCGCGCACGGCAAGATATGTCCGGTGGCCCGGCCCCTGAATGCTGCCGATGACGAGCGTCTGGCCCGCCCCCACTGCGACCGGCTCGCCATAGGCCACCTCGGCACCGTCGAGCGACGACTTCATCCGGGCGCCCGAGAGCGCGACGGTCGCGTCGGTGTTGAAGCGCAAGGTGGGTCCGTTGACGGTCAACTCGAGCGCAGTCGTGGTTTCCGGGTTGCCCACCACGCGATTGGCGAGGCGGAAAGACCGCTCGTCCATCGGCCCGCTCGGCGGCACGCCGACATGCCAGAGATGCAGCCGGCCAGGTAATTCCTGCACGCCGCTCTGCGCGCCGGGTGCGACGACGTCGATAGTGTGTGGACTATACGCAAACGCGCCGAGCACGCCGGTCGCGACCTGCCCACTCCGAAATACCTCGGATGCCGCAATCGCGCGCAGATAGGCCAGATTTGTCTCGATACCAGCCACGACCGTGTCATCCAGCGCCTGCGTCAGCTTCGCAATCGCGGCATCACGCGTCTCGGCCGAGACGATGATCTTGGCCAGCATCGGATCGTAGAACGGCGACACTTCCGTGCCGGTCTCGATCCAGCCGTCGATCCGCGCGGCCGGCGAAAAGCTGACCTGGGTCAGCCGCCCTGCGGACGGACGGAAGCCTGCGCCCGGATTCTCTGCGTACAGCCGCACCTCGATCGCCGAGCCCTTTGGCGTGAGCGCGTCGGCTTGGCCCAGCACATCCTCCCCGGCCGCCTGCCGGATCATCCATTCGACCAGATCGACACCATAGACCAGCTCGGTGACGGGATGCTCGACCTGCAGACGGGTGTTCACCTCGAGAAAGTAGAAGTCCTCGCGCTCGACGTCATAGATGAACTCCACGGTGCCTGCGGATTCATAAGCGACCGCCTTGCCAAGCGCGACCGCCGCCGCATGAAGCCGCCGCCTGGTGTCGGCGGAGAGACCGGGCGCGGGCGTCTCCTCAAAGACCTTCTGGTTGCGACGTTGCAGCGAGCAATCGCGTTCGCCGAGCGCGACCACGTCACCCTTGCCGTTGCCGAAGATCTGCACCTCGATATGGCGTGCCGCAGCGACGAACCGCTCGAGATAGACCCGCGCGTCGCCAAAGCTTGCTCGCGCGGTGCGCTGCACCGAGGCGAACCGTTCGCGCAAGGTCGCCATGTCGTGGCAGAGCTGCATGCCGATACCGCCGCCCCCCGCTGTGCTCTTCAGCATCACGGGAAAGCCGATCAATTCGGCCTGCTGTACCGCCTCGTCGATGGTCTCGAGCAGGCCGGAGCCCGGCAGCAGCGGCACGCCACTTTGCTCGGCGAGCTCGCGCGCCTTGTGCTTGAGGCCAAAGGCGTCGAGATGCTCAGGCCGGGGCCCAATGAACTTGATCCCGTGCTCGGCAAGCAACTCAGAAAAGCGGCGGTTCTCCGACAGGAAACCGTAGCCGGGATGCACGGCATGCGCGCCGGTTGCAAGGCAGGCTGCCACAATCGCATCGACATTGAGGTAGCTCTCGACGGCCGGTGCCGGGCCGATCCGTACCGCCTCGTCAGCGTCGAGCACCGGCCGCGTGAAACGGTCGGCGTCGGAATAGACCGCAACGGAGCCGATGCCCATGCGGTACAATGTTTTGCCGATCCGTCCGGCGATCTCGCCGCGGTTGGCAATTAGGACCTTGGTGAACATGCCTCAGGCCTCCGGCTCGAACGTCATGACATCGAAGATCGTGACCTGCACCGGTGTCGGGAAGAAACCGTTGCAGGGATTGTTGATCTGCGGACAGTTCGAGATCAGGCAGAGCACGTCCATCTCGGCCGTCAGCTCGATGGCATCGCCAGGTTTGGAGACGCCATCGACCACGGTGAAATTACCGGAGGGATCAATGGGCACGTTCATGAAGAAGTTCAGGTTCGGCACGATGTCGCGCTTCGACATGCCATATTTCGCGGCTTCCAGCACGAAGTTCTCGCGGCAGGCGTGCTGGTAGCGGGTCTGGTGGCCGAACCGCACGGTATTGCTTTCGCACGAGCAGGCGCCCGCCGACGTGTCGTGCAGGCCGCAGCTATCCGCCGTAACGCGCAGCATCACCCGGTCTTCATTGGACATGATCCTGGTACCGAGGCCGACATAGGCCGAGCCCTGGGCACGCAGCGTATCCTGGCCGCTGTAGCGCTCGTGATGGTCGTCGGCACGATAGAACAGGGTATCGACCGCCTGTTGGCCATGAGTATCCGTGATCCGCAACGTCTGTCCTTTGCGGATGATGGCCGACCAAGGCTTGCGTGCGGGAATTTCGACGTCGAGAACGACGCGGCCGCGGCTCCGAGCGGATTGGGTGGTCATCGCACGGCTCCTTCCAGGGTCCGCCCGAAATACAGGGCATTGTTCTCAAAGGCACGGATCGCCTCCGCGGTCGCGGTACGGCACAAATCGTCAGCTGCGGGCGCAGCGGCGCGATAGCGCACGACCTCCACGCTCGCTTGCGGATAGGTTTCCGCCGGATCGAGCGGATGCGGACAGTTCGAAAGCGCAACCAGCAGGTCCAGCTCCGCGCGCAGATCAAGGAAGTCGCCCTTTTCCCGGCGAGCATCGAACCAGACAAACCTGCCGTTGCCGTCAATCGCGACCGGCGCGAAGAAGCTGACGCAGGGATGCAAGTCGCGGCGATCAAGCCCAAGCTTCGCCGCGGCCAGGATGAAATTGTCGCGGGTGTTGCGGAAAGCGCCTTCGCCGTATTTCGCCTGATTGGTCGCCACGGTCGAGCCGCCGACGAGGGCATCATGCGCGGCACTGGTATCCTCCGTGATGCCGAGCAGCGCACGCCCCATGTCGGACAGCAGCACGCGTCCCTTTTGCAGCCGGGCCGCCCACTGTACCTTGATGGTGTCGGCGTGGTTGAGCCGCTCAGAGGGATCGGCGGCATTCCAGGCCAGCAGGCTGACGGTCGATGTCCCCGAATTGTTGACGATGCGCAGCGCCTCGCCGCGCTTCAGCCGTGTCGTCCAGTACCAGCCGGCCGGAATCGTTTCCCGGTGAATGACCGCGGCGGCCGCGATCGGCGCGACGTCGCGCGAGGTTGGCTCCGGCAGCGCACGCGGCGCGTGCTCTTGCCCCGCTGCCTTTAATTCGTTGTAACGGCGCGTATGCGCCGCGACCTCGGCCTTCTGTTCCAGTGTGAGGATCATGGTTGCTCCTTCGAGACGAGAGCGCCGGGACGTCCTGGCTGATGCTCCTTGCCTGACCGGGTCGTCCCGATCGGAGCTGGTTGAACTAACGACCGCAGCTCTGCGCTGCGGCGTGGAAAGATCTCGAGGTCGCGCGACACGGTGGCGCCGTAGCGATCACGCTCCTCGGGGCGGTTGCGCTGCCGTTCCAGTGCGATCACGCGTGTGGCGAGCCCGAACGCCTCGCTGAGGTCGTGCGTCACCATCACGACGGTCAGATGAGTCTCGTTCCACAATCGCCTCATCAGCACATGAATATCGGCGCGAATCCCCGGATCCAATGCACCGAACGGTTCGTCGAGCAGCAGGATCTTTGGCTCGCGCATGATCGCTTGCGCCAGCGCGAGCCGCTGTTGCATGCCGCCCGACAGCGCGGTCGGATATTTGTTCTCCTGTCCGCCGAGCCCAACCTCGGCAAGCAGCTTCATGGAGTCGTCGGCAGCAGCGCGGCGCCGGGCGCCGAACAGCCGGGCTGCAAATTTGGCATCGCGCAATTCGCGGCCGAGCATGACGTTCTGCAGCACGGTCAGATGCGGAAAGACCGAGTAGCGCTGAAAAACGACGCCGCGATCGGCGTCCGGTTCGGCGGGCAGGACCTTGCCGCCGACCAGGATCTGCCCGCGGCTCGGCTGTTCCTCGCCGAGCAGCATGCGGAGCAGCGTGGTCTTGCCGCAGCCGGACGGGCCGACCAGCGCGACGAAGGCGCGCGGCGCGACCTCCATCGTGATGCGCTCCAGCACGATGTGGTCGCCGTATTCCTTCCAGACGTCGTCGAAACGGATCGCGCTCATTCCGCCCTCACCGAGGCAAACCAGGGAAACAGCCTGCGCTGCATGACGCGCAGGCCGGCATCGATCAGAAACGCCAGCACCGTGATCCAGGCGACGTAGGGAATGATGACATCCATTGCGAGATAGCGGCGCACCAGGAAGATCCGGTAGCCAAGCCCGGAATCCGAGGCGATCGCCTCAGCTGCGATCAGGAACAGCCAGGCGGGCCCGAGCTGCAGACGCAGCACGTCGATCAGCCGCGGCAGGGTTTGCGGCATCGCGACGCGCAGCGCGATCTGCCAGGTCGAGGCGCCGAGCGTCTGCGCCTTGACGATCTGCTCGCGCGGCAGCTCCTGCACCTTCATGGCTAGATCGCGGGTCATGCAGGGCAGCGTCCCGATCACGATCAGCGCGATCTTCGCGTTTTCTCCCAGCCCCATCACGATGAACAGGATCGGCAATAATGCCAGCGGCGGCACCATCGAGGTGACGGACACGAACGGCCCGAGCAGCGCGTTGGCGCCCGGCAAAAGCCCGATCACGATGCCGATGACCAGCGCCGCCACCGTCGATATCGCCAGCGCCGATCCTAGTCGCCCGAGGCTCGCGACGGTGTCGGAGGCCATCAGATAGGTGCCGGTGCGCGGGTCGACTTCAAACGCCATCTGCTTGACGGCCTGCACCATGTTGGGCAGCGCCGGCAGCAGCTTATCGTTCGGGTTTTGCTCGAGCCGTGCGCTGGAGCCAGCGAAGTAGGCGATTGCGACCAATAGGAACGGCAGCGCGAGCAGATAGAATCGCGTCTGCCGTCCCGGCCGTATGTTCACTAATCGCATGGTCGGCTCCTGCCTGATGTGGTGCTAAGCAAGGCGTTTTCGCGCGAGGCCTGTCCCGGACTTGATCCGGGTGGTTACCGCTTCGCGCGAGGAAGGCGCGTCAAGCAAGGGTCAGAGCTTGCCCTTGGCGGCTTCGTCCATGTAAGTCGGATCGAAGCGCAGCTTGACGTTCGACTTGTCGCCCAGCACCGACTTGTCGGCGAGCTCAATACCGACCGCGTCGGCCGATTTCGCGCCCTTGCCGAGCAGGTCCTTTTCAAACAGGAACTTGCGGACGCGGTCCATGGTCACGCCGACCGTCTGGCTCCGCGTAAACGCCTCGGCATCCGCTGCCCTGTCGAACAGTTTTGTCGTTGAGAGCTGGCTGTCGAAACCGGCGAGGTCAGTACCCGAGGCCTTGGCCATCGCTTCCTTGGCGACCTTCGCGGCGGGATCGTTCGCCATCATTTTTGAGATCGTCTCGTACCAGATCCCGACCAGCGCCTTGGCAAAATCGGGATTGTCCTTGGCGACCGCTGTGTTCACCACCATCAGGTCCATGATCTCGCCGGGGATTTGCGAGGAATCGAACACCTTCTTGGCGTCGTGCGAGGCGAGGATCTCTGTCACGATCGGATTCCAGGTCACCACCGCGCTGACATCAGGCGTGTTGTAAGCAGCCGCGATATCGGCGTCGGAGGTGTTGATGACCTTGACGTCCTTCTCGCTCAGCTTGCTGGTCTCGAGCGCGCGCGCCAGCAGATAATGCGAGACCGAGAACTCGACCAGGTTGACGGTCTGGCCCTTGATTGCTGCGAGGTCGGCCTTGTTCTTGAGGATGACGGCATCGTTGCCGTTGGAGAAATCGCCCATCACGATTGCGGTGGTGTCGACGCCGCCGGCAGCAGGGATCGACAGCGCGTCCATGTTGGTGATGGTGACGGCGTCATAGCCGCCGGCGGTGTACTGATTGATCGACTCGACGTAGTCGTTGAACTGCTTGACCTCGATCGTGATGCCGTATTTGTCGGCCCACTTCTTGACGACGCCAGTGTCGGCCGCATAGCCCCATGGCATCCACCCGACATAGATCGACCAAGCGACCTTGAAGCTCTTCTTCGGCGCGGCGTCGGCTCCTGATACGGCCGCGAGTGCAACCGCGCAACCAATAGCAACAGAGCGAATGAAGAAACTGAATTTGAGCATTGCCGATCCCTCTTGCGAAATTTCACAAAAAGGGACTGGCGAAAAGACCATCGCTCCGCCAATCCCTTGGCTAACGAGGTCTCCCGGGCTTTTATCCCGCCGTGCACCTGCGGGGATGTCTCCCCCGCAAGCGGCTGCTCTCGGACCAGCACCTTGTCTTACAAGGTCGGAACCCTAGCAACCAACTCGGCGGCTTTGATGCACGAGCCGTGCCAGAGTGCCGGTAGTTGAATCTCATGAGGTTTTCGGCACGCCCGGTTCGGCCGCGACGGCGTTCTGCCCAAAAGCCGCGCAGGCCTGCCCAGATTTGGCTCTGTCTTTTCTCCATGAGCTCTCCCAGGATCGCCCCATCGCGAATGTCGAGGGAAGTCCGATGCGCGAGCTTCTGAGCGCTCTCTGCGGTTGCCTCTGGCGGGGACTGCACGGCCGCTTCGGCCTGCTGCCGACGTGTGACGTGAAGGGCCGGCGCGCCTAGCGCAGCACCTGGACGACGCGGATGCGCGGCGCACTCATCCGGTCATCGCCGACGCCGGATCAGTCGCTTTGTGATGCGCTTCCCCACACCACCCAGACCTGCGATATCTCATCCGATCCTTCGCGTGAGGCAGTTCATGGGCCTCGCAACCAGGAGGCGCCGAGATTGGCCGCGACTCTCAGTCGCATTCGAGGAAACTCAACTTCGTCTAGACACCGGGAACAATTCGACGCCGCTCTCTTTCCGCCACGGCCGCGTCTACTTACATCGATCGCCTTTGGCTCTTGGCAGCCGCCAAAGGCATGCGGCGGAGCCCGACGGTCTGTACAAGGGTTGAATGACATAGCCACGCGCAGCAAACAGTCGCTTCCATAGATACCCGATGCCGGGGTGCCACCGAAGTGCCGCCTACCGCGCTGCCCCCATCACAGCGCCTCGACAGAAATTCAAGGCGAGGCGTCCATAGAGAGGGCCGCTTCCCGGCTCTGACGCAGCGAGGCGGTACGAACTTCCGAGAGTACGGAAAATTTCGATCATCTCCATCAATTCATGATGCGTCAGCGTCAAATGAAGACTGGCGTGCGACAGCAGCAGGGCCTGAATGCCAATGTTGATCATGACGGGCCTGCCTTTGCGCACGGCAGCGGCATGATTTGCGCGAGATAAGCGCGTCGTTTCAACGGGGCCCGCGGTTCGCGTCTGGCGGAGAGACGCGTCGACAAAGGCTCCCTCGATCCAAAATTCCGCTGACTTCCAGCACCTGGGAAAAGTGCCCGGGGGACCGGTCGCCGACCGCCCGGCCTGACTCGCTCTTCTTCACGGGCGAATATCAATCTGACAACCTACACACACGTATGATTCAAAGCTCCCTGAGCTGACGGCACTCTGCCGCCGCTGGACAATCCAGTTGCTCAAGGACTCGAGAAGCAATGTCGTCACAAACGCAGACATCGGCCCCGTCGGGCGTGCGAAGCACCAAGTTGCCGCGCCACGACCAGACATTTCCGGCTCCGACCGGAGCTGAGATCGAGCGCATGCGGCGCTTCGGTGAAGTACGCCGCTACTTCGACGGCGACCTGCTTTTCGAGACAGGAAAAGCCGGTCTCGGCATGTTCGTCGTGTTGTCCGGTCATGTCGCGATCACCAAAAGGGACGGTTTCGGCAACCTCACTCCGGTAACCGATCAGGGAGCGGGCCAGTTCGTCGAAATCGGCCAATTGTCAGGCCGTGCGGCGCTGATTGACGGGCGAGCAGAAGGCGACGTCGAAGCCATCTTGATTTCCCCCGAAAGGTTGCGGGCTTTGCTGATCGCGGAGGCCGATCTCGGTGAGCGCATCATGCGGGCGCTCATTCTCCGCCGCGTCAATCTCATTCAGGGGGCCGTAGGCGGCCCCGCCTTGATAGGCCCTGCAAATTCAAGAGACGTCATCAGGTGGCAAGGATTCCTGACCAGGAACGGTCACCCGCACCATCTGCTCGATCCGTGCGCAGACAAGGACGCGTCCGATCTTGTGGCGCGCTACACGCCGTCGCCCAGCGATCTGCCGCTGGTCGTGGCTCCGGACAGGTCGGTGCTTCGCAATCCGTCCCTGTCGGAGCTCGCGCATGCGCTAGGCATGATCGTCCGTTACGCAAAGGAGACACTCTATGATGTCGCCATTGTCGGCAGCGGCCCCGCCGGGCTCGCGACCGCGGTCTACGCGGCGTCGGAAGGTCTGGCGGTCGCGGTGTGCGACTCCAGAGCGTTCGGTGGCCAGGCCGGAGCGAGTGCGCGCATCGAGAATTATCTCGGATTTCCGACCGGTATTTCCGGAATGGCGTTGACTGCCCGGGCGTTCAACCAGGCGCAGAAGTTCGGCGCGGGCATGATGATTCCCGTCACCGTAAAGTCGCTGGACTGTTCAAGGTCGGATGGCGCGTTCAAGTTGAGCCTCGACGACGGGGAGGTCATGTGCGCGAAGTCCGTCGTCGTCGCCAGCGGCGCCCGCTGTCGTCATCCCGAGATCGAACGCCTGAGCGAGTACGAGCGACGCGGGGTCTGGTATTGGGCGTCTCCGATCGAAGCGCGACTGTGCTCGGATCAGGAAGTCGTGCTCGTCGGCGGAGGGAATTCGGCGGGACAGGCCGCTGTGTTTCTCTCCGCATTCGCACGGAAGGTTCACATGCTGATCCGTGGCGGAGGATTGGCCGCCAGCATGTCGCGATATCTGATCGAACGCATCGAAGCGACGCCGAACATCGAGCTCGTCTTCAACACCGAAGTCGTGTCCCTAGGGGGGATAGTGAGACCGGTCTAGCTCAGGTGACGACCCGCAGCCCGCTATCCGGAGAGCAGGCGACTTCCGACATCCGCAATCCGTTTCTGTCCGTCGGGGCCGATCCCGCCACCAATTGGCTGCAGGATTGCGGGGTCACGCTCGATCGAGCGGGCTTCGTCACCACGGGTCTGCCTGTGCATGGACGGGTCGTGCAGACGCTCGAAACGTCGGTGCCGGGCATCTTCGCGGTCGGAGACGTGCGCTCCGGCTCTGTGAAGCGTGTCGGCGGCGCCATCGGCGAAGGCGCACAAGTGGTCGCAGCGCTTCACGGCTTTCTGGGCGAAGCAGCAGCGGGCGCCTTGGTTTGAAAGCTTTCTACTGAACCCAGGTAGACATTAGAGAGTGCCATTTCCCCGAGGGACCCAAAGGCAGCGACTTCGCGGCGCCACCGGATAGACCTGAGCCGGTTTCCGGCGTCGTCTCATTCTCAAATTTGCGCTGACCAACACTCCCTGCATTTGCAGATCGTGCCAGACCAGAAATCGCCCAAAGGTCGCGTCTAGCTGGTTCGATCTCTGAAGGATAGAAAAAAGGTAGGACATGAACACAGGCAACGCCATCATCAGAATTGGTGATGGGCCGCAGAAAGCGCTTCCCAAGTGAAGCGCCGGGTAGCGCGACAATCAGGTGAAGTGGCCGCTCTGGATATTCCGCATGCGCCTCGCCTGCGCAAGCGAACGAAAGAAGAGCTGCAAGGATGAAGAGGCGACGAAGCATTTTGGGCTGGTTCACTGTTTCACGAAGGACACCGCGGTCTGCCGAAGTATCACCTGATCGTGCGCCGGGCGAGCGATCGGACAAATGCCAGTTTGGCCAGCCGTATCTTCGCTCCGTAGCGCGAGCTGTTTAGCCCACCCCTTAGTGCCAACCGAACGTCTCCGCAACGGACACGATGCGAACCTGCCATTCGGTCACGCAGAACTCGCCCGCGACCGCGGTGCTCCGTCAGTGGGCTGCCTATTCGCGCGCCACTGACGCTCGAGCTTGAGATACTCTTCCTGGCAGCGGAGAACGGCCTCGTCCCAACCCTTGTCGCCAAGGCTGAATTTGACCCGGAGCGCCGATGCTTCAAATCCCGGAGGCGCAACCACCGAAACCGACATTCGGTCCTACCCACAGCTCAAAGAGCCGATGATCTATCTGCCCGCGCCACCTATACGAACAGATAGAAAGCAGCTTCCGCACTCTCGCGCGGAGCCAAGACAATTTGGAACCTTCAGAGCAGCACGTCGAACATCTGTAGCGTCGTGCAGCCTCCCGCTCTTGAAGGATCGAGCAGACATCCCTGAGCGAAGCACCGTCTCTAAGCCGGGCGGCCTAAGTTGATTTTGGTCATGTGCAAAGTTCACTCTTGTACGCTCTCTATGCGCGAGCTTCGCTTGTGCCGGGAAGCGCCTCGCGCCCTTCAACGTGGCCGCCACGAATACAGTTTCGTCCGTCCGCCTTCGCTTGATAAAGCATCAGGTCAGCATCCCGGAGCCTGCCGACAATTCCCTCCGCCGTATCTCCGCCCGCCACACCGATGCTGATTGTCACGACGCCATATGTGCTGGCTTCATGCAACATCTTCTGGCTCGCGACGACCGACCGCAACTTCTCCGCCACCAAAATTGCCTGGTCGACGGAGGTGTCAGGCACAATCACTGCAAATTCCTCCCCACCGTAGCGCGCGACAAGGTCGCTTGCGCGCCGGATATTCTCGGACAGCACCCGCGCCACCGCCTGAATGCAGGCGTCGCCTGCACCATGACCGTACGAGTCGTTGTAGCTCTTGAATTTGTCGATATCGATCATCAGAACTGAGAGCTCTGTTCCAGCCCGTTGAGCCCTGGCCCACTCGCGCTCCAACGTTTGATCAAACCTTCGGCGGTTGGCGATTCCCGAGAGCGCGTCCGTTTCCGAAAGGCTCCTGAGCTGTTCGTTGAGGCCTGTCAGTTGCTCTTCGGCTGCTTTGCGCTTTGAGATGTCACGGACAACGGCAACGATCTCGGGCTCACCGCTCTTCTCACGCACCGCGAAGCTGAAGTGCGCTTCCAGCCAGATCGGCGTGCCGTCCTTTCGGTACGCGAGATATTCACACATGCCATCCCGGTTGTCCGGGCCAAGGCCGCGGACCAAGGATTGGACCATGGGCAGGTGCGCAGGATGAATGTGCACATGCGATGTCTCGCGCATGATCTCCGCAACCGTGTAACCGAGCAGCTTCTCGATAGATGGCGAGGCGTAGAGACGACGACCGTTGGGCGTGAGCCGCGTAACGACGTCCTGCACGTTCTCCGCGAGTAGACGGTAGCCCCGCTCGCGTTCGCGAAGCGCCCGCGCCATGACCGCTCTGGCGCGGGACTGGAACGCCAATATGGAGGCCAACGCAATGAGCACTAGCGATACGCCGCCAGCCATAAAAAAATCGAACCGGCGATTCTCTTCCCAAATAGCCAGCACGTCTGCGTCTGCCAAGGAGACCGAGACTATGACCGGAAAATCAGGAGCCACCTCATAGGCGAACTGCTTTTGGCGACCATCAAATGGCGAGATGATCTGATGGAGTCCCGTCGTCGATTGCAAGAGCCAGTGCTTGAACAGGCTGGTGTCGCTCAGGCTTTTGCCTATTTCGCTGTCGCGTTGGTGAATGAGGACGATGCCATTCGTCTTCATCAGCGTGACGCCACGGTTCTGATTGATTTCAAAACTTCGGTAAAATGTCTTGAAGTAACTGAGGTCGATTGCGGCGAACACGATGCCGCCGAAACCGCCCTCTCGTGTTGAAAGCCGCTGGCTTACTAACAGGCTCGGCCGCCCCGTAACGCGGGACAGCAGCGGATCGCTGATCCGTATTGTCGGATCGGGGTCTGACTGATGATACTTGAAGTACTCGCGATCAGCATTGTTAACCGCCGGCACTGTCTTGAAAGATGAGTAAAGCCAGTCCCCCTGCTCCGACAGCACACCAATTTCCCGGACCTGCGGTAAGTTGACGGCATATCTGGCGAGCAGGTCGTCGATATCCGCTGACGCTCGGGTCGACCGGTCTGAGTGCTCCACGTACTGCTTGGCTGCCATCAGGGCGAGCGCGACCGCGCCGAAGCTCTTGGACGCATGCTGCGCCAGGGAATGCGTCAGGCCTTCCGTCTCGGAGCCGGCCTTCGCAAACGCAAGTGCCCGTTCCTGCGAAGACTTCCACAGCAGCAGGCTCCAGAGGCTCCCCAACGTGAAGCAGAGGAACACCACGGCAATGCTTAATGGGGATCTGATGTAGCGCAGCACCTGCATCTCCGATCATGCCGCAGGTTGGCATCTCAACGTAAATCGCCGGTTCCTGGCATGGTCCATCGAACGGAAACACGACCGATTGCTTAATACGAAGAAAATATTCGTAGCGCGATTTGGCCAAATTCCGTGTTTTGCGGGTGCCTCGTGCACTCACCCTGAGGAAGTGGACGGCTGCTACCGATGAAGTTAGGGTTGAAGCCATCTCAGGGGGAGACGCCCAATGCCTTACTTGACAGCCGACCAAACCGGAAGCGAGCGCAACGGCAAGGTTCTTGCCGACGTCTTCTGCGCGCTCTTGCTCGCCACTTTCTCCATCGTCTTCTTCGGTTCGCTCGGCGGTCTGGTTGCCTTCGTTGTCGTCGAAGCTTGCCTCCTCGCAATCGATTGGGTTGATCCCAGCAAGGACGATGCGGCAGGTGTTGTTCGTTGATCTAGATTAAAGCCGTCCGTCGCTGTGGCGGTGGACACGATGCTATGAGCGACAAGCCGCCGACCAAGCTGACCGAAAACCAGAGCATTACGCCGTGTAAGCGGGTGCATCCGAACGAGGAACGTTAGTCAGGAGACCACCTCTCCAGCGCGCATGTAGCGGCCCGCGAAGCAAATAAACGTCCTGCTAGAGATACGATGCCACATTGCATTCATGGAACCGGCGAATTGCGAGTGAAGTTCCAGCGCCGTGAAGAGAGATTTCTGATAATACGAAATTTCACTTGCTCCGTCGGGCAAAACAGTGGTTCATAAGGCGCCGGTCCTAGCAGATGATGGAGCCAGCCCTGATGGCAAATGACGTCGACACATCCTCGGAACTGTCCAAAATTGCGAAGCTCAATGGTGACTTCCGCAGGAATTACGGCACTGGACTTCCGTGCGAAAGGTCAAGGAAGGCGAGACTACCAACGATCTCTACGCCTTTCTGACCACGGACGCGAACGCCGAGGCCGGCGCCATCCACCCCAGGGCGATGCCGGTGATCTTGACGACGCCTGAAGAGGTCGAAACCTGGATGACCGCACCGCCCGAACAGGCATTGAAGCTGCAAGGCCCCTTGCCACTCGGCTCGCTCCAGATTGTCGCGCGCGGCATCAAGGAGGATCCCAGTCCGCGGGCGACCTGACCGGTCGCAGCCCGAGTGAGCGAAAGCAATGTAACTGGACTAAACGTTTGCCCTCTTAGGGCCTACACCGCCTTGGGAGTTGAGGTCCCTAGGCGAGCACCCGTCGGGCTTGGACCAAGTGCTGTGTCGCAGCGGCTCGTTGCACGCTGGAGACTACTTCTGCCCCGACGGAGCTTGTGCGTTCGAGTTGTTCGGGTTGTTGCCGTTCTGCTGCTTATTGGCCTCATGATGCCCGATGGCGCAGCCGGCCGCCGCCCCGAGCTTCCCATGTCCCGCCATGTGGCCGGCAATACCGCCCGCGATCGCGCCCTTGATGCATCCTTTGGCCTGCACTGGCGAGGCCAACGCAATTGCGAGCAGGCAGGCAGTGGCGAAGATGGTTTTCATGATGTTCTCCTCCAAGATAACGGCGTGGATCATCAAGTCCGGGCGGGCATCGCCGTCCCGCGAGCAATGTTGCGGGGCATCCGGCTCCCGCGGACTATGCCATCCGGTGAGGCTTGGGGCGTTGCAGTGCGCTCGCGCGTTTCAAGCGCCCAGCCTCGTAGTGGCCGCAGCAGGAGCATCTGAACTCCACCTCGGCGTCACGTGAAATGCTTTTGGGCAGGCTCGCGGCCGCCGGCCATGCGCCGCAGTTCGGGCATTTTACAAGCAGCGTGTCCGTTGCGAGCACGCGTTCTCCGCACCGCTCGGCAACTGCGGGAGATCGGGGACGATCCAGCGAGCCAGGCCGGAGAAGCTGTCCGCTAGAGTGTCGAGTGATCCATCCCGGCAGCTAACTTGGGACGCGCTTAGTCGTCGGGCGCGTCCCTCGCCGCAACGCACTACAATCGAGTGTCTCTGGACTCTGTGGGCGAACCGGCGGGCCGGAACTGGATCGCGCTGGGCCGAAGCAGACCTCCCCGTGACGGAACGAATCAGCGCCACCGCGTTGAATCGGCATGTGTGCCGTGGCGTTGCGTCAGTCTCGTTCGGGAATATCGCGCGTTCCTGGCGCAGCCAAAGCTGCTATCCCTGGTTACATCGAGCCATGTGATCCCACGTTGCGCGAAAAGCCGCCGCGCGGCGAAGACTGGGTCTACGAGATCAAGGCCGACGGCTACCGCGCGCAGCTGCATCTGCAAGATGACGACGCCAAGGTCTATTCGCGTACGGGCCTGGACTGGACCGAACAGTTTTCCTCGATCGCAGCGAGCGCCCACCTTCTCAAGGCAAGCAGCGCGATCATGGACGGCGAAGCGGTGGTGTACGGCAGTAGCGGCCTGCCTGACTTCCAGCAGCTCAGGAGAGAGCTCGGCCGAACGCGCAGCGAGCGTGTGCGCTACCACGCGTTCGATCTCCTATACCTCGACGGGTACGACCTGCGCCGCGTCGTGTACGAGGAACGCAAGCGCCTGCTGCACCAGCTTCTGAAGGATGCACCTGAGACATTCATCTATGTCGAAGCGCTTGCGGCCGACGGCAACGAGGTCTTCAACAAAGGGTGCAAACTGGGGCTTGAAGGCCTCGTCGCCAAACGGCTCGGCGAGCCTTATCGCTCGGGACGGCAGGAGAGCTGGATCAAGCTCAAGTGCAAGAAGAGCGAGACCTTTCCGATTGTCGCGTTCGTAGAGAAGCTAGATGCGCGCCCCCGCAAGGTGGCGTCCCTCTATGTCGGGCGCCACGACCATGGCAAGCTGCTCTACGCCGGCAAGGTGCGTACGGGCTACACTGAGACGACGGCGCGCGAATTGCGCGAGCGGCTTGATCTGTTGATCCGCAAGGCTTCTCCGCTCGATGTGACCGTGAAAAAGCCGAAAGCGACCTGGGTCGAGCCGACACTCGAAATCGAGGTCCAGTATGGCGCGCTGACCGATGACGGCCTGCTCCGCGAAGCCGTGTTCAAGGGTTTTCGCGATGATCTTGCGATGCGAGAGGTCAAGGCGCCGCGACTAGTGCCTTCGGTGGCCGGCCGGCCGAAGCTGGGCGTCCCCCGAGAGAACATCCTACAGCTTCTGCCCGACGCCGTTGTGCCGTCGAAAGAAGAACTCGCCGACTACTGGCGCAGGGTGTGGAAGAAGGCCCTCCCGCACCTTGGCCATCGTCCGCTCAAGCTGGTGCGTCACGTGCACGGCACCACCTTCTATCACAAGGGGCCGCTTCCGAAGGACATTCCGGCCGCCGTGCACCAGCTCCGGATTCAGAAGCGCGAGGGCGGCGAAGGCACGCGCCTGTGGGTCGACAGCCTGGATGGATTCCTTGGGCTGGTCCAGATCGGCGGCGTCGAGCTGCACCCGTGGAATGCGACCGTCGAGGACTTCGAACATGCCGACCGTATCGTGATCGATCTCGATCCCGGCGAGGGCGTCGACTGGGACGCCGTCGTGGAGACCGCGCTCGAGCTGCGCACGCTGATGAAACGAGAAGGTTTCGAGACCTGGCCCAAGCTCACCGGCGGCAAAGGAATTCATCTCATGGCGCCGCTGGATCAACCGGTGCTGCACGACAAGGCGCATCGAGTCGCGCATCAACTCGTGTCCGCCCTCGCAGCTCGCCATCCAGACCGCTATCTCCTGTCTGCCCAGGCAAAGCGTCGCGATCGCATCTTCCTCGATTATCTGCGCAATGGCCGCGGCACAACGGCGATCGGCACCTATTCCCCGCGGGCCCGAGAGAGATTTCCGATCGCTGCGCCCGTGACCTGGAAGCGCATCGAGAGCGGGATCACGCCGGACGCCTTCACCCTAGACAGTCCATTCCGCGTCAAGCCAAGGAGGTGAGCCACGTGTCGGATGTATTCGATCAATGGGTGGAATGCGGAACAAACCTCCCGGTGACAGGCGGAGCATTCCTGCCGAACTCTACGCCGCGGTGATGTCCCTGCCTGAGGCCGATCGCTCCGACCGGCAAAGGGTGAACGAGGTCGCCCGCTACCATGACGAGGCTCGCCGCGAGGGTAGAACCGTATGGCTGTACCTGGACGACTGCGAGGACGGCAGAATGCGCACGATAGGTGACGCCGGATGGATAAAGGTGTTTGCGTCTGCCGATGCGGCCGACAGGTGGTTCAAGGAAAATGACCCTGAAGGCGTGGCCTGGGAACACGAAGTGGAAGGCGGTCCAGCCGGAGGATCGGTCTGGCTCTACTCGCCGCAACCCCGCTCCCGAGACGTTGGAGACTCCGATTGGATCAGGCTCTTTGCCTCCAAAGAGAGCGTGAAGAAATGGGTTGAGGCCAACGAGCCGAAGCGCGATATTTGGGAGTACCCTGTTCAGGAGTGACGCGGATGAGTGCGTTCGTTGACAGCTCGGTCTGGTTTGCCGCCGCCGCCAAGCGGGACGCTCAGAATGGGCGCGCCAAGTCGATCCTCCGGAGCATCGACCAGCACCTTACCAGCGACCTGGTGCTGACCGAGACGTGGCAATTGCTCAAGGCAAAATTCGGACGTGGCGCAAAGTTTCTGGGAGCGGCTCCGCGACCAACGGAGTTTCGAAAACCTCATTGCGCCCGCAGCTGATATTCATCGGCGGTCTTCGGCAGTCGAAGAACAGAGCATTGTCACATCCGACATGGCTTCCAACATGCAGCGTGCATCCGCCGAGTTGGCGGCCTGATCAAACCGGCAAGCAACGTTTTATTGGAGAGCGGGATCGCGCTTGATCCGAGGCTGCTCCTTGCTGCTCGTCCGCCCGTACTGGATGGCTGCGCGCCCCGAGGATAGTCACAGCTATAAGCTCGCCTGGGTCTGATTGTGAGGCCAATCGGGCTCCCTTCACTTTGGACGCCCAGTTTTCCAAACGCTGGGGCGGTACCCCGTTTTGGCCAGTTTGGTCCGCTCTGTTGAGCACGCATTGCCTTAGGCTTACCGATAAAGGTTTTTAGCGGGAAGTCGGCCGAAGCGCCTACCGACTCGGGTACCATCACAAAAAACCATCCGGTTGCGTCGGTGCCTCGCGTTGAGTTTTCAGCTGTCTACATTGAAAATCCTTGCCGGCCAGCCCGATGGTCGTGGCAGCCTTGCGCTGATCAAGCGCCATTTGGCCATATTTTATACGAGCGGGCCAGAATGGATTGCGCGGATGAAGTCGCTTGCTGAGCGGGCTCCGCAGCTGGACATTTTCACGCAAGGGCTCGTAGTGCGAGATGCTGGCGATTGGTCATTACCGACGAAGGGCGTGCCGTCCTTGAAGCACTTGAGAGGCCGGTCTCGGGTGATCCCTCTCATCGGAGGCGACCATCGCGGAAGGCCTCTCTCGCTTGCGCACCGTGCCGGCAAGATCCTTGGAGCGCCGTAAGCGCAGGATAAAAAAGCGCAGACATCGAGGAGGGTCACAGCCGTCTGTCTAAGGGCCTCGGAGCGGCCGGTTTGTCGCTAATCTGCGGTATGCCGGTCATCGGCCCGGATTTGCATCGAGCGCCTCTTGACCCTCAGCGGACCTAACGAGGCACGCCTTTGCGTAGCTGGCTCTCAGGAACGATGAGAACCTCACGTACTTGATAATGGGAAGTTTGCGGATATTCTGACCGAAATGTTTAGCCTTTCCAAGCAGCCGATGAAGATGAGCAAGGTAGACAATTTGCACGACCGGGCCGTGGAAGTCGCGGCAGACACCTACCGGCTGAATTTATTCAATCAACTTACGGGGCGAACGACCCCGAAGGGACCATCTGTCAGCGATGGTGAACTCACCGAAGCCATACGCCAAAGCTTCACGCAGGTGAGCGATGCGAGGTTCCGAGAAATGATCGTGCTATCGACCGACGCTGCCCTCGAAGCTTACGACAGGATTGTATCTGCTGCCTCCAAGTTTTCCCGTCGCCGGCTCTCCAACTGATCGCCCGCTCGCGATGCCGATAGCGAAGCTGGTCGGAGCCAGAGCCCGAATTAGTCCTCGCAACGCGCTCGCCAAACGTCGGCTCTTGGCCCTAACTGGAACATCGGCCTAGGTGGCGCTGACCTACAGTCGCCGTCCTGGGCCATGGTGCTTTTTTGCCCTGTTCCCGCTGGCTAGGCCGCGCGAACGGTGACAAGGAAACGGTCGACTTGCTGTTTTAGCCGATTGCTTTCCAGCGACAGGGACTGAGCGGCGGAAAGCACCTGCGTCGAAGCTGAGCCTGTTTCGCTCGCTCCGCGCTGAACGTCGCTGATGTTCGAAGAGACCAACTCAGTGCCCTGCGCGGCCTGCTGAATGTTGCGCGAGATCTCCTGAGTGGCCGCCCCCTGCTCCTCAACGGCGGCGGCGATCGTAGAAGAGACTTCCGAGAGCTGCTCAATAGTCCCGGAAATCGCATTGATTGCATGGACCGACTCCTCAGTCGCGGTCTGAATGCCCGATATCTGCAGACCGATTTCACCTGTGGCCTTGGCGGTTTGCTCAGCCAGTGCCTTGACCTCGGAGGCGACTACCGCAAACCCACGCCCTGCCTCGCCCGCGCGCGCAGCTTCAATGGTGGCGTTAAGAGCCAGCAAGTTGGTCTGGCCGGCAATGGTGTTGATTAGATCAACGACGTCACCGATCCTGGCCGCTGCCTTGGACAACGCGCCGACCTTTTCTGTGGTCGTTCTTGCCTGATCGACCGCCTGGGAAGCCATCCGCGCTGAAGCCTGGACTTGCCGGCTAATCTCGGTGACGGAGGACGACAGCTCCTCGGTTGCCGAAGCGACTGATTGTACATTGGCGGATGCTTCCTCCGAGGCCGAAGCAACGGTGGTTGCGAGGTCCTGCGCGTGTTCGGCCGTTCTCGAGAGCGTTCCTGCGGATGCTTCGAGTTCGGTCGAAGCCGACGATACGGTTTCCACAATCTCGCCAACGGCGGCTTCAAACTCGCCGGCTAGGCGATGCATGTCGGTCTTCCGCTGTTCGGCCTGACGTTTTTCGACCTCGACCTGTTCAGCACGGAGGCGCTCCGCCTCGATCATGTTCGTCTTGAAAACGTCGACCGCGCCGGCCATCTCGCCAATCTCGTCATGACGTCCGATGCCGGGGACCGCCACGGTCATGTCGCCTCTGGCCAGCCGGACCATGGCCTGCACCATGGAGGCAATGGCCTTCGTAACAGAACGAGCGATGGTCAGCGAGAGTGCTGAAACAACGACAATTGCGAGCACCAATGCGATCAGCATCCAACGTTTCACAGCGGCCAGCGTCTCGGCCTCTTGCGCCTGGGCGCCATCATGGCGCTGCCGAACATCCTGTTCGATGGACTCGAAGATAGGCTCGATGTTGGCATATTCCTTCGACATTGCCGAAGCCTCGGCCTTGGCTCGTTGGGCAGCCTCCGCCCATGATGCAAAGTCGTTTCTGTAGCTCTGCAACTTGGCTGCGATATCGGTCTTTACAGCAGTACCCAGATCAGAAGCAGCGACCGTCTTGGCAAACTCGTCGGCGCTCTTCTGGAAGGACTCTACATAGCTCGGGTCTCGGCGGAGCATGAAATCCTTCTCATGCCGTCGCATCATCAGCATGCCGCTCGTGAGCGCCTGGCTGTTGGTATCCTTCAGTCGGGCTTCGATGTCATGCACGGACCCCCGCAACGACCCGCCTAATCCGAGCTTCTCGTTCAAACCGAGCCTGATCTCTGTTTGCTCCAAGGCGGCAAATTGCTTCTGGTATTCAGTGAAACCCTTGGCAAGGCTGTCGACTTTCTCTGAAAGTCCACCAAAGCCGCTCGTTCTGATCATCGTCCCAAGCCGGTCCATCTCTGCCGCGATCGTCGCGCTGACGGCCGCATGGCGTTTCATGGAAGCTTCATCCCGTCGCAGCAGGAAATCCTTCTCCGCCCGGCGAGCATCCAGCATGTCACGCGCAAGCTTCTCATTTAGGCTCGACAGAAGCCGAGCCTCTTCTGCCACTTTACGCGATCCCTCTTGCGATGCCGCGCCAGTCAAGTAGATGCCGCCGAATACCGCGAGCCCGAGCAGGCCGATGAGTCCGATCATCAGGATTTTATGGCTCAAACGAAATGAGAAAAAACCCATGATTGAACCCCAAAAAAAGATCGCGTTAAAATGGCGGAAAAGCGTCTCCTTTGCGTAACTTACGGGTAATGAAAGAATGAACCGTAAAAAGGCTGTCTAGAAAATTAGGAAAGCCGCAGAAGCGCGGGGCGCGGCTGACTTCCGCTGTTGGCCATCTGCGACCTCGGAGGCGATCCGCTCTTGGGCAGATGTTGACGGCGAACCGGACGTCAGATGGCCAGCCGTACACGCCTCAGGTACACGCCGGGCGGCGCTGCCGCACTCGCCTGAGAGCAGGATCAATGCCACACGATGGGCGCCTCGCGGAGCGCATTGACACCGATCCGCCTCAGCCTGTCGGCCGAGGTCTCGCCCTTGCTGGCGGCTTCGAGGATCATGGAGGCCACGTGGGTGCGGGCAGCGGTCTCGTAGCGAGACACGCTCTCGCACACCTCATCGAGAACCGCGCGCAAAAGCGCGGTGGTTTCAGCATCGAACATTGGAGGTGTCTCCCAGCGAAAGCAGCATTCTGCCTGAACCGGCTCAGCCGCGGATTCACGCAAGTTACGGTCCACGAAAATTTCTGCGCGACGACTGGAAAGAATGAGCGTGGCCCCGCCTTTTGGGGGCTGGGGGGCTTGATGGCGGAGCCACGCCGGCCGTGCTATTCGCGCGGGCCCGCCACATCAACGGTATCCGGTCGAGACCGTTCCATGCTCAACAAGACGGCTCGCAGCGGAGACCTAGGGCTCCGGAGGCCGCAACGGGCCATCCGCCCAGTTGCGGGCGGCCGGGTCGCGTACGTCATCGTTGCAATTGGTGCGCACGTACCGCGGCGGCGTTCTGAAGCTTGGTCGGACAATCTTTCATCGGCTTGCCGCACGCCGGGCACGCCTGCCGGAGCGGATGGAGCATTGCCATCTATTTTCCGCCTGCGATGGCACTCTAGTTAAGCCGAAATCGCGAGCTCAAGTTGGCCGATAAAAATTTGGTCGGGTTCACGCACCATTCCGGGCCTTCTTGACTCCGTGACCGCAGAGCACTCAACTCTGGGCAGCGATGTTGAGGGGGCGTGTCATGGAGCAGGAGTTCTACCGAGGTCTGGCCCAAAGGGTCCGGGGTATGGCGGAGAAGGCTGATCCGTTCACCCGGCGTCGTCTGCTGGATCTCGCCAAGCGGTATGACAGCAGAAGCGGTCGGCCCTCGGCATCCGGACCGGCCGAGCGGCCGCTGCCGGGGTCTCTCACGACGACGCCTGCATCGAGCCTCACCGGACCCGGCGAGACCTGACGCCCAAGCCCCGCGTCGTTTTTCATCGTGCGCAGCGTCCACCCGATGAAGCCTAGCGGCCCTCTCGCAGTGCGCGAGAAAGCCGCCGAGAGACGCCTCCCGCTGACCAAGCTTGCTCACCCAACCGGTGCCTCAGGCCTCACCAAGGAGGATTTGATCCCGTAGGCGGGCGCGGCACCGCGTTTTCCCCCTGAACGCGATCGGCGTGGGGAAGGCGCTGCGCGTTGCACCGAACGAGCTACGGCGTAGGGCACTTTTCAGGCAGGTTGTCCTCGGCATTCCCGCCTAGGCGAGCGAGCTCCGACCTCGCGAGCGCGGCGGCGATCCATCTCGGCCGTTCTAGCCCATGGGCTTCGGCGGCAAGCTTCATTGCCGCGATGGACTCATAGGAGGGATCCCATAGGCGCAAATATAGTCGAAGATCGTAAACGATCACGCACCAGGGGACCGTAGCAATCCGGGTGGGCAGCATGCCCGCGCGCTGTCTAACGTCCGGAGATGCCCCGCCCAATCCGCGCCATTCCTTTGACGCGCATCCCGCTAAGAAGTGCGATATGCTTCCCGCTCCTAGCTCGTCGATTGTGATGATTGCCGGGCAGAGCCTGACGCGTAGATGCGAATTGCGCAGGATACGTCCGTTTTCCATTCGAAGTGTCGGATGACGGTCTCGCGGTTGAACGATCCTGCCATGCTAATCAGTTGTAGGGACCCGACCATTTGCTCGACCCGGCCGTAGCGTCCCAAAGGTAGGAGCAAGCGCTCACAATCGATCGTATGGCCGCCGCTGTTGTAGGTCGAAAACACATTGTAGATGGCGCAGCCGCTGGTCACGCATTGTTCGGCGGCCTCTAGACCGAACTCCTTCAACGCTGGTGGCAGAACCTCTTCCATCGATTTCCCGGCCCAGCTCGAATTGAAGACCTCTCCTACGCTGACGCCTTGGTAAAGCGCTCGAAATATGTGCCCCTCTCCCGGGCGCTCAACACTCCAGATGATCAGTTGTTTTGGGTCATGCAGGCGCGGTTCGGGCCTGAACTGATTGAGCGAAGGGAAGGGCTTATCGCCGGCCGTGCGTGCCCAGTACCGGCACATGGCCTGCTGACTGATGGACTTCACATCGGCAAATGAACCGTCCGAGTAGCGCATGGTCCAAAACTACGCGTCACACCGTTAACGAGCTGTAGCCCGAGCAGCCTCTAGTGGGCGACTATATGCCCCACTAGCTGGGCGAAGTTGGCCTACCGGAGGGGCTTTTTTGCAAGAACGCAGTTGGACTATCGCCGCCAGACCATCAGGGGTGCTCGGGAGGCCGTTGCGCCGAGCGAAAAGCGGGGAAGCGCTTGCTCTCCGCAACCGGGTGCGCCCAACCAATTGCGCGGATCAGACGGCCAATTTCGGCACGTATGAGAATCAAGGCTCGTTCCAGAAACACCGGCGCGCGACAGTGCCTGAATTATTTCCACCAACGCACGTCATCTTCCGCCCGTTTCGCGCCGTGAACGTTGCAGTTTGCCCCGTCTTTATGGTCCCTTGACCCATGACAGCGTAGGACTCCTTGGTGGCATCACCCAATCCAAGATTGTCTGCCCCCTGCTTACCAACATCAGCAGACTCTCGATCCACAGCGCCGGCAGTCGCTGCGGGCTTGTCGCGGCCTTCGCACGATCCGTCATTTGAAAGCGTCATACCCGCTCCGCAGGTCTTTGCAACGCACTTACCGCCCGACTCAATCTCCCGGATCGAGCACGTCGGCAAGCAAACTCGACCCGCCTGGCTCTGAATAATGTCCAACAGGTCGGGCCCGGGTTGCTCGTATTTTTTCGCAATCTTCGCAGCCTTCAGGAATTTTTCCGCCGATGGTTTTGCTGTCGTCCATTCTTCGTCGATCGCCCCAGCGTAGCAACCGACGCGCTGCAGTTCCTTTTTGATGTCGCGAACTAGAGCCTCACGCCCGAATTTCGGACGAGCGGAGAGCTCAACTGACGGAGCTGACTTGGCGGGCTGAGCCTCCGACGTTAGCGACTCCAAATGGCCCTTCGCCAAGGTGGCATAGAGACCGTCCGGATATTGAATCAGAAAAGCAGTCCATATCTCTCTGGTCCCGATCTGTTCTGCCAATTGATAGTCTCGCAACATCAAGGCAAGCGAAGTCGATGAAGGTGCAGGTCCCAGCTTTGCTGCGGGTACAAGTGGAATGTCGTCACCGCCCAGCGAGCCGTACACGTAAGGCTCCTGCTTATAGCCGGTGTTCTTGAGAACGTCGTCGCGCACGAACCCAAAAGCTTTGCGCAGATCAAGCCCTGGCGTCGGCAAGCGGTCGACCAGGGCAGTCGAGAATGGACTGTTCTTGGAATCGCCGTCCGAAGCGGTCGAGCCCGCTTTGGCGGCGAAGGCGATCATGGTGTTCGGAGTGGTTAGGTCGATCTTGGCAAGACCGCGGCCGAGGGAACGTGATGCCAACGTACGCTTCATCGACTTGACAAAGGGATTGTCTCGGCACGCGTCGAGTATTACCAAGCGAAGCTGCTTCGCAGGTTCAATGGCGAACAGCACACGGTCCAATGGGAAGGTCTCGTCGAAGACATCGGCATCAGTCTCCAGCGTCGCGTCAGTCGGAACCAAGTAATTGTTGCCGTCCAGCTCGATTCCGTGACCGGCGTAGTAGATCACGGCCACGTCAGCATCTCGCGCCTTTGCGCCAAACTCGCGGAGCGCCTTACGCATCTCGGCAACGCCGAGGTCAAGCTTCGTATCGACCACGTCGAAGCCGGCCTTTGTAAACATGCCTCCGACAAGAGTGGCGTCGTTCACCGGGTTGGCCAGCGGGGGAACGCTCTTATAGGCCGAGTTGCCGATCAAGAGCGCGACCCGGCGTTCGGCGTGAACAAAGCCGCAGGTTAAACACAGCAAGAAGAACAATACCAACCAGCGCAGCACGCCCATGGTCACCTCATGACAAAGCTTCATCATTGCCCAGGAGCAGCAACGGTCACGGTCTCTTCCATGATCGTCGCCACGCTGCCGCCTCGGACCACGATTGCGGTATAGTAGCCGTGTAGCAGTTGGTCGCCGAGCTGGCCTGCCACTCGCCAGCATTGAACACGAAGTTGCCAAGAGACCGCGACACGTTGCGCTCTACTGAGTAGTCGTGTAGGTCCAAATTGACGACATTCTGCAGATTACGGCGGATCGCTTCTCGACCTACGAACATACCGCTCGGCGTCACCCTAATGGCGTCGTCGGTAAACGCTGCAGCCATGGCATCGACATCTTTGCGATTGTATGCCTCGGCAAAATTCTTCTGCAGGTCGGCATATTGATCGGCCGTAGCCTGCTCAGCCGCAGCAACATACCAGGCCGACGCCAACAACAATGCCGCAAGTACGATCGTACGCACCATCGGGTTCGCCTTCGCCAGGACGTGCCGTCAGAACCACTCCCCCGGCATGTACTTGTCGGCAAGAACAATGCTCACAGACATGAGCAAGCCGCCAAAACAGAATAGCGATATCGACAAGAACGTTTCGAAGTCAGCAATCGCCTCGACCGACGCCTTGGGAAAAATACGGGTAGCTAATGCCGTCATTGTTGCCCTCCAATGTGTTCTATCGCAGCTGAGCGAACTCGCGCTCCAGCCCATCACGGCCCGGAAGTTCGGCGCCTATTTTACAGCATCGATCCGCAGCATCTCGTCAAGGCAAGCCTGGTAGTACTCTTCGTAGAGTGCGTTGATGATCGCCCACATGACCTGAGATCCCCTATCCACCTGATAAAAGCTAGGGCCGGTCTGTTTCAGGATCGCTTCGTGGGACCCGCTATATGGTTTCGAGCTGACCGCATCTCGGCCAAGGATTCACTCTCTAGGATTTGTATGTCGAACGCGCCGGGACGGCCGCCGGCGCCCCCCGGGCGGCCTCCGCCGCGCTGGCCCGCCGGCCCCGGCCGACCGGTGATTCCGCGCTCCCGGCGCCGCTCCGCCGCCAGCGGCGCGGAAGCGGCTGCCGGATGCCCTTGATCTGCATCTGCACAAGAGCGGAACAGAGTGGACAACCCAAAGCCTCTGCATTCGGAATCGCTGACCGCTGCTAACCGCCAGGAACGAGCCGGCGGTGCAAAGGATTCCTCCCGGCAGGAGCTATCTCAATGCCGATGACGAAGGAAAGACCGCGGGCCATCCGCACGCTGCGCGGCTGGGCTATCCACGGCCTGCAGCAGGCCGGCGCCATCCACGAATGCGAGGAGCACGGCTGGGCGAAAGACCGCGCCGATCCGCATGCGCGGGAGCACGCGTTGGATATCGCCAGGCAGGAGCCACCAACCGGCTTGTCTCCGGATCAGGCGGTCGCCGAGGAAGTGCTGGATTCCATCGGCGACACCTGCCCGGAATGCACGCCCTAACACTGAGCCCGCGAGCGGACGTAATTTGTCGCGGCGCAACACGCTTGGCTCTCAAAAATTGCGATGAGCCCCGAGTCGTCTTCTTTTATCGGCGGCCCCGATCCCCTTGATCGACGAATTCTACCGGCGTGCCCTTGGAAAGCCGTTCCGCGACGCGCTCGGCGTCCCAGTTCGTGAGACGGACACACCCGTGCGATTCCGACTTGGACACCTTTCCTGGGAACGGCGTGCCGTGAATCCCGTAGCCATCTGCCGAGAGATTGATCCACATCGAACCGACCGGATTGTTCGGGCCCGGCTTGATGACGAACGGCTTGCGCGAACGGACGCCCTTGAAGTGGTAGGCAGGGTTGTAGCGGTAGGTCGGATTGCGATCGATCTCGGTCACCTTCAATGTGCCCGAGGGAGATGGCTTCTCCTCACTGCCGATCGTCGCGGGATAGAATCCAATCAGGGCGTTGGACTTGTCGAACAGTTTCACGGTTTGGCGAGACTTGTCGACTTCGACCTTGGCCGCCTTCTCGGAGCTCTGCTCGACCGCAGTGTCGATCACGACTATTGACTCGCCGGCCCGGTGGAAGTTCCGCCCCGGATTCAACGCGGAGAGCAGGTCCTCGCTCATATGAAACTTTTCGGCCAAACCTTCGCGCGGGCTGGTGTAGGACAGCTTCGGGATGTCCTTCATGTCCTCCATCTTCGCGGGAAGCTTCTTGAGGAACGGTCCTGCGACATCCTGGTCCACGATGGTGTAGTTCATCGTCACGGGCCGCCCGTTCGCCGCGAGCTTCCCCCAAACCTCGGGACTGACGTCGTCGGAGGGCGGCAATTGCTGCGCCTCCTCATAAGCGCGCAGCGCCTTCTTCGCATTCTCTCCGAACCTGCCATCAATCTCGCCGGGGGAGAAGTGCGCCCGATCTAGCACAACCTGCAGCCTGACCCCCGCCGGGGTCGGCTTCTCGCTCGAGAGCGTCTTCTTCGATAGCTCCTCCGTGTCGATCGCCGCAGCCTTCATTTCCTTGCCGAATGCGGAGCTCGTCGCCAGCACTAGGCAAATAAAGATACCTCCGAAAGCCGCGCTCCGACCCGACGCGCGGAGGCGCAAGCCCATCACTTTCGATCCGCAGGCGCCTGAGCGTTTGCCTTGCTGGCGTCAGCCTTGTTTGCTTCGTGGTGACCAATGGCGCAACCAGCGGCGGCGCCAAGCTTCCCGTGTCCCGCCATGTGGCCCGCGACGCCACCGACGATGGCGCCCTTGATGCATCCTTTGGCTTCCGCCGGTGACGCCAAGGAGAGTACGGACAGGCAGGCGATGGCCAAGATCGTTTTCATTGTCGTTCTCCGAGCTGAGGCGCTTCGGAGAATCAAGTCGCATGGAGCATCGCCGTTCCGTTCCGGACGGCGAATGCTCGCCGAATACCGCGTGCGCATGGGCTTGGCTTCCCAGACGCCCCTCGCGCATCGATGAATCACAAAGACCGGCTCGATTGACCGGCTGGACGTGCGTTGGACGCGAAGGGGTTTGTGGGAACGGTCCATAGCTTCGGCCGTTCGCAAACTGGCAGGAGCCGCCGGTGCGAATACTCGTTGTCGAGGACGACCCCCTCATCCGCGAATTCGTGGTGGAGGCTCTGCGGGAGGAGGGCTACCAGGTCATTCACGCGGCCAATGGCGAAGACGCGCTGGCGTGGTGCGGGAGGCGGGTCGCCGACGTGCTCGTCACAGACGTCAGGCTGCCCGGGCGTGTCGACGGATGGCGGATCGCCGAACGTTGGCGCGAGCAGGATCCCGAACTCCCGGTGATCTACGCCACCGGGTTCTCCCCGTCGCGCCGCGTCCGGTATCCGGCAGCCTGGTCCTGCAGAAGCCTATGAACGGGCGGACATCGTCAGAGCCGTGAAAACCATGTGCAGGGGCGCTTCGCCGAATTGACGGCGGAGCCGGCGGCTCCCTTTCGTCCGGAACGCTCGCTCCGGAGGAGCGCCCGCCAGCCCGGCCCGCCCTGCCGCTGGACGTTCGAACGAACGGCGTCGTCGCGGGATCCCGCTCATTTCGCCGGCGGGCGAAGTGGACTGTCGGCCCATTTGAGGGCCGCCGGGTCGTGTAGCGGGTCGTCGTCGCAATTGGTGCAGACATACCGCGGCCTACCCTCCCGAGCTTCGTCGGGCATAGCCTTCATCGGCCTGCCGCACGCCGGGCACGCTTTCCAGACGGGATCGAACACTGGCATCTCTTCTCCCCTGCGCTGGCCAGTCTACGTCCGCCGACATTGCGATCTCAAGACGGTTCGCGGAAAATGCCGCGGCGTCGGTGCGCTTGACTCCATGACCGCACGCCTCTCAACTCTGGACGGTGATGTTGCGGGGTGCGTCATGGAGCAGGAATTCTACGAAGGTCTCGCGCAGGAGGTCCGTGCCATGGCCGACAGGGCCGATCCGTTCACCCGACGCCGTCTGCTGGATCTCGCAAAGCGGTACGACGCAAAGGGCGGCACGGCTCGATCGGGACCGACCGAACGACCGCTGCCGGTCCCGCGCACCACGCCGCCGGCTTCGATCTTCTCTGGACCTGGCGAGACCTGACCTCCCGGCGTTACGTCTCGAGTGTCTTCCTGAAGATCCGATCGCGATGGGAGGTTGTTAATCGCCCAAGGGATGCTGCATGAAGAAACGCAACATCTCTCGCGTCGCGTCCGGACCGCGCGGATCGGTGTAGGACCCGGCGGGACTGCCTCCTGACCAAGCATGGCCGGCGCCGTGGACGCTCCAGTGCTCGCCTCCATCGGTGAGGAGGGTGCGGGTATAGGCGTGCCCCTCGGGCACTCGCCCCCGAAGAATTGTCGTGCTCGGGCTTGCAGCTTCGCCCGGTCGAGCGAGAATCCGGTCAGCATTGCTCGGATGCACCGTATTATCGCGATCGCCATGGAAGACGATGGTCGGCACTGGCAAGCCGGCCGTCCCGATCGCTCCGGCGCTGCCCTGCCGCATAGCGGCCAATGCGGACGGAAGGTCGCTGGCAGCCCCGCAGGCGAGGCCAGAATGGACGCCGACGGCGGCATACAGATCGGGGTATGTCGCCCCCATGATGGCAGCGGCGGCCCCGCCGGCGGACAGGCCTGCGACGTAGACGCGCTCGGGATCGATATCATGATCCCGCATGATCTTGCGGGTGATGCCCGCGATCAGCGAAGGCTCGCCGCTATCCCGCTGCTGGTCGCCCGTGCGAAACCAGTTCCAGCATTTCGCCTGGTTGGCTCGGCGTGGCTGCTCCGGATAGACCACGAAGCAATTCCGCTCGTCCGCCAAAAAATTCATCCGGGTGCCGGCGGCGAAATCATCCGGAGACTGTGTGCAGCCGTGAAGCATGACGATGAGGGGACGCGGTGCCCCATCAGCGCGGCTCGGGATGAACAGCTTGTAGGTCCGGCTTCCCGCTGCGTTGCTGAAGCTGGCGGCGACGAACCGTGTGCCGTCCGGGGCGACATCGGCCATGGACGGTGCAGCGCGTCCCACCGGACCTGGCAAGCTGAATCCGGAAAGATCTTCCATGCCGCCGAATGGCGTGTTGCATTTGCGTCGTTTGACAGACGTCGCCTGTGTGGACCGGCTGCTCTCCCTTTCCTCGACGACGCTGGCCTGCAGATCGAGTGTCGGCGGCTCGAGCCTCATCGGCTCGACGCGCACAGCATCGCCCCTTGTCGCTGCGGGAGCGCCATCGCCGCGCAGCATTCGCTGCAGGAGGGCAGTGGCCTCGACCAGTTGGCCGGCACGCGTGAGGCGGGTCGCTTCGCGAACCATATCTGGATTCAGCATCGTTTCACCTCGTTCTGTCGGCGAGAGCGGCCTTGACCGCGGGCGTGGCATGAAGGGATCCGAGCACCGAGACCGAGGCAATCGTGGCGCGGGCAAGCTCGGGCGTAACGTCGTGGTCGATGGTCGCCAGACCGAGAACGTTGATGTGCAGCATCTCGCCGGCGCGCCGCGCCCTTTCCAGATCGACGCGGGCATACTTCCGTAGCCCCAGGTCCAGACTCTTCCGGGCCGTCGACTGTTTGACCACATCCGCGTGTCGCTCGAGCTGGTTGCGAATGGCCGTCCGGATGAAGTCGGTCCGATTGGAGTAGAACCCTTCCTGCACCATGAGATCGACTTGGCCGAGGTCGACATAGCCGAGGTTGATCGTGATCTTCTCGGTATCAGGGCCCCGGGGTCGCAGTTCGCGTACGTTGTCGGTCATGGAACTATCCATTTTTACCATCCTTACGGATGGTACACGGATGGTAGATGGGGGCTTGTCGTACCTTTTCAAGACCGGCGATAACCCCCTAGCCGCCGCTGCGGGCTTCGAATCGGATGCGGCCGCAGTGGACTTCGTCAGTCCGTCCTCGGCTCCTGCTCATCCGTCGAACTGATTGCGGGCGCGGTCACTTTTGATTCGCCGAGCTGCTGCGCCGCGGGCTTGAAATCGCTGTTCTGCCGGCGGCGGCATGCTACGTTTCGAGGCGGCATTCGCTGCCATCTCATTTGACAGGACTTGGCCAATGACCATCGCACCGGGGAAGGAGTCGATATCGGCTCCCTGCCCTGCCACCGAGGTCACCAGACAGGAGCTGCCGTACCGGCTGCGACAGCAGTCGCTGCTGGGCGAGTTCGGCCGCTCCGCCATGCAGACCCGCGACATCGGACAAATCCTGCAGCGCGCGACCGAGCTCTGCGCCGAGGGCCTCGAAACACCATTTGCCAAGGTGCTGGAGTACATGCCCGAGGACAAGCGGCTGCTGGTGCGGGCCGGCGTCGGCTGGGCGCCGGGCACGATCGGCGAAGTGTCGCTCGGGATCGATATGGAATCCCCGGCAGGCTACGCCTTCCATACTGGCCAAATGGTACTTTCCAATCATTTGCAGGAGGAAACGCGATTCCGGACGCCGAAGCTGCTGTCGGATCACGGGATCAAACGAGCGATCAACGTCCTGATTGCAAGGGGCGGCGAAGGCCATCTGCCCTTCGGCGTGCTCGAGGCCGATAGCCCGGATCCCGGACAGTTCGATCGCGCGGACGCCGATTTCCTGGCCGGCTTCGCGGGGTTGCTCGGCATCGCCATAGAGCGGCAACATGCCGACGCCGAGCTCAAGGAAGCGCTCGACTACCAGGCCATGCTGACGCGCGAAATGAGCCACCGCGTCAAGAACAGCCTGGCGTCGGTCGTCGGCCTGCTCCGCGTGCAGGGTCGCAACGCGGAGTCGGAAGACGTCCGGAATGCGCTGAAGGACGCAGCTTCCCGCATCACCACGATCGCCCAGGTCCACGACCATTTATGGCGCAGCACGCGAATCGGGTTTGTCGACATCGCGGACTTCGCGGGCGAGCTTTGCCGGAAGCTGCAAGAAACCATGGCGCACAAGGTAAGCTGTGCTTTCGATCCTCTGATGATCTCAGCCGACAAGGCCATTCCGCTGGGTCTTCTGATCAACGAGATCGTGACGAACTCCGCCAAGCATGCTTACCCGGACGGATCCGGCGATATCCGCGTTTCGGGCGCACGGCACGGCACCGACTTGCGGGTGGAAATATCAGATCAGGGTGTCGGTCTGCCGAAAGAGTTCGATATCGACCAGCCGCGGGCGAGTCTGGGCTTCAAGGTGATCAAAAGCCTGCTCGCCCAACTTGCGGGACGCATTGCAGTAACCTCCAACTCGCCAAAAGGCGTCATGGTCCAGCTTGCAGTGCCCTTGGATGACAAAACGGGTTGAGCCGCAGCATCGCCCTGATCGTGCGCGCTCGAAACACGGCCCAAACGTACCGACATCCCCGAAAAGGCCGTGAATCTCCCGTTTGTCAGATACCTCATGGCGGGCGCCGCCGCTATTGTAGGACCAGGCTAGTCGCTACGCTGACCTCGAGAAGAGATGTTTCAAAACGCATCGGATCTGGCCGCCATGGCCGAGGCCATGAGCCAGTCGACGGACTACCGGGTGCTGCGGCGTCTCGTGCCGCAGCCGACGTCCATGGCGGCCCTGGGATACGAGACCCGGACCGGCATCCTGCTGGACACCGAGACGACCGGCTTCGATCACCGCAAGGACGAGATCATTGAGCTCGGCATGGTCAAGTTCGATTACTTACCGGACGGCAGGATCGTCGGCGTTAGGGACACGTTCGCCGCCTTCAATGTGCCGTCCCCGCCAATACCGCCGAGGTCACCGCGATCACCGGCATCACCGACGAGGTGGTCGGCGGCCAACGGTTCGACGATGCTGCCGTCTCGGCCGTCTTGGACGACGCCGTCATAACGATCGCGCACAATAGCGGCTTCGACCGGAAGTTCGCCGAACGTACTGGCCGACCTTCGAGCAGAAGGCCTGGGGCTGCAGCGCGACCGAGATCGACTGGCGAAAGCATGGCTTCGCGGGCGCGCAACTCGGCTACCTGTTGAACGGGTTGGTTATTTCCACCAGACGCACCAGGCGGTCGACCACTGCCACGCACTGCTGGAGCTACTAGATCTCACGCTGCCGACGACCGGCGCGTCTGCGCTCGCGCTCCTGCTGGAGACAGCCCGCAAGCCGACGGTGCGCATCTGGGCCGAGCAGTCGCCGTTCGAGCTCAAGGATGCACTGAAGAAGCGCGGGTACCGATGGAACGACGGCAGCGACGGTCGGCCGAAGTCCTGGCAAGTCGACGTCTGCGACCGCGCTGGAGGACGAGCTCGCATTCCCGAAGGCGAAGATCTACTTGCGCGACGTCGAGGGCGCCTGCAGACGCTTACGGCATTCACACGTTTTTCAAACCGTGTCTGACGAGCCTGTTTAACCGTTCCTCTCAGCGCGCGAGGCGCTTCTCGACGCGCTTGCGGCTATTGCCGACCTTCTTCACGGCCTTCTTCACCGCCGACGCCGAGCGGCCAGTCTTCTTGGCTTCGTATTGCACTTCGTAGTCCTGCCCTTTAGCCACGCGTGCGCGGTCCTGTTTGCGTCCACGTGCGCTCTTCTTCTTCGCGGCCATCTGCTCCTCCTTCTGCGAATCTGATGGTGGTGCAACGCTGCAAGGATTCGAGGGGTTCCTTCAAAGACTCTTTGCGGGCCCTAGCCGAAACAGGCGGCGATCAGATCGCGATGGTGCGGCAACTCGGGTTCATCTTCGAGAGGCGAGATGGATGGCACGGTCTAGACTGACTAGTCGTCAGTGGGCGCTTGGGTGCTCATGCACGATGGGAGCCCATCCGTCGAGCAACAGGCCGTCCCAAGCCACGACCCCAACGGCCCCTTGTCGCCACGTACTCGCGAAACGTCGATGCCCATTGAGAATTCTATTCGAAGATCTGGTCATTGACCTGGTCGTGGACGCGACAGGGCGTATCGGGATTGAACGTATCCATCGAGTTCATGCAGCATGTTCAGGGTCGACGTCCTTCGGCGTCTTCTTCTCTCACTGAGGCGTCATCTTCGCCGGACTTTCCTTTCCGGGGAGACCGCGGGGACCGAGCTCGTCGCGCTGGATGTCATCTTCGGCGCGCTTCGGGCTCAACGCCATTCATCGGTTGGTCAGGCATCATTCCATCCTTGCCTTGTCCTTCAGGTCGCGGATCCGGATCTCGGCCCCGTTCTTCGAGGGCACGATCTCGGATTCATCGGGCACCCGCGCTATCGCGCTGAGCCTTCTGAGTTCGCCAAGTTGTTCTGCGGTGGGCTTTTCATTTTCGATTCCTCGACCGCCTGCACGACGGCTTCGTCGTCGAGCACGTCAAGCAGCTGATTTATGGTTTGCAACTCGAACGCGAAGTAGATCAGGCGGTCCTGGTCGCCCCTGCCTAGGTCCGCCTGCAACTCGGAGGAATTCGTACGTCCCTCATTCATGACCAAAACCTCGCTGTCGACGGGCCTGTCCTTCGATATCGAAGGCGGCGGCAATCCTTGAGAACTTGCTGATCCAATTGTAGCGGTTGCGCGTGTGTGCTCGCCGGTCATCCCCGTCGATGCGAAGCTAGATGCGGTAGCCATCGTAGTTGATTTCGTGAATCCACTGCGCTCCCGAAGGCGCCTTCACCTTTAGGGTGGCCAATTGGAGGCTGATGAACCCCGGCATCTGAGCGGCTTCCGGCTTCGCGGCCGCTGTCTGGGTACGCCTCGCCACGCTACGCAACTCACAAAAAAGCCCACCGCCGGGGTTTTTGCCGACGGCGGGCTACCTACCTCACTCAGTCTGTAACCTCGAGAGCGTGGGGTGTTCCGACTAGGGTCCTTTCTCCGCCTCTCGGCGTGGACCCCCAAGGTTCCTAAAGAGACGCACCCAGCACGCCTTCCTGACCGATGCCGACCGAACCATACGCAATTGTCCGCGTTTACCGTCATCATGTCGGACGCTTTTGATTACTTCCGCGCCTACGCCGTCCGGGCTCTTTGCAAGCCCCGATCGATGCCGCGGGGCAGGATGAAGCATCTGCAACGGGTGGCGGGCCGAATGTACAATCTCGTCAAGAAGGAGGCCGCTTACAGCCCGGACGTACAGCACCTTGAGGACTTCCCGGCAGCGCAGAGACTTGAGGCATCTCTCGATCGCCGGCGCGACGACCGACCCTTTGCTCCGGTGAGGCCGGGCGCGGAACAGGAGGCTCGTTGAGTGGCTTCCGTCGAGGTTCGCACCGTAGCAAGTCTCCTGCGAGAATACGCGCAGCGGACCGCATTGCGTGGCGGCAATCCTTATAGGGCGAAAGCCTATGCTCGGGCCGCCGACAGCCTGGCAGCCCTCGCAGTCCCTCTCGACGTGCTCATCGCCGAAGACCGGCTCACCGAGATTCCCGGCGTCGGCGATGCGATCGCCGACATCATCGCCAAGCTTCACAAGACGGGCTCTCATCCGAGCCTTGAGAAGCTGCGGAAGGAGATCCCGGAGGGCGTGCTCGAGATGCTCGCCGTTCCCGGCCTCCGCCCCGAGAAGGTGCTGCGGCTCTACAGGGATCTCGGCATCACTTCGCTCGCCGAGTTGGAGGCCGCCGCCAAGGACGACCGCATCAAGAAGGCCAAAGGCCTCGGCGCGGCGCTGCAGACCAAGATCCTGCAGAACCTGGCCATCGCGAAAAGCGGAGAAGGTCGCCTCCATCTGCACCGTGCCGCCGCCCTGCTCGCGCACGCCAAGGATGCGCTGCGGATGGTTCGGCCGGAGCTTAAACGCGTGACGATCGCAGGCGACTTCCGCCGCGGCTGCGAACTCGTCGGCGACCTCACGATCGTCGCGGAGGCTGCCAAGATCGAGAAGGCAGCGAATGCTTCGGCGGCGGAAGGACTGCAGATCCGCCTGTCCGACCGCAAGCACTTCGGCGCCGCCCTTCTTTTCGGCACCGGTTCAGCCGCTCACATCAAGAGGCTCCAGGCGTTGGCGGCGGAGAAAGGAATGCGGCTGGACACGGACGGCTTGCACAAGGGTCGCACCCTGATCGCCGGCGACGAAACCCAGATCTATAGCGCCCTCGACCTGCCGTTCATCGATCCGGAGCTCCGGGAGGGCCGCGGCGAAATCGAGCTGGCCCTGAAGGGCAAGTTGCCCCAGCTAATCACCGACGAGGATCTGCGCGGTATCCTTCACTGCCACACCGATGCCTCCGACGGCACCGAGACCCTGGAGACGATGGCCAAGGCGACGCGCCAGCGTGGTTTCGAGTATTTCGGGGTCGCCGATCACTCCAAGTCCGCGCACTATGCGGGCGGTCTCTCGGAGGACGAGATCGCGCAGCAGCACCGGGACGCCGACCGGTTGAACAAGCGCTTCGGCAAGGATTTCCGAATCCTCAAAGGCATCGAGTCCGACATTCTGGCCGACGGCTCGCTGGACTATGCGGAGGACGTGCTGCAGCGCTTCGACTTCGTGGTCGCCAGCATCCACGGCCGCTTCAAACTCGACCGCAAGGCGCAGACGCAGCGGCTGCTGCGCGCCATCTCCGATCCCCACACCACCATCATCGGCCACATGACCGGGCGCCAGCTCCAGAGGCGGCCAGGCTACGAAATCGATGTCGACAAGGTGCTGCGCGCCTGTGCCAAGCATGACGTCGTGGTGGAGATCAACGCCCATCCATGGCGCCTCGACCTGGATTGGCGCTGGCACCAGGCCGCCCTTGAGTTCGGCTGCTTGATGAGCATCAATCCGGACGCGCACTCGATCCCCGAGCTCGACCACATGCACTGGGGCGTCGAGATGGCTCGGAAGGGCGGTGTCCCCGCCGACCGGGTCCTGAACGCGATGGCTCTTCCGGAGATCACGCGCTACCTCCGCCAGAAGCGGCGCTCGTTCGCCCGGGCGGCCTGATGCAGCAAGGGCACGGCTTCTCGCTGGAGGGCACCGCGGTCGCAGTTGCCGCCGATCGCGATCACCACTTCAGCAAACCGCCGCAGGACCGGATCATGCTGGTGGAAGGCCATGGCGTCGAAGGCGACGCCCACGCCGGCGCGTTCGTCAAGCACCGGTATCTCGCCCGCCGGCAGCCGCGCCTACCCAATCTCCGGCATCCCTTTCGGATGCCGGCTTCACGGTCGCAGCGGGGGACCTGGGCGAGAATATCACCACTGCCGGTCTGGACCTTGAGAGGATGCCTCTCCGGACGCTCATCGAGCTTGGACCAACGGCGATCGTGGAGATGACCGGCCTCCGGACGCCTTGCGTTCTGATCGACCGCTTCCAGCCCGGCCTTAAGCAACAGGTGCTCTCGTCGGCGGAAACGGGCCCTCCGTTCAAATCTGGGGTGCTGGGCGTGGTACGGGCCGGCGGGATGGTCGCGGCTGGTGCGCGGGCTCGCCCTCCGTCCTCCTCGTTTCGGCCTCTGCCGGCCGTGTAGAAAGAGCCTACATGGCCCGCAAATCGACCCTGCCTTATCGCCTGCAGCCCATGTTGGCCACGCTCACGGATGCGCCGTTCGACGATCCCGATTGGGTTTTCGAGGACAAATTCGATGGTTTCCGCATGGTCGCGGAAATCCGGCGTGGTCGGGTCGCGCTCTACAGCCGCAACGGGAAGATCATCAGCCACTCCTATGTCGAGGTCGCGAAAGCACTTGAGGGAGTGAAGGCGGACGCCGTGATCGATGGCGAGCTCGTTGCGATCGGGAAGGACGGCGTATCCCATTTCCAGTTGCTTCAAAACGCCCTGCGTCACGAGGCCAAGCTTTTGTACTGCGCGTTCGACCTCATGTTCGCAGCGGGCGAGGACCTGCGCGCGCTGCCGCTTCTCGAGCGCAAGAAGCGGCTCAAGGCCCTCCTGCCGCGCCACAAGCTGATCGCGTTCAGCAACCACCGCAAAGGCAGCGGCACAAAGTTCTTTGCACAAGCCGAGCTGAGACATCTCGAAGGCATCATGGCCAAGCGCGCCGACAGCCCGTACGCGTCCGGACGCCGGACCGCCGATTGGCTGAAGGTGAAGACCGCGCAGCGTCAGGAGGTAGTGATCGCCGGCTTCACCGCGCCGAGGCGAACCCGGCCCTTCTTTGGCGCCCTCGTGCTGGCGGTACGCGACGCCGATGCATGGCGGTACATTGGCCACGTCGGCACCGGCTTCAGCCACCAAGTTCTCGAAGAGCTTCACCGCAAGCTCGTGAGGCTGAAGACAGCCAAGTC
>NZ_JBVVOY010000039.1:0-35479 GCF_055807535.1 Bradyrhizobium sp. Kon37
ATGGTGGGCGCACAAGGGATCGAACCTTGGACCTCTCCCGTGTGAACCACAATCCGTAGACCCGAGCCAACCAAATCCGGCCATAGTTGAAATGTAAAAACCCCTTTATTTAATGTGGGTTGTAGCCCTATTCGGCCATATGAGCCCATAGGTGACCTTACTACATTTTGTATGCCCCCGTTGTGCCCGCCGTGGATTTTCCCTCGGGGCACAAAAACGGGGGAGGTCTGAGACCCGGTTCTGTTTGGGTCTGTGGATCCTCCCCGCGCGGGCACACGGCAAAAGGGGGGGTCTGAGGCCCAGTTCTGTTCGAGGGCTGACCGCCCTTGTTGCGGGGCACGCTGGGCACAGAGAGAGGGAAGGAATCATGACGGAGCCGGCCAACCAGCTTACACTCACCGATACGGTGATCCGCAACGCAACGCTGCCGCCGGGTAAGGCGCAGCACTATCTCCACGACGACAAGCTGCCCGGCCTCGCCTTGCGCATGCGCGCCACTGGCGGCCGGACCTGGGTCTACCTCTTCACCAAGCCGGGGGTAAGGGGTACCCAGCGCAAGACCCTCGGCGCGTGGCCCAAATATAATGAGAAAGCCGCGCGCAAGGCCGCCACCATCGCAGCAGGCGAGGTCGTCAAGGGCTTGGACCCAAACGACGCGAAGCGCGAGGCGAGGCGGCAACAGGCAGCCGAGAAGCAGCGCACCATGCTCGCGACCCTCATTGTTGAAGATGGTCCCTACCAGACCTCCCTGACCGAACGTCAAGTGGTCAATTGGAAGCCAGCAATGTCGGCGCTGCGGCGCGGGCTCAAGGATCACGCCGAAAGCGGTGTGGGGGACCTAACGCGACGGCAGATCATGGCTGCGGTCGACAAGATTGCCAAGACCGGCAAGCGCGGTGCAGCTAGGGACTTGCGCAAGCACGTGCATACTTTCCTCGAATGGTGCGTCGGCGAGGGCTATGTCGAGCACAACGTACTCGCTGGCTATCGCGCGCCCAAGGAAACGCGCGCGCAAAGGGTCGGACGCCGAACGAAGGGTCGCGCGCTGACCGATGAGGAAATCATCAAGGTCTGGGATGCATCCGGCAAGCTCGGGGCTTTCGGTCTCCTGGCACGCATGTGTCTGCTCGGCGGCCCGCGCCGCAGCGAGCCTACCATGATCGAGTGGCAAAAGCACATCATGGACGGTCGGATCACCTTCGATGCGGCGTGGACCAAGATGGGGCTGCACCACGATGTGCCGCGCACTCACCTAGTTAACGAGGTGCTCACGGCCGCGAAACATTTCCAGCGGGCAACCTCCGACTATGTCTTCCCATCACCAAAGACCGGCGGCCAGATGTCCGGCTTCACCAAAATGGTCAACCGCTTGGTCAAGGAAGCGAGCGTCGCCAAGTTCACCATGCATGACTTAAGGCGCAGCTTGCGCACGATCATGTCGCGCTGCGGCTACGACAACGAAATCCAGCGGCTGTGTGTTGGGCAAAAGCCGGGCGGAATTGATCAGGTCTACAATCACGACGAACAGTGGATCATCCGCAAGATGGCGTTCGAAGCGGCCCACGACTACATTGCGGAATTGGTCGGCGCGAAACGGGTCGGCAAAATCGTGCGCCTTCAGCGGACGAATCCGCTTGACCCTATCAAGGCCGAGCTCCTCGGCCGTCTCCGTGAGCATTATGCGGCTGAGGCGCCCTAGTGGTCCCTATCGCACTTGGCCAGATAGTCGCGCACCGCATCGACACGATAGAGGGGCCGGCCATCGACGTAGCGCCATTTCAGCGGGTGGTTTGGATCGCGCCGCCACTGTTCCAGCGCTCCGGGCGTGCGCCGGATGACCGCGGCCGCCTCTAATGCCGTCAAATTTGAGCTGCTCGGCAGTGTATCGATATCAAACGTCGCCGGTGGCGGCATGCCACGGTTCTTGCGGCGCCGCTTTGTGGCAGTCGGCATTTCACCACTATTCGGCGACCCCATTGCCTCGGTCGGAGGCTTTTTGTCTTTGCCGTTCATGCCTCAGGCCAAACCCTGATCGGTTTGAGGCAATAAGATCGCAGACCTCAGCAGCAATACAGAAATCGAGCGAGCAGGTATGGCTGCTGGGTAGCTGTGGCGTACAAATAGGACGAACCGTGCCTGTTTTCGTAGGGCTTTCCGGTTGTCAAAATCCTTGCGCAAGCCGGGGGGCGCCGGGATAGTAGGTTTAAACTAGCGCCCAGCCTTTGGAGCCAAGATGAATTTGGATGAAGAAGCCGCGCGGTTCGTGCAGCTCCTCGACGAAAAACGCGAGGAGCGAGCGTACCAAGCTTACCTTGAGCAGCACACGCGCTTCATCCCGCGGGAGTTCGTACAGAACCACGGTATCGGGCTTAGCCTAGTTCTTCGCAAGCTCTCTTTCGGCGCCGACTACAAAACCGATTTCTTCTATTTCTCGAAGAGCACGGATGACTGGAACGCCGTCTTTATCGAGCTGGAAAAGCCGTGGTCGAGCTTTTTCAAGGGCAACACGAACGAGTATCACGGCGATTTTTCGCGCGCGTTGCAGCAGATTAATCAGTGGAAGGCGTGGTTTCTCTCGGACCAGAACAAGGCGGGCTTTTTGGCGTCCGTCAGCGCCGTCCAGGTGCCGCGGCATATGGCCAGCAATCCGACTTATTACAAGTACGTGCTCGTCTTTGGGCGACGCGCGGAATACGAAGGCAACGCGGATCGCCGGCGGCTCGTGAGAGCCGCTGAAACGGATGATTTCAAGATCATGACGTTCGACAGCCTTGCTGAGGGCCTTAGCCAGAAAAGCGAGCTCAGGGTCGGCAGTCGGCATAATCAGTTCATCGATATCCTCTCAGACGAGGTCATTGATGCTGGGATGTACGCGTGGATGGAGCCGACACAGCTTCGGGTAAGCAAGGCGCTCCGCGAGAAGCTCAGCCAGGGAGGCTCCAATCACTTTCTCTTCCAAGATGGGCAGCGGCATGAGGTCCTGAGCTACGTCGCTCCGCTAGTCAGGGTGCGAGCTGCGTGATTGGAGGCGAAGCCCGCTTGGCGGGGTGCCTTGCATTGTGAAGCACCGCGCTTCAAGTTGATTTGCTTGGATTCTGTGCGACGATGCCGGAAGCCCAGCGTATCGTGAGAAGCAATAGCTAGCCCGGCTTATTGGCCGGAGGTGTGACGAATGCGGAAGGCAAAACTCTTGAAAACTCCTCGCAAGTCGGACGTGGAAGCCACGATCGATGCTTGCCTCGCAAATGCATCGCGCTTGATGGACGACGCGCTGATGCTCGAATTCCAAGAACGGGGCGGCGGCCGCCTTGCCATCTGCATGCTGGCGCAGGAGGAGTACGCAAAGGCTTTCCTCCTTTACATGGTGCGTGAAGAGCTTCTGCCGTGGGATACGGACCTGTTGCGCATCATGAGAAGCCATGCTTGCAAACATTTGCTTGCGATCGTCATGGAGTACGTCAGTCCGGACTGGGAGACCATCGAGGAACTCCAAGCCAAGCTTAGGGCAGAATACGATCTCGGGGACCGTTTCCCGTCGCGCATCAGCAGCGCTCTCAATATTCTCTATTTCGAGATGATCCGACGCGGCAATTTCTTCGATGATAACGAGTATGAGCCGGACGTGCTCGCGGTCGCTATCGGCGAGAGGGACAGAGCAAAACAGGACGCGATCTACATTGACGTCGACAAAAGCTGCCGGGTTAAGAATTCGCCGAGCGATATCACGCGGGAAAGCGCCGCCATCGAGTACGAGCGTGCATCACGATATGGCTCGATTGTCGCTGGATTGCTCAAGCCCGATGCTCACGAGGGGTTGGAGCTTCGGAAGCTCAAGGACGCTATGAAGGTCGTCTTCTGGCAAGAGTATAAGCCGATCGCGTCCTCCGGCTGAAGCGTGACGCACAAAGAAGAAACCGGCGGAAGCCATCTACTGACCTACGTGGCCTCATTTCAGCAGATTGCGGGTTTGTCGATCAGATGAGGAATATAAGCACGAGCCAAACATAACGTCAGTTGTTCTCCGCGAATACTAAGCCGGTCGATCCACTCCGTCGGCATCGCGTTGAAATCGGTCGGATACGAATGAGCCTCCTCCCGGCGTACCAAGTCGGAAGGTGGGTCCGGCAAGGTTTTGTCGAGTTGGCCGAGGTAGGGAAAAATGAAGTGCTTGATCTGCCCGGAGTGTTGCGCCTCATGCAGTCGGCGGATCGAGGCATTCTGCGCGCGATCGAAAAGCGCGCCGAAGACACTCGACATCCGCGCGAGCATGAACTGGCTCGGAGGCTCCTGCCGCAGGCCGTATCCTGCCGAGCAGCAGATGATCGTATCTACCGGCGTCACGTTCAAGCTGACGTCCGGCGAGCGGTCTGGCCAGAGGCAGCCGAGACCGAGATTATCGTAGATCCCGCCGTCCGTCAGGACCACGCGCTCGGCTCGTAGTGCGCCCTTGTTGTCGAACGTGAATGTTTCGTCGAAGGCCGGAAGAAACAGCGGGTAGGCGGCCGACGCGGCGACGGCATGCGCGACCGACACGTCGTTTCGATGCAACTTCCCCCAACGCCACGAGCCCGATTCCTTGGTTCCGAACCGGAAGGCCGAACCGGTTCTAAGCTCGGTGGCATTGATGACAAGATGAGGCGTGGGCCGGAGGTCGCTCATCGAAGCACCGCCGAAAAGAAGCTCGTCTAGCACCGCTTCGAGCAGGCTGGTTCGGCTCGCGAAGCGATGAAGAGGTGACCTGACGTCGAAGGATTCGAAATGCCGCGCGAGCGATGAAGGCGTTATCAGTTTGAGTATGCCTACCATTGTCCTGATCAGCGCTACCACGACGGCCACGGCGCCGATCAGTGCGAAGGCCGCGGCCACCTTCAGGCCGAGCGGGCTGAGCAGTTTCCGGCACATGCGCCTGGCAAGGCCTTGAGACAGAATCTCGCGCATCTTCGCTTCGAACGACGCAAAGTCGCCGTCGTGCGCGTGGAAGAATGCGCCGATCACGCTGCCGCCCGATACGGTCGAGAGGACGTCGATCCGACGCAGCAGCCCGAGCTGGTCGAGCGCTCTCAGGCAACCAAGATGGAATGCCATTGCCCTGGAGCCGCCCCCTGAGAGAGCCAATCCGATTTTAGGCGAGATCGCTTCCTCCATCCGAAAACTCAATCGTGCCCACGGTGAATGGCAACCCTGAGAATGCGTCCTTCCTGCCGGCAGAGCGACGGGTCGAAGCTGAGAAGCGAGAAGTCCCCATGATGGGCTGCGATGGCCATCAGGCCGGGCAGTCCGTCCGCCGCGAGCTCGCCGCCCAGATAAGCGAGTTGGGCGATGTCGGTATCGCTCGGTCGCGCGTTCGCATAACGCGGGTGCGAATGCCATTCGCCGAGATACCGCACCTGGTGCATCGACCGGCGGGTGACGTCGTCGATGGATTGGACCAAGTCGACCACGCCGCGCTCGAAACTCGTCGGGCTGCCGAGACTATCTTCCGGCTGGGGAAACGCATGAGCGAGATGAAGAGATTTGCGGCTGAAGTCGGCGAGGCCGACGATGGCTCCGCCGGTCTCGTTGGGCAGACGCACGTCGCGTAGCGCAGATAGCTGATCCAAGAACCCGCGATCGTAGCTCACATGCCAAGCGCCAATCTCGGCGCGCGTGACGGGTTCGCCGTTCTGCTGCACGACGGAGACCGAACCATCCACGCCCAGCGTCCAGACCGTCACCTTAGCATCATCGCGCAGAAGCGAGTCGGCGATGCCCCTTGCGGCCAGTGCGCTCAGGAGCGCGGCTCGGGTCGCAGGGATCCTGTTGGTCAGTGAGCGGCACGAGCCGCTGTAGCGCACGCCACCCCGCGAGACGTCGAGATGCTCGGCCAGAGAAGGCTCGCTTAGGATCAGACGATGGTATTGCGCCTCGAGATCGCGCAACGTGATGTTGCGCCGTGCATCTTCCGTTAGGAGGACGACGGCGGTGCCGGAAGGATTGAAGAAGGCACAGACGCGCCGTGCCGCAAAGGGCAGATCGCTCAAATGGCGGGCGACGCCGACCGACGCCGATGCGTCGATGATGACGGAGGCGGCTGCGTAGGCGGCATCCAGCACCTTCTGCTGATCCGCGTTCGGCGCGAGCACGCCGGCGACGATCGCGGATTGGGCCTCGTTCAGCAGTACCGAAATCTGCCTGGCCAACGCGTTGGCTTTTGGCGCGCCGATCTCGTCAGCCAACAGCGCATGCCGAGCCATGTTGTGCGGCAACAGCGCGTCACCGTCCACGATGGTCCACTCGAAAGCGCCCTCGCGCGCGAGATCCATGCCGAGTTGGGAGCCGAGCGAACCGGCGCCGATCATGACGGCCTTCCTTCGGTCCGCGACCGCGTTGCCGGCGATCGAAGCCGCGAGGTCTCGATCGAAAGCGAAATGAACCTGCGCCGGCGCGACAGGTAACGAAGCTCCCGCGATCGGCGCTTCGGGGAACGCCCGGACGTAACCCTTGCCGACGTTGCTGTTGTTGGCGTGCAATACGCCCAGAAGGACCCCGATCTCGCCCGCGGTGTTGGTGGTGATGAAGGCTCTGAAGTCGTCGGCCCCGCGACCTCCTTCGGTGGTCATGGGGAGACCGACGACGATGGCGAGCCGGCCGGCCATCCGTCTGGCGCCGTCGGCGGCGATACCGGTCCAGGCCTTCAATCTCTCCTTGATCTCATCGAGCAGCTTGAGGCCGGTCGGCGCGAGTTCCGCTGCCAGACTTTCCAGGGTCCGAGGCAGGCGCCGGATCGAGGTCATGATCTGCGGCGGGAGCGCGAAAGCCATCACCGTCAGCGCGATACCGCCCGGCGGGGCCTGCTTGGATGGAATGGCGAACACAAGGCCCTGGTTGTCGGCGCGCACGAAGCCAGCGAACTCGGAGGTCGCGGAGCCGGCCTCGAAGACGCTGCGCGGCAAGACCACGGCCATGTCCGCGCCGTAAAAAAGCGGATCCGGCGGTTGCGCCGGATCGTGGAGCTCGCCGCGCGCCGCCTTGGCGAGCCAAAGCTGGATGAGCCGCGAAAATTCCGTCGGCGTGTAGGTGAGGCGGGCTTCCGGCCAAGGCCGATCGTCCACGCACAGCGAGAACGGCATCTCTTCAGGCACGCCGTTCTGATGCATGGTGTGCGGGAAGTCGTCCCGCAGCGCCAGCACCGCGGGACGGACGTGCGGCGACGAGAAGAGAATGCCGATCGGCTCTCTGGCGCGGATAGGGTAGGCGAGGTCCTGGGGGCGTTCCACATCGATCTCGACATGGACGCCGACATACCCGGTCGTCTTGTCATCCTTGATCTCGACGAGCGTGGTCGCCGGGAGCCCGGCGAGCGCGGATTCCACGAACGAACGCGCCGGACCGGAGGCGACGCCGTCGATCGTCATCGCCTCGCCGAAGGCCGTCCACCACGCGTGGATCACCATGCCTAGCCCGCCCGCACCGGGGTCGCCGCGACGCTCACCGCGCCGGCGGCGGCGGCCGAAACAAGCAACAGCTGGGCCCCCCGGTCGGTGATCTCGATGGTGCTCGGCTTGGGTTTGCTCTTCGAAGGCAGGTCCATGGTGACCTTGAACTGGCCGTCCTTGAGATCGGCGACCAACCGGTAGTAGGCCGCGGCCTGGCGGTGCGGCGGCTGCGGATCGAGATCCTCGTCGCTGCCCTTGGAGGGGATTGACCAGCTGGTGGATATCATGATGGACCGCTCGCGCCCCTGAGTCTCGCACAGCCACTTGACCTCATCGGTCGGCTTGGTGACGTCGACGCCCTTTTCCGGCCCGATCGAGAGGTAGGAGCAGTGGTGCGGGATCTTGAAGATATCCCACAGCAGCCGGTCCTGATTGCCGTGGCGCTTGGACGTGATCACGATCTGGTTGATCGAGTCGTGGTTGATGTCAGACATGAACAGCGCGCAGGTCTCGCGGCGTCCCTCCAGGAACGTCGCCTGAAAGACCACGCTGTGCTGGTTGCGGTCAATGATCTCGCTCTCGTTCTGATGCCAGCCGAAGGGGCTATGGATGAAGAACTGGACGCGCTCGGGACCGAACATCGAGAAGCCGGGCACGTACTGGCCCGCGTCGGTGATGAGGTGCTCGCGCGATTCCAGCGTCAGACCCTGCTTCTCCAGCCATTCCTTGAGCTTGGTCGGGCGCGAAAAGACGCGGATGCCCTTGCCGACGCGCAACCGGTGCCGCGCCTCCTGACGGATGATGCGGGCGCTATCCTCACAACCGTCCTCGAGGATCGCCGCGGCCGGCACCCACAACTCGTCGATCTTGATCCGGCCTTCGCCCTGGTACTTCGCGGCATGTTCGAGCCAGAAGAAGTCGCCCGAACCGCAACAGTGGTCGTCGTCGAGATGGGTGAAGCAGACCACGTCATAATAATCGCGCTTGGCGGCGCGCAGGTCGGCCTTGAGCACCTCGGGCAGGTCGATGCGGGCATCCCACATGTCGGTGGGATTGCGCATGTCTGCGTAATCGACCAGCATCTTGCGGCCGTTGGCCATGTCGATGCGGGTGCAGTCGGCATTGCCGAGGGGATGAAAGGTCAGTTTAGCTGTCATATCGGTCTTTCTGAATGGTATTCTGGCTCGAAGCGAGCCCCTACCTCCCAAAGCTCGTGACCGGCGCGAAGTCGGACGCGATATTCGCTAAATCTTATTTCCGACTTCGCTCGATTCGCGAGCTATGGCTTTCAGAGGAAGCCGATTGTCCGATCAATCTCCCAAAGCGGCGGCATTGCTGACGCTCACCGCGGACCAGCGGAAGAAGCTGGCGGCCTTGGCGCGGTTGAAGGCGCGCGGCACCACCTTGGAAGCGGATGACCTCCTGCAGGGCGCCAAGGCGCGCTGGCTGAATCCGGATTCGACGGCCGGAAACGATGCGTTCGAAGTTCTGTCGGGCGCGGTGAACAGCATCGCGTCCAACGATAGGCGCCGAAGCGCCACGGTCCGTCGTGTTGAGGGGAAACGCCTCGTCGCCGCGTCCGTCGATGCGGACGACCCGATCGAACTCGCCCAGGATCTGGGCCTCTCCCAGGATGACGCGTACCTCCGCGAGCAGATCTACCGGATCTGCGACGACGAGGAGGTAAAAACGCTGCTGCTCCTCCTGGACGATAATGCGACGCGGGGGGAAATCCTCGCCGAAACCGGGTGGGACGTGACGAATTATGAAACCGTCAGGAAGAGAATGAAGAAGTGGGGTGCTTCCCTCTACAAGGAAGGGAAATTGTGATGGAGACCGATCGTGAACTTTCGTTTCGCGAAGAGCTCCTGGAAGAGATACAGCAGGAGATTCTTTCGCTCGACGGACCCGCGTTGGATGAGTACCTGCTCGCCTTGGGTATGGATCCGAACGATTTGCTGGAAAGCTTCGACGCGGTTTTCCAGGATCCGGAAATCGCCGCGAAGCGCCGGAAATTCGTAGCCGCCCGGCAGCGTTCGCGCGAATCTCAAGATCCTCTCAGCGCCACTGTCTTGTCGTTCGAGCCATCGAAAAAGCGCGAGATATTCGCTGCCCTTACGAAAAGAGTCGACGTCACCGGCGACATGACCATCGCGGCGCGAAACCGACGCATCGAATCCGACGACGATCTCGACAGCTTCCTCGAAGCTTGTCTGCGGCTAGGGCTTATCGACGAGTCCGGCAAGCTGAAGGAATGACCTCTTGCGGCCGGCCGAACAACTCCTCATCGAACTCGGCGTTTCCGAGGCCAAGGAAATCGACCTTCTCGCCATCGCCAATTGCGTCGGCGCGCAAGTTCTTTACAGGCGGCTCGTCGGCTGCGAGGCTCAGATCATCGGCTTCAAGGATCGCGCGATCATTTATGTGAGCGATGGAGCGAGACCGAACAGGAAAAGGTTCAGCACCGGTCATGAGCTCGGGCATTGGCATCATCACCGAGGCCAGTCGTTCGTCTGCCGTTCCGATGACATCGGTCGTCCCTTGGACGAGCGCTCGCGAAATGCCGAGCGGATGGCCGACGTCTATTCCGCCGACCTCATCCTTCCCCCATACCTCATCAAGCCGAAGCTTCATGCGATCGGAGAGATTTCGCTCGACTCGATAGTAGGACTTGCTCACGAGTTCTCGGCCAGCTTGGCTGCCACGGGCATCCGGATCATGCGGATGACGCGTGAGCCTTTGATCCTGATCGCACAGGATCTGGCCGGCACGAAATGGCAATGGCCTGGGATCGCGGTCGGAGGCCTGAGGGTTCGGGACGATATCGATCTGAGATCGAGCGTGAGCGTGTCGCTCGCAGGCGTGAACCGGGTCGGGCCTGCCAAGAAGGAGCGGGCGAGCTATTGGTTCGATCGCCGACATGTCGAGCAATTCGACGTCAGGGTGCAAAGCGTCCGGACGATAGAGGGCGAAGCGCTGACGCTTTTGCGGATCTTGGATCCCAAGATGATCGATATTTACGGGTGATGCAAACGCTTTCGCGAGTTGCTCCGATCTCTCGTCAATAACCCTGATCGGGAGCCGCCGGTAAGGTCAGCATCTGACGCCGAAGAGCGCTCACTCGGTATTGAGCATCCATCTGTCTTTGAAATAGATCGAACAGAGCCTGAACATTTTCGGTCAAGGCGGGGTCGCCGATCAAAGATGGACTCGCCTGGTGCTCCGGAGGCGTGCCCCAGAGCCATCTTTCAAAACGATCGATGTTTGCGTCGCCCACGAAGATCATGGCGACCACCCACAAACCCATCATCCAATCATAGAACGCACGCGCGACTTTCGGGTCGAGAAGACGGAAAAGAAGATTCATCGCTATCCTCCGTCAGCCCCCAGCGAACCGTTACAATGTAGCCGATTCGGCAAAGCGCGATCCTGTGAATATCGGGGATCGCCAAAGTCGGAACAGCGGGGATTTGTGGGTGAGAGATGGGTTATTGTCCGATCTGCAAGACATCGTCGAACCTCGATCAGCCGACAGGCGGCGATTTCAGGCGCGCGGAATGCCGCAAGTGTGGCAAGTACCAGATAACGGGTTCGGCATTGGCAATGCTGGACTCGCGACTGAACGACGCCAGGAGCGTTGCGCGCTTGAGCCATGCGACGCGCGCAATGTCGTCGAAGTCGGAGGTCGAATGGCCCGAGATCAACTCGTTCAACTTGGACGACATGATCAAACAGACGCTTCCTTCGGTCGATCGCCAGATGACCAACTTGCTCGCGTGGGCCGCGGCGGATCTAGACGACGACCAAACTCGGCTCGGTCGAGTTGCCCGATGAGGAGGATCTCACCGCGGTGATCGGGACGCTCGACGGGCAGCGGGTCGACGACCTGATCTCGGAGGCGGCCAAAGTTAAACTGATTCGACTCGTGCCCGATCACGCGATCTCGATCACGCCGGCCGGGTGGGAGCGACTTCGACCCGCGGCCAAGTTGGAAACGCGATCGGGAACTATGGTGCCGGCCCCGGTCTCTACGAAAGCGGGGGCGACCGTCAAGGCGCACTGCGGTGTTTGCCACGGAGAGAAGAATTCCTGGCTCCGCGCCGAATACACGGACAAGGACGGCGATGGCGCCAATGCTTGGAGCGAAACCTATCAGACGGTGCAATGTTGCGGATGCGACAAGCTATCCGTTCGACGCGAGGTCTGGCGATCGGAGTGGGATGAGGCCGACTTCGACGAGCAAGGTCGCCCGATAATGCGCCGCGTCGCTAAGGTGACGTATCATCCGGCGCAGACGGTCCGGGCAACACCACCGTGGGCCCAAGCCCTCGGTGACGAAGTCCTCCGGGATGTTCTCGACGAATCCTATCTTGCCCTCAATAGTGGGTTGCGGGTGCTCGCGTCAGTTGGGGCTCGCACCCTGCTCGATAGGGCCGGAAATATCCTCGTCGGCGACGTAAAGGGTGGGTTCGAAGGGAAGCTTTCCGGGCTGGCGACCGCCGGGCGCATCAGCCAGTCCGATAAAGAGGCGCTCGACGCGGTCGCCGACGCAGGCAACGCATCGGCGCATCGCGGCTACGCTCCTGAAGCCGAACGTCTGAACCACATCTTTAACATCATAGAAAATTTCCTGGAGCGCGCGTTCATTCTCACCCCGGTGGCCGCAGAAATTCGCAAGACCACCCCGCCGCGTCCGAAGAGGCCGTGACGAGAATCTCGAGCCGGTTGCCGTGCAGCGTTGGAGTGAGGATCGAAACCTCGGGACGGCAATGCAAGTCTCTCCTGAACCATGCCGATAGGAGCGACGCAAAATATGTATGTGAATTTCCGTAACTGACGTGTGGCGTTCCCGAAACGCGCTGCTATTGATGGATCCACGAGGTCTCCCCTCGCATACGCGCTGTCGTAACTGCGGCGTAAGAGCGAAAGTCTAATCAAGGATCGTGCGCGCCACGTTGCTCGCTGAATGCCTGGCGTGATTGGAAGGGAGACCTCGTGCCCAGCCTCGCATCGTTCTTCGTCACTCCGATCCGGATCGCCGTTCCGAACGAACTCACGAGCGAAGCCGAACTGCTGAAGTTCCTTGCCTTATCGACAGCCGAACTCAAGAAGATCTGGTGGTTTCGTGGCCGGATGTACCAGAAATTTGAGATTTCGAAAGACGAAGGAAAGAAGCGCGTCATAAGCGCACCGGACCGTCGGCTGAAGATGCTGCAGACCAAGATCGCGTCCTCGCTCGCGCCTATATACAGACCGAGGAATCCCGTTCATGGCTTCGTGGACGGTCGCTCGGTCAAGACGAACGCTACGGCTCATCTCCGGAGTAAGTTCGTGATGAATTTAGATATCGAAGGCTTCTTTTCGGCCATTACGGAAGCACGTGTCTCCGGCCTGATGAGCGCGCTCGGCATCGACGGTCGAGTCGCTGAGATCTTGGCGCGGATCTGCTGCAACGAGGGTGTCTTGCCGCAGGGAGCGCCTAGCAGTCCCATAATCTCCAACATGATCTGCTTCCGGATGGACAAGGAATTGCAAACGATCGCGAAGGAGAGCCGCTGCATCTACACCAGGTACGCCGACGACATCACGTTGTCCAGCTACCAGCCGTTGACCTTGCTGTTCGAAGGACCTCCGCCGCCGGCCGGGAACTTCTCGCCCGATCTCCTCAAGGATGGGCTTCGCGGAGTATCCCGGTCCAACGGCTTCGCGATCAATCCGCAGAAGGTCCACTACGCCGACAAGCATTCGCGCCGAACGGTAACTGGCCTCAAGATCAACGAGCTCGTCAACGTCGACCGAAAATTCGTGCGAAACATCCGCGCAGCGTTATTCGTGACCGAAACGCAGGGCGTTGTGGTCGCTCGGAAGATTCTCAAGGACAAGTATGGTCGCGAAGCAGCCCTCGCATCGCATCTTCGCGGACGGGTATCCTGGGTAGGGCACATTAAAGGACCTTCGGATCCGATCTTTCGTGGTCTGGCCTCGCGCTACAACAAGCTCTTCCCCTCCGAGAAACTCGAAATTCTGCCCACGATTTTCGAGATCAGGGAACGGGCGCTGTGGGTGGTCGAGCATTGGGGCGATGCCACGACGGAAGGCAGTACGCAGGGCACGGCTTTCTTCTTGAAACCGATAGGTCTCGTTACGGCATGGCACTGCGTGGAGGGAGCGACCGAGATCGCGGTCTATCACCCCAGCAAGCCTTCGAATAAATTCAAGGTGACGGTCGCCAAGAATGACACGCATCGCGACCTGGCCGTTCTCGCGCACGAAATACCCGCCACCGAGTACTACGAGTTCGATGTATCGAAGCGTACGTTCAAGGCTGGCGATAACACGACGGCGCTCGGATTTCCGAGCTTCGGGCCGGGCGACAAGATCAACGTCCGATCCGGATCGATAACGTCGCTGCCCACGAAGAGCGCCGTCCCGTTGATCGAAGTGACTCAAAAGCTCTCGCAAGGCATGTCTGGCGGGCCGCTGCTCGACGACGACGGCGCGGTCGCCGGAATAAATCATAAGGGCGGACCGAGCGAGGCCAGGGATTTCGCCGTGCACATCAAAGCGCTGACCGATTGGCTGAGTGGGTCGTAGGCTATGCATCTGCCGTGCATCGCGGATCCGGTGCGGTCGATTTTCACGATGAAGTCCTGCGTCAAGGTTAGAAAATTCGCCTTATCTGTGCGCGCCAAAGCCAAGCCTTGGCTGATTTTCTCGTTCACGACAGGATAAGCTTATGCAGACAGCGCCCGGTCTAGCGGTGCCGACGGGGGATTCTAGCCGAATGAGCTCGCGCACCTGCAGTTTTCTGTCGGATGCCGAGGGCGAGGCGGTGATCGAGCTGCGCCACGCCATTCATCGGCCGGAAGGAGAGACAAAGGGGGCATCGCCGTCACGTGAGCAAGGCGCTGCGCCGGGCTTGCCGCTTTCGGCTTGGAGCGCGGTGTTCTCAGCCGATTGCCGCATTTGACAGAATTGCGACGCCAGGCCGCTTCAGAGAGCGGGTCGCAGGACTGAGGAGGTTGCTTAGAATCAGTTCTGTACGGAACGTACCACGGACAAGCTGCCTGCGAGGTGGATAACGCGTTAGGCGTGTTGAATGTGAGGCCGAATCCGTACCACTTGCGTGCGCGAAAGCAGTAGCAAAACGATCATTTTGCGTTTCCGCATTGAGTGGCGACGACGGACGACTATGTGCTTGGGGAGCATAATGGCGAATACTGAAATTACGTTCGAAATCGATGACAGCAAAACCGTTGATGAAAATATGTCGGCGCTCTCGACCGCGCTCAGGCGGATCGATGATCCGCTGGCAGACGTCCTGTCGGGGGCACTGTCAAACCTCAGCCTGGAAGTGGCTCTCGATCACGATGCGCTCCTGGACACGCTGTATATCGCAACGACGCCTGTCGAACCCCAGCAGACCTCCTCTGAGGAAAGCCATGCACGATGAGCGGCTGGTATCTTCAAAAGGTCTCCATCGAAGGCTTTCGTGGCATCAACAACGAGGGCGCCCCTCTCGTCATCAAACTCAAGACGGATTGCGTCAATTCCATCTCCGCGCCCAACGGGGTAGGAAAAACATCGATCTTCGATGCGGTGGTCTACGCGATCACCGGCCGAATTCCCAAGCTCGATGATCTGCCCGCGGCCGAAAAGGGCGCGTCTTATTATCTGAACCGCTTCCATGCTGGTGGTGTGGGAACGATCACCCTGACCCTTGTGCCTGCCGGCGGCGGCGCCGAGGTCGATGTGACCGTCCGGCGCGATGCCGCCGGCGGGCGAACCGTTGCGGCTAGCGCAGGTACAAACGGAAATGCGATCCTGGCGGACCTCAATCGCGAGTTTGTCCTTCTCGATGGAAAGACATTTCAGGACTTTATCGATCTTGCGCCCCAGAAGCGCGGCCGGTCCTTCGCGGGGCTGCTGGGGCTGAAGCGTTACTCGTCGCTGCGACAAGGGTTGGCCTCGCTGACAAACACGAGGGCATTCAACAATCACTTTGGCCTCGCCGGCAAGGAAGCCAAGAAAAACAGTGCGGCCGTCTCCGTCCTGCGGGCCCGAGCCAATATCAAGGAGGCCTTCACAACGCTGGTCGGCGACGAGTACGATCCGGCCGAAGCCGAGGCGACGATGCTAGCGAAGGCGCATTCCGCCCTCAGTGGCATCGAACTGCTCAAGCCTCTCTGCGATGGGCGGACATTCGAGCAGATCGATCCTTCGAGCTGCGTTGATGCAGCGAAAGCTGCTGAGGGAGGTGAGGCAAGGGCAGAACTTGCGAAAATCCTGCGCGACGAGGCGATGTGGTCAGAGGCCGTGAAAGCCGCGCCATGCGAACAGCATGCTAAGCGCCTCGTGGAATTGGCCGATGCTCGCGACACGGCCTTGAAACTTACGCAAGGAGATCTGTTTCGCCAGCTCTATGGCCTCAGCGAAACCATCCTTGCCGATGACAGTTGGGCCGACAAGTGCCTCTGCCCGACATGTGATCGATCCGGCCCCGATTCGATTCTCGACCAGGTTCGCGACAAGAACGCGGCGTTTGAAGCCGTGGAGACGGCTTCTGCCAATCTGGCTCGCGAGTGGACCGAACAAGGCTGGAATCAGCTTGACGAGCTGGAACGCTTGGGCCGCCAGGACGATGAGCAGGCCCAGCTCGCCGAGGCAAAGGATGCCGGCCTGAAGGGCGCGCTGGACGGGACGCGCGCACGCGCGCTTTCCGAATGGCTGAGGACGCTCAGCGAGCGCGCGGTCGCCAATGTCAAAGAGTTGACCGGCAGGAAACTCGCCCTGGAAAAGAGCCTTCCCGAAAAGCTCACCGCTGTGGTGGAGAAGGCTGAAGCTGCACGCCGCCTCCAGAGCAATTTGTCGGACTTGCGCGCCGCGCTGAGAGAGCAATCTGTCATCGCGGCAGAGCTTGCGCGAATTGCTCAGGTCAAGAGCTTCCTTGAGACGGCCGGCTCATGCTTCGCAAGTGCCGAGTCCGCGGCAAGCGCGCGTCGGCTCGCCGCGATCGAGCCGGTCAGCCGAAATATCTTTGCAGCGATCATGTACACCGATGTCGTGCCGTCCCTAAGGAAGCGCGCCGGCAGCGAGGATCTGTCCATCGCGCTGGCGCAGTTCTGGACACTGCCGGACATCTCAGCCCAGGCCGTTCTCTCCGAGAGCTATCGCAACGCCTTCGCGATCAGCGTCTATCTGGCGGCCGCCTCGCTTTATGGCGGGGGCGCCAAGTTCCTGATTCTCGATGACGTCACATCGAGCTTTGATTCCGGACACCAGTTCCATCTGATGAACGTGATCAAAGGACAATTCGCCCGGCCCGGAATCCCCGATGGCCCGCAGGTCATCCTTCTCAGCCACGATACCGTGCTCGAGAAGCTGTTCAACACAAACGCCAATGACGGCGGCTGGTGGCATCAGTGCATTCAGGGCACGGCACGCACATCGGTACTGCCGCAGTCGGGCGCAATCCATAAGATCCGCGATGCGACTCACGCCTTTCTGGATACCGGAAACACCGATGATGCCGCTCCCCGGATCAGACAGTACCTCGAATTCAAACTCGAGGAGGTCATCTCCAGAGTCGGCATTCCCGTGCCTATCAGCATTGCCTTCAATGACGACAAGCACATGGCGAAAAACCTGATCGACGCCATCAAGGCAGCCGTCGAACTCCATGATGCGGCTCGCCGCCTGGTTCTGGAGCCTGCCCAACTCGCCGGCCTCAACACCTCGGTGGCAACCATCGTGAGCAATTACCTCTCGCATTGGTCGACCGGACAGACCCATGCCTTCACGGCACCATCCCTGAAAGGAGTCATGCAGGCAATCGAGAATTTCGCGGGTTGCTTTCAGTTCGAGCATCCGGCAGGCTCGAGCCAATACCGCTACTACCGGTCTCTTAGCCAAAGGATGTGAGAATGGTAGGGCGGCTCGAGCCGGCCGTAAAATCATCGTGGCGCGACTTGTTATGACATCGGCCGTCGAGGAAAGTTAGCGTGTCCTCGCCGCCAACACTTACTGCCTTCGACGGGGCTCAGGCCTGGCGCTTAGAATTTGATCGCGCCCTGAGCACAATTCCAAGTACGCGTCTCGCAAGTCCCATTCGTTGCAACCGATCACTCATGCCACTCACCCCCGAAGAGCTTTCCCATCAGAGCCAACTGAAATCTGCGTTTCAGGCCGAGAAGAACGCGCACAAGTTGGAAAATCTCGCGGCCGGACTTGTGGGCCGGTTGCTCGGCATTTCGATTGCGGTGGCCAAGTCAGGTTTTCAACATGGTGGCGATGCGGGCGCGGTCGGCCAGCAGGATCGCCGGTTCCGCTTGGAGTGCAAGAAATATGGCGACGACACCAGCCTGAGCGATCGCGAACTCCTTGGCGAAATCGATCACGCGCTGGCACGCGACGAGGCGCTGGAAGCATGGGTCCTGATTGCGACGCGCAGCGTTCCCGAGCAGCTCGCCCAGGACCTGGTGCAAAAGGGCGAACGGCTTGGCATTCCCGTTATCGTCATCGACTGGAAGGACCATGAGCCCGCGCCGCTCGCTGCCTTGTGCGCATTTGGCCCGGATCTCGTGCCAGCCGAGTTCTCCCAAGAAGCTGGCAATCATGCACGTCACCTGCAACTTGCCATGGGTGAGGCCATCGCTAGCCTGCGCCGAAATCTGCAGGTCTGGTCCCTGGGCTTCGAAAGCCTGCGATCCGAATCGCACCGCAAGCTGCGGGACATCTGGACCTCGCATCGCGTTTCGAACGCCGAACTGGGGCAGGATGCAGCAGGAGGTGCTCAGCAAAAGAGGGTTCGGCGCCAGCGGGTTCATGATGCGCTGGATGCCTGGTGGCGGGGTGCTGCCTTTAGCGACGCGCCGGCGGCGATTATCGGGTGGGACGGCGTCGGAAAGACGTGGGCCGCGCTCGATTGGCTGACCGACCGGGTGCGCGAACAGCCGATTGTCCTCACCGTTCCCTCCTCCGCGCTTGCCGGTCTGACCGGGATATCGGAATCGACCATCAAGCGTTTTTTGGCCGAGCGGCTCTGCGAGCTTACCGGAACGCGCGATCCCGAGCATTGGTTGCGTCGGCTTGCCTATCTGCTCAAACGGCCGAGGGAAGAGGGGCCCGTTCTTACCGTGCTGTTCGACGGCCTCAATCAGGAGCCCTCGGTTCCTTGGCTGACGCTCCTCAAGGCCATCCAGGGCGTGGCCTTCGAGGGGCGGGTACGCGTGATCATCAGCACGCGCAGATATCATTTTGAAGACAAGCTCTCGGGTCTTCGCGGGCTTGTCGTTGCGGCAGCGCCCGTCGCCGTCGACGTCTATGATACTGCTTCAGGCGGCGAGCTCGACCAGATGCTCGCTTTCGAGAAACTTGCTCAGACAGATTTACATCCCGACCTCATCGAACTTGCCCGCACCCCGCGCTTGTTCAAGCTTGTCATCCGCTTTCGCGATCGGCTCGTAGAGGCAGGCCAGGTCACCGTCCATCGGCTGTTGTGGGAATATGGGCGCGACACCTTCGGTGATCGCGCCGGCAAATCCTTCAGCGAAAATGAGTGGCGTGCATGGCTTGCTGAAGTCGCCGGACGCTCCCGCAGCGGTATTCAGGAATTCTCGCTCAAGAGCCTCGGCGAAACGGCAAGCCGGCCCGATCTCTCCGAGCGGGAGGTGTATGCCCGGCTGAGCGACATCATTGACGGTCGCTTTGCACGGCCGGGACCCTCGGGCGCAATGCAGCTCAGTCCGACCGTCGTAGCTCACGCGCTCGGGGCCGCGCTGCTTGCACATTTCGATGCAATGGATGGTGCGACCTTCGCTGCGGCCGAAGCTGAGGTCACGCAATGGCTGGATCCGATCGCCGGCCTTGATCAGCGCGCAGAAATTCTCCGCGCGGCCGTCTCGATCCTTGTCGAACGGGGAGGCCCGTTCACAACGCGCATCGGAGGTGTTCTTGTCACGGCGTGGCTGCAAACCCAGAACGTCACCGATAGCCACCGCCGAGAGCTTGCGAGCCTGGCACCGAGCATTCCAGACGCCCTTCTCGATACCGTGGAACAGTCGGACGCGCACGCACAGGCATCCGCGCGAATGTGGGCGGTCAACGCGCTTCGTGCCATCCCGCGAACCGAAGGCGCGCAATTGACCGCGATCGTGGCGCGGGTCCGTGCCTGGTTCTTGATCGTATCGCGCGAAATTGACAACAGGCCGGACGCAAACGCCGATTTCGAGCGGCGTCGTGCGGAGCGTTACCGCGGCCGTGTCGGGATCGATTCATCCGGGCCATTGACGGTGCTGGGCGTTACGCTTCGTCTCGTCGACCGCGACGATGGCAGGCTGCAGGCCGCGGCGCCTTCGATTCTCGAAGGGTTCCCTCTATCTAAGATCATGCCGTGTTTCGAAACCATCGCGGTTGCTTCGGCGGTTCGCGGACACGCCGATGGCTGGCAGGGCCTGAAATGGCTTTGCTACTTGAATGAGCTCGATCCCGAACCCACAGCTGTTGCCCTGCGCGGCCTGTCCGGAGATATCCGCTCGCGCGTGCCCGAATCCGGCATTCATCCGCAGCTTCCTGCACGGGCCGCTGCGCTCCTGCTCTGGCTCAGCGGACGGGAAGCTGACGAGGAATGCGCCGCTAGTCTCGACCCGGACATCGACCGGCACTACACCTACGAGAAAGACTACTTGCCGAACCCGAGCCGGAGTTTCTTTGCGCTTGAACGCCGGCACGCGCATGTTGCACTTGAGGACAAGGAGCGGCCTCTCCATACCCGGTTGCAGCGTACGGGCGAGCTGTGGCTTGATCCAACCTTTCAGCCGCCAACCGGATTCGTCGAGGAATTGCGTTCCGCCGCTGCCGGCTTCGACGTGGCGAAGCTCCACCGCCAGATGGGACGTATGCCGGAAGAATTGTTCTTCGAACAACTCCAACCGGCACTCGCGCGATGCGCTCCGGACGCTCTCGCCGATTTGCTACGCCGCAAAATGGAAAGCTTCGCGTCCTGTCCGGCGGAGTCACGCTATTGGAGCGCCATTCACGTCACCGAGGCTTTCATCCTGGCGGGGACGGCGGAGGCGCAGGCAGCTCAGGCCTTGCGCCTGAGCGCGCACGAGACAGACGAGAATAATGATGCGATCGCGGCCAGCGAGCTGCTCAAGATTGAACTGCAGTCCCTTGATGATGTACAACCTCAGTACGATAGGCTCATTGCGGCCGATCTCAGATTCATTCCTGCCGATTTTGCCGTGGTCATGCGAACTCCGTCCTCGGCGGACGTTGACACCCTGATTGCGCGGTACGGCGCGGCGCCTGCCAAGCAGCGGCGTGATCTCGTCGTACTCTTGTCGGTTCACCCGGGCGGCTTTAGCGACAGCGCTTGGTCGTGGCTGATAAGTTTGATCGACCAGCCCGATCATGAGCTGGAAGGCGTGCTGTTTCGCATGCTGACGCTGGCCGATGCCGCTCGGTTTGGGCGATATCTTGCCGCAAAGGCCTGGGCCTGGAGCCCGTCGGCTGATGTCTGGGTCAACCACTATGGCACTGGCGCACTTATCAGGGCCGAATCGGCTCTGCCCTTTGACCAGTTGGGGCCGCGGCTTGCGCCGTGGCGCCTGCTGGAAGCGGCTCGCGTCCGCGGCGCCGATCCCACTGAGGTGCAGCTTGCTGCCGAGATCTTCGGTCACGTGCTTGCCGCCAATAAAATCGCAGAACCGGACCCGGGTTCGACACTCACGGTCGACCGGACGGAGAAGAGATTCACACCGTTCTTCGTTTCCGTGCAGCTGAGGCCAGATCCGCAGGACCGAAGTAGCCCAGCAGCGATCCGCGCTGCGCTCGATGCCGATGCGCGCATCAAGGCTCACCAACGTGCGGTAGAGACCGCAACAGCCCGCATCGAGGAAGCAAGGCAATCAGGAGCGAGCCTCTATCTCACCAATATTGATGCCGTCGATCTGGTTCCTGTGATCCAGCATGCATCCGACATGATCGATCGCTGGCTGGAAGGCTCGGACGACATCGATACGGATTTCCGCAGACGCGTGCGCCTTGCGGAGACTGCGTTCCTTGCGCTGTGTGAGGCGCTGCTCATTAAAGATCCCACGCGCGGTGTCGCGTTGTGGCGCGCACTGCGCAGGACCGTGACAACACGCTACATCGGTCCGGCTGGTGTGGACGAGATACTGCATGTCGTGTTTCGCGTTCCCGATTCGGCGCCCGTCGCCGCGCTTCGGGACGAACTTGTAAGCCTGCCGTGCTGCCATTCAGATCAAAATCTCTTCGATGTCGCTTTGGCGGCGTCGTACAATGGCAAGGCCGCCTGGATCGCCGATATTGCGGCTGCAGATCATGCCTCGTCGCTGGCTTGGCGGCAGCGACGTGGCGCCCTCCTGAACGGGCTCGGCACCGGTTATGCGCTCCCTGTCCCGGACGCCTGGCCCGAAGGCCAGATGCGCACGGATAGTGCCGATCTGCGCGCCAAGGCCGCGCGACTGCGCTGGCGTGAAGCCTGCGCCCATCATTGGTGGCAGATTTATCTCGCAGCTCAGGATGAGGTGGAGGCTTATGCCGCTTGGGTCCTGTTTCTGCGCTCGGCGGACGCGCGGGCCTGGACTTGGATGCGTGATGGCGCGCAAGGACAAGCCAGCAGTGACGGCTTCTTTGCCCTTAAACTCGCACATGTGCAGCTCAACCGAGCGGAATTAAAGCGCGCGATGGACAAGACCCTGGAGAGACGTGATAGGACGTTTCTCGATCACGACATCGTGGAAGGCATCGGGCCTTGGGCGAAAGCGACCAACCCCGTCTAGTCAATCCACAAGTGTGATAGCCAATCACCGCCTTTGGCATTCGGGCCTAGCGCAGTTTGGGCGACTCACGCTACCCCTTCATTCCCAACCGCCTCACTGCACATTGGGAATGAAATTGTTGCAGCCATCCGTGAACTGCCGGTTTCTGCTTATACGCTTGAAGTGGACGGCCGACTCAAGTGCGAATTTGCAACCAGAGAGGGCGCAAGAGCTGGTGGAGAAGAACTCAAGAGGCGTTTTCCCATGCTTCAGATCAGGATCTATGAGGCGCGGACGCATGCGCGCGAGGAAATCTAGATCCACGAGCTCAAGCCTTGGCGGCTTCTTCCGCTTGCGCCCGTGCGCCTTCCGCCGCATCGGGCTCACCGGGGTGGCATGAGCGAAGAAGAGATTGCTGCCAGGCACTTCGTGGCGCCGGTTGTCGTGAAGCAGCGACTTCGACTGGCCTCGGTTTCAAACACGCTGCACGAGATCTATGCCGAGGACGGCATGACGCTCGAGCAACTCATGGCGTTCTCGGTGACTGCCGATCATGCGCGCCAAGAGCAAATCTGGGAGCAGGTCAACCGTTCGGGTTACATGGTCACGGCGCAAACCCGACCGGATCTTCCTTGACGCCGCGGGCGACGATTTTGAGCGACCCGTCCAAAAGCGGCCGCTGCAGCTTCAAGGCCTCGTCTGGAGGAGCCGCCATCCAGGTCTCCACTTCGTCCGGCGTCGTCAGGATCACCGGCATCGCCTTCGGATGGATGGCGCCGATCTCTGCATTCGGCTCTGTCGTGAGGAACGCGAAGATGTCGTTGGTCGTCTCGCCTTCCTTGACCTTCCGAACGGACGTCCAGTTGGTCCAGATGCCGGCGAAGCAGGCGAGGGGACGCGTTTCATCGAGTGCGAACCAGATATCACCGCCCTCGGCCTTGTTGAACTCGCTGAAGGAGTTGAACGGCACCACGCAGCGGTTTTCAGGTCCCAGCCATCTCGTCCAGTGCTTGCTCTTCACGTTGCGGATGTTCGTCGTGCCGACGTCCGGCTCCATCCGTAGCAGTTCCTTGAAATCGACGGTCTTGCCCTTGGCCTGCAGCTTCTCGGCTCGTTTCTTGGTGGCGTCCATCAGCGCTTTTGACGACGACGGCATTCCCCAGCGCGCCGTGGCGAGTTCGCGGCCCTCGGCTCCGTTGCGCACGATCGGTGCCTTGTAATCGGGAAAAACCCCGGGCATCGGCGCCAGATTGCCGACGTATCGGTTCACGACGCGGAACAACGCGCTGATTGCGGCTTGGTTTGTCGTGATCGAATAGAGATTGCAGATGTGGACGGCCCCCCACTTGTCAGGATGGTAGCAGACTTTTGACCTGATCGCTTGCTATCAGATGTCCGGCCTGTTTGCGCGGACAAAGTCCGCTGGCCAAGATGGTGTTCGCTACGCACGCTCCAAGCACATAGGCGACCTTGATGATGCCAGTGTAATCTACGGAAGCTCGCGCGTATCGACCGATCGGTCCTTCCATCTACTGCGTCCTGCAAGTTCGTGGGCTATCCGCCGAGCAACTCGCTCGCGGTGCCGATTTCAGATCAGACGGGCATGGCGGCTACCGGTCGGTTGTATACTCCGCCCGATATCATCAATCGCCAAGCGATACGGGCGAACTTGTTGGCCAAGGCCACCGCCACCAATTTCGGCGGCTTTCGCTCCAGTAGCGATGCAAGCCAGGGTGTGGGCTTATGACGGCCCTTTCGAATGTGCCTTAGCAGCGCGGTCGCGCCGACAATCAACGTCGATCGGAGCATTGAGTCTCCGGCCTTTGTGATTCCGCCATATCTTTGCCGGCCGCCCGTCGAATGATCCTTGGGTGTCAGTCCGAGCCAAGCGGCAAAGTCGCGGCCTGACCTGAACGTCTCCGGCGGCGGCGCCTTCATGCTTAGCATGGACGACCCAATCGGACCGACGCCGGGAATCGTCGCGATCCGCCTGCTGACATCATCGTCGCGGTGCCACCTCATTAGCTTGGCTTCGATCTTTGCCAGGCGGGCTTCGACCGTGGCATATTCCTCTGCTTGGAGTCGGAAGAGATCCTTTGCCATTTCCGGTAAGCTATCATCCTCGAGCACCCGCTTGATAAGTTGCGCGACATTCTGCCGACCGGCGGGGCCGACGATGCCAAACTCAGCCGCATAGCTCCTGAAAGCATTGGAAAGCTGCGACTTCACGCTGACCAGGCGTTCCCGCACAGTCATTAACATGCAGGCCGCTTGGCGTTCCTTCGATTTGACCGGTACAAACCGCATACTCGGCCGGGTGACCGCCTCGCACAGCGCTTCGGCATCGGCCGCGTCGTTCTTGCCCCGCTTCACGTAAGCCTTCACGTACTGAGGTGGGATCAGCTTCACCTCGTGACCGAACGACTGCAGCAGGCGCGCCCAATGATGCGAGCTGCCGCAGGACTCGATGGCGACGAGAACCGGTGGAAGCCGCTCGAAGTAGCGGATCATCTCGGCTCGCCGGAACTGGCGGCGGACCACCACCACCTCGTTCTCATCAACACCATGAAGCTGGAAAACCGACTTGGAAGTGTCCATACCGATGCGAACAGGAAGATTCATCAGACTTTCCTCTCATCTAGCTGTGACGCTGACAGCGCCATAGAACCGTGGGGATGAGAGGCCGTCCACACCAGCACATCGGTCAGGCTTCGGTCCGAGGGTGGCGCGGGTCCCAGCCTAATTGTAGCAGAGTCGCGGAGGGACGCCGGCCCGCCTTGGCGCATTTGCGGCAGCGCAGCCGGCTGGCGAGATCGTGCACGAAGGTGGTCGGCGGATGCTTCATCGCCGCGAGGTCAACGTCGCTCGGCGTCTTGCAGCGTGCGCACTGGATCTCCAGCCAAGGGAAGCCTCCATTCACCGCTCGGTCGATGGTAGGCGACGGATCTATTGGTTCGCCGTCTGACCACAATCGCGAACATCTGCTGCACGACGAGCTTACGACCGAGTCGCTCGGCTGATGCAGGCAGCGTCGCTGCACATGACGGATATGCAAATGAATTCGTCACATTGTTGCGGCGCGGGGTGGCCACGTAGAAAGTCCGCTTGCTACCATCGGGGAAGCGTTCAAGTCCGACGCCGGTGTGAGGAGACTGATATTTGCTGTGTGCGCTTTCCAGTCAGTTGCGGGCGGTTGCACGCGGCGCCGCGTCGTCAAGATCACCGGCATCGCCTTGACTGGGTGTCGACACCCCGGCGTCCCCCCCGTTGTCAGGAAGGCACAGCCGCTCATCGAGAAGGTCTGGATGCACTGCGAGGACAAAGGTTCGCGGGGCCGGACGGTTAAACTGAGGGGCAGGTTCAACGATCTCGAGATCATCACGCGTAGCAGGACCGGACGCGTCCCGATTTCGAGCCGCTGCGAGCTCGAAACTTGTCGCTCGTCTTCCTTCAAACGAGATACCCGCTCCAAAGCCGATCCGCCTTCTTGTCTTCACGCCAGGGCGAACCGTAGGCCGAGCTGCAGCTCGGCCTACCAATTTGAGTCCGCATCGATCAGAATCAAGACCGCGGTACATCAGTAGAGCGCGAGCCCTCGTGCGCAACGCGGCAGAGTTTACCTCAACTGCGGGAATCCCAAGGTCGAAAGACTTACGGTAGGATAGGCGTCCATGTTTGAACACCCCACGACCGCTCTATCGCAAGCGGTACTTGACGAGGTCTGCCAGACGCTTCCGCGCAAGGGGAGCGGCGCTGGTTTGGCCTCCGAGATCGTCGAAGCCGCAAAGACCGACGAAACAACGCCGAAGCTGCTGCGGCATATAGGGCGTAAAGCCCTGGCCCGAGCGTCGATCATGTGGCGTTGATCGGGCGAGGTGCGGAGTGAACTTCCAGGTCACAGTCTTGAAGATCCTGGTGAGTTACCCCCAAGGATTTGCCGTGATGGCGGACCTCAAGCGGGACATGGCAATCCTCGCGACCAGCGGCCCGGAATGGGCCGAGCGCACCAAACGGCTGGCCGCGCGCGTTCCCGGGCTGGACATTTTTTCGGACGGCCTCGTTGAGCGCCAAAACGGCGGTTGGAGAATCACGGTGAGAGGGCGAGTTGTGCTCGAGACCATGGAGGCGCGCCCAGGCCAAGACGAGCCGACGGAGAAGGTCCCAGTCGAAACGGCCGGGCCGGTGCCATCGGTGCCCAGCCCTCGGAACGAGCGAACCGCTGACGCGAGCGCTTCCAGCGTCGCCGCGAAGCCCGCGAACGCGCGCGAGCGCATGCATCTTGAGGAGCAGCCGCCGAGTTCTCCCAGCGGCTCAGAAAGTCAGGTCGTTGACTCGCCTGTGGCGCACAGGAACAGGTCCCCTGGGTAGGGGGTGTGGGAGCGAATTGGACTATGTCCGCCAGCAGCGGCGAAGCGCATCTCCATCCGACAGCGCGACCCGCGCGTCAAACCGAACCGGTGCCTTTGGCGTACCGTGCGGCACGAGCGCTGGTGCTGTTACGGTTGCGGAGTTCCGGATGCCCAACTGGCCCCGTCAGCGTCCAACCATGACCCCGGCCTACTGCTGATTTCGTCCAGACCAGTACTGACTTGCGATGGAATAGCTGGGGTCAGCGTTCGACGCACGGGGTGAAGTTGCTCTCCGATTCTACAATGTGACGCTTGCCAACACGCTCGACTATCTGGGATCGCTGAGGTCGTAAGAGCGGCAATGTGTGGGTGAGAGATGGGTTATTGTTCGATCTGGCATCGTCAAGCCTCGAGCAGTCCACCGGTGACGACTACAGGCGCCTGGAATGCCGCGAGTGCGGCAGGTACCCGATTACGGGTTCGGTATTGCAGATGCTGGACTCGCGACTGAGTTGAGCCATGCGACGCGTGCGATGTCGAAGGCGGAGTTCGAATCGCCGAGATAAACTCGTTCAACATGGACGACATGATCAAGGTTTTACAGACGCTGTGCGGTGATCTTCGCCGATCATGATTTGTGCATTCCAAAAAAAACCGTAGCTTCGTAAGATTGGCAACAGCTCATGAAGATTGTTAATCGTGTAGTCTGGATGCGCCGCTTGCAGGCGCGCCTCGGAAACAAATCCCCCGGTAATGGCTATACTTATCAGTCCGAGATTCCGTGCAATATCCATTTCGATCGGCATATCGCCGATGATGAAAGTTGACGCTGGTTTCAAGTTGTTCTTCTGCATGTATAGACGAAGTCGCTCTCCTTTGCTTGTCGATTTGTATTGCGTGTCGCGGCTTTCGAACGCGAGCACATCGTCGATGCAGTCATTGATTCCAAGTCTTCTCAATTGGTAGCGCAGAGGGTCGGCTATATGGTTGCTCACGATGATGGACGAAGCCCCTTCTCGGCGCGCCAACTCCAAGACTCTGCGCGCGCCCTCGCGTAGATCGGCTCTGCCCGCAAGAGCCTCATAGGCGTCGTGAAACATTGCACTCCCATCGCGATCCACCGTCGCAAGCTCGTCTCGCGATAGTCCGAGGCTGCGATAAAGAAGAGACAGCGGAACGTCGCAATGTTCCCGAAGCGTCTTCATGTCGATCGTTGTACGACCAAAGCGATCTAGAATTGCATTGGTGGTTTCGAGCAGTGCGTATGCATCATCGAGCAACGTTCCATTCCAATCGAAGACGAGAACCGGTTTCATGATCTGACCTTAAGCATAGATTCCGTGCGGGTGCCACCGTCGTTCGCCACGTATAGTAGCACCGAACTACCACGGCATGGGCATCGACACACTAGATGAGTTGAAATGCTGGCGAGAATGGAGATGATTGACGCCCGCGATCAATCGAGCAAGTTTCATTTGGACTCCTGGGCCGGCGACTGCGAGGCCGTCATGATCGTACGGGCTCTTTTCGGTGTCCCAGCAATCCACGTGCCACCAAAGCCATTTGCGAGCCCCGCTTGAAGAGGGCAAAACCATGTTCTTCGGCTCAGGCGACGGAATACTCGCGCGTTAGTGTCTGGTCTCCGACATTAACGTCTTCAGCCGGATACGGCTGAACACGACAACGCGAAATGTTGAGTATGAAGGAGGCGCCATTCGCAAGTGTTCGCGGGCGGCGCTCCATGGAGACGGGGCCTTTGCGCTGAAGACGCTCCGGTTGGCATGGGGAAGTCGGGCTTCGGCAGGCGACTGCCTGAGCAACACGCGATTTGAGGACCGCGAAGCGATCTTTCGTGGCGAGCACTCGCGGTCCTTGGCAGACTCGAGCTTCGCTGAATGCGCCTCAGGTCCGCTCATCATCCGGCTTGGGGACGCGGCCCTTGCCATCGCACTTATGTCAACGGTTACATCCAACGCACGGGCAGGGCGAAGAGGCTAAAGCCCTCGCACAATTCCCGCCAGAGTATCTGCCCGCTTAAGACATTTTCGACCGTAGCAGCGCAGAAGCTGCATCGCGTGTCGCGCACGTTACGTCATCTAAAAGCGCACGTTCCTGCGACCTACGGTGATCGCGAATCGCTTCGCAAGATTAAGTGGCCGACAGTTGACGAAAGCAACAGGGCTCAGACAGAAGAAGTTGAGCTGCTGCAAGAACACGCAAGGCTTAGAAATATGATCTAACCTGGGCATCTCCCTGCCGGGTTAACTTTGTAACTGGCCGCCCGGCAGCGCTCCTGGCAGCCTTATTGTGTTCCGGCTTGTGGACCGTGGAGGATGGTGCGCGTCAAGACTTCGACCCGTTCGGCAATTTGGCGAATTCGCCTCGCCACGTCCTCGACTGCGGTCATGTCCACCGGCTGCGTGCAAGAAATTGAGCTCATCTTCGCGTTAAGGTCCCTCAGCTCAGCCTTGCAGCGATCTAACTCCGCGTTGAGCATCGTAACTTCATTCATCGCCGTTGCCCGTATTGCCGTTGCTTCCGAGAAGATGTTTGTTCGGAGCATGCACCTGATTGCAATCTTTGTCGCGCTCGCGTGGTTCCACATGGGTAGGGCATCTCGAAAGGCACAGAACGGCCAACCCAAACACAGACCGGGTCGTTCACGCGCACAGCTGCAAATGGAGTCCCCATACCCAATTTATATAAAGGAATGAATTTCAATGGCACGCGCATGCGTTCCTCTCAGCAAAGCCCGGGCGACCGGCCGCACTCGCAAGAATCCAAAACGATTTTCGGGCCGCAAAGAGCCAAACGGCTTGGGTCCGTTAGGCGAACCGCCGAAATGCTTAGGCAAACCGCACGAGCGCGAGGCGCGGCGAACGCTGTCTGATGACCTTCGATGGTTCAACCCGGAGCCACCGGACGCGAGTGGCAATGGCAAGTGGGCTGGTTGCGCGGCAAATCGGAGGCGAAGACGTTTCCGAAAGCTCTGAATCTTCTCAGAATGATGCTGAATTCCATTGGCGGCTCGCTGTCCGATGCATCGAAAGTAATGATGCCGGAAGTGGAAGATGCTGAAGACCCGGCCGCGAAATACTTCTAGCTCATTCCCAAGTACTCTCGCCTGAATGGGCATCTCCAAACAAGAGTGTAGAAGCCCGGCTGAACCGGACTTCCGCTGTTGTCGGTCGCTCACTTCGGATTGTGATCCGCCCATACGATCAGACGCCATCGAATGGTGCTTGTGCTGACGTATGCGCATCATTGCTTTGCGGAGGCAATGTGTGGCCTGCTGCAATTCCGATTTGGCGATGACAGCCCGTGCATCGGTAGAGAGCGGCAAAGGGAGCCGCGACTCCCGGCCCCTGATCCTGATCGAAACAGTCGCTGTTAGATCGCGGTAGGTAGTTGGCGTTCTTATAGGTAGCCATTCGACTTCTGTCACTAGAGTAAAGCCGGACTTGACCTCTCGGGGCTTACCGAATGTAATGCTGTTGCTGCTAACATCGGCGTTTGGCCAGTCCGCAGCGTTGCGCGGGCAATCGGGGCCGCCAGTCGCAAGCTGGCGGTTCTCCCCGATTCGTTACGAGCAGTGGAACACGTTTCCCGGCGTGCAACCGCAAATAGCGGAACCTTATGCCGGCTATTCACAGCTTCCTGTGGACAACCTCATTATTCGGAAGAGATTTCGCCGCGCACCGCACGCGCTCGGCGCATGGATTAATTATGACACCCCAACAGAAAGCCGCGCTGGCATCTAGCACTACGATGCCGGGATAAAGCAGGGAGGCGAAGTTGCTCTGTCCATCATAAGGGAGTTTCCAGACGGGTTCAGCGAAACGAAATGACGCAGAACTCGCCTCACAGGCTGGCGCTTCCCTTTCGACCGCCGTGACGGCAACTGATGAGCGCTTCCAGTTTGGGGTGGGCCTTCGCGCTGGTGTCTCGCGATATCGAGAAACCCTTTTAAAGTGCGGCTTCGGTCACTGCCGGCTTTTGCGTTGAGCGCGTCTTCATCGAGCGATCCGTCGGGGAGATGATCCGCCTCCACGGTGCGGACTGGCATTCGGCGGAGAACCGACAGCTCGAGTCATGAACGTCACCCGTCGCAAGCTCGTCGTTTTCACCATCCGATTGTCTACCCGAGGTATGCTAAGTTCCATGACGGCGCCCTTGAACACATCATAACAACATCACGAGGACCGGCATGCTTCGAGCGAGGGCAGCTTGTGAAGCCAACCGGGTTGCTGGGGTGATCAGAACCAGGAATCCATCAGGTGAACAAGCTGGGAGCCCGCCGTATAAAACGCCTCCTGCGCTGCACGAAAGCGCTGGGCTTCAACGGCGGTGACCGGCAACGGCAGGTCGTTCTCCGCGATCTGCCCCAATACATACGAAGCCAAAACACTGCCAAACACAGTGCCTGGTGCGATTCCGCGGCCGTTATAGCCACTGAAACCGATGACTTTGCGGTCCAGCTTGTGAAGCCGGGGCAAGTTGTCGGAGGTCATTCCAATCATGCCAAACCAGCCGGTTTCAAACTGGACGCCCCGAAGTCCTGGAAAAAGCTTGTGCAACGATCTTTGGGCCCAAGCACGGTGAATAGATCGCCCAATCCCCTCAAGCGCACCAACACTGCCAAACACGAGTCGCCCGGAGCGATCGAGACGAAACGAAGAGAGGACTTCTCGAGTGTCCCACACACCCTGCCGCTCAGGCAGGATCGACTTTCTCAGATCATCGGGCAGACATGGCGTGCCAAAGTTGAAATAGGGCAGTTGAATCTGTTCCTGCCGTACCTCAGACCAAAGTCCCTTGCTATAAGCATCCGTCGCGACGACCACCCAGTCGGCCTCTACAGATCCGCTTTCGGTGCCGACTCTCCAGCGGAAACCATTCTGTTGCGCCATGACGGCCTCACTATGCGTAAATATCCTGGCTCCCATCGCAAGCGCGGCCCGCGCTAACCCTCGCACATAAGCCAATGGCTGTATGGTGCCGGCGCGCTTATCGAGCAGCGCGCCGGTGTAGTCGCCACCGCCTACTTTGCTGCGTGTTGCCTCCGCATTTAGCACCAGGACGGGCGCTCCACGCTTCTGCCACTGTTCGGCACGGGCCTCAACCTCCTCCAAGCCCTTACGTCCGACCGCACAATGCAAGGTGCCGGCACGTTCGACTTCACATTCGATGTGGTGCTTTTCGATGAGCTCGAATACCGTCTGCGGTCCGCGGCCGAGCTGTTCAAGTAACCGTTCTCCAAAAGGCGCGCGGAGCGCGGCCGGAAGCGACTCAGGCATGAGCCACATGCCCGCATTCACGAGTCCGACGTTCCGCCCGGACCCGCCGAATCCTATTTCAGACGCCTCCAAAAGCGCAACACGCGCTCCACCTTCAGCTAGATGAAGGGCCGCCGACAGTCCGGTATATCCACCGCCAATCACGACGATATCCGCTGCAATTTCATCAGTAAGTGGAGCAGTTTGTGGCGCTGGTGGCGCAGTCAGCACCCACAGTCCGTGTGATCGTCGATTGTTTCGCATCCGCCAATCCTCTTACAAGTAGCTTCTTGATCGACCCGAGCTCCAGCAGCCATCGTGAATACCGCTAAGTTCTGGCGGACCTCTCTAGTATCCAAGCGGACCTCTCTAGTATCCAAGCGGACCTCCCTAGTATCCAACACTGACGTGCCAGCGCCACACCGGCAGGCAAATCGCAGGCCAAAAGGGCAGTTCGTCATCACCCCGAAGATCAGGCCGAGCTACTAAGTTGTTGATCTGTTGAGGGCACGCGCAGCACGCACGCGGCGGTGCGCCGGAGCTCCGACTGCGCGAACAAAGCCAAAGCCCCTCGGCGCTTGCTCTGGAACGCGCCTTTGTGCGAGACAATGGGTCCCAAAAGGGCAGCAAGGGGACCACACCGTGAGAGCCTCTCTTGATGGCGAAATTCGCGACGGCCGCCATCATATGCAGATCCGGGTCTATTTCGAAGATACCGACTCCGGCCAGATTGTTTATCACGCAAATTTCTTGCGCTTCATGGAACGCGGCAGAACGAACTACTTGCGCCTGCTCGGAACGAATCAGCAAGCATTACTCAAAGAAGCCAAGAACGATGCGCCCGGTGTTGCCTTCGTTGTGCGCTCGATGACGATCGATTTTCTAAAACCGGCGGTCTTGGATGACATTCTTGACGTCGTCACAGTCCCGCAAGAGGTGAGGGGCGCGTCGATTGCCTTGCTGCAGGAATGCAGGCGTGGCGACGATCTCCTGGTCACAGCACGTGTGCGGGTAGCGTTTATCTCAGCTGGAAAGGCGCAGCGCATCCCGAAGTCGCTGCGGCTCGCTATGGAAGGGCATAGATAAATCTGCCGCCTCATTCACGCGTTTGCCTTGCAGCGCTCCAACGAATTCAAGTCATCATGGCGGCGTAAGTTAAAGCAAATGGGCTGCGGCAAACCCGGGGTGGCTCAATTGCACAGTCCAGCCGAATGAATCAGAAGCCGGCGAAGAACGAAAATAAATCGGACTTCGTCGGCCGCTTTGGTCACAGCGACCACAGCGAAACCCACGTCAAGGATGACGGGCCGATTGGCGACTGGCGCGGCTATCCCGGCGGCGCTGCCGTGGCGAACTTGCGCGATCGCATTTCGCGGCTCTTCTCAAATGGCGGCACCGTCTCCATTGCCCCATGCTCCATCTGGCTGACGGCAGCGAGGCGGATGGTTTCCGAGCTGCGCGCCAACGCTCGGTGCTCTTGCCACTCCGGATAAAAAATCATGGAAGAGGGCGGAACCGAGCGCGATCATTTTCGACGAGATGGTCAAGACGGTCCAGGAGCCGGCCCAATCGAAGGCGGCCGGCGGCCTCGTCCTTGGGTCTGAAAACATCAAAGGCACGTTTGTCGGATTCATTAGAAGGTACAATCTTTATGTTGTTTTCTGGAATGCGGATCAGCACGATCGAGCGATCGTCATTCACCGTCGCTCAAAGAGGATGGATATCGTCGCGGAAATGCCGCTTACGTTCGAGACCGCGCATCGGCTAGCGCTCTTTATGCCGCGTGCCGTGTCGACAACAACATTGCGCCGGATGCGCCGCCAATCGAATGAAGGGCCGCGCGGCCATTTTCGAAGTTGGTCCGGGCCTCCAATAGGCAAAACTGTTTCGTGGGGCGCCCACTTTATGTCAGCGAGTGCCATGATATCAGAATGGCAACCGGTGGCCTGTGGGCTGCCATACCTTACTTCACCGCTTGAACGCGCGAGGATAGTGCCGTGGCTAATGACGTAGAGCTTCTGATCTCGTATTTCGCGCTTTCGGGGCACGTTTACCCGCTGGGGGCCTGCTGAGGTCACTCCATTCCAATTCAAAGGCAGGGTCGAAGGGGCAGCGCGCGCGGGGTTCAACGGGTTCGGTCTTCACTACGAAGACACGATGGTCGCGCAAAGCAAGATTGGTTTTGCGGAAATGAGACGCATTCTTCAAGACAATGGCATCAAATATCTGAAGATTGAATTTCTGCTCGATTGGTACAGGACTGACGAGAAGCGAATGGAATCCGACAAATTCCGTCAGCAAACTGCTCGATGTCTCCGCCGAACTTGGAATGCGGGATATCAAGGTGGGCCCGGGATTCCAAGAAACGCATGCCGATGTGGCGCTCCGCCCATGGTGGCCTCCGTAAGGGGACACTTGGGAATGATCTGCAACGCAGAACCTAACGCAGCGTCCGGTTCACGCATTTCTTTCGGCACGAATGTTGTGACGCAGCTACAGCAATTCGCGCGCACGTTGTTAAGACGCATGAGGCTCGGGGCACTCAAGACATGAGAGTAGAAATGAAGAACTTCTTGCTTACGACTGTGAGCATTGTGGCGCTTGGCGCAATTGCGTCCGCATCCGGTGCAGACCTGGCTGCGCAGCCCGTCCAACCTCTCTACTCCAAAGCTCCGCCGCCTGTCGCGGCTGCAATTTACGACTGGAGCGGCCTCTACGTCGGTGTGAACGGCGGCTTGGGCTCAAGCTCGAATTGCTGGGACTACAATGGTCGCACCCCTGAGGGCTGTCATGATGCGACCGGCATTACCGTCGGCGGGCAGATCGGCTATCGATGGCAGATCGGCCAGATCGTGCTGGGCGTTGAAGGTCAGGGGAACTGGGCTGATCTGAGCGGATCCAACGTCAGCATTGCGTTCGGCGATGTCGACCAGAGCAAGATTGGTGCGTTCGGTACGATGACTGGGCAGATCGGTTATGCGCTCGACACCGTACTGTTTTACGCCAAGGGCGGCGTCGCAGTGGCGAGCAACACGTATCGAGTCAACTCCGCAGTCACGGGCGCGCAGTTCGCGGGCGCTGATAGCAGCCCTTGGGGTGCTACTGTGGGCGCCGGGATCGAAGTCGGTTTCGCGCCGAACTGGTCGGTAAGCGTCGAGTACGACCACTTGTTCATGCGGGATGCCGACGTGAACTTTGTCGTGGCTGCTGGTTCGCTGGGCGGCGACCGCATCCGCCAGGATTTCGATCTTGTGACTGCGCGGCTCAACTATAAGTTCGGCGGCCCGATTCTGCTCAAATATTGATCTGAAGTCGGACTGGTGAATCGAAGGCCCCGGCTAGACCGGGGCCTTTCAGGCATCGCGCGTGCGACGCGACTGGCGGGTGACCGGAAGTCAGGAACAGTTAGCGAAACCGCGGCGAGTTCATCTTCTGAGCTGAAGTTCTAAATCGATAAAGGACAGCGAGCATGTTCGTTTCATTCTTCCCTCGACCAAAGTTGTTCTTTGCGTCGTCAATTCTTTGGACGGCGTTGGCGATGGCGTTTTGGTATGTATTTGCCGGCAATCTCTTTCCAGCCCCGGAGAAGCCGGTCGGGCTTGCGACGTTCTGGTCGGCCTCGGCGCTGTGGTTTGATCTCTATTTTGCGCTGG
>NZ_JBVVOY010000040.1:0-35253 GCF_055807535.1 Bradyrhizobium sp. Kon37
ACACGATTTTGCCGTACGCCGATCACACCGGTCGTGTGCGCGAGGCCTTCACTCACGGTTGCCCGCCCTGCGAAGCCGTTCGCGCCGATGTGACCAACGTCCACCGCCATCCGGCCCGCGTTCGTGACGATCGCGATACGCCCCTCTTCCATGGGCCGGAGTGAGGCGATGGATACGCCGTTTCCGAATTTCGGTAAAGTGGAATATTTTCAGCGACGGGCGTTGACCGACCATTTGGGTGTTTTGCCCGTCGGGCAACGCAAGGTCTTGTAGCCCGGATGAGCGAAGCGACATCCGGGATTCCGACCACGAGCTGTCCCGGGTATCGCTTCGCTCACCCGGGCTACGAGACCTACCGAACTGCACACGCAGTCGCGACTAGTCCTCGCTGGACGTCGCCAAGCGATTGCGCAAATGGGCCTGCGACAACAGAAAGAACAATGCGCGCTCGCCATGATATTTGGCGGACGGCCGGGTGCGCTCGAAGCCATCGGCAAATTTCTTGCCGGATTGGTCGCACACCTGCCACCGCCAGCCGAACCGCTTACGCCTGGTGAGGATCACTTCAAACATGCCGACGAGCTTGGTCCCCTGCCCTTGCCGGTCTCGCAGACGCACGAGCCTGCTCCGGCCTCCTCCGTTGGAGGGATGCCCGACATATAACGCAGCAGGATGGAAAGCGAATAAAATTGATTATCGGAAATAGGTATCTTGCACCGGCTGTGAGGAAGTCGCGGCGCCGCTGGAATAAGCCGGCGATGCCGGTGTTGATCGGTCCTGCTTGGTAGCGCTGCCAGAGCTGTTCAAATCGAAACACCAACCAAATCGCAACATCAAACGGAGCAGCGGAGAGCATCCGCGTTCGTACACGAGACTGGCGGTAATAAGATATGGGAGATTAGTGCGCTGAATGAGAAGTATTCACCAGACACGACCAGCGTCGGGCCGCATGCGGCATCACCGCTCAAGCACTACCGCGCGACGACTTCCACTTCGCCGTCGACGCCGTTGACGACGTTGAAGCCGCGCTCGTAGACCTTGCCCTCGTTCTTGGCGATGGCGCGGTATTCGCCTTCGGAGAGCACGACGCGCGGGAAGGCGCCGATCGATTCCTTGATGACGTCGCCGCCGGGGGTCAGCACCGACCAGGCGGTGTTGGCGAGCGCCTCGCCGCCCCTGTCGCTGACGAGCTTGAGCGTGATGACGGCGGCGCGGTGGGTGATGGTGACGTCGGTGAGCTTGCTGGCCTGGACGCGGATGTCCGAGCGCACCACCGAATTGGCATCGCCGTAATTCGAGATGATGTAGTAGGTGCCTTCCGGCAGCAGCACGACGTCACCGGCGGCGACGTTCGGCACCAGGGAGGCGCGCTCGCCGGATTCGAACTGGCTGCCCTTGTAGATCGCGAACGAGATCTGGTTCTGCGGAATGCGGCTGGTACCGACGCGGCCCTCGATGCGCAAGCCGCCTGCAGGCAGCACGAAGGACTCCCGGTCGGTCTCGGCCTTCAGGCTGACGGTGCGCACCGCGCTGACGAGGCCAAAGGCGACGTGCACGACGTAATTGCCGGGCGGCAGCACGATGTTTGGCGTGGCATTGCGGTCCTCGCGGATCAGCTTGAAGGTGCCGTTCTCGTCAGGACGATCGGCAAACACGCGCCAGACCAGGCCGCTGGTGATCGGGGGGGTGTCCTTGCCGTATTTCGCCGTCAGCGACAGCACGCCCTGTCCGGGCACGGCCGCGTTGAGCGGCGCGGCGGACGGCACGGTCGTGACCGCGGGCGGCGGCATGCTGGGCGTGGTCGGCTGCAACAGGGTCGGCGGCAGGCTCGGCGGTCCGGCACCCGGGCCGGAGGGCGGCGCCAGACTGACCGCGCCGCCGGGATCGGGCACCGAAGCGGGCGGCACCGGCGGTGGACGATCGGAGAAAAGCTGCGCCTGCGCAGCATTTTGGCCAAGGGTATAGAGGCAGGCAGCAAGGATCAGCGCCGGCAGCAGCGATGCGCTGCGCCGCCATCCGATGATGCCGTCACCCCCGAGAGTCATGCCACCTGCTTTTCACCGAAAACGCGGCAAATTCAAGCCTCTGGACCCCTGAGAAATACGGCCCGACAGGTTTTGGAACCCGGTTGACGCCTGCGTGATTACTCGAGAGGCAGCCGCGCCTCGCCATACTCCTGCCCCGTGCGCTTCCCAAACCGGCATAAACCATGCTTCGGCCCGGTTCTGGCGGAGCGCGAGTGCGGTGCCTAGTCTGATGGCGGGTCCCGGCGTAGGAGAGTTTCGGTGCTGGACATATTGAAGGGGCGGGGTGCGAACAGCGACAAGGTCGCCGAGAAAGTTGGCCTGGGCAGCATCCGCCGGCCGGTCATCGGCCTTGCGCTTGGCGGCGGCGCGGCGCGCGGCTTCGCCCATATCGGCATTATCCGGACCCTGCTCGCCAACGGAATCGTGCCCGACGTCGTGGTCGGCACCTCGATCGGCGCGGTGGTCGGCGGCCTCTATGCGGCCGGCCGGCTCGATACGCTGGAAGAATGGGGCCGCAGCCTGCAAGGGATGCGCAACATCCTCGGCTACCTCGACATCCGCCTCAACGGCTCCGGCCTGATCGGCGGCGAGAAGCTGGCGACCCGGCTCGAGGCCGCCTGCGGCCAGAGCCAGATCGAGGATCTCCCGGTCAAGTTCGCCGCCGTCGCGACCGAGGTCCGCACCGGCCACGAGATCTGGCTGACGCGCGGCCGCGTGGTCGACGCGATGCGCGCCTCCTATGCGCTGCCCGGCATCTTCTCTCCGGTCCTGATCGGCGATCGCTGGCTGGTCGACGGCGCATTGGTGAACCCGGTGCCGGTCTCGGCCGCGCGCGCGCTCGGCGCCGAAATCGTCATCGCCGCAAATCTTTCCAGCGACATCTTCACCTATTCGACGACGGTCTATTCGCACGGCGCGATACCCGAGCCGGTGATCCCCGCGGCCGAAGAGCCGGCGTCAAAGCGACGCTTCCCGAGATTCTTCTCGCCTGAGAAGACGGTGAAGCGCGAGTTCTTCGGCGGCGGCAGCGCCCGGCCCGGCCTTTCTTCGGTGATGGTCGACGCCTTCAACATCATGCAGGACCGCATCACCCGTGCCCGCCTCGCCGGCGATCCGCCCGATATGCTGATCACGCCGCGGATCGGTCAGTTCGGCTGGTTCGATTTCCACCGCTCCGAGGACCTCATCGCCTTGGGCACCCGCGCGGCCGAGCGTGCGCTGGAGTCGATCCAGGAGGCCATCCACGAGCTGGCGCCTGCGCCCGAGGGCGCCGCGCCCAAGGCCGACCAGCAGGCCTGATCAGGCGGTCTTACTGATCAGGCGGTCTTGATGTAGTCGCGCAGAGCTTCCTGCTCGGATTCGTATTCCTGCACCCGGCGCTTGACGATGTCGCCGATCGAGATCAGGCCGACCACCTTGCCGTTGTCGACCACGGGCAGATGGCGGAACTTGCCGGTGGTCATCATCTCCATCAGTTCGGCGACCGTGTCGGCCTCCTTGCAGGTGACCACCTTGCGGGTCATGACCTGAGAGACCGGTTCCTCCAGCGCACCGGCGCCGCGCTCGCCGATCACCCGCACGATGTCGCGCTCCGACAGGATGCCTTCCAGCCGGCTCTGGTTCATCACCAGCACAGCGCCGATCTTCTTCTCACCGAGCAGTTTGACCGCGACCGCCAGCTTGGCGTCCGGCTCGACGCTCATGATCTGGTGGCCCTTGGTGTTGAGAATCGAACGTACCGTCATTGTCGCCTCCCTGAATCGAAACCGTCCGCTGTTCGCGGTCCGGACTTGTTCTTCGAGTCTTCAACTAACAGTTTCAGCGCCGGTTTCACGCCCAGGCGCTTTGCGAAGCATCGCCGCGAGCGGCCTGTCGCTTCGGAACATTCTTCTCGGGAATGATGGATGAATTCGGGCGGCGCCGCAAGCGTCGCTTCAAATACGGTCTGAAATGTCCTGTGATGACGCATCCGCAGCATCGCTTCGCGCGCGCGGCACGGGATCGAACAGCGCGAACAGCAGCAGGCCGGCAAGGAAGCCGCCGATATGCGCCTGCCAGGCGACGCTCGTGGTCTCGCTGTCGACGCCGATCGCGCCGACGCCGAAGACGATGTTGACACCAAACCACACCGCGAGGAAACCGAGCACCCGCCCGTCGCGCAGCGCGCGCGACAGCGGCAGCGCCGGAACTCTTGCGGCGGTATCGGCATCCGATCGGCTGAAAGACAGGAAGCTGCCGCGAACGAAGGCGAAGCGGATCGCCGCCGCCATCGCGCCGGACACCGAGGCCGAGGCGCCGATCATCGGCGCGACCGCGTGTTCATGGGTGACGAGATGGGCGAGCGCGCCGGCCGCCGCCGTCACCGCGAGGAACAGGAAGAACCTGATGGTGCCAAAGCGCCGCGCCAGCGCGCTGCCGAACGGCAACAGCCACAGCACGTTGAAGCCGAGATGGGTGAGATTGGCGTGCAGCAGCGAATAGGTGACGAAGGTCCAGACCTTGGCGCCGGCCCCACCGGGAATCTCCAGATTGAGCAGCGAGGAATCGTACCGCTTGGGGATGAAGCCGAAGACGTCGATGGTCCAGTTCTCGAGCTCCGGCGGCAGCAGCACCCGCAGATGGATCACCGCGAGCAAAAGGATATAGGCGGTCAGCGCGAACGGCAGCGTCAGGATCGGCTCGCGCGGAGCCTCCTCAACGACGGCCGGCACCCCAAGCGAAGCATCTTGCGACGGAGGATCTTGCGGCGGAGAATTTGGCGGGGAATCCAAGGCGGCTTCGCTTTCAGGCGCGATCGGAGCGACAGTCTTGACCACAAGCCTTGGAGATAGTCGTCTTTGCCCGCCCTGCGCAAGTGCACAAAAGGAAAAGGCAGGGCCCTGGGAAAGCCCTGCCTATCCGTGTCGGACTTCCGGTACCCAGAGAGACGGGAGTATCCCCACCCCTCCCCGCGGCCGGTGACCAAACTGTTTGACGCCTGTGTACAGGCCTCGCCGAGAACCTGGAGAAAAGCGGCGAAGCTTGCGACCGCAGTCACCATAGCAGCGGGGCGGCGCACGGAAAGCGCATAGTTAATTTAACGTTAACGACGCAAAGGCAGCGCCAGCGGCGCCGAAAACGCCGCTGCGGCATGGACGCTGCAAAGCCCCTCCTGCACAACAACACAGGGATCGCGGCTGCACTGAAGCGGGACAGGTTTGTCCCGCAAGGTTGCGCCCCGGGGTAAGCGTTCAGTCATGAAACATCCGTCAAGCCGCGAGTTCTTCGCTTATTGGAACGAGAAGCGCGGCACTGCGCGGGCGCCAGACCGGGCCGATATCGATCCGGCCGCCGTGCGCGGCCTGCTCGGAGACATCTTCGTGCTGTCCTGCGAGCCCAATCTCGGCTTCCCGTTCCGCGTCGCGGGCACGCGCGTCTGCGCGCTCGCCGGGTGCGACCTCAAGGATTCGAGCTTTGCGGCGCTGTTCGACGAGGCCAGCCGCCGCGAGATCGAGGAGATCACGACCATCGTCGCCGACGAGAGCCTCGGCGCAATCGCGGGCCTCACCGCCGCGCGCGAGGACGGCAGCAAGGCTCATCTAGAGCTGCTGCTGCTGCCGTTCAACGCCCGCCCGCATACACCGGTAAGCGTGACGGGCGTGCTCGCGCCGTTCAACGACGAATGCGGCGCGCTGGGCCCGTTCGCCCTCACCTCCTGGCGCTATCTGCACCAGCCGGAAAAACTGCTGCCGCGCGCGATCCGCAAGCTGCAGATCGCACGCGGGCTGATGGTGTATGAGGGGCTGCGCTAGCAGTGCACCCTGCTCACGGCATCGCCAGATGCCAGGCGCCGTTGAGAAAGCCGTCGCCGGTGACGTCGCCGGGCTTGGTGTCCTTGGCGAAGGTGTAGAGCGGCTTGCCCTTGTAGGCCCACTGCTTCGAGCCGTCGTCGCGCGTGATGACGGTGTAGCCGTCGGCGGCGGCATCGCTCGCCCCGGCCTTCAGCACCGGCCAGTTGGTCGCACACGGACCATTACAGGCCGACTTGCCGTCAGCATCCTTGTCGAACGTATAGAGCGACATGCCCTTGGCGTCGGTGAGCACATTGCCTTTGTCGGTCTTGCCGGTCTTGGTCGGCGGTGCCGCGAAAGCGGCGGGAATCATCGCCAGCGATATTGCGAGCGTGAGCGCGAGGCGGATCGAGGATGTCGTCATGGTCTCTCCTGTCATGCAATGGGCTTGCATTGGGTAGGACGCCGCGCGAGCCGTCGTATTCCTGAGATGGCGGCAAGGATTTTTTTCGCTGCACGCATCGTCACATCGGAATAAACTGGGATGATGGAGACGGAACGACGGGTCGACATGAGCAAGCCGCATTGGCGTCCCGCGCACGCCTCCGATCTGCCGGCGATCAGCACGATCGCAGCGCGGATCCATCCTGATCTGCCTGAGCGGCCTGAGGTGTTCGCGGAAAAGATGCGGCTCTATCCCGATGGCTGCCGCGTGCTTGCCACGGACGACGGGATCGTCGGCTACGGTCTCGCGCATCCCTGGATGCAGCACCGGATTCCGCCGCTCGACGGCTTGCTCGAGCAATTGCCCGGCGATGCGGATTGCCTCTATTTGCATGACGTCGCGGTGCTGCCCGACTTTCGCGGCGGCGTCGCGCGCGACTATGTCATCGCGATCGAACAGCTCGCGCGCGCATCAGGAATCGCGACGCTCGCATTGGTGTCGGTCTACGCCACGCGGCCGCTGTGGGAGCGTCTCGGCTTTGGGCCCGTCACGGCGGATGCGGAGCTGCGGGCAAAGCTTGCGACCTACGGCGACAGCGCAACCTACATGCTGCGCGACCTCGCTGCGACGTAACGCCCCTCCCCGTCGACGCCGGAAGGCGGCCGTCAGGCGCGATGCTTCTTTTTCATTTTCGTCTTCTTCCCGGGAGCGCCCTTCTCAGACCACGACGTGACCGAGGGCTCAGCGTGGCCCGGCTTGTTCTTGTGCTTTTTCTTCTTTGCGAAGGAAGGCGCATCGTCGAATTTCGGCGTGCGCTCGCCGTACGGCTTTTCGTGCGGTTTGCCGTGTGGCTTGCCTTGAGGTTTGCCTTGCGGTTTGAACCCGCTCGGCTCGCGCGCGCGGTCGCGATGATCGCTGTCGCCGCTGTCGCGCCGCGGCGCGTGGGGCCGCTCTTCCGAAGCCGTTTGCCGCTGCGGCGCATCCGCCATCGGCTCGAGGCGGATATTGTCTTCCTTGTCCGGGCGCTTGATCTTCACGGCGAAGGATTCCGCGACCCGCTCGGAAATTTCGAACTCGGTCGTGGTGTCCATGATCTTGATCGCGCCGATATCGTTCTTGTCGATGCCGCCACGACGGCAGATCATCGGCAACAGCCAGCGCGCTTCCGCGTTCTTTTTTCGTCCGATGTTGGCCCGGAACCAGACGCTGCCATCCGCCATGCCATGTTTCGACGACGATTTGCCCGCTTTGGGACGAACCCTTTCGGGCCGATCGTCGCCACGCGAAGCGCGGACATCGTCGCGCGGTGCGCGCGTATCATTGCGGCCGCGATCCTCGCGCGGCCGGCCAGCTCGCTCGCCGGGATCCATGATGTCTTCGGGCGAGGGCAGCCGCGCGCGATAGAGCCGTGCGAGTGACGCGGCGATCTCCTCGGCCGACCGCTCGGCCAATAGCGCCTGCGCCAGCGCCAGATCGTCGGCGGTGGTCTCTTCCGTGAACAGCACGTCCTTCATGCGCTCGTGATCGAGCTTGCGGATCTCATCCGGCTGCGGCGCCGTCCCCCAGACCGCGTCGATGCCCGAGACGTTCAGCAGCATTTCCGCACGTCGCCGCCGCACGGGCGGCACCAGCATGACGCTCGTCCCCTTGCGGCCCGCGCGGCCGGTGCGGCCGGAGCGATGCTGCATGACCTCGGCGTCGTTGGGCAGGTCGGCATGAATGACGAGATCGAGGCTCGGCAGATCGATGCCGCGGGCGGCGACGTCGGTCGCCACGCAGACGCGCGAGCGTCCATCCCGCAGCGACTGCAGCGCCGTGGTTCGCTCATTCTGCGTCAATTCGCCTGAGAGAGCGACCACGGAGAAACCGCGCTCCAGCAGCGCCGCCTGCAAGTGCCGGACGCCATCGCGCGTGCTGCAGAATACCAGCGCGCTCGGCGCCTCGTAGAAGCGCAGCACGTTGACGACGGCGTGCTCGGCGTCGCCGGGCGCGATCCGGATCGCGCGGTACTCGATATCGGCATGACCGCCTTCGTCGCCGGCGACTTCGATCCGGAATGCCCGCTGCTGATACTGCTTGGCCAGCGCGACGATGCCGCGCGGGAATGTCGCCGAGAACATCAAGGTGCGGCGCGTGTCCGGCGTGGTCTTGAGGATGAATTCCATGTCCTCGCGAAAGCCGAGATTGAGCATCTCGTCGGCCTCGTCGAGCACAACCACCTTCAATTCCGAAATGTCGAGACGGCCGCGGCGCAAATGATCGCACAACCGGCCGGGCGTACCGACGACGATATGAGCGCCGGCCGCAAGCTCGCGCTGCTCGCGCCTGGGATCCATGCCGCCGACGCAGGAGACGACGCGCCCACTCGCATGCTCGTACAGCCAGGCCAGCTCGCGATGGACCTGCAAGGCTAGCTCGCGGGTCGGTGCCACGATCAGGGCAAGCGGTGCACCCGCCCGCTCGAACCGCTCGGCGTCGCCCAACAGATCCTTGGCCATCGCCAGCCCATAGGCCAGGGTCTTGCCGGAGCCGGTCTGGGCCGAAACCAAGAGGTCGCGGTCTGCGGCCTCGTCCGTGAGCACGGCGAGCTGAACGGGGGTCGGACGGTCGTAATTGCGCTCGGCCAAAGCTCGGGCGAGCGGCGCACTCATGGTCGGAAAAGACACGGGATAAACCTTGGTTGGTCCAGGCGCGGAACGTCGAGCCGCGCGACCTGAAGCTGCGTAGGCGGCAAATGGTCCAGCCGCACGCGTGGTGATTTGATTTGGACGCTCTTTACGCCAAGTGCGGGCAAATCACCATGCCTATGACGCATGGCTTTGGTGATGCCGAGAATAAGCTTACTGGCCAGCTCGACCCACTACATCCAGCGTTTTCGAGCCGTTTTGCTGCATATAGCGGGATTTTGCGCCGAAGCCCCCGCCGCAATGCGCAAGCTCGCATAGAGAGCGACGCGCGCGCCCTAATCCCTGGAGGTCACCAGCCTGCCGAATCCGCCGACCAGCCTGGCTCTGGCCCGCGCAACGGTGTCCCTCGCCGCGCGGCCCAAGGCGCGGACCGCGCGCCAGGCTTCGGTTGCCTGCAGCCATGCTCTCACCTCGGTGAACTTCCCATAGACCCAGGCGAAGGCCGGAATCCGCATCAGCTTGTCACGCGTGAGATGGAACAGGCGCTCGACCAGCACGAGCTTGAGCAGCTCGCCGATGATGAACGTCACGGCCCCGCTCACGACCTGACCGGTCGCGGCGAGATAGGCGGCCACGGGCTTGACCGGCTCCAGGATAATGACGGGTACGGAAAACAAGGCGAGCGAGCAATAAGGCGACAGCGATCTGATCCAGCCGCGCAATCGCTTCAATTGGAGGTGCCGCCCGATCCAGCGCGAGATCGGCCTCGCCACGGCCATGAAGACCGCATCCACCAGAAAGTAGATGGCGGCCAGTATGTAAGTGACGGGTTTCAGGATCCGCTTCACGATGAACTCTCCCGTGAACTGAAAGCCGAAACCCGGGCCTAAGTTTCACCCCGGCGTGAATAACTCGCGAATTTCTGATGGAACTTTTCGTGCACGGCCGCCCGCTCCCGCGTTTCAGATCTCCGCATAGACCTCCAAAAGATTGCCGTCGGGGTCGCGGAAGAACAGCGTTCGATGCCCGAAAGACTGGTTCGTCGGCGGCGACAGCAGCGCCACGCCCTGCCGTACCAGTTCGTCGGCACACGCATCGACTTCGGCCGCGGAGACCTTGAAAGCCAGTTGCAGCGCGGCACTGCCCGCCGGCCTCGGCGCGTCAGTCGCGGTTCGGCCCGGTGTTGCGAGAGCCAGCGTGTTGGGGCCCAAACCGTACTCGATCCAGTTCGGCGACAGCTCCCGCAGCAGCGGAAACGCGAGGACGTCTTCATAGAAGCGGCGCATCGCCACCATGTCGCGCACGAAGATGACGGTGTAGTCGATCGCACGGATGGCGCTGAAGGGCGAGTGGGTGCGCTGGGTTGGTTCGGTTGTCATCTCGTCCTTCATTCCAAGCGCCGGCCCGTAGCCCGTATGGAGCGTAGCGGAATACGGGACCGGCGGCCCCGGATTGCGCTGCGCTCCATCCGGGCTACGGATCATCTAACGCAGCAGCCCACCACCATAACGCAGCTCGTAAAGCAGCGCGCCATCCTGCCGAGCAATCGTCTCGACGCCGTGGAAACGATCGAGTGAGCCTTCGACCTCGTTGTGGTAGATCATGCCGTCCTGCTCAAACAGATGCGGCCCCCGGTACGGCTCCTCCACGGATACGGCCAGTAGTGCCTGGCGCAGGAATTTGTAGATCGCGAGGAAGATGTCTCGATCCGTGATCTCCGCGCGGACGCCACCGCTGTAGCTCATCGACCAAACGACGCGCTCATCCCGCGACACGGTCTCCTGCCCGACGAAGAACCCCATCCCGAAATAGATATCGCGATAGGCATAGGGCGCCGCGCGATGCTCGAGCTGCTTGGAGCCTCTGAGCAGCGGAGCGGCCACGGTGGCGTCGTCGTCCATCCCCGCATAGGTGCGGCGCTTGGCTTCGACCAGGAACGCTGCGAGATCGTGGGGGATGGACGACATCGGTTATTCCACCAGTTCCGGCCACGGCACGATGGTCGACTTCACAGTCTTCATCGCCATCGCATCCCTCACCGCCTGTGCGACGCCGTCTTTCGTGAACGGATAGATCGTCTGCATCTTCAGCCACGGATATTTGCCCGCCGTGCGATGGAGCATGTCGACGCCGAGCGGCAGATCGTTGCCGGTGAAGCCCCAGGAGCCCAGCACATTGATATCCTTGGTGCAGATGCGGTGCCATGACGTCTCGATCGAGCCGGCGTCGGTGAACTGGCCCATCTCGACATAGGTGCCACCGTCGCGCAGCATCTCGATGCCTTCGGGGCCGGCTGAAGGGTGGCCCGAGCAATCCATCACCAGATCGGCGCCGAAGCCGCCGACGATGTCGCGCACGCGCGCGATGCGTGCCTCGGGCGATTTGATCTCCTCGATATTCACCGTCGCCTCCGCGCCGAACTCGCGCGCGAGCTTGAGCCGCGGCTCCTCCGGCGCACCGACGCAGATCACGCGCCCTGCTCCCATCTCCTGCGCGGCGGCGACCGCGAGAATGCCGATCGGGCCCGAGCCCTGGATCACCACCGTGTCGCCCCAGGAAAAACCGCCGGCGCGGCTCGCGCGATTGAAGGCGCGGATGCAGGAGGTCAGCGGCTCCGACAGCGCACCCAGCCGCAGCGACATATCGTCAGGCAATTTGTAGATCTTGGTGCCCGGCAGCATGTCGAGATCGACATAGACATATTCGGCCCAGCCGCCCCACATGTGCGGCGCTTTGTCGAAGCCGAGATAGCGGCCGTAATAGACCGGCGTCAGGCACTTGTTGGCGGTCTGCGGATAATGGATGCAGTAATAGCAGCGGCCGCAGGGCATCAGCGGCGGGATCATCACTTTTGATCCGACCTTGAGCGGCTTGCTCATGAAGTCCTCGGTGAATTCGTCGCCGCATTCGACGATGATTCCGCCGAGCTCGTGGCCGAGCGTGAACGGCCACGGCAGCGGCTTCGGCCAATGCCCTTTCAGAATGTGCAAATCGGTGCCGCAGACGCCGCAGGCGCCGACCTTGATCAGCGCGGCCTTTTTGCCGACCTTCGGCCACGGCACGGTTTTGATGACAGGCTCGCTGCCTGGTCCTGCGTGGGTGCAGACGCGAATCTGGTCCATGGCGTGTCCTCGATGCCCGTCTGTTATGATTGATTGGTGCGGGCTGAGGCGAAGCGTATGTGAGATGCGCGCTGGTGCCAAGCCGCGGTCTCGTAGCCCGGATGAGCGAAGCGACATGCGGGACCAGCGTTCCCGGATATCGCTTCGCTCATCCGGGCTACGGGATCGTGGTCCACACACCCCCAAGCGTCTTGAGCGGCCGGCGGCGAACGTGTAGAGCCGCCCCATATTCCACCCAGGTGCCCTCTTGAACCCCCTCCCCCAAAATCCCGTGGTCGCGTCCGGCTCGTTCGCGGCGATGAAGTCGGTGCCCTACCGGCTCCAGTTCATCGCTTACGTGCTGGCGATGATGGCCGACAATATCGAGCACGTGATCAGCTATTGGGTGGTGTTCCAGAAATTCCATTCGCCGGCGCTGGCGGGTTTTGCCGTGCTGTCGCACTGGCTGCCGTTCCTGCTGTTCTCGGTCGCGGTTGGAGGGCTGGCCGACCGGGTCGATCCGCGCCGTATCATCCAATGCGGCATGTTGCTGTTCATCGTTGCCTCGGCTGGATGGGGCTTCTTCTTCATCACCGACACCATCGAGATGTGGCACGCCATGCTGCTGCTGGTGATCCATGGCTGCGCCGGCGTGTTGTGGCAGACGCCGAACCAGCTGCTGCTCTATGATCTCGTCGGCCCCGCCGATCTTCCGAGCGCGGTGCGGCTGAATGCGATGGCGCGCTATCTCGGCATTCTGGTCGGACCTGCCGTCGGCGGCATCATCATGCTCACGCTCGGCACCTCGCACGGCATCATCTTCAACACGCTGTTCTATCTGCCGATGCTGCTGTGGCTGTTCTGGGCGCCGGTGCGGGACAAGAGTGTCGCGGTGCGGCGCTTCGCCGTGCGCGGCCTTGCCGACATCATGCTGACGATCCGCGCCATCGGCACGCAGCCGGTGCTGACGGCGATGACGTGGCTTGCCGGCCTCACCTCCTTCATGATCGGCAATGCCTATCACGCCCAGATGCCGGGCTTTGCCGGCGATCTCGGCCATGGCGATCCCGGAATCTCCTACAGCGTGCTGCTCGCGGCCGATGCTGCCGGCGCGCTGCTCGCCGGCATCGCGCTGGAATCCTGGGGACGGCTCAAGGGTACGCCGCGCACCGCGATCATGCTCGCCATGCTGTGGAGCGTGGCGCTGCTCGGCTTCGCCTCGGTGCGGATCTATCCGGTCGCGATCGTGCTGTTGTTCTTTGCAGGCTTCTTCGAACTGTCGTTCAACACCATGGCGCAGGCGCTGGTGCAGTTGAACGCGCCGTCAGACATTCGCGGCCGCGTCGTCGGCCTCTACAACATGGCCGGGCTCGGGATGCGGGCCTTCAGCGGCATCACGGTTGGACTGTTCGGTGCGGCGATCGGCATTCACTGGTCGCTCGGGCTCTCGGCCGCAGTGCTGCTGGCGCTGCTATGTCTTCTCTATGGGCGCGCGACGAGGAGGACGTAAGCTCAGAGCTTGCGGTTGACTCCGGCGTCTCCCCACCGCACGCTCAATACAGGGTTTGGGGAGATGAAGCGTTGCGCAATCGCTGGGGCATACTTGCGATCCTGTTCGTCGTTCGCCTCACCATCGCGTTCCAGTTCCAGAGCGTGGCCGCGGTCGCGCCGCTGCTGCAGCAGAGCTTCGGCGTCGGACTCGCCGATATCGGCATCCTGATCGGACTCTATTTCACACCGGGCATCGTGCTGGCGCTGCCGGGCGGCGCGATCGGCCGGACGCTTGGCGACAAGCCCACCACGATCGTGGCGCTGCTGCTGATGACGGCCGGCAGCCTCGTCATGGCCACCACCGACGTCTGGGGCTGGCAGATGGCGGGCCGGCTCGCCTCCGGCGCCGGCGGCGTGCTGCTGACCGTGCAGCTCACCAAGATGGGCACCGACTGGTTTGCGGGTAAGGAGATCGCCACCGCGATGGCGATCTTCGTCAACTCCTGGCCGGCCGGGGTTGCGATCTCGCTGCTGGTGCTGCCGGCGATCGGCACGGCGTATGGCGCCGGCGCCGTGTTCCTCGTGGCCGGCGCGCTGACCGCGATCGGCATCGTGCTGATCATTTTCTACCAATCGCCGCCGGGAGCAACCGCCAGCGCGACCGGCTCCGGGCGGCTTGATCCGCTCGCGCTTCTGGCGGTGATCGTCGCGGGTTCGATCTGGGGCCTTTATAATATCGGCTTCGCCATGATTTTCTCGTTCGGCCCCTCATTGCTCGTCGAGCGCGGCTGGAGCATTGCGGCGGCAGGCTCGGCGATCAGCCTCGTGATGTGGCTATCGGTGATCTCGGTGCCATCAGGCGGATATCTCGCCGATCGCACCAAGCGCCCCTTCGTGCTGGCGATCGCGGCCAGCCTGGTGGTCGCCGCCCTGCTGGCCTGGCTGACCCGGTCCGACGCTGTGATCGCGATCCTCGTCCTGGGCGGCTTGATCGGCGGCCTTCCCGCCGGCCCGATCATGAGCCTGGCCGCCCGCGTACTCGCGCCGGAGACACGAGCGGTCGGAATGGGCGTGTTCTACACTCTCTTCTATGCCGCGATGATGCTGGGGCCGGCGGTGGCGGGCCGGCTCGCCAAATCGGCCGGCACGGCCGCCGTCGCGCTCGACCTCGGCGCGCTGACGGTGCTGGCCTGCCCGCCCCTGATGTGGCTTTTCGAACGCATTGTGTCTGTTCGTCATCGCCGCGGCCGATCCTAACGCGGCATTAACCCTGTGCACCTTAGGGTCGTCCCGGACTCCGCCAGGCGGGGGGTCGGGTTGTGAAAATGGCGTTGGCGCACAAAAAATTTCTTCCGGCCGCCGAGGAACGTCGGCGTTTCCAGCGGGTGAAGGTTCACCTGCTCGGCCGCTACATGCTGCCGGACCGCCGTGAATTCCCCTGCCAGGTGATCAACATGTCGCCGGGCGGGCTGGCGCTGCTGGCCCCCGGCATCGGCAATGTCGGTGACCGCGTGGTCGCCTATCTCGACCATATCGGCCGCGTCGAGGGCAAGATCACCCGCATCATCGACAATGGCTTCGCCATGACGGTCGGCGCGACGCCGCGAAAGCGTGACAAGCTGGCGGCACAGCTGACCTGGCTCGCCAACCGCGACATCCTCAATTTGCCGGAAGACCGCCGCCACGATCGTATCGTGCCGCGCAACCCGATCGCGGTGCTGACGCTCGAGGACGGCACCAAGATGACCTGCCGCATCATCGACCTCTCGCTGTCGGGCGCAGCCATCGCCGCCGAGAACCGTCCGCCGCTGAAATCGACGGTTCTGCTCGGCCGGGTGCAGGGCCGTGTGGTCCGAAACCTCGAAGACGGCTTCGCGCTCGAGTTCATGCATTCGCAGCCGATTGAAACTCTCGAAGAGAGCGTTACCGCGCGGTAAAGCGCGAAGGCACCAAAACCACTGCATTTCCAGCACTGAAGGCGGCCTCCGCGATGCGGACGCCGCCTTTTTCATGGGTCGTGACGGGGCCTCGCGCGGGTTAACGCGGAGGCTGCGGGCGCGTGCAAACAACGGTTCCGCCAGCGTTTCCGCGTTAATCGATACAATTTGAATCAATTCCAGTCATATCGAATTTTATACAAGTTTGACTCAAGTATAGATCGAATTCGCCGCGTGTTTTACTTGCATTCGTCTCGACTTGACTTGACTGACTTAGCGGCAACTCAAAGGCTGCCTGCGCAATGTGGTCCCAACAAGAAACGGGGGCCGCAATGTTTGATTTCAGGGGACAGGGGAAGGGAATGGCGCTGGCCGCCATGCTCTTCGGAATGAGCGCGGCAGCGCAGGCCGGCGAAGGCCGTCTGCTCTACGCAAGCCTCGGCGACACCACGCGTGCGCCGATCGGCTGGGTCGAGTTCTGTGCGGACAATGCCGCTCAGTGCCAGGGCGCACCGACGCAACCGCGTGACATCGTGATGTCGCAGGCTGCATGGCGCGACCTCGTCAAGGTCAATCGCTGGGTCAACGAGACCGTCAAGCCTTTGACCGACCAGGAGCACTGGGGCGTGATCGAAAAGTGGTCGCTGCCGTCGGACGGTTACGGCGACTGTGAAGACTACGTGCTGTTGAAGCGCAAGATGCTGATCGATGCCGGATGGCCGCGCGAGGCCCTGCTCATCACCGTCGTGCGCGACAAGAAGGGCGAAGGACACGCGGTGCTGACGGTGAAGACCGACAAGGGCGAGTTCGTTCTCGACAATCAGAACGAGAACGTCGTTGCCTGGACGGAGACCGGCTACCGCTTCGTCAAGCGCCAGTCGCAGAGCGATCCCAACGTCTGGGTCTCGCTCGGCGACACCAAGCCGGCGGTCTCCACCGCCAGCGCGAGAGACCAGTAGAGACAAACGAAAGAGATACGCGACCCGGTCACATCCCCACCCCTCCCCGTCCCAGACCGGTTCGCGCGCGGCCAGCCATCCCCCAATGGCTGGCCGCAACTTTTTGGGGTGCGCTTCGCTCAGTCCTGTGACGTCTGCCGCGACCAGGGCACGCGCGCGGCGGTGAAATCGCGCCATGTGCTTTGCAGGGCTGGCTGCACCCCGACCGACGCGCGCGCCTGCCAACCGGCGATCGCCGCCGCGGCGATGGCGCAGTCGGGCTCGGCATCAAGCCGGTCGAGCAATGATGCCGTGACCGCCATGTCGTTGAAAGCGCCGAGTTGCTCCTGCAGGCCGGCCAGCCTGCGCGCGAATTTTCGCGCGGATTTGCGATCTGCGAACAGCGGCAGCAGAAACTCGCTGACATAACGCAGCCGCTTGGTCGCGAGCCGCAGGCGGTGCAGACCTTCGGCGGGAAGTGATTTGAAGCGGCGGCCGCGCTTGAGCACCTTCGCATATTGCTCCGACAGAATGCGTGCCGCGAAGTCGGCTGCGGGTTCGGCGAGCTGGCCGAGATCCTGCGCGGCGACGTCGTTGCGCCAACCCCGCGCCTCGATCCACCCGCCGAGGCTGATCAGGAACATGGCGCAGCGGCGATCGTCGAGCGCATCGTGCGCCTTGCGATAGGCATCGGACTGGCGCCCGGCCGCAACCCGGCCCAGCGCATCGAAGCCCGCGACCGACGGACAGGCTGTTGCGATCGTCGGCAAGGTCTCGATCTGGAACACATCCCAGTCGCGCGCGGCGGACAAATCCTGCGCCAGCCATTTGGCTTCGGTTCGCAGCGTATCGACGTTGCTCGACACGCCCGCCGAACGCATCAGATCCAGCATCGACCGCAGCCGGCGCAGCGAGACGCGCAGCTGATGGATTCCTTCCGGATGGCGGCCATCCTCGGCAGCCGGTAGCGACTGAAGCAAATGGAGGAAGCAGGAGCGCAGGATTGTCGCGAACGCCTCGTCCAATGTCACTGACGGATCGAGACGAAGTTTTCGCGGACGCCGCGCCGAGGGCGGCTTGTCGGCGGCAAGATCGAACCCGCGCGCCGATTTGGTGCGGATCGACGGCTTTACGTCGCCGTGCTCCGCGAGCCGCAGCGCGAGCTCGTAGATTGCGCTGGCGCTGCCGCTCTTGAGCTCCAGCTCGATCTCGCTCACGGGCAGTGAACGGTCGCCGGCCGTCAACTCGCCCCGGTCGAAGGCGATTTCGACCGTGCCTGACGGCAGGTCAATCATCCGCGCATGACGATGGACATCGGCGGTGAAGACCGCCTCAAGCGGCCGCGCTTCCACTCGGCCGCGAAGCTTCTCCGGAATGAAGGGCATCGCGAGAGCCAGATCAGGCGTAAGCGACGGTACCCTCACCTCCCACTCGCCGCGGCGGAGCGGATCGTCCGCCGCATCGGTCTTCACGGTTTGCACGAAGCGCGCACCGCTCTGACGAACGCGCAGGCTCAAGCCGTTGCGACGCAACGTCCGCTCCGGCGTGTCGTAATAGACGGACTTGAGATGTTTGCGCGTGCCCTTGTTGCGCGCGTTCGCCGCGATGACGGGCGCAGCATTGAAATAGGCTATGCGATCGGCATCGACCAGAAGCTTGAGCTCGATCTCGCCGGCGGCATGCGCCGCAGCGCTCGACGGGTGTGGTTCCGTTGCCGGTTCCGCATCTTGCGATGGCGTCTGATCGATCACAGCGCCCTCGACGATCACAGGTTCCGCGACGAGCTCGGCGGGTTCACGCTGCCTGAAGAAGCCGGCGACAACTTGCGTTCTCTTGTTGTCCTTCGCGACAGGATTGCCATCCCGCGCGCTCGGATGCTTGCGAACCGGCGTTGCGTCTGACTTCAGCATTTACAGGTACATGACAGTTCGATGACAGAGCGTCATCCTATAGCCGGTGCGCCTCGCGAGGACTAGTCACGTGACGTCGCAGCGCCCGACCGTCCACACGCGTTGCGAGCGCACAATCCAGCTTGACCACAGGAACTAAATTGCAGCCGGGCGCAGCAAGCGATCGAATTGTCTGCGAATCCCGCCCTTCTCGAAACCGAGATGAACGCGTCAGCGAGCTTGACTCATGCCAGCCTTCCCGCAATCGGTGGCGATGGCGTCGAGCGCGCTGCCCTGTCCCCCGTCGGTTGCTTCGTCGGGTAGCGGCACAGGCAATCACAAGGAGCTGCCATGACGTCGTTCCGCCCCGTCATCGCGTTGTCCAGGGGCCTCGAGGTCCTGCGGGTGATCAACCAGGAACGGCAGTCGACCGTCGGCTCGCTGCACAAGGCGACGGGGCTCAACAAGTCAACGATCGTCCGCATGCTCGAGACGCTGGAGCATGAAGGTTATGTGGTGCGCCGTACCGAGCCGGCCAGCTACGCGCCGACGGGACGCGCGCTGCTGCTCAGCGCAGGCTATGACGAGCCGACCTGGATTGGCGGCATCGCCGAACCCATCCTCAACAAATTCCGCAAGCAGATCCACTGGCCGTCAGACATTGCCGTGCTCGATCAGGAGTCCATGGTCATCGCCCACACGACGCGGGTAGACGGCTCGCTGCTGTTCAGCCGCCCGCCGGGTTTTCGCTTTCCCGTCCTCGGGACCTCGATGGGACGCGCCTATCTCGCCTTCTGCGAGCCCGCCGAGCAGGAGCGCATTGCCGCGCGGCTTGCCCTCGGTCCCGAGCCCTGGAACGATCTGGCCCGCAATCCCGACAAGCTCACCAAGGCGCTGCGCACGATTCGCAAAGCCGGGTTCGCGGTGATGGACGAGACCTACAGCCGCAGTATCTTCGGCGGCGCAGTCTGGGCGCTTGGCGTTCCCGTCGCGCTTCAGAACCGGCTGTTCGGCAGCATGAACGTGATGATGCTCCGCGAAGCGGTCAGTCCGGAGGAAGGCATACGCCGCTTCGTACCTCCGATGAAGAGGGTCGCTTCCGCACTTGCCGAGGCGCTCGGCGCCAAGCTTGCCGCGCCGGGTTCTCCTGCAGGTCGGCGATGATCATTTCACACAGTGAAACGATATTTTGATTTCTTGACCCTCCTGCTTGCCCGTGTGACACCTCGTTGCGGTGGCTGCCGGCTGCCCAATGACACAGGGAAAAGAGGGAGGCCGAAGTGCGGACATCCGCGAGAATTTGGGCTGCCGCGATTGCATGCCTGACGATAGCCGCTTCTGAAACGGCTTGGGCCGAGGCCTGGCCGACCCGGGCAATCAAGATCGTCGTCTCCACACCGGCAGGCGGCATCACCGATGCCTTCGCCCGCGCCTATGGCGACTATATCTCGCAGAAGCTCGGCCAGCCGGTCATTGTCGAAAACAAAACCGGAGCCAGCGGTGCGCTGGCTGCACAGTCGGTGAAGGATTCCCCGGCCGACGGTTACACGCTGATGTACACGATCTCGTCCACCTTGCTCGGTAACCGGCTGCTGCTGAAATCGCTGGCCTATGATCCGGACAAGGATTTCACGATCGTCGCGGTGACGCCTTCGGGGCATCTGCCGCTGGTGGTCCATTCCGCCACCAACGCAAAGACGATCGAAGAGTTCGTCGCCTATGCGCGTGGCAACAAGGTCACGGCCGGCTCGTACGGGATCGGCTCGTTCGCGCACATTGCGATCGCCGAGCTCAACCGGCAATTCGGTCTCGACATTTCCATCGTGCATTACCGCGGCGAAGCGCCGATGTGGCAGGATTTGGCCGCCGGGGTGATCCAGGCGGCGGTCGGCAGCTATCAGGCCGCGCTTCCGGTGCTCGATACCGGAATCGGCCGCCCGATTGCCGTGCCGACACCGGTGCGCATGAAGAAGCTGCCCGAGACCAAGACATTTGCCGAGCAAGGGGTCACCGGCAATGTCTTCCAGCTCATCAGCTTTACCGCGCTGGTGGCGCCCGCTGCGATGCCGGCAGACCGGATCGACATGCTCGCCAAGCTGATGGTCGAAGGCGGCAAGACGGAGCGCGTGCAGAAGCTGCTCGATGCTTTCGGAGTCGACCAGCCGGCCATGGACCGCGCGTCCTCGATTGCGCTCTACGAAAAGGAAGGGCCGGTCTGGCTCGAGTCGATCAAGACTCTCGGATTGGAGCCGCAATAGCCGCCGCCGCGCCCACCCGGGTGCGGACGCGCCTCGTTGAGCTCAGACCCCGAGCACGTCCGCGAGCCGCAACTCGTCGGCGGCGGGATCTTTCAGGAACAGCTCGGCCTCGATCTCGTTCAGATGCGACAACATCTGCGCGCGCGCGGCCTCCCTGTCGCATTTGCGGATCGCGGCGACGATCCCGGCGTGATGATCGGTGCCGCAGGCCGGCGTGTCGTGCCGGCGGTAGAGCAGGATGATCAGCGAGGAGCGCGCGATCAGCTCCTTGAGAAAACCGAGAAAGATGCTGTGGCCACTCATCTCGGCGACGAGTCGATGGAAGTCGCCGGAGAGGCGGACCGAAGCACGCGCGTCGCCACGCAGCTCCGCCTCGCGTTCTTCGGCAAGATGCCGCTGGAGACGCCCGATCCAGGCAGGCGACACCGCGTCAACGGCGTGATCGACGATCGTCGGCTCGATCAGGCGGCGCGCCTCGAACACTTCGCGGGCGTCCGCAGGCGTCGGCCGCGCGACGAAGGCGCCGCGGTTCTTCTCGATGTTGACGATGCCCTCATGGGCGAGCTGTTGCAGCGCGGTGCGAACCAGCGTTCGGCTGGCACCGTAGATCTCGCCGATCTCGTCCTCGCCGAGTTTCGTGCCGGGCAGCAGGCGATGTTCGAGGATCGCCGCAGTCACGCCTTCCCGGATGCGGCTGACGCGATCGCTCGCATCGGGCGCGTCGGATTTCGGTCGGGACTTGGCGGCCATGGGGGTGAGGACTCGATCGTCGAAGATGGCGTCGAATCCTAATCGACGAGCTGTATCCAATCACAGGCGAAACTTTATACAATCCGCGCCTGTTTTGTGTGCACGCAGCTGCGAGGGCAACGGGCCGGCCAGGTGCGCCGGATTCGATCTAACGATCTGACTCCGCTGCACTGTTTTGGAATTCGGCCGGCAGAGAACGATTCAAGCGCGATTGGCATGGACCTTGCGGAGAGAGGCGCAGCATCGCCCTCGCCCCGGACACGCCATGGCCACTCCCGCCGCCCTCGAACTGGTCGCCGTCAGCAAGCGCTACGACACGACGCTGGCGGTCGACACCGTCAATTTGAAGATCCCGGCCGGCACCTATTGCTGCCTGCTCGGCCCCTCCGGCTGCGGCAAGACCTCGACCTTGCGCATGATCGCCGGCCACGAGGCCGTCAGCGAAGGCGACATCATCCTGGGTCCGCAGAACGTCACCGATCTCGAACCCGCCAAGCGCGGCACGGCGATGATGTTCCAGTCCTACGCGCTGTTTCCGCACCTCACCGTGATCGACAACGTGGCGTTTGCCCTGAAAATGCGCGGCATCGACCGGGCGACGCGGCACAAGCGTGCCGGCGAGTTGCTCGAGCTGGTCGCGATGACGCCCTACGCGGCCCGCCTCCCCGCACAGCTGTCCGGCGGCCAGCAGCAGCGCGTCGCGCTCGCCCGCGCGCTGATCACCGAGCCGCAGATCCTGTTGCTCGACGAGCCGCTCTCGGCGCTCGACCCGTTCCTGCGGGTGAAGATGCGGGGTGAACTGAAGCGGCTGCAGCGCGAGCTCGGCATCAGCTTCGTCCAGGTCACGCACGGCCAGGAAGAGGCGATGGCGCTCGCCGACCACATCGTGGTGATGAACCAGGGCAGGATTGAACAGCAGGGAAGTGCCCGCGACATCTTCCATCATCCCCGCACCGAATTCGTGGCGCGCTTCATCGGCGGCCACAACGTCCTCAGCGACGCAGGCAAACTCATCGCCGTGCGCGCCGATCAGCTCGGCATCGTGCCGATCGCCGACGGCGCGGTCGGCGCGCCGGCGCTGCTGACCCAGACCGAGTACCAGGGCTCCTACATCGCCGTCTCGCTCACGCTCGAAGACGGGACCGCCCTGTTCTCCCACCTCCCCGAGGCCGCCTTCGACGTCCACCAGTTCCGGCCGGGCGATCGCGTGCTGGCTACCTGGGATCCCGCCAAGGCGCAACGTCTGCAATAGCGCCGATCAATCACCGGAATGCGCAACAGAGGAGTGAGTGATATGACCGAAACGACCAGGAAGAAGGGCCTTAGCCGCCGCACGCTACTGAAGAGCACCGCGGGTCTCGCCGGCCTTGCCGCCGGCTCCGGCGCCATCACCGGCTTCCCCTACGTGATGTCGGCCGAGCCGAAGGTGCTGCGCTATCTCGGCACCGCCGTGAACGAGGGCGACGAGATTTCCAAGCAGTGCTTGAAGGACACCGGCATCAAGATCGAATACATCACCGCGACCACCGACGACGTCACCAAGCGCGTGATGACCCAGCCGAACTCCTTCGACGTGCTGGACACCGAATATTTCGCGCTGAAGAAGATCGTGCCCTCGGGCAACATCCTTGCCCTCGACGCCAGGAAGATCAAGGAATTCGACAACATCACGCCCGTCTTCACCAAGGGCCAGACGCCCGGCGGCAAGAAGATCGGCGGCCAGGGCACCGCGCCCTGGAAAGTGCTCTATCTCGAAGGCAAGGACTCCAAGAAGTTCGCGACGTCCGCGACCGAATTCGTCACCCTGATCCCGACCGTCTACAACGCCGACACGCTCGGCATCCGCCCCGACATCATCAAGCGTCCGATCAGCTCGTGGGCAGAGTTGCTCAATCCCGAATTCAAGGGCAAGGCCTCGATCCTCAACATCCCCTCGATCGGCATCATGGATGCCGCGATGGTCGTGGAAGCCACCGGCAAGTACAAATATGCCGACAAGGGCAACATGACCAAGGAAGAGATCGATCTCACCATGAAGGTGATGACCGAGGCCAAGAAGGCCGGCCAGTTCCGCGCCTTCTGGAAAGACTTCAACGAGAGCGTCAACCTGATGGCCTCGGGCGAGACCGTCATCCAGTCGATGTGGTCGCCGGCGGTGACGAAGGTCCGCTCGATGGGGATTGCCTGCACCTTCCAGCCGCTCAAGGAAGGCTATCGCTCCTGGGCCTCGGGCTTCTGCGTTTCCAAGGGCGTCTCGGGTGCGAAGCTCGAATGGGCCTATGAGTTCGTCAACTGGTTCCTGTCCGGCTACGCCGGCGCCTATCTCAACCGCCAGGGCTACTACTCAGCCGTGCTCTCCACCGCAAAGGCGCATATGGAGCCTTACGAGTGGGCCTACTGGATGGAAGGCAAGGCGGCCGAGAAAGACATCAAGGCGCCGGACGGCTCGCTGCTCGAAAAGGCCGGCGCCGTGCGCGACGGCGGCTCCTACGAGGACCGCATGGGTGGCGTGGCGTGCTGGAACGCCGTGATGGACGAGAACGACTACATGGTCCGCAAGTGGAACGAGTTCATCGCGGCGTAATTTGATGGACACGTCGGAGGACATCCTGCAACAGGCATCCCCGGACCTGGTCCGGGGATCGGAGACGGCGCGCCGCAGCAAAGCGGTGCGGCTGTCACCCTCCTTCATCTCCTGGCTTCAGGCTGGGCCGATGATGCTGGTGTTCCTCGCCTTCTTCCTGATCCCGCTCGTCTTCGTCGTGATCGTCTCGTTCTGGGACTACAACGAATATCAGTTGCTGCCGGCCTTCTCGGGCCGCGGCTACACCGACACGTTCGAGGGCTGCATCGCGCAGCTCCCCGACCTCTGCACCATCGCCAAGACTTATCTGAAGACGCTGAAGCTTTGCTTCCTCGTGTGGGTCATCACACTCTTCATCGGCTTCTGGGTCGCCTACTTCCTCGCCTTCCACGTCAAGTCGAAAACCTGGCAGATGGGACTGTCGCTGCTCTGCACGATCCCGTTCTGGACCTCCAACGTGATCCGCATGATCGCCTGGATCCCGCTGCTCGGGCGCAATGGCCTTGTCAACTCGGGCTTGGTCAAGACGGGGTTGATCAACCATCCCGTTGAATGGCTGCTGTTCTCCGAGTTCTCCGTGGTGCTGGCACTGGTGCACCTCTTCACCTTCTTCATGGTGGTGCCGATCTTCAATTCGATGGTGCGTATCGACAAATCGCTGATCGAGGCCGCCTATGACGCCGGCGCGACCGGCTTCCAGACGCTCGTCAACGTCATCATCCCGCTCGCCAAGCCCGGCATCGTGATCGGCTCGATCTTCGTCATCACCATCGTGATGGGCGATTTCATCACCATCGGCGTAATGGGTGGCCAGCAGATCGCGGCAGCTGGCAAGATCATCGAGACGCGGGTGAACGCGCTGCAATTCCCGGCCGCAGCGGCCAACGCCGTGATCCTGCTCGTCATCACGTTCCTGATCATCACCATGATGTCGCGCATCGTCGATATCAAGAAGGAGCTCTAGAGCATGAAGGAAGGACGCCCGCGCTCTTTCTACGTGCTCGCGATCTTCTTCGCGGCCTACACGCTGTTTCTCTACGGCCCGATGATCGCGATCTACGTGCTGTCGTTCCAGGGGCCGCAGGGCGGCCTCACCTTTCCGATGAACGGTGTGTCGACTTTCTGGATCGCGAAACTGTTCCAGGGCACCGGCATCGTCGATCTCGGCGCGGCCTTTCGCCGTTCGCTGCTGCTCGGCATCATCGTGATGATCGTCACCGTCGTGCTGTCGGTCGCCGCGGGCATGGCGTTTCGCCGCAAGTTCAAGGCGCAAAGCACCCTGTTCTACTCGGCGATCGCGAGCCTGATCGTGCCCTCGATCATCACCTCGCTCGGCATCTCTCTCGAATTCCGCATCATCGACGATCTGATCAAGGCGCATTGGAACGAGAATTTCGAGACCTCGATGGGCCTGCTCACTTCGGGCCTCGGTGCACACTTGACCTGGACGCTGCCGTTCGGCCTTCTCATCATGTTCGCGATCTTCAACCGCTTCGACCCGCGCCTCGAGGAAGCCGCGCGCGATCTCGGCGCGACGCCGTGGCAGGCCTTCCGTCATGTCGTGCTGCCGATCATCCTGCCTTCGGTGATCGGTATCGGCCTGTTCGGCTTCACCCTCTCCTGGGACGAGCTCGCACGCTCCAGCCAGGCGATCGGTGCGGTGAACACGTTGCCGCTCGATCTCCAGGGCCTCACCACCACCGTGACCAACCCCGACATCTATGCGCTCGGCACCGTGATCTCCGCCGTCTCGTTCACGGTGATCAGCCTTGCGCTCGGCACCATCCACGTGTTGAACAGGCGGCAGGCGGCCAAAGGCTCGGACGCCGGCAAAGGGCTTGTCTGATCTGATGCGACTCCACGTCGTCAACCCCAACACCACGGCGTCGATGACGGCGAAGATCGCCGCCGCGGCGCGCAGCATCGCCCTGCCCGACACATGGATCGACGCGCGCCAGCCGGCGATGGGTCCGGTTTCGATCGAGGGATTTTACGACGAGGCCTTCGCCGTCCCCGGCATGCTCGGCTGCATCCGCGAGGCCGATCGCGACGGCGCGGATGCCCACATCATCGCCTGCTTCGACGACACCGGCCTCGACGCCGCGCGCGCCGCGGCAAAGGCACCCGTGATCGGCATTGGCGAGGCCGGCTTTCACATGGCGAGCCTGATCGCCGCGCGCTTCGCCGTGGTGACGACGCTCGGTGTCTCCATCGTGCCGATCGAGCATAATTTGCGAAAATACGGCCTGGCTGAGCGCTGCGCCCGCGTCCGCGCCGCCGAGGTGCCGGTGCTCGCGTTGGAGGAGCGCAACACCGACGCGCTCGCAAAAATCTCTACGGAAATCACGGCCGCGATCCGTGACGACCGCGCGGAGGCCATCGTGCTCGGTTGCGCCGGCATGGCCGATCTCGCCAATGAACTCGCTGCTACGCACGGCCTGCCCGTGATCGACGGCGTCGCCGCTGCGGTGACCTTGGCGGAATCACTGGTGCGACTGGGACTGAAGACCTCCCGGCTCGGGCCCTATGCGGCACCGCGCTCGAAGACCTATTCAGGTCCGTTTTCGCCGTTTCAGCCCTGATCTCTGCCCCTGACGGGCGTTCGGAGGCCTCAAGGCCTCATGATTGTTGGTTTTTTTGCTCTTAGCCTCTTTTTGGTCCCATTCCTTGCCGAAACGTAACGCTTTCGGGACACCCGGCGGCCTCAGGGTTGCCGGTCTTCGCCACTCACCAAGTTTCAATTTGGGTTTTGTCAGCGATGATCGATCTCGCAGAGGACGCACCGTCCAACCCGCTTCTTCGCCTCGGCGCCCAGCCCATCGCGCTGACCGCCGCCGCGCTCCTCCTGCTGATCGCCGGTGTGACCTCGATCGCGATCTGGCGCGCCTATACCGGCTCAGCCCCCGAGACCGACCGGGTGGTGGCATCGCGGCAGCTTCAGGCACGTACCGCACAGGCGTCCGAGCAGTTGGTCGAGAAGACCAAGGGGCTGGAAGCAACCCAGCAGGAATCGATTGACCAGCTTCAGGTCGTGCAGGACCAGCTTCAGAGTGTGAAGCGCTTGCTCGCATTCCAGCAGGCCGACACCAAGCGTCTGTCCGAGCAGGTCACGACACTCAACGAGTCCATCGACGGGCTGCGGCAATCCTTTGCCAGCGCCCGGGCGACCGAGGCGGAGACTCCCTCGGTTACCCGCAGGAAACCTGCACGGCATCGTGTCCATGCCACTGCACGCAAGCGCTCGCGCGGCTGAGCAGCCGGCGCCGCCTAAATTTTTGGACTTGTGAACTGGATCACATTCGCCCGTGTGATTCCAAGCGATGCTCGCCGTTACCGGATGGCGTGAGCCGATTTCAATGTCCGGGGCTGGCAAGGTCGTTGACGGTATATTGCGTCAGCGACCTTGTTTTTTAACGGGTACCGCCGCCTATTCGCAGACATCCACGGGGCGGATGCGCCAGCCCGACGGCGTCATGACGCGCTTGCGCACGACGTAGCAGCCGCCATAGCCACCATCGTCGTAGCCGGTACCATAGTAATAGGGATCGCCGTAATACGGTTGGCCATAGCCGTAATAGCTGCCGTAATAACCCGCGCCGGCGATACCCGCCCCGATGGCGATTCCCGGCCAGAAGCCGCCGCCGCGCCAGCCGCCTCCGTGGCTCCAGCCTCCGCCATGGCCCCAACCGGCACCACCGTGTCCGAAACCGCCCCGCGCCTGGGCGGCCTGTGGGGCTGACAGCCCGACTATCGCGACGGCCAGCGCCGTCAACATCATCTTGCGTAACATCACTCGATCCTCCGCGTGGAGACGCTCCACGCTTCAAAGCAGGACCAAGCTAATTGGCTTGCGGCGTTCCTGACAGCCTCACTGTCTCACTTCCCCGCGAGCGTCAGCAGCCGCGGCAGATGCTCTTGAGCTTCTTGTCGAGCAGCCGGTTCTCGGCGTTGACGGCGGCGTCGGTCCCCCTACCCCCGCCTGCGCCGGTGGTGCCTCCGGATGCAGCATTCGCACCGGACGATTGGGCGGTGCCCAGACTGTTGGTGCCGGGCGCAGTCGCCGGAGAATTGGCCACACCTCCGGCCGATCCCGCCGAGCCGCCGCTCGCTTGCGCGAACGCTACGGCCGGCATCGCGGCAAGGGCGAAGATCACGATCACGGTCTTGATTGAACGGGCTGTGGGCAATCTGGCCATTGAAATCTCCTTCGCCGATCAACCGCCGCAGCAATGACCGGTTCCGGAACAAATGCCGTCGCATCAGCTTGAAACCGGGAAGGCTCCGGAAACAGAAAGGCGCAGTCACGATGAACGATCGCGATGCTTTTGCAGAAGGCGAACGCGCGGCGCGTAAGAACATTCCGGCGGAAGCCAATCCTTACCAGGACGGCAGCGACGAGCATGCCCTATGGTCCGCAGGGCACGAGAAGGTCGCAAGCGCACTAGAAGCGCGCGAGTCCGAAGGAAGCTGAGCTCACCCGATCCGCTTGAGGCCCTTTATGAAGCGCGGGCCGTTCGCGACGTAGAACTTCGCCGCGCTGCCCATCTTCTGCACCTGGGCGTCGTCGAGCGTGCGGATCACCCGCGCCGGCGAGCCGATGATCAGGGACCGTTCGGGAAATTCCTTGCCCTCGGTGATGACGGAGCCGGCGCCGACGATGCTGTTGCGGCCGATCCTGGCGCCGTTCATCACGATGGAGCCCATGCCGACGAGTGCGCCCTCCTCGATGGTGCAGCCGTGCAGGATGACGTTATGACCGACTGTGCAGTTCCTGCCGATGTGAAGCGGAAAACCGAGATCGGTGTGGCAGGTCGATCCGTCCTGCACGTTGGCGCCCTCGCCGATCTCGATCCACTCATTGTCGCCGCGCAGCACCGCGCCGAACCAGACGCTCGCGCCCGGCTTCAGGCGCACGCGGCCGATCACGGTGGCGGTCTCCGCGATGAAGTAGTTGCCGTCGGCGGGAAGGTCGGGCGCCTGCCCGTCGAGCTCGTAGATCGCCATGAGGGTCTCCTGTCGCGTCAACCCCAGCCATAGCGAAACGGCGGTCTCGACGCAAAGGGCCGCCGCGCAGGCAGCCCTACAGCGCGCGCATCAGACCAGAACGCCGGCCGCGCGGAGCGTCATCAGGACGAAGGTGCCGCTCATCATGCTCCAGAAGCCGGCGATGACGGTGGCCATCATCACGAATTCGACGCGGCGGCTCTCCAGCTGCCTGCCGCGCAGGGTGTTGCGCATGATGATGAAGGGTGCCGCGAACACCAGGAACGGAACCGCCGCGAAGGTCTTCGGCGCCACGCCGTCCTGCAACAGACCGAAGCCGGCCGGCCGCTGTGCGACCGTCTGGTATCCGCTCACGAGCGCGCCCGCGAGCGCGAAACCGATGCCGATCGAGAAGAATGTATTGAGAGCTTCAGGTGTCATCGGAACGGTCCGCCCTTACGCAACGCGAGGTGCCTTCCTGTGACAAAGAGTGCCGGTTAACGCTACATTATCCTTAAGGGAAGGTTAACGCCGCCGGCCGTCCCACGCAGGCCTCTCTCCCTTCCCTGCAGCCGGTGAACGCTCCGCGAAACCGCCACCACGTGGCATATTCGCCGCTGATTCGTCGGCCATCGGCCGACTTCCGGCTCATTCGCGGCTCATGACGGTGTTTTCGGCAACCTCCCCTCAGTCTCCCCGGGCGCGCACCTGGGGCCACGTCATCCCGATCGTGCTCGGCGGCATTGCCGCGGTGTGCGCCGTCGCGCTCGTCGCCTATTTGTTGTGGCCGACCTGGGGCCCGAGCGGCGCGAGCGCCCCGGACAAGCTGCCGGTGAGCGTCGGCGGCACGCTGTTCAACCTGCCGACCACTGCAATCCGCATGAAGATCCAGCGCCACTCCGGGCCGCAGGAGCGGATCGATCTCGACTTCCTGTACCCTTCGCTGGAGCCGCCGGGCGCGCCAAAGCACGTCACCGCCGACAGCGTGGACGCGGCGATGCAGCCGATCGACCGCATCTTCCTGTCGATCGCCGCGCATCGCGATGCGCTCTCGCCCGAGCAGCGCACCGCCACGATCTATCCGCGCTATCTCGACCAGGCCGCGGCAATGCCCCAGGACGGGCTGACGATGCGGACGTTCCGCGCCGACACGCCTTACGGCAACGAGGATCTCTATTCTGCCGCAAGTCCCGCGCTAACCGCGCGCTGCACCCGCGATGGCGCGACGCCCGGCATGTGCCTCGCCGAACGACGCGTCGGGGGCGCCGACCTCACTTTCCGCTTTCCGCGGAGCTGGCTGTCGCAATGGCGCGATGCGGCGGAAGCGATGGAGAAGCTGACGGCGCGGTTGCGGGGACCGAAGGGGTAAGCGGCCCCGAGCCTCCAAAACAAAACTGCGAAAACAACCCCATGCACAGTAGCCAAGTGCTTGGCATGACTTCGTATTTTCGAAGCCGGTTTGGGAAAACTCGCCCCCTCCCACAATTCGTCTCTTTCGAAAGAAATCAATGCCGCGGCCAATTCAAACGCCGATCTTCTTGCGATCGCGCCAGCGATAAGTCGGCAGATCCAGCTTGTCGGCAAGGTCTCGACCGATGGCGAGTCTCGCCGCACCCGGCAACGAGAACGCCTTCACGACCTGATTGCGAAACCACAATCCCCATAACGTCCGCGGCGCAAATGCCGCGGCGAAGCGCTCCGCTCCACGCTGCTTGGCGCCGATATAGCTGCGAAGGCGGGTCTCATAGGCGCTGAATGCTTCCTCGTGGCGCCCGTCGGCGCGCGCGAGCTCTCCCGCAAGCACATAGGCAGAGATCATGGCCAGAGCCGAGCCCTGCCCGGCGACGAGCGAGACGCAGAACGCAGCGTCTCCAATCAGCACGACGCGTCCTCGCGACCAGCCGTCCATCCTGATCTGGCTGACCCGGTCGCAATACAAATCATCGGTGCGCTCGAGTTCGTTCAGAATGTCTGGGCATTCCCATCGGGCGTCGCGATAGCGATCGCGCAGCTGTGCCTTCTGCGCCGCAGGCGCGCCTGCATCACCGCGAAACACGAAGAGGAACAAGGTGCGATCATCGCGCAGCGCGAAACGGCCAACCATACGGCCCGGCCGGTTGTGCATCAGATACACATTTTCGTCGCGAGGGCGATAGCCGCGGGTCTCGAATGCCGCGACGCCATAGCCGAGATTTCTTTCGAACGTCCCGATCGAGCCGAACGCAAGGCGGCGCACTTGCGAATGCAGACCGTCAGCACCGACGACGAGATCGAAACGTCGGCGCCCACCGCGCCGCAACTGGACCTCGACCCATTCAGGCTGCTGCTCCAGGCCAACGATCTCCTCATCGAAGATCGTTTCAACACCATCGCGGACCGTACCGTACAGCAGGCCCGACAGATCGCTTCGTGCCAGAGTGACGTAACGCCCGCCTGTGAGATCGTCGAGGACGTTCGTACCAAATCCGGCGACACGCCGGCCGCGATCGTCGACGATCCGCATTTCCCTGACGCGATAGCCGGCGCTTTCGATCGCCGGCAACAGCCCCATCCGCTCGGCGATGTCGTAGCCCAGTCCCCAGAAATCGATCACGTAGCCGCCACGACGAAGCGTGGGCGCGCGTTCAACCAACGTCGGCTCGTAGCCTCCAGCACGCAGCCAATACGCGAGCGTCGGCCCGGCGATCCCCGCCCCGGAGATCAGCACTGTTCGCATGGACGGAATGTGGGAAGAGCGTCGGCCGATCGCACCGCCGCGTCAGACACTAAATGGTGAGGGCGGAAGTTCCGCCTCACCAATCGGGTCGCATCACTCCTGATCGACCAGATCGTCCTCGAGGATCGCCATCTGGAACTGGAACGAGCGATCATCATCCTCGTCGTCGACGAAGAGCACACCGATGAATTCCTCGCCGATATAGACCTCGGCGGAATCATCCTTCTTCGGCCGCGGCACGACGCGGATCTTGGGATTGCCGAATACGCGCTTCAGATACGCGTCGAGCTTCCTAACTTCCTTGACGTCCACGGCAAGTCTCCAATCGAAATCTGGGTTGGCGCGGGTTTTAGGACGAGACGCGACCAACCGCCAGCATGAATTGCCAAAGAATTTTTGGGGCGAAGGGCGCGGAAAATCCGCCCCTTCCAACAAGCTCGATGTCCCCTCTCAGAGACCCATCTCAAAGTCCCGCCTCAGAGCCCCATGGCGTTGATCATCTGATCCATGGTGCGTGACGGCTCGGCGCAGCCGGCTTCGCCGACGACCTTGGCGGGCACGCCTGCGACCGTCACGTTGTGCGGCACGGGCTTGACCACGACCGACCCCGCCGCGATGCGCGCGCAATGACCGATCTCGATATTGCCGAGGATCTTCGCGCCGGCACCGATCAGGACCCCGTGACGGATTTTCGGATGACGGTCCTCGTTCTCCTTGCCGGTGCCGCCGAGCGTGACCCCATGCAGGATCGAGACGTCGTCCTCGATCAGCGCAGTCTCACCGCAGACGAAGCCGGTGGCGTGGTCGAGGAAGATGCCGCGGCCGATGCGCGCGGCGGGATTGATGTCGGTCTGGAATACCGCAGACGCCCGGCTCTGCAGATAATACGCAAAATCCTTGCGGCCCTTCAGATAGAGCCAATGCGCGAGGCGGTGGGTCTGGATGGCGTGGAAGCCCTTGAAATAGAGCAACGGGTCGATGAAGCGCGAGGTCGCGGGGTCGCGGTCGTAGACGGCGACGAGATCGGCGCGGAAGGCGTTGCCGAGATCGGGATCGTCGCGCAGCGCCTCGTCATAGGTCTGGCGCACGAGATCGCCCGACAGCGCGGAGTGATCGAGCCGGTCGGCGACGCGATGGATCACCGCATCTTCCAGGCGGCTGTGATGCAGCACCGTCGAATAGATGAAGGTCGCAAGCTCCGGCTCGCGATGGACGATGTCCTCCGCTTCGCCGCGGATCCGATCCCAGATCGGATCAAGCGTTGCGAGCTTTCCTCCCGGATTGACCTGATGCACTGCCATGAGATCTGCTCTTTCGAATTGGCTCGTTTCACTGGTTCTATAACACAGTCTAGGCGACAAAGTCCTGACGGGCTTGCCTGAGAGTGAACAGTGCGTTGCCCAGCGAGGGTATGCCAACACGTTGAATCACAAGAGTTTCTTCCGAGACCCCGGGCGGCAAGGTCGGCTCAAAATGGTCAGGGTTTCGCCAAATTCAAGCCGGGCGGTGTCAAACTATTGGTGAATTCCGCCTCAACGGTGATTGCGGGCATGGTCCGAGTGAGGACGGAGCGGATTTGACCATCACCACCGATCATTTGCGCGCGGGCGCCGCTGATACCCTCTGGCTGCGGCTGGCCGCGGTCGCCCTGCCGCTGCTGTTGATCGCGCCGGCGTTCTGGAACGGCTATCCGCTGTTGCAATGGGATACCGGAGGCTATTTGGCGCGCTGGTACGAGGGCTATCTCGTCCCGAGCCGCTCCACCGTGTTCGGCATCTACCTGCACTATGGCGAAAGTTCTGGTTTCTGGATCAACCTTGCGGTCCAGTCGCTGGCGACGCTGTGGCTGTTGCAGCTCACCTTGCGCGTGCTCTCGATGATGCAGACGGTCCGTTTCGTCGCGATCAGCCTGCTCCTGATCCTGTCGACGGCGCTGCCCTGGCTTGCGAGCATGCTGCTCACCGACATTTTTGCAGGCCTGTCGGTGCTGTCGCTATTCCTGCTGGTCATCGGTGGGCAGCGGACCTCGGTGCTCGAAAAAATCTCGCTGTTCGTCTTCACCGCCTTTGCCGCCGCGACCCACAGCGCCACGCTCGGCGTGCTGCTCGGTCTCTGCGTTGCCGGCTGGATGATGCGGCCGTGGCTGGGGCGCCGGCTTCCGATCGCCGGATTGGCGCAGGCGAGCCTCACCATCATCGCCGGCGGCCTGATGCTGGTGTCTGCGAACCATGCCTTGTCGGGCAAATGGGCCTGGACGCCGGGCGGCACCGGCGTCGCCTTCGGCCGCATGATGCAGGACGGCATCGTCGCGCGTTATCTCAATGACCATTGCCCGCGCGAAACACTCAAGCTCTGCCCCTATCGCGACCAATTGCCGGCGACCGCCGACGAATTCCTTTGGGGCAAGAGCATGTTCAACACGCTCGGCCGCTTCGAAGGCATGAACGAGGAAATGGGCACCATCGTCGTGGGTTCGCTCGCCGACTATCCGGCCTGGCAGGCCGGCGCGGCGTTGCGGGCGATGGGCCAGCAATTGCTGCATGTCGCGACCGGCGAAGGCACCAATGGCTGGATCCCGCACACCCGCGGCATCATCGAACGCTATATCCCCTCACAGGCCGCGCCTATGCGGGCGGCGCGCCAGCAGCACTGGGCTCTCGACTTCGACACCATCAACTGGCTGCACGTGCCCGTCGCGCTGGCCTCGATGCTGGCGCTCGTTGTGCTGCTCGGCCACGCGCTCATACATCGCCGGCTGGACGATCTGACGCTGCTGGCGGCGACGGTGACTCTGGCGCTGCTCGGCAACGCCTTCATCTGCGCCGTCATCTCCGGCCCCCACGACCGCTACGGCGCGCGGATGGTGTGGGTTGCGACCTTCGTGGTGCTGATGGCCCTCGCGCGACGGTTTGGCGAGGACAGCAAGCCGGGATGAGATTGGCCGCTTCGCGGTCGATCACCCTGCCGACGGCGCCGAGAAAGGGAGCAGCTTGCCGGTGAGCAGGAGCTGCTCGAGGTCGCCGTCGGTTGCATTGGTCGCCAGTCTGATAACAGCCCTTAGCGGGCTCCAGCACCGCGCCCGCCGCCTGGCAGTCAGGTCCGCAAGTGACCCACAGCGGACATCAGGGGGCGATGTAGCGCTTTCTCCGTCACGCGTTGAGGTATCCTAAATCCTGCAATGGTAGCTCAACTGCATGGAATGGATAATCGCTTTGGCGGCTTTAGTGTTTCTTTACAGTCGCGTGACGCGCGCTGGTGACCGGCTCGCCGAATTGAAGCCGACAGGAATGCTGCGCTCGCCGCTGTTCTACGCACAAACGGCGCTCCTTTGCGTTCTATTGATGCTTATGTTGGCTCCGGGTTACCTGCCACACGAGCGGTGGGCTGTTGCCGGCTATCTTGTCGTCCTGGTGATCGTGGTAGCAGCGCTGTTGTTCGTGCGGCGCGCATTGAAATGGCGCTACCCCGTTTAAGGCGATCACTTGTGCTTCTGCCCTTTGCTGACCTGCGGCACGCAGCCGGTCGAGGACCGCTTCTGACCCATAGCTGACCTTCGGCCCACATACTGAAAATTCAGCATGCGTGACGCTTTTGGTTGACTGAAGGGCTAGATGCAACCAAGTGGACCAGATGCGATTTGCCCCTTTGCGCCTCGGCGCTTTAGCCCTCCTTGCGCTCTGTCTCGCAGGATGCGGGAAAAGCGAGAGCTATCGTTACAAGCTGACTGTGGAGGTCAA
>NZ_JBVVOY010000041.1:0-32499 GCF_055807535.1 Bradyrhizobium sp. Kon37
GACTTGGCTGTCTTCAGCCTCACGAGCTTGCGGTGAAGCTCTTCGAGAACTTGGTGGCTGAAGCCGGTGCCGACGTGCCCGATGTACCGCCACCCGCCGTTTCCCGCACTGCCAGCGCGAGCGCGCCGAAGAAGGGCCGGGTCCGCCTCGGCGCCGTGAAGCCGGCGATCACGACCTCCTGCCGCTGCGCCGTCTTCACCTTCAGCCAGTCCGAGGTCCGGCGTCCGGACGCGTACGGACTGTCGGCGCGCTTGGCCATGATGCCTTCGAGATGCCTTTGCTCAGCTTCTGCGAAGAACTTCGTTCCGTTGCCTTTGCGGTGATTGCTGAATGCGATCAGCTTGTGGCGCGGCAAGATGGCTTTCAGCCGCTTCTTGCGCTCGAGGAGCGGCAACGCACGCAGATCCTCGCCGTCCGCGAACATGAGGTCGAACGCGCAGTACAAGAGCTTGGCCTCATGGCGCAGGGCGTTCTGTAGCAACTGGAAATGGGATGCGCCGTCCTTGCCGATGGCGACGAGCTCGCCATCGATCACGGCGTCCGCCTTCACTCCTTCGAGTGCTTTCGCGACCTCCAAATAGGAGTGGCTGATGATCTTCCCGTTGCGGCTGTAGAGCGCGACCCGGCCACGCCGGATTTCGCGACCATGCGCAAACCATCGAACTTGTCCTCGAAGACCCAATCGGGATCGTCGAACGGCGCATCCGTCAGCGTGGCCAGCATGGGCTGCAGGCGAAGAGGGAGGGTCGATTTTCGGGCCATGGCAGGGGGCTCGCTACAGGGCCGGCAGAGGCCGAAATGAGGAAGACGGGACGCGAACCCGCGCAATATCATCAGCCGCGACCGTCCCGCCGGCCCGTACCACGCCCAGCACCCCGGATTTGAATGGAGGGCCCGTTTCCGCCGACGAGAGCAGCCGCCGCTTGAGGCCAGCTCGGAAGCGGTCGATGAGGACGCAGGGAGTCCGGAGACCCGTCAGCTCGACGACCGCGGACCGCCCAAGCTCGATCAGGGTCCCGAGCGGCATCCGTTCGAGGTCCAGACCGGCGGTGGTGACGTTCTCGCCGAGCTCGCCCGCCCCAACCTTGGAGCCAGCTTGGAGGAGAGACGGGAAAAGTTCGGACGGGATCAGGTGGACCTGCCGGAGATTGGGCAGGCGGGGCCGGCGGCGTGCCAAATAGCGGTGCCTTACGAACGGGCCGGCGTGAGCGTCGCCTTCGACGCCGTGGCCTTCCACCAGGATTATGCGCTCCCGAGTTGGTTTGCTGAAGTGGTGCCCGCGATCGGTGGCGACTGCCACGACATTCCCCTCGAGTGCCAGATCGTACCCCTGGGGCATCAGGCGGCGCGGGCGAGCGAGCGCCGCTTCTGACGCAGGTAGCGCGTGAGCTCCGCGAGCGTCATCGCATTCAAGACCCGGTCGGCAGGGACACCGCCCTTGCGGGCCATCAGGACGCCCCAGTGCATGTGGTCGACTTCGGGGATCGAGTGCGCATCCGGATTGATGCTCATCATGCAGCCGAACTCGAGCGCCGCCTGGTGCCAGCGCCAGTCCAGGTCGAGCCGCCATGGATGGGCATTGATCTCGACGACGACGTCGTGTTTGGCGCAGGCCCGCAGCACCTTGTCGATATCGATCTCGTAACCGGGCCGGCGCTGAAGCTGGCGACCGGTCATGTGGCCGATGATGGTCGTATAAGGATTGGAAATAGCGCGAAGCAGGCGCTGCGTCTGCGCCTTGCGGTCCAGCTTGAAGCGCCCATGGATGCTGGCGACCACGAAATCGAAGCGCTCCAGAACGTCGTCGTCGTAGTCGAGCGACCCGTCCGCCAGGATGTCGGACTCGATACCCTTGAGGATCCGGAAGCCCTTGCCGAAGCGCTTGTTCAGTCGATCGGCTTCCCGGTGCTGCTGCGCGATCTCCTCAACGGAGAGGCCGCCGGCATAGTGAGCGGACTTGGAATGGTCCGCCACGCCGAAATACTCGAAGCCCCGCTGGCGCGTGGCCTTAGCCATGATCTCCAGCGTCTCCGTGCCGTCGGAGGCATCGGTGTGGCAGTGAAGGATGCCGCGCAGGTCCTGGTCGGTGACGAGCTTCGGGAGCTTGCCTTTCAGAGCCGCCTCGATCTCGCCGCGCCCCTCCCGGAGCTCAGGGTCGATGAAGGGCAGACCGAGGGCGCGGTAGATCTCAGCCTCTTCGCCGGCTATCAGCGTGCGGCCCTTGTGCAAGCCGTCGGCATCTAACCGCAGACCCTTCTCGGCGGCCAAGGCTTGAAGCTGCTCGATGTGGCCGGCGGAGCCGGTGGCGAAGAGAAGGGCGGCGCCGAAGTGCTTGCGGTCGGATACTCGGATTTGCAGCCCGTCGGCCGATGGTGTCGATGTCTTGTCCGGCTTGGCAGCCTCCGCAACGATCGCGAGATCGCCGACGAGTTCGCAGCCGCGGCGGAAATCGCCGGCGATCGTCACACGCTTTAGTTCGGGGCGGGACTTGCGGATCGAGTCCTTCGCATGCGCGAGCAACGCGGCGGCGCGGTGCAGGTGGAGGCGGCCTTCTCCGCTTTTGGCGATCGCGAGGTTCTGCAGGATCTTGGTCTGCAGCGCGGCGCCGAGTTCTTTCGCCTTTTTGATGCGGTCATCCTTGGCGGCAGCCTCCAACTCGGAGAGCGAGCCGATGCCGAGATCCTTGTACAGGCGCAGTACCTTCTCCGGACGAAGGCCGGGTACAGCGAGCATATCGAGCACGCCCGCGGGAATCTCTTTCCGCAGCTTTTCGAGGCTGGGATGACTGCCCGTCTTGTGAACCTTGGTGATGATGCCGGCGATGGCATCGCCGACACCCGGGATCTCAGTAAGCCGATCTTCGGCGACGAGCACGTCCAGAGGAACGGCCAGGGCCGCCAGGCTGTCGGCGGCCCGAGAGAAGGCTTTCGCCCGGTAGGGATTGCCGCCCCGCAAGGCGGTGCGCTGCGCGTACTCTCGCAGAAGACTTGCCACACCGCGCGCGTCGAGCGAAGGCATTCAGCCAGCCTCCCGGTCCGAGCTTTGCGGCGCCGCCGGAGCAAGGCGACCGCCGGAGCGGTCACTGGGACGGCGATCGAGAGAGGCCTCGAGCTTCTGGGCTGCGCGAAAGTCCTCAAGATGCTCGACATTGGGGCCGTAGGCAGCCTCCTTCTTGAGGAGATTGTAGATCCGGCCGGCCACCAGTTGCAGATGCTTCATCTTGCCCCGCGGCATGGATCTCGCTTTGCAGAGAGCCCGGAAGGCGTAGGCGCGAAAATAGTCGAATGCGTCTGACATGATGTCAGTAAACGCCGGCTCTCGCCGAGAGTTCGATGGGCTGAGACGACCGGAGCGCCCATCAGCGCCCGTCGGGCCTGGCGCAAATGCCGAAACCTTGCGAATAGTGCGGTCGCTGGAACTTCTCGCCGCCTTCGAAGTTGCGAGACTCATCGATTGAGGTAGGTAGACTGCCCGCCGTCGGCCCCAACCCGGCGGCGGTTTTTTGTGAGTTGAGTAGCGTGGCAAAGCGTACAAAGGCACCTCGAGCCGAAGCGCCGGAGGTTCCTACCATGCCGGGGTTCATCGGACCCCAGTCGGCGACCCTGAAGATGGAGGCACCTTCAGGATCTCGATGGATTCACGAAATCAAATACGACGGCTACCGCATCCAGCTCAGGATCGACGGAGACGATCGCCGGGCCTACACGCGCAACGGCTACAACTGGATCAACAAGTTCTCGAGGATCGCCGGCGCCTTCGACATCGAAGGACAGGCCATCGTCGACGGCGAGATCGTCGTCATCCATGATGGGCGCACGAACTTCTCAGAGCTACAGGCGGACCTCGGCAGAGGCGATCAGGATCGCTTGCTTTACTTCGCGTTCGACCTGCTCTGGCTGGACGGCAGAGATTTGCGCAAGGAGCCGCAGATCGAACGGAAGAGGCTGCTCAAGGAGCTGATCGAGGAGCACGACCTCAAGGAGCCCGTCCTCTATAGCGAGCACCACGAGGGGGACGGTCAAGCGCTGTTCGCCGCCGCCAGCAGGCTGAATTACGAAGGCATCGTCTCCAAGCGGGTGGATGCACCATATCGATCGGACCGGGTGGAGGCCTGGCAGAAGATTAAGGTCGTTCAGAAGGGCAAATTCCCCGTGGTCGGCTTCATCAAGGACCCCTCAGGAGTGGCCGCGCTCTATCTCGGCAAGAAGGAAGGCAAGAACCTCCTCTACATGGGCAAGGTGGGCACGGGCTGGAGTCGGACCACTTCCGCGCGGATCCGAGAGGCGCTCGACACCGTCGTGAGCCCGAAGCAGAAGCTGACGAAGTCCATCAGGAAGCCGAAGGCCACCTGGGTCGAACCCAAGTTCTACGCGGACATCGAGTATCGCGACATCACCTCCGAAGGCCTTCTGCGGGCAAGCTCGTTCAAGGGCCTGAGCAAAGGAACGCGCCGTTCATAGGGGCGTTTTCCTGCGGAGTATGTGGAGTACCGGTAATGAAGCCGGAAAGGCGAGTTGCGAAGGCCTTGGAAGACGCACAAGGCATCTTGGCCCGGCATGTCGAGCCCGGCCCCAGAAATTGCGAGCAAACCATAAACCAGCTGCTGGATGTGCTCGACGACGAAGCCGTCGTGCAAGCGCTCAGGGATTCGAAGATGGAAAAGCCCACCAAGGAACAACTCGACGAGCTCAAGAGGCTCAGCGCGATAGCGCGCGTGCCCGATGAATCGGAGATCGTGACCTCGAAGGAGGAGGCGGAGATCCGGATCCGCGATCTGAAGGACAAGGCGAGGATGGAATGATGCCTGACGAACCGATCAACGGCGTCGAGCCCGAGCGTTCCGAAGACGATATCCAGCGCGAACAGCTCGGTCCGCGCGGCGTACCCGGCCAGGAAAGCCCAGCGAAGATGACGCCGCAACGGCAAAAGAAGACGCCGAAGGATGTCGACCCCGGGCATCCCGCATGAATCCTATGGACACGTTCGATCTGGATCGTCCCTGTCGGGTACATGATGGGCTGAACGATCGGATGATCGAATGGAGTCCGCAGTGGGCCTCCATGCGAGCACGGCGTCCCATGCGATGGAGGCATCGTGGCTTGGGACGGTCTGCTTCTCGACGGATGGACTCTCATCACGCAGATGCACCACATCTGCGGCCATGAGCGAGCTATCGACAACCGGCACCATTCCTCGCCAAGGAACCCTGCGAATCCTTTCGGCGTTGCACTGACATAATCGCAAGAGGAGGACTCGATGGCTGCAGCAAAAAAGAAGACTGCGCGTGGACGTAAACAGGATAGGGCGCGGGTGGCCGGCGGGCAGAAATATGAAGTGGCGTATGAGGCCAAGAAGAGCGGCCGCTCGGCATCGGCGGTGAAGAAGGCGGTCAAGAAGGTCGGCAATTCTCGCAAGCGCGTCGAGAAGCGTCTCGGCCGTTGAGCCGGTGGGCTTGGAGCACGACCACCGCTTCAGATGCGGGCGGAGAACCGCGTAAAGGCGGTCAGCCTTTGCACGCTGGGCTCGACGTCCTGCATGTAGATCTGGGCCCTCAGGAAGGCGATCTCGTCGTCTAGGGCGGTCTCACAAACGTCGATGTACCAGCTCTTCGGACGACCATCGCTGCCGTCATTCCAACGGTAGCCCCGGCGCTTCAGGGAATCCTTGAGTTCGAATGCGGTCTGCTCCGCCCAGACCCGCACAGTTGGCTTGCGGGCGGTCTCCAACAGAAGCGCGAGCGCCGACGCCCGCGTCGTCGGAAGCTCGAACGCGAGAACCTCGAGCAGAGCGTGGCAGTCGTCCACGGCACGATGCGCCTGGTGGAAGAAGCCGGTGCCGTTCAGCAGATAGCCGAGCTGCGCGCCCGCGAAGCCGTGTTTGCGCCAGTCGATCTCGCTCATGCTGCAGCCCCAGGCCTTGTGCTCGAACACGGGCCAGTAACGCTCGACGAACTTCCTGTCGAAACCACTGTTATGCGCGATCGTGATCGCAGCGCTCTCGACGAAGGCGGACACGGCTGCTGGGTCGATCAGGTGACCGGCGACCATCTCCTCGGTGATCCCCGTGAGCGCCGTAACCTCCGCCGAAATGGGACCGCTCGGCTCGTTGAAGGCGGAGAACGTGTCGCGGACGCCGACGATCTGGCCATCGGACGTGTAGTCGAACTTGACCATTCCTAGCTCGATTATCTCGTCTCTGGCGTGGTCGAGGCCGGTCGTCTCGGTGTCCAGCAGGACGGCGGTCCGGGTCTCGCAGCCGGCCGGCGACGTGCAGAGCTGCCGGGGGACAAGCCTCCGCAGCACTCGGTAGTCGGCCGACCGGCTCAAAGCCTCTGCCATCGCGGCCAGGTTCGTCGAGTCCTGAAGCATCGATCTGGTTTGCCACGATCGGTCGCCCTGAGGTACCTGAAAAACAGGCGATTCACGGGCTTTTCGCTTCACATCCGACCGTTCGAGCCCCGCTGCGGGGCGCAGCGGCGCCCCGGACCAGCCAATACCCCGCGCGCTTGCGCTCGGCTCACTCAACCGATGGCGATTCTGCTCGGCAGGCGAGGAACGACATCACGGGCGCGTGGTTTGCCGGCGACGGGGCGCAGGTTGAGGAGCCGACACGATGCTGGAAACGAACGATCTACTGGTGAAATGTCCGAGGTGCGGAGCCTGGCCCATGGCGGTTACATCGGGAAAGGAAACGTTCGCGCAACGCGCGATCTCTTTCAAATGTCCGAAGTGCGGAAGCGAGGAGCAGGGTCGGCTCGGCCGTGCAGCCTTCTCGCATGTCTCGGCACCACGCGGCCTCGACGCGGCCTGAGGGGTATCTGCCTGGGTTCCTCGGAACGCGCCCGGATCCTGCGACTTGGTCCGGAACTACTGGAGAACGGAGACGATCATGAAAACAATTCTTGCCGCCACGTGCCTGCTCGCCCTTGCCTCGGTCTCGCCCGCAGAAGCGAAGGGCTGCATCAAGGGCGCCATCGTCGGAGGCGTAGCGGGCCACATGGCCGGACACGGCAAAACTCGGCGCCCTCGCAGGATGCGCGATCGGGCACCATGAGGCGAACAAACAGACGAACCCGAGCAACTCGAATGCCCAGGCGCCGTCGGGCCAGAAGTAGACGGGCCAAGCGTCAGGCGCGCGTCTCATGAAGATCCACTCTCATTCCGAGAGCCACATCGTGGAGCTCGAAGACGGCTCGAGCTGGCAAGTCTTCCCGGGTGACCTCGATCTGACACTCGACTGGAAGCCCGAGACCGATCTGACCGTGGTCGAAGCTGAAGATGATGTCGCCACCCATGAACTGGTGGGCGGTGGCGGGAAGGTGCGCGTGAGGCCCGCCGGCGAGAGCTGGCCCGCGAGGGACGTCAAGGACGCGCTGAAGGACGGCTGAAGCATTGGGGCTGCGGAGGGCAGCGAACTGCTCGGGGGAGCGGGTTGGAAGCGCCATGGAAGACGAGCAGACTCGATTGCTCGCGAAGGCTCAGAGGTGCCGGCCCCTTGCTGCATCCATCAGTGATCCGGAGACGGTCGAGCGGCTCACCGCCTCGCGGAGGAATACAAACGCCGAGCTGATGCTCAGCAGGGCCCGAAGGACGAGAAGGACTGAGTCCTCAGGCCTCTCCCGCGCCCGAGAAGAGCGCCGCCGGTGGAGTTGCGCGGGGCGGAGGTGTTCGTCCGTAGCTCGTTCCGCTGCCCTTGAGATCGTACCTCTTGGCGAGATCGAGCAGCCGCCGCCGGGTGAACGGGTCTGCCTTCTCGGCGAGATCGCGCGCCCGCTGCGCGACCCTGTAGAACTCTTCCACGACGCCACCCCCGCAACATCACTGAAAGTCCGATTTCAATATCGGGCGGCGGAGGGGTCAAGAGCTGAGCAGGTTGCCGACAACTTTCCGCACTGTTGCCCAGCGGGAGAACTCAGCCGGCGGGCCGCAGGGAAAATCCGATGGCATCCACCCCGCCCGCGGGATCGCATCGGTAGGCGCGCAGCAGGCGGAGAAACATCTTGCTTGCTTGGCCTTGAAGCGGTGCTCCAAACATCCATTTATCAGCCAACTGCCATCCATAGGGATGGTGGATGCGGATATGCCATGGCTGACAATGTACGTGAATTGCGATCCCGGACCCCGGATACGGAGAAGATCACGATCAACCTAGGCTATGTCGATCTCGGCCAGGTCGATCTCATGGTGCAGGAAGGGTTCTACTCGAACCGCACCGATTTCATCCGGACCGCGATCCGCAACCAGCTCGAGCGGCACGCGGACGTGGTCAAGCAGTCAACGGCCCGCAAAAGCCTGGACCTGGGGCTGCGCAATTATGCCCGCGTCGATCTCGAACGAGCGCAGCGCGCCGGAGAGATGCTGCACATTAACGTTCTGGGCCTTGCGACCATCGACCAAGACGTCACGCCTGAGCTGGCACGCGCCACAATCGCCTCGGTTTCGGTGCTCGGCGCCCTGCATGCCACTCCCGCGGTCAAGGCCGCTCTCGCCGACCGAACAAGGTGAAACGATGCTGAATCCAGCCATGGTCCGCGAAGCGACCCGCCTCACACGCGCCGGCCAACTGGTCGAGGCCACTGCCTTGCTGCAGCGAATGCTGCGCGGCGACGGCGGCCCCGTAGCGACCAGGGGAAATGCTGCGCCTATCGAGCGTGCGAGCCTTGAGCCGCCGACACTCGAGCTGAAGGCCAACGTTGTCCAAGAGAGGGAGAGCGGGCTGTCCTCACAAGCCACCCCTGCCAAACGACACAAAGCCCCCTCGCCCCTCGGCGCCATGAAAGACCTTTCCGGTTTCAGCCTGCCAGGTCCGGTCAGGCGAGCGCCACTGTCCAAGGCGGATGTTGCACCGGACGGCACAAGGTTCGTCGCTGCCACCTTCAGCAACGCGGCGGGAAGTCGGACCTACAAGCTGTTCATCCCCAGCCGCATTGATGGAGGACCGCGTCCCCTCATCGTCATGCTTCACGGCTGCACCCAGTCACCGGACGATTTCGCCGCCGGCACCCGGATGAATTTTCTGGCGGACGAGCGGAATTGCTTCGTCGTCTATCCGGAGCAGCCACGCGGTGCCAACCATGCGAAATGCTGGAACTGGTTTCGCACGGGGGACCAGCAGCGGGATGGCGGTGAGCCTTCGCTGATCGCCGGGATCACCCGCCAGATCATGCGGGAGCATCCTATCGATCCCAAGCGCGTCTACGTCGCAGGCCTGTCGGCCGGCGGGGCCGCCGCGGCCATCATGGGCGCGACGTACCCCGACCTATACGCCGCCGTCGGCATCCACTCCGGCCTGGCCTGCGGGGCTGCCAGCGACCTTCCGTCCGCACTAGCCGCTATGCGGCACGGCAGCGCTGGACCAATCGGGACGGCTGGCGCGTCGGTGCCGACCATCGTCTTCCATGGCGATCGCGACACCACGGTGCATCCGAGCAATGCTGACCGGATTCTCCGTTGGCCAGGCGAAGATGCGAGCCTGAGGACGAAGATTCTTCGCGGGCGAGTACCTGAGGGGCACGCATATACCCGCACCATCCTCACCGATGGAGGTGGCTTGGACATGTCCGAGCACTGGAGCGTTCACGGGGCCGCCCATGCCTGGTCGGGAGGTAGTCCTGCCGGGTCCTACACAGATCCGCGGGGGCCGGACGCGACCAGGGAGATGCTGCGTTTCTTCCTCGAGCATTCGCATGCAAGCTTCACGCGAAGATAGCGGCGGCCTGAATGTCCAGTGGCAGATGGCCGCTCCCACGAGCGCTGTTCGACGAAGCTTGTCTACTCAGGAACCGGAGGAGGTATCACCGTCGCCTTCCAGGGTCTTGCGGCGGACGAGACCGGACTGACCTCGTCCCAATGGCATCCACGACGAAAACGAGTAGCTCGCGCGCTTTCGGTCGACAGCAACAGGCGTCTGGAACGTAATTGACGTGCCGGCTTTTTGCTCCGTGATAGTCGGAGGGAAGTGCGATGAAATCGATGAGCGCTCTCGCATTGGCACTTGTTGTCTCGACAGCAACGGTCTCGGCGCAGCCGGTGCGATGGACCAAGTACACCATTCCCCAGACCGGCACCTCGATGGATTTTCCATCGTCGATCTTTACGGAAGAGGCTGGCCGACCCGACGGCTACGGGCAGCGGTTCCGAACCGCCGACGGGCGTGCTGATATCACGATCCAGGCGGCGCCTAACGTCGAGAACGATTCACCCGCGGCCTTTCTCGCCAAAAAGCATCCGCCTTCACGCATTCAGTACAAGCGAGTGACACCACGGTTCTTTGCGGTCTCCAGCTACAGGGGCGACAAGGTTTGGTATAACGCTGCAACTTCTCGGGGCGGCTGATCCATTGCGTGTTGATCGACTATCCCGCAGAGGAAGAGCACGCCTGGGACAACATCGTCACTCGCATGAGTCTGTCCCTCAGCGGAAGATAGTTGCCTTGCAAGGCCGGGCAGAACATCTCCGCGCGTCCCTTCACAAGGTGCGGAACGCCCGCAAACTTGCGGTCACGGTCCCGGAAATGGCTGGTCCGGATGCCTGAGTTTGGTCTCCTAGGGCCACCGTGTCAGCCCGGGACGCTGACCGGGAATCGTTCAATTTGCGGTGGACACCTCGGGCGGTGTCGGAACTGTGTCGCGCCGTTCGTCTTAAGTCCAAGTCCCCTTACCTGGAGCGTTGCGTAATCATGGCCCCCCGCGCGAACTGGAAAGGCTTCCTTCGGCTGTCTCTAGTCACCTGTCCGGTGGCGCTCTACCCGGCGACGTCGGAGAGCGAGAAGATCTCCTTCAACCAGCTCAACCGGCAGACCGGCCATCGTATCAAGTACCTGAAGGTGGACGCTGACACCGGCGACGAGGTCCCCAACGAGGACATCGTGAAGGGCTACGAGCTCGAGAAGGGCCAGTACATCGAGGTCTCCAAGGAGGAGCTCGAGGAGATCGCGCTGGAGTCGACCCGGACCATCGAGATCGACGAGTTCGTCTCCCGCAGCGACATCGATCCGCGCTATCTGATTAGGCCCTACTACATCCGTCCAGACGGCAAGGTCGGGCACGACGCCTTCGCCGTGATCCGCGAGACCATTCGCGAAATGGACAAGGTCGCCATCTGCCGGGTCGTGCTGACCAACCGCGAACACATCATCGCACTGGAGCCGATGGACAAGGGTCTTGTCGGCACGCTGCTCCGGTATCCGTACGAAGTGCGCAGCGAGCAGGAGTATTTCGACGAGATTCAGGATGTGAAGGTCACGAAGGACATGCTCGATCTCGCCAGGCACATCGTGAACCAGAAAGCGGGCAGCTTCGAGCCGGAGAAGTTCGAGGACCACTACGAGTCCGCGCTGATCGACCTCATCAACCAGAAGCGCGCCGGCAAGGCGATCACGCCGAAGGACAAGCCGGCGGCGACCAACGTGGTCAACCTGATGGAGGCGCTGCGTCGGAGCGTGGGTCAGGAGGCCGCGCCGGCGAAGGCGAGCAAGGCCGCCAAGAAGCCGCGGAAGGCGGCGGCCGGCCAGAAGGAGATGCTGATGCCGATCGCCGGCAAAAAGCCGGCCAAGGAGGCCGCGGCCAAGAAGCCTGCCTCGGGGGCCCGGCGGAAGTCGGCATGAAGTATCCGGTGACTCCGGATGGACGGTACTTCGTCGTCCGCGGTCGGCTGTGGCGGATGTCCAATCCGGACTTGGATGAGGCCGAGAGATCGAAGCTGACGAAGCGGTTGATGACCGCCAGGCGAGCGGTTCGGGACGCGAAGGCCAGCGAAGATCCGGAAGCTGAGGCGGCGGCCCATCGCGCCGTGGATGAAGCCAAGAGAACCCTCGGCGAACGCGGTCCCGTCTGGTGGACTGATGGATCGCCGGATCTCAACCGCCACATGGCGAAGAACACGCTGTACGCTGAATGGTACGCGAAGCTAGGGCAGGCGCGCCCAGGAGAGACATGATGCCAAAGGCAGCCATCTTCGACATCGACGGGACCCTGATAGATTCGGTCGATCTGCATGCGCTTGCCTGGCACGAAGCAATGGTCAAGTTCGGCCATGACGTGAGCTTCGAGCAGGCCCGGGGCCAGATCGGCAAAGGCGGCGACAAACTGATTCCGCACTTTCTGACCGACGACGCGCAGCGGGACCACGGCAAGGATCTGGAGGAATGGCGCGGCCGACGGTTCAAGAGCGAATATCTGCCGTTGGTGCGCCCATTCACCGCGGTCCCGGACCTCCTCAGGCGCGTTCGCGACGCCGGCGTCCGGATCGCCGTCGGTTCGTCGGCCAAGAAGGACGAGGTCGCCGAGTACCTCGACATCGCGCGGGTCACCGATCTGATCGAGGTCACCGCCTCGTCAGAAGACGCCGAGGAGTCCAAGCCGGCGCCGGACATCTTCGAGGTCGTGCTCCGGAAACTGAAACTCGAAGGTGCCGACGCTGTCGCCATCGGAGACACGCCGTACGATGCGGAAGCGGCAGGGAAAGCCGGTATCCGTACGATCGGCGTTCTCTGTGGCGGGTTCACGGAGCAGTCGCTGCGACAAACCGGATGCCTCGAGGTGTATTCCGGGCCGGCCGGCCTGCTTGCCTGCTTCGAGGATTCGCTCCTAGCAAGATGAGTCCCATCCGAAAAGGCATGATCAACGCGAGCCTCGAAGCGGCAATTTGCTCTTGAGTTACCAGCCGCCTTTTCGCGTACCATCTGACCGGCTATATACGTACGCACAGCGGGGTTAGGATGTTGTTCGACGGGTTGTACAAATGCGAGTATCGCGCTGGCCCCGTGCTGAACCGTAGCGTCATGCATGTCCGCGGTGGCCGCATGCTGGGGGGAAACTCGGCTTTCGCTCACGTCGGAAGCTACGAAGAGATCGATGGCGTGATCGTCGGTCGCGTAGCCGGACAGCGCCATGCCATGAATCCCGAGGTGCGGCAGCTCTATGGTGCGGACGATGACGAACTGATCCTGCGCGGCCGTGCGGTTGGCGATTCCTATCACTTCGACGCCTCTCCGGTCCGGCTCCCTGATCAAGTGATGCATTCCGTGATGACCAGCTTGGATGAGGAGTCGTTGCCGCCGCCAGGAAAGGTCGGCAACGGCGGCATCCCAAATGGCCTTTACGGGCTGCGCATCCGCGCGCTGGATGGGATTGACGGCGGACTGACCGGTGTGATGCTGCTGGAGGACGGCCGCATGCTGGGTGGAGACGCCTTCTTCTACTATCTCGGCTCTTACTCCTCTGCAGATAACCGCTGGCGCGGTGAAATCGTCAACCAGGAACACACGGCGGCTCGCGACGCGATCTTCGGGGGGTACGAAGTGGGCATTGGCTTTTCGGGCAGCTGCGAGGCCAACGGCGCGATTTGGGAGGCGACGGCGCTCGCCGGAAAACGAAGTTTCCGGCTGGCGGCCGAGATGAAGCTCCTGCACAGGATCTGATCGAGACTTCAGTTCGTGCTCGGGTGAGGGCCACTGCAGCCTAAGATCAACAAAGTCAGCGACCCAGTAGAGCTTAAGTACGGATCGCTTTGGCCAAGCAAAGGGTGGCTCCGAGCAGCTGCGCATAGGAACGGCCGCGGCACCGTGCGGGTGGTGCTGGTTCAATTGAAAATGCGCCGATGCATTTGGACCGACGAGCAGATAGCCGGAGAAGGATCTCCGCAGGATCGGTCTTGATCTCGGTTCTGGCCTGTTGGGCGGGATTGCTGATCCTCCACGCGCCCAATTGTGACGAGTTCGAGCACATCTCGCCTGGCGGCGCTCCATGATCATACAGACGGTCGAGATCATCGCAGGAATTGGCCTGGTCGTCCTCGCCCTTCGCGATGTATTCGATACGGTGGTAGTGCCCGGTGAGAGCCGAGGCGCGCTCCGGGTGGCGCGACGGCTGCTCGCCATCATGCTCCCGATTTGGAAGTGGGCCCGCCGCGGCAAGAGCGGGGTCTCCACCAGCTTTGCGCCGGCGATCCTCATGGGCTCCTTCCTGATCTGGATGGTGCTTATGTGGCTGGGCTTCGGCCTGATCGCGCATGCGCTGGGCGGTTGGTTCGCGCCGCCAGCCGATTTCCAGGAGGCACTGTTCATCGTCGGAAGCGCGTTGTGCACGGTGGGACTGAGCGGCATCGAGGCCCACGGTCCGGCCCGCTGGGCCCTCGTCTTAGCCGGCCTTTCGGGCCTTTCGGTCCTGACGATGGCCGTCACATACCTGCTCCAGGTGCAAGAAGGCATTTCCCGCCGCGATGCCGGAATTCTCAAACTTACGACGGCTGCGGGTCAGCCGCCCTCGGCTCTGGGACTGCTGGAGCGTTATGCTGACCTCGACTCTCCGGAGGAGATCAGGCGCGTGCTTTACAGGGGACGGGATTGGTGCGCCACCGTCCTGCAGAGCCATGCTTCCCATCCATCGCTGATCTACTTCCGATCCGTCGGCGTGGGCTCGGGCTGGCCTGCAACGCTCGGAGCCATGATGGACCTCGCACTGATGTTCGAACTGCTGATCGAGGATCGCGAGAGCCGAGCGCTTGCGATCCTGCTCCGAAGCGAAGGATTGCGGCTGATCGACGATCTGAATGGACTGATCGGCCTTGAGGCAGAATCTGACGACACCAGTGCTGCGGCAGTTCCACGGGTGTGCGCCCGCTTGACGGCGGCTGGCTACAAGTTGCGTTCGTCGGTGGACGCAGCGGAGTTCGCGGAGCAGCGGCGAAAGCACGCTGGCCGGGTACGCGCCGCTGCTGAGCATCTTGGCACCACGGCGGCGCCGCTGATCCCTTGATCGACTGCGGCATCGGAACGTGGATTGTCCGTGCGGCGGACCGGCACTCGGGAGAGGTATCGCCGGTCGAATTCAGCACTTCGCGGACCGCTTGATCTCGGGACATGCCGCTTGGCGGCCTGTCGCCTTGAAAAAACCAACGCGCGCTCGCGTACCTGCGGATCGTAGCGGTCCTTCGCCCCAGCCATGCTCCTCGCATTCCTGGATGGCGCCGATCGCCCCGTGCACTTGGATGGCCTGGCCAAAACCGCAGCGTCTAGACAGCCGACCTTCTTTCCTCGAAACGCACTGACCAGAAATGTTCACACGCCTTGAAGAGGCATGGAAAACGTGAACCGGGTCTCGTCCGAAGTCGAGGTCACGGTCAACTTGCCTTTGTGAGCCTCTGCGATCTGCGACGCGATATAGAGGCCCAACCCGAGACCCTGTCGACTGGCGCGCGCCTTTCCGCGAAAGAACGGCTCGAACAGCTTGTCCATCGCCTCCGGCGGGATGACATCGCCTGCGTTGGAGACCCAAAGTTCGAACGTGGTCGCGGTCGTCTCGGCATGGACCACGACAGGCTTGTTCGAGGAACCGTGCGTAAGCGCATTGCCCACCAGGTTGGATAGAAGCTGACCGATCCTGGTGCGGTCGCAATTCACGGGTCGGTCGATCTCGAATTCGGCTTCGATCACCCGGCCGGGCGTTGCCAATCTGAGCTCGTCGACGACTTGAGCGAGGGTGCGTTCAAGCGGTTCGGCCGTGTTGCGGTCAAGAGATATTCCGCCGCCGAGCCGGCCGCGCGCAAAATCGAGCACGTCGTCGATCAGCGCGGACATCCGCATCACGGTCGTCTGCATCATCGCGATGATCTGGCGCTCCTTCTCGCTCTGGACGGTGCGGTCCAGGATGCGGGCCCCGGCGCTGATCGAGGCAAGCGGATTGCGGAGGTCGTGGCCCAGGACCGCAATGAACTGCTCGCGCAACTCAGAGGCCTCGTTCTCGCGCTGCAGCCGTTCCTCAATCGCCTTCTCGGCTGCCTTCGCCAATTCGCGCGCCGCGAGCAGCTCCTGTTCGTACCGCCGCCGATCGGTCGCCTTGATTAGTGCGAGCCTTATCAGCAGCAGCTTGCCGTCAGCATCCCGGCGCTCGTTGGCGTTCGCGATCATCTGCAGCGGGGTATCGTCCGCGGCAAGCATGTCGATAGCGAATTCCTGAAAGGACCCCTGCATACGCAAAAGCGGCGCGATGTGGGTTTCGTAGTAGATGCGGCCCGGCATGGTCAGGAAATCGCTGAAGCGTTTCCCGATCATCTGCTCGGCCGAACGTCCGCTCCAGTCCAGGAACGTCCGGTTCACCTGATCTACGCGCCCGTTCGCCTGCAGGGTGATGTAGCCGCAGGGTGCATTCTCGATCAGATCCTGGAAGTCGGGAGCGGAGTCGTCCACTAGACAAAGGTCCGCATCGCATCGACGACTTCGTCCGGCGCGCTGAGGTTGGGACAATGGCCGGTCGCCTTCAGAACGATCATCCGGCTTTTTGGAATGCTGCGGTTCACGTAATCGCCTACCTCCTGCGATGCGATGATGTCCTCGCTACACTGCAGGACCAGGGTCGGAACGCTGACGAACGGAAGATCCTTGCGGTTGTCGGAAGTGAAGGTCACGCGGGCGAATGCCTTTGCGATCTCGGGATCCGTTCGGCAGAAGCTGTTGGTGAGCTCGGCTCCAAGCTCTGGGCGATCCGGATTGCCCATGATCGCCGGCGCCATCTGCGCGGACCAGCCCATATGGTTGGATTCCAGAAACTGGAGGAGCTCCTCGATCTGCTTTGCGCTGAACCCGCCCACATAGCCTTCGTCGTCGATGTAACGAGCGGAGGGGCCGATGAGCACCAGCTTGCCGAACATGCCGGGCGCCTTCTGAGCGGCGAGCACCCCGATCATGCCGCTGACCGAATGACCGACGAAGACGGCGTCCTGGAGATCTAGCTCGCGGCCGATTTCCACCACGTCGTCCGCATACCCACCCAGGCTGGAATACTTGCTCCGGTCGTACGCCGACAGATCGGAGCCGCCGGCGCCCACGTGGTCGAACACGACCGTTCTGAAGTCCTTCTCGAAGGCTGGCGCCACGAACCGCCACATGTTCTGGTCGCAGCCGAAACCGTGAGCGAACATCATCGCCCTGCTTCCGGCTCCCCGGACGTGGACATTGTTTCGTTCGATCACGCCCGCCATCCGTAGCCTCTTCTTTTTTCCGCGAGGTTCTTGTGATCGTAGTCGCGGCCGCGTGGCTCGCCAACCGATCTCTTCCTAGACCGGCCGGAGAATCCGGGGTCGAAGCGGATGTCTCCGCTTTCAACCGAAGCTCGGCCTTTCCTTGCCCATCGTCCTGATGGCCTCGACGATCCGGTCCGGATGGTACGGTTTGTGGAGGGTCAAACTATCCGGGACCGGCCTGGCCTCGACCGGGGAAAAGCCGGTCACGTAGATCACGGGGAGCCCTGGATCGCGCTCTCGGCACCGCTCCGCGATCTGCCAACCGTCGATATGTCCGGGCAGCTTGATGTCGGTGACGAGAACGTCCGGATGTTTCGTTCGGCACAGTGACAGTGCCTCCTCGCCTTCTCCGGCCTCGATCACGTTCCAGCCTTCGTCCCGCAGCGCCTCGACTACGAATTCCCGAACGAGCGGATCGTCCTCGACTACAAGTATACGCACCGGACGACCTCAAGACTTTGATTCGCAATCAGTTTCGAACGTCTGAGGTACCGGGAGGTTCCGCTGCTGCCGTTCTTGGTCGAACGGCTACTCCCCGGGCTGGCACTCCGGGCAGGTATCGCCGATCGAATCCAGCACTTCGCGGACCTCCGAGACCGCCTGCGACGGAGACATGCCAGTCGGTGGCTCCTGCCTGGCCAGATCCAACGCGTGCTCGCGCGCATGCGGGTCGGCGCGGTCCTTCGCCCAGCCGTGCTCTTCGCATTCGTGGATGGCGCCCGCCTCCTGCAGCACGTGGATAGCCCAGCCGCGTAGCGTGCGGACCGCTTGGGGTTTTTCCTTGGTCATCAGCATCGAGATAACTCCTGCCGAGACGAATCCTTGGGCCCCCCGGCTCGTTCCTGCCGGTAGTACGGGACAGGGATTCCGAAACGCGGTGGCTCCGCTTTGTCCACGTGTTCGCCGCCCTTTCCTTAAACTAGCTAAATGCGGGAACCGGCCAATGTCGGAATGGACGATTCACTACTGGCCAAATTGGAGATCGCGCAGGAGGACAGTCGCAGGTTGCGCGATGAGGCCCGCGCGTTTCTCTCCGCTTTGAGAGAACAACGCGCACTTCTCCGGCTTGCACGGGCCGACGCGGCATCGACCCTGGCGGAGTTGATCGCGAAGCGAGCAGACCAGCTCCCCTGACGGGAGAATTTCGTCTGCACCAACTGCGAGGGCGATCCGCTGCACGACCCCGCCGCCTGCAGGTGGGCGGACAGCCCGCTGAGGCCGCCGGGAAAGTGACGGCGCGTCGCCTAGAACAGATCAGCTGCGGTGTTGAGGCCGCAGGTCATCGCGGCCGCAAGCGACAGCAAAAGCCCGAGGCCGCAAAAGATCAGGATGGCTTTCAGATCCTCGGCCTCGACATGCATACCCGTCGAGCGTGAGAGCGCGTTCACCAGTGCGGCCATCATCGGTCTCCTCCGAGAAAGCGGCAGCATAGCCCGCAAAGGCGTCGGCGAATGTGACCATCTCTCAGGTCCCACAGCCCCCGACGTGCCGGCGGCGAAGTGGACACGGTCGCGATCTGCCTCCTAGCACAATCAAAAATGAAAGGTGGAGAGGCCTTGCGTGTCGGAACCTAGTTCCGCCGCTCGTCTTGAGCCCGCGAAATGAACTCTCCACAGACAAGGCTGCCGAGCCTGCGTCAGCTTTTCGAATTCAACAGCAAGTATTCGTCGGAACCGACAGGTCCTCCAGGATGACGCAGCCGCTCGCGGGGCCTCCGGCACATCTGGACGAACAGCTTTCCGCGAACTCGGCCAGGCTTTTTTCGAGTGCACGCAGTTCGACCAGCTTTTTTCTCACGCCTACGAGATGATCCTCGGCAAGGTCCTTAGCCGCAGTGCAGTCTCGTTCCGGATTTCCTATCAGCTCGACGAGCTCACGGACCTGCTCGATGGGAAATTGGAAATCGCGACATCGTCGAATGAAGATGAGACGCCGCAGGTCGGAATTCCGATAGACCCGATGCCCGCCGGGGCCTCGGGAGGGCTTCGGCAACAGTCCGACTTCCTCATAGTAGCGGATGGTGGCGACGTTGCAGCCGGTTTGGGCCGCCAGGGTACCAATGGTGAGCGGCGACGCGTCGAGGGGCATGATCTCTCCGAAACGTGACTTGAACCTCAAGTTACTTGAGGTCCCAGGGTCCCGGCAAGAACGACCCAGACAGGCTCACGTGATGATGAATGCGATCAAGCTCGCGGCCTCCGGCGGCCTATGCATGCTGTGCTGCGCGCTACCGATTTCCGCTATCCTGGCGGGCGGCATCTTCCAAGTCGGCGCGGCGAGTTGGGGCGTTGCCGGCGGCCTAGGACTGCTGGCGGCTGCTGCGGTCGGCGCCCTGTTTGCCGGCCGGAGAAGGCTTGCGAAGCCCGATGTGCCATCTTGTCAATGTTCGCCCCCGGGGCTTCGGCTCGACGAGGTCGCCCCGTCGATCGCATGCACGTTGTCGGCCTCCAGCTACCACGAACGTGTGAAGTCAATCCGAGCGCTGGCCTCGCACTCGCTGATTTCGGCGCGCAGGGGACCGCTGTCACTACATCTGGTCTACGCAGCCGACGCCCTCGGCGAGGTCCGCGCTCTCGTCCGCGCCGAGCAGTCCTGTTGTGCTTTCCTCGACATCCTGACCGTCGAGAAAAAAGATGGCGTGCACGTCACGATCACGGCGCCTCCCGAAGTAGCCCTCACTGCCGAGAACCTGTTCAACCATTTCGCACCCGAACTCGCTCACCAACAAGCTTCATAAAGGAATCGACCATGAACATCGACCGCCGCACCCTCGCCCTCGCCCTCGCCCTCGCCGTCGCGGCGCTGATTGCTCCCCAAGCGCATGCGTCGAATGGGCTGCCGTTCGACACCGCCGCGTTCAAAGCGGCCCAAGCGGCCGGGAAGACGATCGTCATCGAGATCACGGCGAAGTGGTGCGGCCCGTGCCAGCGGCAGCGACCGGTCGTCGCGAAAATGCTGGAAAAGCCGGAGTTCGCGCACCTGACGATGTTCGATGCCGACTACGACGCGCACAAGAAGGAGCTTCTGGAAATCAATGCGCTGCAGCTTACGACGCTGATTCTCTATCGCGACGGCAAGGAGGTCGCACGCTCCTCCGGAGCGACCAGTCCCGAGGCGGTCGAGGCGTTCTTCCGGAAAGCGCTGTAGGGCGGTCATAATGGAGCTTTTCAGCATTCCGCTGGCACTGATTGCCGGCCTGTTCTCGATCCTCTCGCCGTGCGTGCTTCCCTTGCTGCCGATCGTGCTCGGCGCAGCTGTCTCGGAACACAGATACGGACCCGCCGCTCTCGCCGGCGGGCTCGCGCTGTCGTTCACCGTTATCGGAATGTTCGTCGCGACAGTCGGTTATGCTATCGGTCTGGACGGGGAGGTTTTCCGCAAAGTCGCGGCTGTTTTGCTGGTTGCGGTGGGGGCCGTGTTGGTCGTGCCGAATTGGCAGGCGCAGGTGGCGCTCGCCGCGGGGCCGATCGCCAACTGGACCGAGCAAAAATTTGCCAACGGCCGGTCCGGAGGCCTGGGAGGACAGTTCGGCGTCGGGGTCCTACTCGGTGCCGTCTGGAGCCCCTGTGTGGGTCCGACGCTGGGCGCGGCATCCGTACTTGCGGCGCAAGGTCGAGAACTTGGGCACGTCGCCATGACCATGTTCGCCTTCGGAATCGGTACCGCGCTGCCGCTCCTCCTGGTGGGTATGCTGTCTCGCGAATCCTTGATGCGCTGGCGTGGCCGCATGCTTTCGTTCGGCAATGGCGGCAAGGCCATTCTCGGCGGCGTGCTCATCGCCAGCGGGTTGCTCATCCTGTTCGGTCTCGATAAGGCTCTCGAAACTGAGCTGGTCCAGATTCTTCCGTCGTTCATGGCGGATTGGGCGGGACGCTTCTGAAGGAGCAGCGCGAGTGGATTTGGCGTGATCACGGTTCTGTCTTATGCAGGCGCCGCTGTCGCGGAGATCGCAGGATGTTTCGCGTTCTGGGCCTGGCTTCGGCTGGGCAAGTCAGCACTGTGGCTCGTTCCAGGCATGGCATCGCTGGCTCTCTTCGCCTACCTGTTGACGCTCGTCGACAGCGACGCCGCCGGCCGGACCTACGCTGCGTACGGTGGCGTGTACATCGTCGCGTCTATCTTGTGGCTGTGGATCGTCGAGGGGCACCGTCCGGACCGCTGGGACGTTACCGGCGGTTCCATCTGCATCGTCGGCGCCGTCGTGATCCTCCTGGCGCCCCGGCCTTGAGATTGACGTCATTCACGGAGGTACTTGGGCGGTCCGGGGCCATTGTCGAGCTTAGGCCTCGCTAAGGCGTTAAGTGGTCAGCGCCGGGTCTTCCTTTACGCCGCGGGCTACGATCCGAAGCGCCCCATCCGGGAGCGGCCGCTGCAGCTTCAGCGCCTCGTCCGGAGGCGCGGTCATCCAGGTCTCGACCTCTTCCGGCGTCGTCAGGATCACCGGCATCGCCTTCGGGTGGATGGCGCCCACCTCGGCGTTAGGTTCTGTCGTCAGGAAGGCGTAGAGGTCGTTGGTGGTCTCGCCTTCCTTGACCTTCCGGACCGACGTCCAGTTGGTCCAGATTCCGGCGAAGCACGCGAGCGGACGGGTCTCATCAAGCGCAAACCAGATGTCGCCGCCTTCGGCTTTGTTGAACTCGCTGAACGAGTTGAACGGCACCACGCAGCGGTGCTCTGGACCCAGCCATCGCGTCCAGTGTTTGCTCTTCACGTTGCGGATGTTGGTCGTGCCGCCATCCGGCTCCATCCGGAGCAATTCCTTGAAGTCGATGGTCTTGCCCTTCGCTTGGAGCTTCTCCGCCCGCTTCTTCGTCGCGTCCATCAAAGCTTTCGACGACGACGGCATTCCCCAGCGCGCTGTCGCGAGCTCGCGGCCGTCGGCGCCGGTCCGGACGATCGGCGCCCTATAGTCCGGAAACACGCCGGGCATCGGGGCCAAGTTGCCGACGTACCGGTTGACGACGCGGAACAGCGCGCTGATGGCGGCCTGGTTGGTGGTGATTGAGTACAGATTGCACAAGGTCGTCAGTTCTCCGGATCCGGATGGCGGGCCCGTGGCGCCAGCTGCAGTAGCTTGGCCGGCGGCCGGCGGCCCGCCTTAGCACACTTGCTGCAGCGAAGACGGCTCGCCAGGTCGTGGACGAAGGTGGTGGGCGGATGGCGTAGCGCGGCCATGTCGACGTCGCGCTTCGTCCTGCAGCGCTGGCACTCGATCTCGATCCATGGGTATCCCCCATTCAGGGCCTGGTCGATCGTGGGCGACGGGTCGAGCGGCTCGCCGGTGGCCCACATGCGCTCGTTCCAGGATTCACACAGCAGCTTGTCGGCCGTCCGGATCAAGGCCTCGCCCTTCGCGCGGGCTTCGGCCGACTGCGCAGCGAGGATCGAGGTCATCGCCCGGGCCCGGCCGAGTTCCTTGGCAAGAGCCTTGCGGTCGCCTCCGGACAACGGGGTTGGGTGGTGCTTGGGGGCCATGGCCGTCCCGCCGCCGGGCTAGGCGCCGTCGAGCGACGGCCAGCAGCCGTCTTCCTCAAGGCGCCCGGTACGCTGCGTGCAGGTGTTGTCCAGCAGCCTCTGCCCGACGTCCTTCCAGAGTGCCTGCGGGCCGTACAAGCGTGTCGCGTCGGCCTTCTGGATCTCGACGATCCGCGCGCAGCGGCGGCAGGAAACCCTAAGCACGTGCTGTGGGATGTCGGTGAGCCGCCGCATCCGTATGCCGGGGCTGGAGCCTCTGTCGTCGGCGGGAGCCTCCCGTAGGAGGGCCTCCCAGTATTCGGCCGTTAGCTCGTCGGCTGGGCCGATCGACCGCCCTGGTGCGACGTTTTTGCCGACGGCCGTGGCCAGCTTGTCCATCTGCTTCGGGGTCGGCATGCGCCAGCTCGCGGGTCGGTCTGTCATGTCTCCATTAGAACATAGCAAGAACACGCGAGTCCAGCCCCGCCGAATGCGCAGCAGCATTTGGGATTAGGCTCACGGATCGATTCTGATTTGCTGGCAGCGATGGTACACCGCTCTGCGGAGCCGCCGAAGGCTGGCCCCGCAGGATAAGCGAGTGGGCGATGGCCACATTGTCGGGCGAGAAACGACGTCATTTCAGGCACTACCTGGAGCTACGGCTGCGGCGGTCGCATGGGAATGCCTTCCAGGACCTGACTGCCGCGCTGATGGCTCGAATCCATGGCGAGAATTTCGTTCCACAATGCCCGTGGGGCAACAAGGGCGACCTGTCCTGCGATGGATACTTAAAGTCGCCTCCCACGGTCTTCGCTTGCTATGGACCCGAGAACGGCGGTTCGTCGCGCCAGCCGTCTGATATCGTTTCGAAGGCGACGTCAGACTATTCGGGGGCAGTGGATAAATGGCCGGCAATAAAGGAGTGGACGTTCGTTTCGAATTATATGGGCGTTGTCCCTGCACCCGTGACGAGTGCGCTCGAAGACCTGTCAGCGGACGGCAAGGTCGTCGTCAGGTATTTCGGATGGAACCGCTTCGAGCATCATCTTCTGGAGATGGACGCAGAGGTTGTTGAGGATCTAATTGGCGAGATACCAGTGACGGAGGACTACATCCGCCTGCAGCCCGCCGCGGTCCGGCAAGTCGTGAACTCGGTCGCGGCTGCGTTTTCGCTGAAGTATCTCGGCGAAATGACGAAGCCGGTCCCAGTGAGCAAGCTGGAGATCAACGAGATTCCAGCGTGCCACGCGGCAGCCATCAAGAACGGCCTGCTGGCGCGTGACGTCGTGGAATCCTGCGTGCTCGAGGACGCGGACGCGTCGCTTGCCACCCGACTGTCCGTGGCGTTCAAGGACAAATACAAGGAGCTTCGCGCCCAAGGCTTTGATCCGGGCCAGATCGTGGACAAGTTGGCCGATTTCGCGCTGGCGGGGCGCTTGGGATCGACGGAGGAAATGACCGCCTCATGGGCAGTTATCGCTTACTTATTCGAGAAGTGCTCGATTTTCGAGGATAAGGTTTCCAGGGGTGCGTCGTGATATTGCCAGGCAAGCACATCAGTGCCGACCGTAGCCTAGTCGTTGTCGGCGGCGACATTCTCGCTGTGCTGGGTCGGCCTTCTACCGTGTCGGAGATATGGGACGCGGTCCGCGCCGCACGTGCAGCCCGAGAGCGCGCAACGCCGCTCGCCTACGACTGGTTCGTGTTGGCACTGACGTTTCTCTTTGCCATCGCCGCGATCCGGGTCGAGGGCGATAAGATCATCGCGGACAAGCCGTCATGATCCTGTCGATCAGCAGCAGCATCGAGACGTTCAAGACTGTGCGGCTCCGCCGCGGTCTTAACGTGCTGCTGGCCGACATCGCTGGCGAATCCACAGAAGGGCACACGCGCAACAGCGCGGGAAAGTCGAGCCTTGTGGAGATCGTTCATTTCCTGCTCGGCGGACAAGAAGACCTCGCTTTTCAAGGTTCCGGGGATTGCCGAACACTCTTTCGCCGCCGTATTGCGCATCAACGGGAAAATCGTGGCTGTCACCCGTCGCTGCGACGACGTCCGCCGAATCTACATCGACGAGAAACGCGCGCGGCGGCTCGGCCTCGAGTTGCGTCGGGAGGAAGGAAATGGGCAACCGTTCGTCGCCCTCGACGACTGGAAAGAATATCTGGGCTGGGCTTGGTTCGGTCTGCCACGCCATCCCATGGGAACGCCGTTTGCCTCCAAGCATGCGCCTTCGTTTCGAAAGCTGATCGGCTATTTCGCTCGTCGAAGCCGCGACATCGGCTTTGCCCATATCGATCGTTATTTTGCCGCTCAGCCTGCGAGCGACGCACAGATAGCGCTGTCCTACTTACTGGGATTGGATTGGCAGATACCTGCGGAAATGAAAGAGGGAAAGGAGCGACGCGAGACGCTCGGCAAGCTGCGCAAGGCGATCAAGGAAGGCGAGCTCGGTAGCATGTTCGGCACGTCGGCATCGATCCGGCCCGAATTGGTACGGGTAGAGGAGAAGGTCGAACGCCTCAAGCGCCAGAGCGAGAACTTTCAAGTGCTCGACAGCTACAAGGAGCTCGCTGCCGAGGCCGCCACTTTGCGAAACGAACTGTCGCGGCTCTCACTCGACCTCTCCCGCGCTCAGGGGACGATCGCCTATCTCGACGGGTTGCTCGTCGAAGAAAAACCGCCTGCTTACACCGCTGTCCAAACGCTCTACCAGGCGGCAGGTATCGAGCTGCCCGAAGTGGCGCTACGGCGTTTTGACGAGGTCGAACGCTTCCAGGCATCGGTGATCGAGAACCGTCGTACATATCTCCGCGAACAGATGGAAGAGGTCCGCATGGAGATCGCCGAACTCGATCGTCGTTCCGCCGAAGCCGGTCAACGTCGGTCGGAGATCCTGAATTTCCTGCACGGCAAAGGCGCGTTCGAAGACCCTGTCGTTGGGCGTGTAGTCCTTCCTCGCGTTCTGCAGCAATTCCTGCCCGGCGAGCTCCTTGGCCTCGACATAGGAGCGGAGGAAGGAATGAAGCCGGTCGCCGACGAGGTGGACTCCCTTCCGTTGCAGGAAGGCCTTTGCTTCGGGACCGAACGTCACAAATAGATGCGGATCGAGCGGCCCGATGGGGGGCCGTTTGCGCCTGGCATGTTCCCTCAGCGACCGTTCGACTTCGGCCGGCGTGCCCGGCTCGTCGCGGCGGGCCGCCACCGTTTCCTTGTAGAATTCGCCGGCGAGCGCGGTGATCTGGAGATGCGTCAGCTGCGTCGGTTGCTGGCCCACCAAGCTGGCGCGCCATTGCCGCTCCAGCTTCAGGTTCTCTTCCTGGCAAAGGATCTTGGCCTCTTCCAGATCGCCCGTGCCCAAACTGAACTTGATCTCGGCAGGCATTCCGAACATGCGGTACTTCGCCGGAATGCGGCGTCTGAACCAATAGACGTTCGAGCGCGGATTCTTCCAAGGGCCGATCACGACGAGTCTCACGGTGACCACTCCTGTGTACCACCGGGACTTTTCGGAAAGCCTTATTTTATAGGTAAATGCGGAGTTTCAGGCACTTCCGCGAGCCCGTGGCGGAGAGAGTGGGATTCTCTGCCTGGGTGTAAATCGGGGTAGGGGCCGACACCGATGGGCGAGCTAGAATATTGTTCCAGCAAGCGGCGATGGGTCAACCTTGGACGCCTCTTCACACTCGGACAACATGCGTAGCTTGGCACGCCGTCGTACTGGTCGCGGCGCGAACGATTGTAGCGATGCGGGGTGAGGCCTACTCCCTAGCGACCACGGCATCTAGCCATGCGCAATTCAGGGGCGGCACGATCGGATCGGGCGCACGTACGCCGCGTGCCGCCGCGTCAATCCGCATGTCGCGTAGGCGCTTCCGCTGCTCATCGGGCATGTAGAGGCGCTCATGCCCCCAGAGCGACGGTCCATCGAACGTCTCGTGCGGTTGCCAGGTATCCGGATCGATGACGCGAGCGCCCCATCCGTACTCAACGAAGAAGCCAGACGGCGTGTTGACGTAGAACGAGGTCATATGGTCGTTGGTGTGCCGCCCCAGGGTGTAGGCGACCCGCCCGTCATCCAGCTGCGCAAGATCATAGCCTTGCCCAACGTCGTCAAGGCTACCGAGCTCGACCATGAAGTGGTGCAGCGCCCTCCGGCCCGACCCTACCATTGCGAAGCTGTGGTGGCGGCCGTTGACATGGAAGAAATATAGGCCGTAGGGCTTGAGCCCGAAATCGGAGACGTGGAAGCCGAGCACGTCGCGATAGAATGGCAGCAGCGGCTCGACGTCTTCGACGTTCAGAACCACGTGTCCCATCCCGAGGGCGCCGGTACGAAAGCCGGAGATCGGCCGCCCTGGCCGGAACGGCTCCGTCGCGAGCGCCGGCTGGCAGAACGCCTCAAGCCGGTTGCCCGCGGGATCCGCGAACTGGATCAACTCGCGCACATGGCGTTCATCGGCCAGCGCGCGCGATCCGCGCGTGACTTCGACGGCATGGCTTTCCAGCCTGGCGGCGAGACGATCGAGCTCCGCGGCTGTCGGAACTTCCCAGCCCATCACTGTGAGACCGGCGTCGTTGCCGCCGTCGACAATCAGACGCTGCTTTCGGTCATCCATCCGGAACGCTCGCGTCTTTCCGCCGCGATCGACCTGCTGCATGCCGAGCAACTTCGTCGCCATGTGACTCCACTGATCCAATTGCGACGAGCCGATGCTGATATAGCCGAGTGCGGAGATCTCCATCCAGGCTCCTCCATTGTGTTCATCGCGTCTGTTGGCCGCGCGGCGGCTCCGCCGGAGGTTGATGCCGACGCACCGCGATCGTACACTAAGTTTTGCGGACGCCTCGCGTTTGCAACACGTTAGGCTCCGTACCGTCCGGCACAAGGAAGGAAATTGAATTGTCCAAGGAGCGGACGCGCGACGAGCAACCGAAAGCCTCGGCGGGTGTACGCGCTTTCAAGCGCGGTCTCGACGTCCTCACCGAGGTAAATAAGTCCGGCGGCATGAGGGCCGCCGACGTTGCACGTGCACTTAGCCTCCCCCGGCCGACCGTCTACCGGCTGCTCGAGACCCTCGAAGAGCTCGGTTATGTGGCTCGCTCAGCGAGCGACGACCGCTTTCGCGTGACACGGCTGGCCTCCAGTCTTGGCGACGGTTACGATCCGAGCGTCGTGATCTGCCAGGCGGCGGCGCCATATCTCGGCGAGTTGAGCAAGGCCCTGGTCTGGCCCGTCGACCTTTCCACCTACGAGAACGCCGCAATGGTGGTCCAGGAGACCACCCATTCCCGTAGCCCCATGTCGATCGACCGCGGCATGATTGGCAAACGCCTGCCCATCCTGCGGACATCGGCCGGTCGGGCGTACCTGGCAGCCTCAGCGGCGCGCGAGCGAGACTTGATCGTCAATCATTTGCGGCGGATCGACGAGGTGGAAGATCGCCCATTTCTTGGGGGGAACTGGCTCGAACGCATGATCGCCGAGACCCGTGAGCGTGGCTACGCAGTCCGCAATGAGGGCGAATACAACCCCAAGACCGCCTCGATCGCCGTGCCGATCGTTCGAGAGGAGGCTGTCTTCGGCTGTATTTCGATCATCTGGATCCGTTCCGCCCTGTCCTTGGAGGAGGCCGTTTCGCAGTTCTTGATTCCCATGCGCAAGGCGGCGGCCGAAATTCCGATCAACGGCTAGTTCACCCGTACGGGCAGAGAAGCCAGACCGCGTAGCACGTTGTTCAAGGCGAGCACCGGCTCGCCGATATCGAAGCTGCGCACCTTCTCGACCAGCACTTCCAAGAGAGCCGTCATTTCGAGACGAGCCAGATGCACGCCGGCACACATGTGCGTCCCGTTTCCGAAACCGAGGTGGTCATTGGCGCGCCGGCGCACATCGAACCGCTCCGGATCTTGCCATTTCCGCTCGTCACGATTGGCCGACGCGTACAGCAGCAGCGCCCGGCTTCCGCCCGGAATGAGCACATCCGTGACGGTTGCGTTCGAGCTGACACAACGCGTGAAGCCGCGAATTGGAGATTCCAGGCGCAGCGCTTCGTTGATGGCGCTTGGGATCAGCTTCGGATCTTCACGGACCAGCTGCCATTGATCCGGATGTCTGCCGAACAGCAGGATCAGGTTAGCCGTCGCAAAGATCGTCGTGTCCAGGCTGGGGCCGAGATAATCCCGCATCAGGACAGGACAACGCTCCGGCTCGACTTCGCCACGATCGGCTGCCTCGAAAATCCGTCTGCCCCAGCTCCCAGGCCGCAATCGTTCGCGAATATCGGGGACGCCGAGGTAGGAGCGCATCTCATGTATATCCCCCATGGCGGCGCAGCCTCGCTCGTTCATCGTGCCGAGCACGTTGAACGTTGCCGACGCCCACCTGAGCATGCTGCCGCGCCCGTAATCTTCGAGACCGACCAGCTTCGACACGATCGTAAGGGGCAAGTACTGCGCCAGATCTGTCACAGCATCGAATTGCTTCCGTTCCACGAGGTCATCGACGAGCCGCCTTGCTTCTGCCCGGATCTGAGGACCGATCTCCTCGAGGGATCGCGGCGACAGGGGAGCGCCGATGATCGCCCGGAGCCGATCGTGCAAAGGCGCATCACTCGCGAGAGTCGTACCTCGCGACATTTCGTTGACATTGCCGTTGGCTGCGACGCCATCCGCTGACGAGAAGACGGTTGGGTTCCGCAAGGCCGCTCGGACCTCGTCGAAGCGGCCGATGGCGTAGAGATCGTGTCGCGGAAGCCACCCAACGCCGCCTGGCGTCGACTGGCGCAACCAGCGCGTTGACGGGCGCCAAGGTGATCATGGGCAGCTTATACTCGACCGCTGGCTCGATCACCGCGAAGGAGGCGGGTGTCGTAGTCGGCCCAATCAGGAGGTCAATTTTGCTTTCCTCGTGCAGCTTGCGCAGCGCAGAAACGGCGGCCGTAGCATCCGAAGCCTCATCAAGGAACAAGTAATTGACTTTTTTACCCCCGATTTCGGTGGGACCGAAGGCTGTTCCGCTGCGCTCGGCGTTGCCTATGGCTGCAGCGGGACCCGTCGCCGACAGAATGATTCCAACGTTGATGTCGGCGGCAAAGCTCGGCGCAGCAAACAATTGCATCACAAGGCATGCACGCAGCACGGATCGCAGCATCGTCGTTTCCTCCGCTTTGGACTGCCTCGGCCGATCAGCCTTATTGGCTTTGCTTTCTCCCTAGCGAAACCGGAATGCTTGCGCGTAGCATTATCGCTAACTTGTCCGGCTGGCGGACAAACGGCCGCTGGATGGGCTCGTCCGCTGTGCGGACACTTGGCAACACGACCTTGAAGGTGGCGGGCGGCTGGGAAACAGATGGAGTCATGCAGGATGGGTATGCCTTCCAGAGCTATGATGTCGTGATCATCGGTCGTGGCCCCGTCGGGGCCACGCTCGCTAATCTGCTCGGCCTATGCGGAGTCAGGACGCTGGTGCTGGAGCGCGAGGCTCGTGCCTATCATCTTCCGCGCGCGGTGCACTTCGACGACGAATGCATGCGCGTGTTCCAAGCCATCGGCCTGGCTGAGGCGATCCTGCCTCACGTAATCGTCAGTCCTGGCATGCTCTTTCTCGACGCCGACGGCCGCATGCTGCTGGATTGGTCGCGGCCCCTGACGCTAACTCCGCTGGGCTGGAACCTTAGCTACCGCTTTCACCAGCCGGATCTGGAGGAAGTGCTGATCGGCGGCCTGCAACGTTGGCCTCACGTGGCAACACGCAACCGTTGCGACGTGTTCGCGCTCGACCAGGATGAGACCGGCGTGCGGGTGCGCTACGAAGATCTCTCGAACGGGCAGCTCACCGAGGTCCGCGCCCGCTATGTGATCGGTTGTGACGGCGCCCGTTCGTTGGTGCGCCGCTTCATCGGATCCGGCATGGACGATCTCGGGTTTCACGAGCGATGGCTCGTGGTCGACGTGCTGCTCAAGCGAAACCGCGACGATCTCGGCGACTACAGCCTGCAGCATTGCGACCCCCGGCGGCCCGCCACCTATGTGCGCGGCACCGGCACGCGCCGCCGTTGGGAGATCACGGTTCTACCCGACGAGGATACGCAGGGCGTCACCCAGCCGACAAAGGTCTGGGAGCTGCTGTCGCGCTGGATCACGCCCGAGGACGCTGAGCTTGAGCGCGCCGCGGTCTACACTTTCCACTCCACCATCGCGCAGCAATGGCGCGACCGCCGCCTGATCCTCGCCGGCGATTCAGCCCACCAGACCCCGCCCTTCCTGGGGCAGGGCATGTGCGCCGGTATCCGCGATGCCGCAAACCTTGCCTGGAAGCTCAGCGCCATCCTAAGCGGCCATGCCGACGCGCGCCTGCTCGACACCTATCAGAGCGAGCGCCAGCCGCACGTCCGCGAGTTCGTCGAGTTGGCCATTCGGCTCGGCGGCTTGATCAACACCAAGGCGGTCGAAGCCGGCCTCGCCGCCGGCCAAGCACGCGAGAACGCGCCGGTCAAACTCGAGGTGAAGAAGCCCCTGCTCGGCCCCGGGCTTGCGCTGTCGGATCTACCAATGGCCGGACATCTCGCGCCACAATTCACGCTGCACGATGGCCGACGCAGCGACGACGCCATCGGTTACGCTTACGTCCTTCTCACCGAGTCCGCCGGCGCCATCCCCCGGCCGTTGCAACGCGCGTTCGGCGATAACGGCGTGTCGATGCTCACCGGCGACGCAGCCGCCGGCGTCGGCACCTGGTTGCGCGACAACGGCCTCAGGGCCGCCCTCGTCCGACCCGACCGCTACGTGGTCGGCGCCGCCAGTAACGACGGGGATCTCGACCGGCTCGCCGCCGCCGTCATCCCTCCAATCCACGTGCCTTCGCGGCCTGAACACATTCCCGAGGATATCCCATGAAGCTGCTTTCTTTCATCGCCGACGGCCGCGCCTCCTTTGGCGCCATCAAAGACAACGGCATCGTCGATCTTGCCACGCGCATGTCCGGTTGCACCTCGCTGCGGCAGTTACTCGAAACCAACCGCGTCGCCGAGGCGGCCAAGCTGGTCGTGGCATCGGCGCCGGATCATGGGCTCGAAACGATCGCCTTCGCGCCTGTCATCCCAGACCCCGGCAAGATCATCTGTGTCGGTCTCAACTACCACGATCACGTCGCCGAGACTGGCCGCACCGTCACCGAGAAGCCGGCGTTGTTCGCGCGCTTCGCCTGCAGTCAGGTCGGCCACATGCAACCGATCGTCAGGCCGAAGGTCAGCGACAATTTCGACTACGAAGGCGAACTCGCGCTGGTCATCGGCAAGGAGGGCCGACATATCCCGGCAGACCGGGCGCTCGATCATGTCGCCGGTTATGCCTGCTACAACGAAGGAAGCATACGTGATTGGCAGCGTCACACCAGCCAGTTTCTGTCGGGTAAGACTTTTGCCAACAGCGGCAGTTTCGGCCCCTGGTTGGTGACAGATGACGAAATCCCCGATCCATCGAAGCTCACGCTCCAGACCCGCCTAAACGGCACCGTGGTGCAGAACACCACGACCGATCTGTTGATCACCGCGATCCCCGAGCTGATCGCCTACATCTCCGCCATCTGCCCCCTCGTCCCGGGCGACGTCATCGTCACGGGCACGCCGGGCGGCGTTGGTTTAAAACGCACGCCGCCGCTGTGGATGAAGCCCGGTGACACCGTCGAGGTCGAGATATCTGGGATTGGCGTCCTCCAGAATTCAGTGATAGCCGAGTAGGCATCCGCCGAGTTGAGGAAGCGAAGGGCTGGCACCATCGCAGCGATCGGGTGGGAGCACGCTACTGAACCAAGCGGCCATACTTCATCCGATTTTCGCAAACGTGTCTCTAATGCTTCGAGGCAGCGCGCCTACTTTCTCGCCGCGAGCGCTCTCGACGATATGCCGGGCGAGATCGAACATGTCCTGGGTTTTTCCAGCATTCAGCAGCATCTTACCGCTATCACAACCGCCCAGACCGATTTCGCGAAGTCGTCGTTCGAGGCCAGCAAGGCCTATTTCGAAAA
>NZ_JBVVOY010000042.1:0-30453 GCF_055807535.1 Bradyrhizobium sp. Kon37
GGCGCCTTGCTGTCGCTCCCGGGCTGGAAGTCGATCGTGTTCAGCTTGGCGTCGGTCGTGTTCAGGATTTGCTGCCAACTCTTGTATTCGGTCATTTTTGGCAATTTGAATGCGATCTCTTCGGGGGCTGCGTTGAGTACGATAAAGATCGCAGCGCTGCCCGGTTCCATCGGACCCATCACATAGGAGAGAAACCGCCCTTCCGGGAATTTCCAGTCGCTTTCCGTCATTTCGTCGCCGGCCGGCGTCAGCCAGAGTGCGCCGTAGGAGATGCCATCCTTGGGGCGGCCGTCGAGCCAGCGATGGCTGCGAAGCTGCGAGAACCGGCGACGGATATCGGCGAGCTCGGCGACGAAATCGACCATGTCGTCGCCGTCCTTGCCGAGATTGTCCCAGCCGACCCAGCCAACCTCGTTGTCCTGGCAATAGGCGTTGTTGTTGCCTGATTGCGAATTCCCGACCTCGTCGCCGGCGAGGATCAGCGGAATGCCCTGCGCCAGCATGAGGCAGGCCAGCACGTTCTTGCGAAGCTGCCGGCGCAAGCTGACGATTTGGGGATCGTCGGTCGGGCCCTCGACACCGCAATTGTTGCTGTGGTTGTCGTTGGAGCCATCGCGATTGTCCTCGCCATTGGCCTCGTTGTGCTTCTCGTTGTAGCTGAAGAGATCGGCGAGGGTGAAACCGTCATGCACGGTGATGTGGTTGACGCTGGCGCGCGGCCGCCGGCCATCGTGGTTGAACAGGTCGGAGGACGCCGTCATGCGGCTGGAGATGTCGCCGATCAGGCTGCCTTCGCCGCTCCAGTAGCGGCGCATGGCGCTGCGGTAGCGGTCGTTCCACTCCGACCATTGCGAGGGAAATGCGCCGACCTGGTAGCCGCCGAGGCCGAGGTCCCAGGGTTCGGCGACGAGCTTGACGCTCGCCAGCACCGGGTCCTGGCGGATCGCGGTCAGGAACGAGCTGCCGCGATCATAACCGTTCGGCCCGCGCGCCAGCGTGGTGGCGAGGTCGAAACGGAAGCCGTCGACGTGGCAGACCTCGACCCAGTAGCGCAGGGAATCCATCACCATCTGCAGCACGCGCGGATGGGTGAGGTTCACCGAGGAGCCGCAGCCGGTGAAGTCGTCGTAATAGCGCGGGTTCTCGCGGTTCAGCCAGTAATAGGAGGCGTTGTCGATGCCGCGGTAGCACAGCGTCGGGCCGAGGTGATTGCCCTCGGCGGTGTGGTTGTAGACGACGTCGAGCATCACCTCGATGCCGGCATCGTGCAGGCGTGCGACCGTGGTGCGGAAGGAATCGAGGGCGTTGTCCTGGGCGTAGCGCTGCTCGGGCGCGAAGAAGGACAAGGTGTTGTAGCCCCAGTAATTGGCGAGCTTCTTTTCCACCAGGATGCGGTCGTCGACGAAGCTGTGCACCGGCAGAAGCTCCACCGTGGTGACGCCGAGCTTCTTCAGGTGCTCGATCATCGCCGGCGAGGACAGGCCGCCATAGGTGCCGCGCAAATTCGGCGGCACGTCGTCGCGCTTCTGTGTCAGTCCCTTGACGTGGGCCTCGTAGATGATGGTGTCTTCCCAGGGAATGTTAGGCCGGATCTCGCGGCGGCCCCAGTTGAATGTCTCGTCGACGACGACGGCCTTGGGCATGCCGCGTGCGTTGTCGCGCCGGTCGAACGACAGGTCCTCGCGCGGGCTTCCGGTGCGATAGGCGAAATGCGCGTCGCTCCAGACCAGCCGCCCGGAAAGCCGCTTGGCATAGGGGTCGAGCAGCAGCTTGTTGGCGTTGAAGCGGTGGCCGTGCTCCGGCTCGTAGGGGCCATGCACGCGGTAGCCGTAGAGCTGGCCGGGCGAGACGTCGTTGAGATAGCCGTGCCAGACATCCTCGGTGCGTTCCGGCAGCTCGACGCGCTCGAGCTCGCGGCGGCCTTGCATGTCGAACAGGCACAGCTCGACCTTCTGCGCGTTGGCGGAGAACAGCGCGAAATTGGTGCCGCGTCCGTCCCAGCTTGCGCCGAGGCGTGCGGGCGATCCAGCAGTCAGGCGCATCGTTCAGCTTTCCGGAACGAGGAAGATCGCGGCGAGCGGCGGAATGGTGAGGCGGAGCTCGCCATTGACGGCGTGAACTTCGCCGATGTTGCCGACATTGCTGCCGCCGTAATGGGCGGAGTCGGAGTTGAAGACTTCCTTCCATTTGCCACTGAGGGGCGCGCGAACGCGGTAGTTGCGATAGACGTGGGGTGAGAAGTTGACGATCACCATGCACCGGGCGTGCTCGTCAAATCCCTTGCGCAGCCATGCGAAGACGTTGCGGTTGGCGTCGTCGGTGATCAGCCATTCGAAACCGGCCTGCTCGCAGTCCATCTGGTGCAGGGCGGGCACCGCGCGATAGAGCCGGTTGAGATCGCGGATCAGCGCCTGGATGCCTGAATGGGGCTTGTATTCGAGCAAGTGCCAGTCGAGCGACTGGTCGTGATTCCATTCGCGGCTTTGCGCGATCTCGGCGCCCATGAACAGCAGCTTCTTGCCGGGATGGCCGAACATGAAGCTGTAATAGGCGCGCAAATTCGCGAAGCGCTGCCACTCGTCGCCGGGCATGCGCCCCAGGATCGAGCGCTTGCCGTGCACGACCTCGTCATGCGACAGCGGCAGGACGAAGTTCTCCGAGAAGGCGTAGTGCAGGCCGAACAGGATGTCGCCGTGATGATGCTTGCGGTGGATCGGATCCTTGCTGATGTAGTTCAGCGTATCGTGCATCCAGCCCATGTTCCACTTGTAGCCGAAACCGAGCCCGCCGAATTCGACCGGACGCGAGACCTGGGGCCAGGCGGTGGACTCTTCGGCGGCCGTGGTCGCCTGCGGGAAGCGCGCGAACAGCTCGGTGTTGAAGCGGCGCAGGAACGCGATCGCCTCGATGTTCTCCCGGCCGCCGTGCTGGTTCGGAATCCACGCGCCGGGTGGACGGCTGTAGTCGAGGTAGAGCATGGACGCGACCGCATCGACGCGCAGTCCGTCGATCGCGTAGCGCTCGAGCCAGAACAGGGCGTTCGAGACCAGGAAGTTCGTCACTTCGGTGCGGCCGTAATTGTAGATCAACGTGCCCCAATCGAGATGCCGGCCCTGGAGCGGATTAGCGTGCTCGTACAGCGCTGTGCCGTCGAAGCTGCCGAGCCCGTGCGGATCGTCCGGGAAGTGGCCGGGCACCCAGTCGAGCAGCACGCCCACGCCCTCGCGGTGGCAGGCGTCGACCAGCGCGGCGAAATCCTCCGGCGTGCCGAAGCGGCTGGTCGGCGCATACAGCCCAGTCGGCTGATAGCCCCATGAGCCGTCGAAAGGATGCTCGCTGACGGGAAGGAATTCGAGATGGGTGAAGCCCATGTCGCGGGCGTAGGCAGGCAGCTGCTCGGCCAGCTCGCGATAGGTCAGCCATTCATCGCCGTTCTTGCGCCGCCACGAGCCGAGATGGACCTCGTAGATCGACATCGGCGCGGACAACGCGTTGATGCCGTCGGGCGCCGGTCGCGGCCGCGGCAGATGCGCCTCGTCGAACACGATGGAAGCGGTCTTCGGCCGCACCTCGCTTGCAAAGGCCATCGGGTCGGACTTCAGCGGAAGCAGATGGCCATGCGGTCCGATGATTTCGAACTTGTAGTGGTCGCCGGCCTTGGCGTGCGGGATGAACAATTCCCAATAGCCCGCGCCCCGCACCCGCATCGGATGGCGCCGCCCGTCCCAGAAGTTGAAGTCGCCGACCACGGAGACACGTCGCGCGTTGGGCGCCAGCACCACGAAGCCGATGCCATCGATGCCCTCGAGCCGCATCGGATGCGCGCCGAGCTTGTCGTAAAGGCGCTGGTGAGTGCCTTCGCCGAGCAGATAGAGGTCGAAATCGGTCAGGATCGGCGGAAAGCGATAGGTGTCCTCGAATTCGATGACGTTGTCGCCGAACTTCGCGCGGAGCTGGTAGTGCTTCGCGCCGTTCGGAAGAGCGCCGATGAACAGGCCGGAATCATGGACGCGATCGAGCTTCGCCACCTCGCCGTGCTCGCCCACCGCCTCGACGTTGGAGGCATCAGGAAGAAACGCGCGCACCACGCTCTTGTCGCCCTCGGGATGCAGCCCGAGATAGTGGAAGGGATCGGAGTGGCGACCCTCGATGATCGCATAGGCCTCGGCAGGGAGTTTAGGCATGGGCTTCGCTCTCGATACTGGACAGAATGCGAAGCAGTCCGGACAGCGGCGCATGGAGCCCCTCAGGCCGGTTGGACAGCTCGTACTCTACTTCCTCGAACGCTTGATCAAGCAGGAAAAACCTTAACAGGCCTGCCGCGGATTGCGGATCTTCCGGCCACAGCCGCCGATCGGTCATGGCTTCGCGGTAGGCGGTGAGGAACGTCGCGGTGGTGCGCTCGCGCCATTCGTCGAGGGCAGCCGTAAGCCGGCCCTGTTCGTCGGAAGCACCGGTGAGCGCGCGGTGAAGCGCCGCGTTAACCGAAAGATCAATCGAGCGGATCAGGCCGGCAACGTCGCGCGCCGCAGGCAGCTTGCGCCGCTTGTCGGCCAGCGGCAAACGCGGATCACCGTCGAAGTCGATGATGAAGATATCGTCCTTCACGATCAGAGTTTGCCCGAGGCGAAAGTCGCCATGATGACGGATGTTCAACCCACCGATCTCGGAAGGTAATAGCGCGTTCAGCCGGCCGGACAGGGATGCGCGCTCCGCGGCGAGCTGATTGATCAGCGGTCGATCCACCTCCCGCAGGCCGTCGCTGCTGGCGGCCAGCCGCTCGAAAACCCGCTCGGCCCGTGTCTTGAGCTCCGATGACCAGCGCTTGATTTGTGCGGAGCCAATCGGCTCCGGCGCGAGATCGCCTGGCTTTGCAGCGGCCAGAGCCACATGCAGCTCCGCGAGCCGTCGGCCGATCTGCGTAATGAAGTGCAGATAGGGCGCTTGCTCCTGGGTCTCGCGGGGCATCTCGCCCGGTGGCAGCACCCGTTGCTCGTCGATATAGCGGTCGAGATAGCCCGCGGTGACGCCCCAGCCGTCGCCCTGGTTCTCGACATAGGCGTGCAGCACGCCGACTGCGCTGCGACGGTCGTCTTCGACCAGCTCGACGCTGCCGAGCAGTGCCGGCGTATTGGCAAAGCGGGCGACTTCCGTCAGGTAGGAGCCGATCTCGATCTCGGGATTGATACCGGCTTCGAGCTGGCGATAGATCTTGGCGACATACTGGTTGTCGACCAGCGCGATGCTGTTCGTCTGCTCGATCGCGCGGATGCGTTCGGGCTCCTTGATGGTGTACTCGGCAAACCGGCTGGTCGCCTTGAACTCCAGCCTAAGATTGTTCTCCTCCACCACGAGGTCCTGCGACAGATTGCGTAGGAACAAGCCGATAAAGATTTGGTCGGTTGCCACATCCAGCAGCGTGCCTTCGCGGGCACCCTGGCGCACGGCGGCCAGCGCCTTCGGGTTGAAGCGTTCGCGGTCAAAGCGCACCCACTCGATCTGCATCGGCAGCACGTAGCGCGTGGTGGCGTCGCCCTGCGCCGCCTCGAAGAGCGCGATCCAGGGCCTGTTGTCGCCGATGTCGCAGAACGGCACCGCCGAGGTCAGCGTCGGCTTGATGTGCTTGGGATTGTGCTCTGGATACCAGCGCGTGCGCGACAGGAATCCCGGTAGCACGTCGTGCTCGAACACGCCGCGCTCGCGTGCCAGAGAGACCCAGGTCGAGTTTACCGGTACCACCAGCGTTTCGAACTCCGGCACCGCACGCGGCGTCACCGGCTCGGACTTGTCGCGCTCGGTGAGCTGGAACCAGTAGAAGCCATAGGGCCCAAGCGTGACCATGTAGGGCAGTTCGCCGATCGCCGGAAAGCGCATGCGGCCGAGCATCTCCTGCGGGATGCGGTCCTTCCAGGGCGACAGATCGAGCTCGGTCGCCTGTGCGGCGCGCGAGAGATTGGCAACGCAGAGGATCACTTCGTCGCGATACTGTCGGACATAGGCGAGCACGGCGCGGTTGGTCGGGCGGATGAAGGTCATGGTGCCGCGGCCGAAGGCAAGCGTCGACTTGCGCACCGAGATCAGCCGCTTGGTGGCGTTGAGCTGCGACGACAGGCTGCGTGACTGCGCCTCCACGTTCACCGACTCGTAGCCATAGACGGGGTCCATGATCGGGGGCGCGTAAAGGCGGGCCGGATCGGCGCGTGAGAAGCCGCCATTGCGGTCCGGGCTCCACTGCATCGGCGTGCGCACGCCGTTGCGGTCGCCGAGATAGATGTTGTCGCCCATCCCGATCTCGTCGCCGTAATAGATGATCGGCGTTCCCGGGAAGGACAGCAGCAGCGAGTTCATCAGCTCGATCTTGCGTCGGTCGTTGTCCATCAGCGGCGCAAGGCGCCGGCGGATGCCGACATTAATGCGGGCCCGCGGATCATTGGCGTAGGTCGACCACAGATAATCGCGCTCGACATCGGTGACCATTTCCAGCGTCAGCTCGTCATGGTTGCGCAGGAAAAGGGCCCACTGGCAGCTTGCGGGAATGTCTGGCGTCTGGCGCAGGATGTCGGTGATGGGGAAGCGGTCCTCCTGCGCGATCGCCATGTAGATGCGCGGCATCAGCGGGAAGTGGTAGGCCATGTGGCACTCGTCGCCGCGGCCGAAATATTCCTGCACGTCCTCCGGCCATTGATTGGCCTCGGCCAGCAGCAGCTTGCCCTTGGAGTAGGAATCCAGCTCGTGGCGCAGCCGCTTGATGATGGCATGCGTCTCGGGGAGGTTCTCGTTCGAGGTACCTTCGCGCTCGCAGAGATAGGGAATGGCGTCCAGACGGAAGCCGTCGACACCGGCGTCGAGCCAGCGCTTCATCACCTGGATCAGGGCGCTGACGACGCGCGGATTGTCGAAATTGAGATCCGGCTGGTGCGAGAAGAAGCGATGCCAGTAGAACGCGCCGGCCTCGTGATCCCAGGTCCAGTTCGACTTCTCGGTGTCGGTGAAGATAATGCGGGTGCCCTGGTATTTCTGGTCGGTGTCGCTCCAGACATACCAGTTGCGGGCGCTCGAGCCCGGAGGGCTGCGGCGCGCGCGCTTGAACCAATTGTGCTGGTCCGAGGTGTGGTTGACGACGAGCTCGGTGATGACGCGAAGCCCGCGCTTCTGCGCTTCCTGGATGAAGCGCTTGAAATCCTTCATCGTCCCGAAATCGGGATTGACCGCGCCGTAGTCGGCGATGTCGTAGCCGTCGTCGCGGCCGGGCGAGGGATAGAACGGCAGCAGCCACAGCGCGGTGACGCCGAGCTCCTGGAGATAAGGCAGCTTCTCTGTCAGCCCTGCGAAATCGCCGATGCCGTCCTGATTGCTATCGGCAAACGCCTTGACGTGGAGCTGATAGATGATGGCGTCCTTGTACCAGAGCTCATCCACGATCTCGGCAGCCTCGGCTTTCTTGGTGTCGACTGAAGACAATACGTTCATGGCGTGCGCCCTTACGCCAGGCAGCGGAACAGCAGCGCCGGATCGCGCTCGGGATCGATACGCAATTTGATCCCGCCCCATTCGATGCGGGCCTGTTCGCCGGTGAGGAGGTTTTCGAGTGCCGACACATGGTGTCGCTGCCCGCCGGCGTCAACCATGACGTCGCCGAGCGGCAACCAGAATTCGCGCACGTGGCGCGAGAGCGCAACCACGGCCACGACGACATTGGCCGGGTCGGTCGCTTCCTTGACGAAGGCGATCGTCTCGCCGTCTTCGATGCCGATGAAGCGCAGGTTCGCCGTCTGCTGAAGCGCAGCATTCTCGTTGCGGATGCGATTGAGCTCCGCGATATAGGTCTTGATATGGCCGGGCTTGTTCCAGTCGCGCTGCTTGATCTGGTATTTCTCGGAGTCGAGATATTCCTCGCGGCCGGGGATTGCGTCGTGCTCCAGCAACTCGAAGCCGCTATAGACGCCGTAATTACCGGACAGCGCCGCGGCTAGCGCGACGCGCGATTTGAACGCCCAGGTCTCGCCGCCCTGGAGATGATAGGGCAGCAGGTCGGGCGTGTTCACGAACAGGTTCGGCCGATAGAAATCACGTTCGGGATAGCGCGTCAGCTCGCCGAGATATTGCTCCAGCTCCCACTTCGCCGTGCGCCAGGGGAAATAACTGAAGGATTGTGCAAAGCCGAGCTTGGCGAGACCCTTCATCAGCTTCGGGCGCGCAAACGTCTTGGAGAACAGGATCACCTCGGGATGCCGGCGGCGGATGTCACGGATCAGCCACTCCCAGAAGGCGAGCGGCGCCGTGTCGTGATTGTCGATGGCGAAGATGGTGACGCCGTGGTCGATCCAGAACAGCATGGCGTCGCGAAACGCGTTCCACAGTCCAGCCCGGTCGACGGACGTAAAATCGGGGATCACGATATCGGAATAGGGCCCGTCGGCCGTCCGCACCGAGCGATCCGGGCGCCATTTGAACCATTCCGGATGCTGCGTCAGCCACGGGTGGTCCGGCGAGCATTGCACGGCGAAGTCGAGCGCGAGCTCGAGGCCGTATTCCAGGCAGGTCGCGACCAGCGCGCGAAAGTCCTCGATCGTGCCGAGTTCGGGGTGCAGCGCGTCGTGCCCGCCCTCGATGGCGCCGATCGCATAAGGCGAGCCGGGATCGCCGTCGCCCGCCACCGGCGTGTTGTTGCGGCCCTTGCGACGGGTACGGCCAATCGGATGGATCGGCGTGAAGTACAGCACGTCAAAGCCCATCGCGGCGATGTCGGGCACGCGCGCGATGCAGTCGCGGAGCGTGCCATGCTGTCCCGGCACCACGCTCTGGCTGCGCGGCATCATCTGATACCAGGCGCCGAAGCGTGCCTTGTCGCGGTCGACGAACAGCGGGAATAGCGCCGAGCGCGTGAGATCAGGCCGCGACTGGCTCTCGGCCATGGCTGCGCCGAGCTCGGTTGCCAGCAGCGGGGCAACGTCGCCGGTCTGAAGATAGTCCTCGCATTGCCTGACAATGACGGCGGCGGCGTCCTGCTGCGCGCCATGCGCCTTGGTCAGGAGGCCGGCGCCCTCGATCGCATCGAGCGTGACGTCGGCACCCGAGCGTTGCTTGCGCGCGACCGCGTGCGACCAGGTGGCGAATTCGTCGGTCCAGGCTTCGATCGCATAGACATATTTGCCGGGCGCGACGGGTGTGAACGCGCCGGACCAGCGGTCATTGCCGTGATGGATCATCGGCTCGCTCTGCCATTCGCGGTCCTGCTCCTGTCGCCAGATCAGCGCTGCGCCGACCACGGCGTCGCCGTCCCGGTAGATGTCGGCCCAGACCTCGACCGGTTCGCGCGCGATCCGCTTCACGGGGAAGCGCCCGCCGTCGATCAGGGGATAGACGTCCTCGATGAGGAAAGTGCTGCCCGCTGCGGCACTCTCGACAGTTTGAATTGTCTTGTTCACGGTGATGCCATTGACAAGAAAGCAGGAGCCCGTTTCCCTTGCCGGGAACCTACGCTTGATACCACTATAGAAAGCCGCTTGTGTGTCATTGGTTCCGTTGGGAACGGCAGGTGCGGTTTGCGAGTTAACCCTGACTAACCTCTTCCGCGACCTCGTTAAAATCAATTCCCCCGGCCAGAGAATGGCTTGCAAGCTGCGTGCCGAATGGATCTTTTAGCTCAAGCCCGGATCAAGGGCGTTCAATCTGAATTCGTCGATGCCCTCGGAAAGCTGCGGGTCACCGATCCCGTGGCCCTCAAATCCATCCTCGACGCCCTGCCGGAGAAGCGGGTTTATCGCTTCGTCAGCGGGCCCGTGGTGGTCCGCGCCTTGGGACAGCCGCGCACCGAATTGGTGACGATCGGTGCGCCGCCGCTCAAATGGACGATGACCGGCAACGGCAATTTGATCGCGCAAGGTGAGACGCGCGAGCCCGTGATTGCCTGGCCGGCGGGCCTGCCGCTCGGCTATCACCGCCTGACGCTGACCGATGCCGAAGGTGTGACGGAAGAGGTGCCGATGATCGTGGCGCCGGAGCGGGCCTTCGGCGGGGATTTCGACCGCGGCTGGCTGCTTGCCGTCCAGCTCTACAGCGTTCGCTCCGAGCGCAATTGGGGCATCGGCGATTTCACCGACCTCGCCGGTCTCGTCCGCCTCGCCAAGCAGTTGGGGGCCGACGGCGTCGGGCTCAATCCCCTGCATGTGTTGTTCGACGACCATCCGGCCGATTGCAGCCCCTATTCGCCGAACAGCCGGCTGTTTCTCAATCCGCTCTATATCGACGTCGAGGCGATCCCGGAATTTTCGCCCGACCTCGTCCCCGACGCGGCCGCGACCGCAGCGCGGCTCCGCCAAGGTGATCGTGTGCCCTATTCGGACATGGCGGCCTTGAAATGGCTGGCCTTGCGTGCCGCCTTCGACAGCTTCGTGAAAACCGCGAGCGGCGTCCGCCGCAACCAGTTCGACGCCTTCCGCGCGGCTCGCGCGCCGCTGTTGTCCCGCTTTGCCTGCTTCGAGGTGCTCCGTCATCGCTTCGCGGCGCCGTGGTGGGAATGGCCCATGGAATGGCAGCAGCCGGACGAGGCGAAATGCGCCGAGCTGCGCAGCGGGCCCGACAAGCACGAGGTCGAGTTCGTCGAATTCGTGCAATGGACGGCCGATAGTCAATTGCATGCCGCCAAGGAGCTGGCCGGCCAGCTCGGCATGCGGGTCGGGCTTTATCTCGACGTTGCTGTCGGCGTGCAGTCGAACGGCTTCGATGCCTGGAACGAGCAGGGGGCGATCTCCCGTCATCTCGCGGTCGGCGCGCCGCCGGACGTGCTCAACACCATCGGCCAGGATTGGGGTCTTGCCGGCTTCAATGCCGGTGGCCTGGAGGCGCAATCTTTCGTGCCGTTCGCCGACATGCTCGCGGCTTCGATGCGCCATTCAGGGGCCATCCGTCTCGATCACGTGCTGGGCTTGAAGCGGCTGTATCTGGTGCCGCGCGGCTTCAAACCCGACAACGGCGCCTATGTGCAGATGCCGTTCGAGGCGCTGCTCGCGACCGTGGCGCGCGAGAGCGCGGCCCATAAGTGCATCGTGATCGGCGAAGACCTCGGCACGGTGCCGGAAGGATTTCGCGAGACCATGCAGGATTTCGGCATCTGGTCCTACCTCGTCATGATGTTCGAGCGCGACGATGCCGGTCACTTCCGGCCCGTCGATCACTACCGGCCCAACGCGCTGGTGACGCTGAACACACATGATTTGTCGACCTATGCCGGCTGGCGCTCCTTCAGCGATCTCAGGATGAAGCGCTCGCTCGGGCTCGATCCCGGCGAGAACGATCAGGCCCGCTGGGATGCGCTCGGCCTGCTCGACGAGATCCTGCGTGCCAACGGCATCCGCGCCAATGATGTCTATTCGGTGCTCGCCTTCCTGTCGCGCACGCCGTCGCGGCTGCTTGCGGTGTCACTGGAGGATCTGCTCGGCGTGATCGACCAGCCCAACATTCCCGGCACGATCGACGAGCATCCGAACTGGCGCCAGCGCCTGCCTGTGACGCTCGACAAGATCGCCTCGAAGGTCGATCTCGCGGCCTTGAAGGCCGCGACACGGGAACGCTCGTTGCCCGGCGGGCGTTGATCGCCGGGGCTTCGAGGCTGCCGTTTTCAAGGCTCGTACGACATTGTCTCAGAGGATTGAGGACTACGCCCTGATCGGCGACTGCGAGACTGCGGCGCTGGTCGGCCGCAACGGCTCGATCGATTGGCTGTGCTGGCCGGCGTTCGATTCCGATGCCTGCTTTGCCGCGCTCCTCGGCACGCACAAGAACGGCCGCTGGCTGATCGCGCCGAACGAGGGCGTCACCGCGACGTCGCGCCGCTATCTCGGCGACACCCTCATCCTCGAAACGCGCTTTGAGACCAAGAGCGGCACCGTCGCGCTGATCGACTTCATGCCGCCGCGCGGCAAGGCCTCCGACATCGTGCGGCTGGTCCGCGGTGTCAGCGGCACGGTGAAGATGCGGATGGAGCTCGTCATCCGCTTCGGCTTCGGCGTCGACATCCCGTGGGTGCGGCGGATCGACCATTCCCTGCTGGCGGTCGCCGGCCAGGACATGACCGTGCTGCGGACCCCGGCGAAGACCCGCGGCGAGGACCTGACCACGGTTTCCGATTTCGAGGTGAAGGCCGGCGAGACCGTGCCGTTCGTGCTGACCTACGGCCCCTCCCATCTCGAGCCGCCCCCGCCGATCGACCCGGAGCTCGCGCTTCAGGAGACGGAAAAATTCTGGCAGGACTGGTGCAGCCACTGTAATCGCGATGGCGACTATCGCGACCTGATCGTGCGCTCGCTGATCACACTCAAGGCGCTGACCTTCGGTCCGACCGGCGGCATCGTCGCGGCGCCGACCACTTCGTTGCCGGAGAAGCTCGGCGGCGCCAGGAATTGGGACTACCGCTTCTGCTGGCTGCGCGATGCCACCTTCACGCTGCTGGCGCTGATGAACTCGGGCTACACCGAGGAAGCTTCGGCCTGGCACAATTGGCTGTTGCGTGCGGCGGCAGGCTCACCGTCGAACATGCAGATCATGTACGGCATCTGGGGGCAGCGGCGGCTGCTGGAATGGGAAGCCGGTTGGCTCGATGGCTACGAAGGCGCGCAGCCGGTGCGCGTCGGCAATGCCGCGCATGCGCAGCTCCAGCTCGACGTCTACGGCGAACTGATCGACGCCTTCCACCAATCGCGGATGGCCAAGCTCAAGCTCGACGACGAGAGTTGGGCGCTGGAATGCGCCGTGCTGAAGCATCTCGCCGAAGTCTGGGACCAGCCCGATCACGGCATCTGGGAGCGGCGCGGAAAGCCGAAGCACTATGTCTTCTCCAAGGTGATGACCTGGGTCGCCTTCGACCGCGGCATCAAGAGCGCCGAGACCTTCGGCTTCAAGGCGCCGCTGCTGCACTGGCGCACCTTGCGCGAGGCCATTCATCGCGACGTCTGCAACAGGGGCTTCGACGCGGAGGAGAATGCCTTCGTCGAGTCCTATGGCTCGAAACTGCTCGATGCCAGCGTGCTGCTGCTGCCGGCCGTCGGCTTCCTGGAAGCGTCGGATCCGCGCATTCGCGGCACCATAGCGGCGATGGAAAAGCACATGATGCCTGACGGCTTTGTGCTGCGGCACGATCCGCGCGAAGTGTCCGAGGAGAAGCAGCCGATCGAGGGCGCCTTCCTCGCCTGCACTCTGTGGCTGGCCGATGCCCATGTGCTGTCGGGCGATCTCGACAAGGCTCAGATCCTGTTCGATCGCGTGGTCGGTATCGCCAATGACGTCGGGCTGCTGGCCGAGGAATATGATTCAGGCGCCAAGCGTCAGACCGGCAATTTCCCGCAGGCGCTGACTCATATCGCGCTGGTCAACACCGCACATAATCTGTCGGCGGCAAGGCATGGCAGCGAGAAGCCCGCGATGCAGCGGTCGAAGTAGTGACCTAGGCGACCCCGTTCCGCTTCAAAATCATCTCCATTGCCTCCGCAAAGCCGTCCTGCTCGTTGCTCGCGGTGACGTGGGTCGCCTGCTCCTTGACGTTGTCGGCCGCATTGCCCATCGCGATCGAGGTGCCGCTGACGCGGAACATCGCGAGGTCGTTCTGCATGTCGCCGATGGTGGCGACTGCGTCCGTTGAGATGCCGAGGCGCTTGGCCATGGCTTGCACGAATGTGCCCTTGTCGAAGCCGGGCGGGGTGATGTCGAGATAATAGGTTTGCGAACGCACTGCCATCGCCTCGCTGCCGAGCGCCTTCTGCATCGCCTTCTCGCAACGCTCGAGGCCCGCCGCATCGGCGCTGGCGCCGACGATCTTGCAGGCGCTGGCGAGATACGGCGAGAAATCCGTGACGGTGGTGGGATCGGAGCGGATGGTGTGCTGCTCGTGAGCGACGTATTGGCCATCAGGCTTGTCGATCAGCCATTTGTCGGTGGTGAACAGCGAGATGTCGGCGCCGAAGTCGCGGAGAATTTGCAAGCTTCGCTCGGCCGCGCCGGCCGGGATCAAATGCTGCTCGACCGGATTCATCTCGGGATCGACGATCGAGGAGCCGTTGAACGGGCCGACCGGCAGCCAGAGCGCCAGCGGTCCGATCAGGAAGCGCATGCCGATCGCGGGGCGGCTCGACGTAATCGTGAAGCCGATGCCGGCTTGGTGCAGACGCTGCACCGCGGACCTCGCGCGGTCGGTCAACGTCTTGTCCTTGGTCAGCAGCGTACCGTCGACGTCGGAGACGACGAGCGAGATTTTTGTCATGACGGTCCCTTGGATGTTTTCTTGGGTGTTTGGCCTCAGCGTTTCGCGCCGCCCAGTTTCAGCTGCCGCACCGCGCCGTCCACGATCGCTTCCACGGATTCGTCGATCGAGACGGTGATCACGTGCTCGCCAGCCTCCGGCGGCTCCAGCGTGTTGAACTGGCTCGTCAGCAGGCCGGGCGGCATGAAGTGCCCCTTGCGTTGCGCGAGGCGGGCGGCGATCAGCTCCTTCGTGCCCCTGAGGAAGACGAAGCGGACGTCGTCACGTCCGCGCAGCAGCACGTCCCGATAAGTATGCTTCAGCGCCGAGCAGGCGATGATCACGTGCTCGCCCTTGTCACAGACCCGCGCGATCTCGTCGGCGATGGCGTTGAGCCAGGGCCAGCGGTCCTCGTCGGTGAGGGGATGGCCGGCCCGCATCTTCTCGACATTGCTGGCGGGATGAAAGCTGTCGCCGTCCTCGAAGCGCCAGCCGAGGCGCTCGCCGAGCGCTTTTGCAACCGTGCTCTTGCCCGAGCCCGACACGCCCATCACGATCAATGCACAAGGTGCTTCAACGCCCGTCACGAATTCCCCCTGGAAGCGCGGCCTGGTCGACCAGCCAGACGGTCTCGCCATTCGAGCGCGCGCGTACAGCCGGCAGAGTCTCGCCATTGAGCAGGCGCGTCAAGATCGGCTGCTTGTCGTGCCCCGCTATCTCGAACAGCATTTCGCGGCAGGACGCCAGCGCGGGCAGGGTGAGCGAGACCCGTGGCACGAAGGGGGCAACATTGGCCTTGAGGACGCCGACCACCCAGCGTTTCGTCTCCTCGATCGCGGGGTAACCCGGGAAGAGCGACGCCGTGTGGCCGTCGGGACCTGCGCCCATCAAGACTATGTCGAACAGCGGCCGCGCCGGATCCAGGCTTTCCGCGCCATAGAAAGCCTGCAGCTCGCGCGCATAGGCCTCGGCGCTCTGATCGGGGGTGTCAGCCGTCGTCGGGATCGGGTGAACATGGCCGGAGGGCGCGTTGCGATCGAGAAAGGTCGCGCGGGCAACCGCCATGTTGTTGAGGGGGTCGCTTTCGGGCACGAAGCGCTCGTCACCGATGAACCAGTGCACGCGCTCCCACGGGATTTTTTCGCGCCAGGCCTCGCTGCCCAGCAGCTGGTAGAGCTTCTTCGGGCTGGAGCCGCCGGTCAGGCAGATCGCGATGCGCCCGGGATTGTCGGCGATTCGCGCCATCACCCGCTCGGCCGCGGCCCGCGCGAGAGCCTCGGCGTCGGCCGCGACGATGAGCTTCGGCTGTCCGGCCGCCGTCACGAAAACTTGCGCCAGCTTCGGCCGTCGCGGCGGAGCAATTCATCGGCGCAGGCGGGGCCGTCGCTGCCGGCTTGATAGGTCTCGATGCCGTTGCCGCCCGCGTTCTTCCAGGCGTCCAGGAACGGCTGCACCGCCTCCCATCCGGCTTCGATGCCGTCGGCGCGCTGGAATAGGATGTTGTCGCCGATCATGCAGTCGTAGATCAGCGTCTCGTAGCCGGTCGAGGGATCGGCCCGGAAATAGTCGCCATAGCGGAACTTCATCTCGACGCCGTCGATGGTGACGCTCGGCCCCGGGATCTTGGCGTTGAACTGGAGCTCGATGGTCTCGGTCGGCGCGATGCCGATCGTGAGGAAGTTCTGGGAGAGGCGATCGACAGCGGTGCCTGAGAACATCGACAACGGTGCCTGCTTGAACTTGATCGCGACCTCGGTGCGCTTGTGGCCGAGCGCCTTGCCGGTTCGCAAATAGAACGGCACGCCTGCCCAGCGCCAATTGTCGATCATCAGTTTCAGCGCGACATAGGTCTCGGTGGTGCTGTCGGGTTTGACGTCCTCGGTCTTGCGATAGTCCGGGATCTCATCGTCGCCGATGCGCCCCGACAGATATTGGGCGCGCACCGAGCTCTTCAGCGCTTCCTCTTCGCTCGGGCGCTGAATCGAGGTCAGAATCTCGGCCTTCTCGGAGCGCACCGAATGGGCGTCGAACCGCGCCGGCGGCTCCATCGCGACCAGCGACATCAGCTGAAATAGATGGTTCGGCACCATGTCGCGCAGCGCGCCGGTGGCGTCGTAAAAGCCGCCGCGATGGCCGACGCCGAGCTTTTCCTCCACCGTGATCTGGATGTGGTCGATATGGTTGCGATTCCAGATCGGCTCGAACATGCCGTTGGCAAAGCGCAGCACCAGGATGTTCTGCACCGTCTCCTTGCCGAGATAGTGATCGATCCGATAGATCTGGTGCTCGTCCATGATCTTCAGCAGCTCGCCATTCAGCGCGCGCGCCGAGGCGAGGTCGGTGCCGAACGGCTTTTCGATCACCAGCCGCCGCCAGGCGCCGTTCTCCTTCATCATGCCGGTGCGGCCGAGCTCGCGCGCGGTCGGCGCGAACGCAGCCGGCGGGGTCGCGAGGTAGAACAGCCGGTTGCCGCCGGTGTCCTGCGCGCATTCCAGGGAATCCAGATGCTCGCGCAGGCGATCAAAGGATGGCGGATCCTTTGCGTCGGCTTCGACGAAGGTCACGCATTCCAGCAGCTTCCTGGCAATGTCGTCGTCCACCGGACGGGTCGCGAACTGGCGCAAGCCCTTCAACAGGCTGTCGCGCAGCTCGTCGTCCGACTGGCTCCGGCGGGCGACGCCGACCACGCAAAACTTTTCCGGTAACAGATGCTCGGCCGCAAGATTGTAGAGCGATGGCATCACCAGCCGATGGGTGAGGTCGCCGGTGACACCAAAGATGACGAAGGCGCAATTTTCCGGCTTGCGCTTGGCTTGCGGGTCTTTTGTCACGAACTATTGGCCTTCGCTTGTTACGTTTTACTTCCGAGCTATTTGGGCTTCGAAGCAGCCGGCTGCTTCGGCTCCTTGTGGCCGCCGAAGCCGGCTCGCATCGCTGAGAGAATTTTCTCCGCGAAGGTGTGTTCCTTGCGGGAACGGAAACGTGCGAACAGCGCCGCGGTCAGGACTTCGGCCGGCACGGCCTCGTCGATTGCGGCGTTCACGGTCCAGCGTCCTTCGCCGGAATCCTCGACGAAACCGGAATATTCCGTCAACGCCGGGCTGTCGGCGAGCGCCGTCGAAGTGAGATCGAGCAGCCAGGACGGAATCACGGAGCCGCGGCGCCACACTTCGGCAATATCGGCGAGATCGAAATCGTAACGATGATCCGCCGGCAAGGCCTCGATGTTGGCGTTCTTGAGAATATCAAAACCTTCGGCGTAGGCCTGCATCAGGCCGTATTCGATGCCGTTGTGGATCATCTTGACGAAATGCCCGGCGCCGACGGGGCCGGCATGGATGTAGCCCTGCTCGATGCGGGGATCGCGGCCCTCACGTCCCTCCGTGCGCGGAATGTCGCCGGCGCCGGGCGCGAGCGCGGCGAAGATCGGATCGAGCCGATCGACCACCTGTTTCTCGCCGCCGATCATCATGCAATAGCCGCGGTCGAGGCCCCAGACGCCGCCGGAGGTGCCGACGTCGACATAGTGGATGCCGCGCTTCTTCAGCGCCTTGCCGCGGCGGACGTCGTCCTGCCAGAACGTGTTGCCACCGTCGATGATGACGTCGCCTTCCTGCATCACGCCCGCGATCGTGTCGATCGTGGTCTCGGTGATGTGGCCGGCCGGCAGCATCACCCAAGCCGTGCGCGGCCGCTCCAGTTTCGCAATGAACTCTTCGAGCGTCGCCGAGCCGACAGCGCCGTCTGCGGCAAGGCCCGCGACGGCCTTGGCATCCTTGTCGTACACCACCGTCGAATGTCCGTGGCGCATCAGGCGGCGAACGATGTTGCCGCCCATCCGGCCGAGGCCGATCATGCCGAGTTGCATTTGAGGAATTCCCCTTAGTTCAGTGCGTCATTGAGCGCCGCATTGAGCGCCGCGAGACCCTTCTTGAGCCCACCCTTCAGGTGGACCCGCAGCGCGCGCCGGCCGCGCTCGGTAAGCACGTCGAAGTCGCCGCGCGCCTGCGCGGCCTTGATGACGCCGAAGCTGGCCTTCTGGCCCGGCACCGGCAAGTCCCTGGCATCGTCGGCGGTGATCTGGAGGAACACGCCGCTGTCGGGCCCGCCCTTGTAGGCCTGCCCGGTTGAGTGCAGGAAACGCGGTCCGAACTCGGCGCAGGTTGCGACATGTCGCTTCTCGCGCACTTCGAGCCGCATGGTCTGGAGTGCGTCGATCGTCGCCTTGTCGCGGGCGATGTAGCCGAGCAGGGCGACATAATCGCCATGTTTGGAGCGCGACAGATGCGCCTTCAGCCATGAGGTGAGGTCGCCGTTGGCGCCGGCGGCGCGCAGGGCCACGGCATTGGTCTCGTCGGTGTAGAGATCGGCCTCGGTGGTGCTGACCACCGGCCGTTCGGCCGGCAGCGCGCCGGTCTTTTCGAACGAGGCGGTGAGCTCCCGGGTCTTGATCTTGGCCGCTTCCACGTCCGGCTGGTCGAACGGGTTGATGCCGAGGATGCTGCCCGCCACCGCCGTTGCCATCTCGAAGCGGAAGAACTCCTGGCCGAGATGGTCGATCGACTTCATCACGATGCGCACGACGGGATGGCCGGCCGCTTCGATCGCAGCAAGCTGCGAGTCATGGGCGGCATCCGCCTCACCCTCGATACGGATGTCGATGAAGAGCCGGTCATTGCCATAGACCGCGGGCTCGCCCAGCGGCTCGCCGTCGATCGGGATCAGGCCCTTGCCATCCTTGCCGGTCGATTCCGCGATGAGCTGCTCGGCCCAGGCGCCGAAATCGGCGATCTTCTTCGACGACAGGATCGTCACCTTGTCGCGGCCTTCGAGCGCTGCATGGCCCATGGCAAGGCCGAGCTGCACGCCGGGGTTCTCACTTGGCGGCACGTCCGGTCCGCAGGAGCGGGCCATCGCAAGCGCGTGCTTGATGAAGGTCTTGATATCGATGCCCGCGGTTGCCGCCGGCACCAGCCCGAACGGCGAGAGCACCGAGTAGCGTCCGCCGATGGAGGGCTCGCCGTGGAAGATGCGCGCGTAGTTCAGCGTCTTCGCCGCCTTCTCCAGCGACGACCCGGGATCGGTGACCGCAATGAAGCGATGGCCGGTCTTGACCTTCGGCCCGACCGCCTGCGCGACGCGCTCGTGGAAATAATCCTTCATCGCATTCGGTTCGGTGGTGCCGCCGGACTTGCTGGAGACGATGAACACGGTGTTGGCGATGTCGATCCTGGCCTCCATTGCCCGCACCTGTGCCGGATCGGTGGAATCCAGCACGTGCAGCTTCGGGAACCCGGGCTTCTTGCCGAAGGTCTCGGCCAGCACCTCCGGCCCGAGGCTTGATCCGCCCATGCCGAGCACGACGGCGTCGGAGAATTTCTGGCCTTTCACGCGGCTGGCATAATCCTCATAGTCGGCCACGTCGGCCTTGGCGGCGCTGTCGAGCCAGCCGAGCCATTTATCCTCGTCGGTGTCGGTCCAGACCGATTTGTCGCGCTGCCACAGCCGGCGGATCTTGGCGGATGCGCGCCATTCCTCGGTGCTCTTGGCAACGGCCTTGCCGAGACCGTCGCCTAGCGAGAGAAGCTGGCGGTCGATCGCGGGCCCAAGCACGGTGGCGCGCTTGTGGGCGACCGCGCCATAGAGCTTGTCGGCGGCGTCGGCGAACTGCTTGACGCCGTCCTTGACGAGCTCCTCGGTGATGGCGTCGAGGGAGACGCCGGAGCGCTCCAGTTCGTCCAGAACGCGCCTGGCCTCGTCGACATTCTCTTCCAGGCTGTCGCGCGGCGTGCCGTGGTCGCGGAACGCATCCAGTGTCGCCGGCGGCACGGTGTTGATGGTGTCGGGACCAATCAATTCCTCGACATAGAGGACGTCGCTGTAATCCTTGTTCTTGGTGCCGGTTGAGGCCCACAGCATGCGCTGCGGCTTGGCGCCCTTGGCCGCGAGCTTGTCCCAGCGGGGACCTGAGAAAAGGCGCTTGTAATCCTGGTAGGCGACCTTCGCATTGGCGATCGCGACCTTGCCCTTCAGCGCGGCGAGCCGTTCCTTCTCGCTCGGGTCGTTGGCGCGGGCGATCTTCTCGTCGAGCTGCTTGTCGACCACCGAGTCGATGCGGCTGACGAAAAAGCTCGCCACGCTCGCTACGTGCGAGGGGTCGCCGCCACCTGCGACGTATGTCTCCAGACCGGCGAGATAGGCCTCGGCAACCTGCAGATAGACGTCCCTGGAGAACAGCAGCGTGATGTTGATGCTGATGCCGTCGCCGATCAGGGTCTCGATCGCCGGCAGGCCCTCCGGCGTCGCCGGCACCTTCACCATCAGATTCTTGCGGTTGACGTCCTTCCAGAGCCGCCGCGCCTCGGTGACCGTTTCACCGGTGTCCATCGCCAGATAGGGCGAGACTTCCAGGCTGACATAGCCGTCGCCGCCCTTCAGGCGGTCGTAGACCGGGCGCAGCACGTCGGCGGCGTTCTGGATGTCCTCGACCGCGACGGCCTCGAACAGGTCGGCGACCGACCGATCGCCGCGCTTCAACGCCTTGCCGATCGGCGCGTCGTATTCGTCCGAGCTGCCGATCGCTTTCTCGAAGATCGAGGGGTTGGAGGTGACGCCCTTGACGCCGTCGGTGTCGATCAGCCGCTTCAGGTCGCCCTTGGCGATGAAGCCGCGGGCCAGGAAGTCCAGCCAGACGGCTTGTCCGTGCTTTTCCAGTTCTTTGACGGGATTCATGATGCTAATTTATCTCCAAGCCTGCGGGCGAGGGGTTTCCGCGCCGGTCCTGACGCGCTATCCTCTAGCTTACATGCATCCTTGAGGGAACCAATCAAGGGTATGGGCGTCATATCCTCCAGTGTAACTCCGTCGCGGTCATGGCGATCCGCGTAGAGGGAGCCGAGTTGCGTAAAAGGTCGTTGGCCGTGAGAAATCGGCCTGGTCTCGTTGCGTAACGTCAGCTGCCTCGGCTCGTCGCTAGTGGCTGCGCGGAGTACTCATCAGCGGATTCCGGTCCGCCTGATGCGTCGTGGCTCGGTCGCGAATGGCCATGCTGGGGGAAAGCATGCAAGCACATCATGACCGTCTGGCGCTCGCTGTCACAGACAGTCCCCAATCGGCCCCGTCGACCGGAAGCGTCGATGCGTCCCACGATCTCGAAATCGGTCCATGTACGACCCAAACCCGGCTGCTGGTCGTAGCGGGCTTCGCCACGACGCTGCTCAGCGCGACACTCGCCTTGGGCTGGTGGGATGCTTTTGGCGATTACGACACGACGGTCGGCTCTGCTGGCGTGGTGGTGTTCGCCCTGATGACCGGTCGGCTGATCTGGATGCTCCCCGCCGAACGGGGATCGGTGGTGATCGTCACCCCCTATGGCATCCGCGATCTCCGCATCGGCAATGAATTTCTGCTGTGGGACTCGATCGCGGAGATTTCGGCTGAAGAACGCCGCGGGCGCAAGGTGATCGTGCTGACGCCGACGCCGGCCTTGCAGCGGCAGCTCTGCACCATCCGCGGCTTGGCCTGTTGTGCGCAGGACGATCGGCAGAACGACCGTATCGTCATCCAGTCGGAGGGCCTGGCGACCGATTTTGATACACTGCTGCGCGCTTGCCGCGACTGTCACGCCGCCGGCGGTCCACGCACCGCATTGCAGCAGGAAGATGAACGCGGCACCCAAGGCTTCGCCGTACAAGCGTCATAAGATCGCCGTTCGCAGATCGCTATGATGGGGCGCCGGATGAACGCATCCCCGGTAACGCCCGGATGTTGCGAGCGAGTGACATTTTCTGGAAATGAGCCAATATAGACAAAGATTCGCTCAAATATCAGGCAGGTGCCTGTTCGTAACTCGCCCTGTGCCTACGTTGTGCGTTGCGCCGAGAAGGCGCCCGGGTGTCGAATGATCGTCATGTGCTCACGCTGATTCGAGAGTGGCGCTAAGGAACGGTCCGGTCGCTGCTTTCGTTCAATTGTGTAGCGGAACTCACGCGGAGAGGGATCATGTACAACGATTCTCTATTCAACGCTTTCGCTAAGTCGTTCGAGGCGAGAAGCCAACACGACATGTCGATGGCGGAATATCTGGAATCGTGTCGAAGCGATCCCATGAAATACGCGAACGCGGCCGAACGACTGCTAGCAGCGATCGGTGAGCCCCAGACGATTGACACGGCCAAGGACCCACGCCTTGGCCGTATTTTTTTGAACCGCACGATCCGCACCTATCCGGCCTTCGCCGGCTTCTACGGCATGGAAGAAACCATCGAGCGCATCGTCGGTTTCTTCCGTCACGCGGCGCAGGGCCTCGAAGAGCGCAAGCAGATCCTGTATCTGCTCGGTCCGGTCGGCGGCGGCAAGTCCTCGCTCGCCGAGCGGCTCAAGTCGCTGATGGAAGTGCACCCGATCTACGTGCTCAAGGCCGGCGACGAGCTCTCGCCCGTGTTCGAAAGCCCGCTCAGCCTGTTCGATCCGGATCAGCTCGGCCCGATGCTGGAAGAGAAATACGGCATTCCGCGCCGCCGTCTCACCGGCCTGATGAGCCCGTGGTGCTACAAGCGGCTGGAAGCCTTTGGCGGCGACATTTCCCAGTTTCGGGTCGCAAAGATCCAGCCGTCGCGGCTGCGCCAGATCGGCATCGCCAAGACCGAGCCGGGTGACGAGAACAACCAGGACATCTCCTCGCTGGTCGGCAAGGTCGACATCCGCAAGCTCGAAACCTACGCGCAGAACGATCCCGACGCCTACAGCTATTCCGGCGGCCTCAACCGCGCCAACCAGGGCGTGCTCGAGTTCGTCGAGATGTTCAAGGCGCCGATCAAGATGCTGCACCCGCTGCTCACCGCGACGCAGGAAGGCAACTACATCGGCACCGAGAACATCGGCGCGATTCCGTTCACCGGCGTCATCCTCGCGCACTCCAACGAAGCCGAGTGGTCGAGCTTCAAGGCCAACAAGAACAACGAGGCCTTCATCGACCGCATCTGCGTGATCAAGGTGCCGTATTGCCTGCGGATCACGGAGGAGCAGAAGATCTACGAGAAGCTGATCCAAGGCTCCGAGCTCGCGGCCGCGCCTTGCGCGCCCGCGACGCTGGAGACGCTGGCGCGGTTCTCGGTGATGTCGCGCCTGCGCAAGCACGAAAATTCCACGACCTACGCCAAGATGAGGGTCTACGACGGCGAGAGCCTGAAGGAGACCGATCCGAAGGCGCGCAGCGTCCAGGAATATCGCGATGCCGCCGGCGTCGACGAGGGCATGGACGGTGTCTCCACCCGCTTTGCCTTCAAGATCCTGGCTGCGACCTTCAACCACGATCCGCAGGAAGTCGCCGCCGACGCCGTGCATCTGATGTACGCGCTGGAGCAATCGATCAAGCGCGAGCAGCTGCCCGAGGAAGTCGAGAAGCGCTACCTCGAATTCATCAAGGCGGACCTTGCACCGCGTTATGCCGAGTTCATCGGAAACGAGATCCAGAAGGCTTATCTCGAATCCTACTCGGATTACGGCCAGAACCTGTTCGACCGCTATGTCGACTACGCCGATGCCTGGATCGAGGACCAGGATTTCAAGGACGCCGACACCGGCCAGCTGCTGGATCGCGAACTCTTGAACCAGGAGCTGACCAAGATCGAGAAGCCGGCGGGCATCGCCAACCCGAAGGATTTCCGCAACGAGGTGGTCAAATTCTCGTTACGGTCGCGCGCCCAGAACGGTGGCAAGAATCCGACCTGGATCTCCTACGAGAAGATTCGCGATGTGATCGAAAAGCGGATATTCTCCCAGGTCGAGGACCTGCTTCCGGTCATCTCCTTCGGGTCGAAGAAGGACGGCGAGACGGAGAAGAAGCACGGCGAGTTCGTCGCACGCATGGTGGAGCGCGGCTACACCGAGCGTCAGGTTCGCCGGCTCGTCGAATGGTACATGCGCGTGAAGCAGGCCGGTTGAGGCGGATGGAAAAGTGCCGATTCACATTATTGACAGGCGCCTGAACCCAGGCGGCAAGAGTCTCGAGAACCGGCAGCGGTTCTTGCGTCGGGCCAAATCCCTGGTGCAGGGCGCCGTCAAGAAGACCTCGCAGGAACGCGACATCAAGGACGTCCTGGAGGGTGGCGAGGTCACCATTCCGCTCGACGGCATGCACGAGCCGCGTTTCCGCCGCGACGGCGGAACGCGCGACATGGTGTTGCCCGGGAACAAGAAGTTCATCGAGGGCGACTATCTCCAGCGCTCCGGCCAGGGCAGCGCCAAGGATTCCGGTCCCGGCGAAGGCGACAGCGAGGACGCCTTCCGCTTCGTGCTCAGCCGCGACGAATTCGTCGATCTCTTCCTCGATGATCTCGAGCTTCCTGATCTCGCCAAACGCAAGATCGCGCAGACCGAGAGCGAGGGCATCCAGCGCGCCGGCTACACCACGTCGGGCTCGCCGTCCAACATCTCGGTGAGCCGGACGGTTCGGCGCGCAATGGCGCGCCGTATCGCGCTCAAGCGTCCCAGCAAGGAGGAGATCGAAGAGCTGGAAGCCGCCATCGCCGCATGCGCGGATGAGGACGAACGCCTGCTGCTGCTGGCCCAGCTCGAAAAACTGAAGGCGAAGTCCAAGCGCATTCCCTTCATCGATCCGATCGACATCCGCTACCGCCGCTTCGAGACGGTGCCCAAGCCCGTTGCCCAGGCCGTGATGTTCTGCCTGATGGACGTGTCGGGCTCGATGTCCGAGCACATGAAGGATCTCGCCAAGCGCTTCTACATGCTGCTCTACGTGTTCCTGAAGCGCCGCTACAAGCATGTCGACATCGTCTTCATCCGCCACACCGATCGCGCCGAGGAGGTGGACGAGCAGACCTTCTTCTATGGTCCGGCCTCCGGCGGCACGCTGGTCTCCAGCGCGCTGCAGGCCATGCACGAGATCGTGCGCGAACGCTTCAGCCCGTCGGACTGGAATATCTACGCCGCGCAAGCCTCCGACGGCGACAATTCCTATTCCGACGGCGAGCTCGCGGGCATGCTGCTGACCGACAAGATCCTGCCGGTCTGCCAGTTCTTCGCTTATCTCGAGGTCGGCGAGTCCGGCGGCAGTGCCTTCGATCTGTCCGACTCTTCGCTCTGGACCCTCTACGAGCGCCTGCGCAACAGCGGCGCACCGCTCTCGATGCGCAAGGTCAGCGAGCGCAGCGAGATTTTTCCGGTGTTCCACGATCTGTTTCAGCGCCGCGACACTGCCCAGGAGAAAGCCGCTCCATGACGGAACGCTTGTTCGAAGGCGCCGATTGGGATTTCCACACCTTGCAGCGCATCACGGATGCCTGCGAGGAGGTGGCGACGAAAGATCTCGGGCTCGACGTCTATCCGAACCAGATCGAGGTCATCACCGCCGAGCAGATGCTGGACGCCTATTCGTCGGTCGGCATGCCGCTGTTCTACAAGCACTGGTCGTTCGGAAAGCACTTTGCGTATCACGAGGCCTCATACCGCAAGGGCCTCATGGGGCTCGCCTATGAGATCGTGATCAACTCCTCGCCCTGCATCTCCTACCTGATGGAGGAGAACACGGCGACGATGCAGACCCTGGTGATCGCGCACGCCGCCTTCGGCCACAACCACTTCTTCAAGAACAACTATCTGTTCAAGCAGTGGACCGACGCCGACGGCATCCTGGACTATCTCGATTTCGCCAAGAACTACGTCATGCAATGCGAAGATCGCTACGGCCGGGTCGAGGTCGAGCGCACCCTCGATGCCGCGCATGCGCTGATGTCGCATGGGATCGACCGCTATCCCGGCAAGAAGAAGCTCGATCTGCGCGCCGAAGAGAAGCGGGCAGGGCGCCGCCGCCAGCATGAGGAGGAGGTCTTCAACGACCTCTGGCGCACCGTGCCGGCGGGAAAGAGCAAGACCCGGTCCGCGCTCAGCATCGAACGCCGCCGCAAGCTGCTCGGCCTGCCGCAGGAGAACCTGCTGTATTTCCTCGAGAAGAGCGCGCCGCGGCTGGCGCCCTGGCAGCGAGAGCTGTTGCGCATCGTGCGCCACATCGCGCAATATTTCTATCCGCAGAGCCAGACCAAGGTGATGAACGAGGGGACGGCGACCTACGTCCACTATCGCATCATGACCAAGCTGCATCAGCAGGGCCGCATCAGCGACGGCAATTTCCTCGAATTCCTGCAGTCGCACACCAACGTCGTGTTCCAGCCTGAATTCGACGACCAGCGCTTTTCCGGCTTCAATCCCTATGCGCTCGGCTTCGCCATGATGCAGGACATCGAGCGCATCGTCACAAGGCCGGAAGACGAGGACCGCGAATGGTTCCCGGACATCGCCGGCAAGAACGACGTGATGGGTGTGCTGCGCGACGTCTGGGCCAACTACCGCGACGAAAGCTTCATCGCCCAGTTCCTGAGTCCGAAGCTGATGCGGCACCTCCGCATGTTCCACTTGCATGACGATCCCGAGGAACGCGCCGGCATCCGCGTCGATGCCATCCACGACGAGCGCGGCTTCCGCCGCGTCCGGCGCGAGCTGGCACGGCAGCACGATGTCGGCTACATCGACGCGAATATCGAGGTGGTCGACGTCGACCTCTCCGGCGACCGGCGGCTGATCCTGCATCACCATGTCATCAAGGGCGCGCAGCTGAACGAGACCGACGCCAAGCGCGTGCTCCAGCATTTGGCCGATCTCTGGACCTACGACGTGGCGCTGATCGAGGTCGACGCCAACGACAAGGTGCTGCGCGAATACGTCGTGAGCCCGCGCCCGATCTCGGCGGTCGCCTGAGGGCGGCTGACTATTCGGAGCAATACGGCGAGATGCGCATTGATGTGCCCTCGCCCCTTGGGGGAGAGGGCGGCGACGCAGGGAGACACAAGCTCACTGCGGTGAGGGGTATCTCTCCACATTTCCGTGTCGATAGAGACCCCTCATCCGGCGCTTCGCGCCACCTTCTCCCACAAGGGGAGAAGGAAAGCGTTCGTGGCTCCACAACGGCTGTTCTATCCGGAACGTTTGGCCGGCTTCTTCTTGGCTTTCGACGCATTCAGCTCCACGGCCGCGCGGATCAGCGCCTTCAACGCCTTCTCGTTGATCTTTTCGCCTTCGCGAATATCGATCGCGCGGCGCACGTTGCCGTCGAGGCTCGAGTTGAACAGGCCCGCGGGATCCTCCAGCGCCGCGCCTTTGGCAAACGTCATCTTCACCACGGCCTTGTAGGTCTCGCCGGTGCAGATGATGCCGTCGTGCTCCCACACGGGAACGCCGCGCCATTTCCATTCCTCGACGATTTCAGGATCGGCCTCCTTGATCAGGCCGCGGATTCGCCCGAGCATCTCGCCGCGCCAGTCGCCGAGCTTCTTGATCCTGCCGTCGATCATCCTGGACGGCGAAGCGCCATCCGTCTTCGTCGTGCTGCTGTTTTTCGCGGTCACGGCCTTCTTCATGTTCACGCCTCTTGTCGGGCGCCGCGGCGGCGGCCGAGATATGGCAGCGCGAACATGTAGAGCCCGGTCGCAAGCAATGGGATCAATGGGACGAACGCGAGCAAGCCGATCCACGTCGCCTGGACTTGCAGCGTCAGGGCGACGATGTTGGCGATGACGGCGAGCGTGAAAGCGATCGACAGCCAGCGATGGATCTGCCGAATCCACATGTTTCCGGTCAATGAAACCTCCTTTTGAGATGATCGAATGAAGGCCGGCGGCCGAGCTAATCTGCCCGCGCCAGCAGCTCGTCCAGCTTGGCAAAAAACTGCTTCCAGCCGGCATGCGCGCCGCCGAAAGCCTGCTTCTGCGTCGGGCTGAAGCCCGCTTGCTCGACACGCAAGTGAGTGCCTGCGCCCGTCGGCGTCAGCGTGAAGGTCACGACGCTCTTGAGATCGAACGCCGCGTCGTCATGCGAGAAATTCCAGGTGTAGGCGAGCGTCTTCTGCGGCTCGATGGTGAGGACCTCGCAGTCCAGCACGCCGCCCCACTCGCCGCGAAGGTTGAAGCGGTGGCCCACGTTCGGCTTGAAGTCGTTCTTCATCAGCCATTCCTCGATCAGATGTGGCTGCGTCAGCGCGCGCCAGATCCGCTCTGCCGGAAAGGCAAATTCGCGCTCGATGACGACAGATCGGGTTTCGGTCGCGGATTCGTTCATTGGTCCATCCTCTTCAGGAGATCGTCGAGCGCGTCGAGCCGGTTCTGCCAGAACCCGGCCATCTGGCTGGTCCAGTCGATCAGCGGATTGAGCGCGCCGGGCTGGGCGCTGTAATGGGTCTGCCGCCCTTGATGCCGGTCGCGCACGAGGCCAGCCTGCTTCAGCGCGCCGAGATGTTTTGAGACCGCCGGCTGGGACACGCCCGACAGTGCCGTCAGGGCCCCGACCGTCTGTTCGCCCTCGCGGCACAAGCGCTCGAAGATCGCCCGACGGGTGGGGTCGGCGAGCGTCCTGAACAGAAGGTCGTGAGCGGCGGCGGGCATATAATCCATAACCTGTAAGTTATGGATGTACTCATAACCGTGGAGTTATGGGTAAGTCAAGCGCGTTGCGAGGGTGTGGCACTCGCTCGCGCAACCCGCTCCGCCGTCATTGCGAGGAGCCCTTGCGACGAAGCAATCCAGTCTGCCTCCGTGGAGGGACTGGATTGCTTCGCTGCGCTCGCAATGACGGATAATGTAGCGGCGCCTCCCGCGCCCCTACGGCCGGAGATAGAGATAGCCCTGCGACTGGAGCTCGGCCAAACGGACCACGCCGCCTTTCTCCGCGCTGACGAAGCCCGGCAGGAGATCCGTGAGCGTGACGTTCTGCGCCTTCATCGTGTTGCCGCAGGCGGCAAGCTCGACGCCATCCTTGGAGAAATCGCCGACGCGCTTGCTGATGTCAGGATTGGCCTGCGCCGCGTGAAACGCCTTCAGCGCCGGCCCGTGGATCACCAGCGCAATCGTCACATGGTCCGGACCGCCGACGCCGTCGAGATGGTTCTGGATGTTGCCGAGCACGAAATTGACCTTCTCGGCATCGCTCAAATGATAGACCACCTTCAGCTTGTTGCCCGTGCCGGCGTCCGTCGCAGACTTCGCGCTGGAGGCGCCAAGCGCCGCGCCCAGGCCCGAGACGGCGCTCCACAACATGTTCCGCCGGTTCATGATGATCTCCCTCGATTGCGCCGGACACATATCATTTGTGGCGGAGCGCGGCGAGTTCCTTGCGGTCGGTCACGAGCGAGGCGCATTCCTTGTTGTCCGTTCGATCTAGGCGGAAAATCCCGTCGTCGGCTCCGGCGACCAGCGACAGTTCGGCCTCCTCATCCGGCTTGTTGTTCTGCCAGACCCTGACCCGCGCGAGCCGCACGATCGCCGATTTGTCGTCCTTCGAGAGCGCGACCCCGATGCCGCCGCCCTCGCAGTCGACGCCGCAACCGAGGCGGATCTCGGTGCCGTCCTTGGTGAACACGGTGTGATGACAGGAGCCGCTGGAATCGAAATCGCCGGAACGGTGACGATATCTGAAGCCGAGGCGGAAGGAGTTGTGGAGCTGCTTGTCTTCCGTGTCCATCTCCGCCGAGATCAGCAGCTTCATCGAGGCGACCTTCTGCTTCGGATGGCGCGCCAGATGCTCGGCGTCGTAGCGCCGCACGAAGCAGGCATAGGCCTTGTTGCCGGGTGCGCCGGCATACATGCGCGCGTTGAAGGTCTCGGCTTCGGCCTTGCTGGCCTCACGGATATCGTCGGCCTCCTCGGCGTGGGCCGCGCCGGCAAACGCGGCGAGGAAGACGGCAGCAACGAGGAAAAACTTCATGATGGCCTCGCATGCAGCAACTGAGCGGTACGCTGTAGACGCGGCCCAGGTGCGACGCGTTCAAGGTCCGCACATCACTGACACGATCATCGGCGGAGCGAGGTGATTGGTTCCACGCCGGGCATTAGTCGTCGATGGGCTCAAGAAGGTTCATTCGACGTGACGCCTTCGCTTTTCGGAACTCGACGCCCTGCGGTTCTTCCGACATTGCCCGACTTCATCGATGTGATAACCTTCACAGACGATCGCCTCTGGCGGTCGTAGGCTGGGGGCCTGCCTTGTAAGTTTGTGGAGTCCCCCCGCGATGGGCGAAATTCGCAACTTCAGATCCGGGAATGACGAGCCGCCCACGCACGGCCCTATGCCTCGTCGTCTCGCGGCCATCATTGTTGGTGACATCGCTTCCTACAGCCGCCTGATGCAGGCCGACGAGGAGGGCACGCACGTCC
>NZ_JBVVOY010000043.1:0-28225 GCF_055807535.1 Bradyrhizobium sp. Kon37
TTTTCGAAATAGGCCTTGCTGGCCTCGAACGACGACTTCGCGAAATCGGTCTGGGCGGTTGTGATAGCGGTAAGATGTTGCTGAATGCTGGAAAAATCGGTCATCACAAATGGTCCTTCGTCGATCAGTTCCGGAGACATCCCCGATCCAATTGATCTCGACGACTTATGAAGCTTTCAGTGCCTCAACAGCAAGCATCGTGGGTGCACTGCAGCAATGTTAATTTTTGCCCAGTAGTTCTACGGCGCCGCATCTGGCGCCTGTCTCGCTTCAAAAAGCAGCGCAACCGTGACGCCATCGTCGAGCGTCGCGCTAGAAGCTCCCGCCCCCTTGAGCCGTCTTTCTCCATGAGGGCAACCGCCATTGTACGCCTTGGGACCCTGGGAAATTTCCCAGGTGTCGGGCGGGTAGGTCCCCGCTAAACAGCTCTTGGAGCGGGGGGGATAGAAGACCGAAAATGGAAGAACTTATTGCTCAACTTGATAAGTTTCGAGCGGAGGCAGGCTATTGTGCTCGGTTGGCGAGAACTGCACCCGATAGGCAGAGGCAAGCGCTGTTCGAACGGCTCGCAGAACGGGTACGAGAGATGGTTCAGGAAATTGAGACGACGATCGCCGCGCGAACGAAACCGAGTGGTCGCTGGCAATGATTGTCCGGTGACAAACTCCCGGCAGAGGAGCATGCGCGGCGTCCCCGATGGTCAACATCTTTAGGACTGGCGCGGGTCGCGGCCCGCCCCTCGAAATATCATGCTGCGCCTTGCAGCGGCACGGGGGCGAAAAAACCGCTGAAGATCGCTAACCTATTGGTTCGGCCTCTGGTTGCGAGTCTGCAAGCGCCCAATTTGACGGTCGCGCCCCGCGTGTTCAAAACAGCGCACCGATTTTTCTGCGATGTCAGCGGCTTGAGGCCATAGCGACCGAGTACCGCAATCGTCAGCGGTTTTTTCCCGAGAGCGTGCATGACAACGCACGTCATCTAAGCTTCTGATTCAACGCCCTTTTCGATAAAGCGGCCGACGGCCCTTGTCGCCGCCTGTCAGGGTAGAGCCAATGCTGCACATCCGGCTCGGCGACCGAGTCGGGGGAAAACAGGAGAACCAACGTGGCTCATCCCCAACGGCTTGAGATAAAGTTTTTTGGTACCGCCGTATCTGCGCAAGGAGTTGTCGGCATCATCGGTGCGGTTGCGCTGGTTGCCCTGATTTTAGCGATGTCCATCCACTAGGAGCCTCGAAGCACCCAATGGGCTACACGCTTAGAAATATAATCGCGCTGTATCGAACTGATGCGCACTCCCCCTTTCAAAGACTCGGATACCAAGCTCGCGTCAAACAGGATCGCATGATGGAGCGCATCAGCGAGAAACACGGGCACCTTCAGCTCCGAGGAGTTAAGTCGAAAACGCTGTTGGCTTGGTACAAGGACTGGTCTTCCGGCGGCAGGATCGCTGCGGGGCACGCACTGATCGGTCGGCTACGCACCCTTTTCAGGTTCGGGTTCACTATTCTAGAGGACGACGAGTGTCTGCGGTTAATTGAGATTTTGCGTGAAAGCAGGTTTCGTACCCAAGGACCCCGTCTCGTACAGTTGACGTCCGATCATGTGAAGGCGATCCGAGCCGAGGCTCGGGCGCATTTTGGGTGGTACTCGATCGCCCTTGCTCAGGCGCTGCAGTTTGAGTTGGGGCTCAGCCAGAAGGATGTGATCGGAGAGTGGGTGCCAATCGCGGAGCCCGACGAGTCTGACGTGATCTGGCAAGGGAAGAAGTGGGTCAGAGGTTTGTGCTGGTCGCATATCGATAAGAATCTGGTTTTGCGCCACACCACCGGATCGGCGGGTAAGCTCATGGAAGCTGATCTAAGGACGGCTCCAATGATCCTCGATGAGCTGGGCGGCCAAGATGAAATAATCCGTCTGATCAATGAACGAGTTGGGCCAATTGTCATAAACGACGTGACAGGGATGCCGTGGTCGACAGCGGAGTATCGACGAAAGTGGCGATTGGTAGCACGAAAGGCCGGTGTTCCCGACATGGTGAAAAATAGGGACAGTGTGCCGGCCTCAACTCTTGTTGGCGGTCCGGACAGAGCCCGGATTTCGCGCCACATCAGCCTTACCGACCTGCACCGCCATTTACGATCGCGCCGTCGATGATTGGGACTCAGGATCGGCCTTCGGCCTCGGATGCCCCCGCGCGTCGACTAAAGCTCGAGCGGCAAGGCGCGAGCAGGTTCAACCCCGGGACCTCAAGTATCAACCGGGCAGTCGGACCAGCCCGCTGTTGCAACCGTCAAGCGCAACCTCATGCGGATACAGGCATGAGGGAGCAGGAACCAGGTAACCAGGACCGACGGAGCGGCCGCGCTTTGGGGGCCCTTCCAGCCGCCGGGGGCGGGCACACGGCGCATTCTACCTCCCGCTACCAGTGTGTAGCCCCCCACCCGGGCTGTATGCCCGCATGGGCTTACCCGGGCCTCGCCCTTTCGGCTCAACCCGAAACGGCGACTTCGCATTTAAGTGCTAGCGGGGGGCCTTCCTCGTTGCGCCACCGGCAAAGCCGCCTGCCGGAAAAACGCCTGACCGTACATCAATGGTGCCGCGGGCACTCCTAAGAGCTTCCATTTCATTGCGTTACCGGCCCGAAGCGCCTCAGCCTATGCAGCCTCATTCGGCTGAAAGCTTTCGCGCGTCTCATCGGCTTGCAATGCCTTAATTCGCAAAGCAAACGCTCGGTTGAACTCGTTCAACTTTTTAGCCAGCCATATATGCTGGGTGGGCCAATCTTCAGTGTCTGTTGGATCAATATCGTCTCGGTAGCATGCAATGCGAGAGTCTTGCCCATCAGGCAGCTCTTCCCACGATAGCGTATAACCAAGATCGTCTTCGATCTCCGACCGCTTTGCTTCGAGCATGGAATAGAATGCCTTTGCTCGCTCTCCGTACAGGTACAGTTCGGCTCTGATTTGACGCTTATTCTTTGCAACTGCCGCACCTAGATAGAACCCAAATCTCCCGATCGGGTACGACATCCACGATTGGGGCTGGGGCTTCTTGTTTCCTGAGACAGGCCCGCATTCCATATTGAGCGCCGCGTTCAAGCCGGTCCAATAGTTCCGCTGCATTATTCGCGTGTCGGAGAGCTCCGTCTCGTCTAGAGCACGTGCGGCTGTTGCTACAGACTGCGACCAATTGTTGGGTTTCGACACGATGTTGAATTTCGGAGCGGGCGATGAGTTTCCGATGCGCCAGAGTTCAACCTCAACACCGAAGAACCGAAAGCTGCCATCCGTGATCTTGTTTAGCCAGTCCAAAGTCGCGCGGTGTTCTTCCGTGAACCGGGCTGCGATCCAAATGATCGTCACTGCGCCCAGTCCAGACGCATAGGTAAGGACCTGACCTAAATGACTGTGATCCGTTCGCTCCAGCTGATTTTCGATGAGTACCCATGTGTTTTTCTGGAGGTCCTTACACAGGATATCGGCGCGAAAGGGGCCGACCGCCTTTTCTTGGGCTTCTACCTCTAACTCAAGCCCTAGCGCGTTACCTAGAAGCGCAATGTTCGACTCAAGCGCCAGCCACGGCGTGAACGAACTCGCCTCATGGGACCAGACCTCTTTGAGATCGATTTGTTCAAGTTGCGACAAGGGTTGGCTAATCATATGCTGCCTGATGCTCCTATGTTCGAGCATCGATATCGAAGAAGCTTCGCGATACGATTAACCCAGCGCGGTCAAATTTAACGGCGTGCGTTCAGACGGAGAGCTCCGGCTTCTTTGCGGCGGCATGTCCGATGGATCACGCTGCAATTTGAGCCCCGTTGGACAAGCCGGGCTCTCTTGTTGTTCGTTAACGCTTCAACTCTATTCAAGCCTTCAGAACTTCCGGAACTGATTGCATACGCATCCACGCTACGTTCGAATTGTTGCAGGGCGGGGACACGGTCATCCGGAGGCCCTACAAGGCAGGGACGAGAACATGAAGTGCGGCACGACGACCATTCCTTCTGGATGTCGGACGACGGGCGACCGTTGTGGCAAGGCGAGCAATCCCCCGAGCTGTCTCGGTGAACTAGTCGCTCGCTTCAAAAAGCAGCGCCACCGTGACTGCGTCGTCGATCATGTACGAGCTGCAAGAAGTCTGAAGGAGGCCGTCCTTCGCGCGGCTCATTCTGAGCGTCCCGATGGTAAGATGCACGACCATCAATATCGGCTGGGAAGAGCGTTGTTACATGAGTTCGCCCGCGACCTGCTGCGGCGGCTGCCGCAGCTCGAGGCAGCCGCGTCGTTTGACAGAGTGCACGAGGTAGTGCGTAGGACCGCGAGGCGGGGTGTCGGTGATCTAGCAGTCTACGACATTGCGCACCGGATTTCCGCATACAAACGCTATCACCCTAAGCTCATCTACCTGCATGCCGGCACCGCGGCTGGAGCGCGCCACCTAGGCATCACCGGTCGGGCTGCGAAGCGGATTGATTTCCCCAAGGCCTTGCGTACTCTCCGCCCCGACCAGATCGAGGATTTTCTTTGTATGAATTCAGCCGAATTACGGCGATTAGCTTTGTCCGCGTGAACGCACCTGTGATGTGGTGAGCGCTGCTAGCCGGATAACGGGACGATACAAACGAAGCGACAGACGCAGCGACGCGCGTGAGGACGTCGGCGAGTTTACAGCTTCGGCAGCCGCCGGATCATTTTTTCCCGCGTACCAGAAGACTCCAGACCGGTGACGTGCCGTCCCACCGCCTAAGACGACCGTAGAATCGCACCCGAACGCCGGCCTCTTTCAGCCGGCCGACCACGAGATGCAGTGCGATTACGTCGCCCTCCGCCAGCTCCACACAACCACGCTTGCGAGACAACACCGCGCCAGGGAAGCGGAAAAGGTTGTGCTTCAACCATTGGCCGCCGCGCTCGGATAGCGGCTGTAGCTCCACCTTCGCGCCGTCCCGAGGCCTTAAGCCAACATCGGGCCTGCGGAGCAAATTCGCAATCCAACCCACTACGGCTCCTAAGTCGTAATTTGTCTGCTGAAATGAGCAATATCAACGTGTCCGGGCCATGTTAAGAGCCCCTGTTTAAGCATTATCACCCCTAACCATATTGATTTCACTAGACAAGTCCTTCTTAGCTACGCTCCGTCTCTTTGCTCCCCACGTAAGCTCGTCTTGAAAACACATGAGGCGATTGTTGGCATTGAGCCGCATGTGCGGAGCAAAGTCATGTGCACGTTGCACGAAATCGAATTGCCCATATCGCTTTAACTTTTCGATTTGAGCTTTGGCTTGCTCTGGATCGTCTTCCTCTTCCAAAAGGCGTTTAAAGGTGCGCCTTTCAAACCGGCGTCGATCGTATCTACGCCGATAACGGCGCCGAGTGGGGGGGCGGTGTATATGTGAGAGGCGTCCGCCGACCGGATCGTCACTTGATGGACAGTGACAACGAACATCCGGGGCGTGGTCAGGTTCCGCGGACAGTTCCAATCATCTAGTATTATAGGCCGTCGATGACGCGCAAAAACATTTGTTGCCATTGAACTCTATGTGGCAAAGTCATGAACCGGAACACGCGTGCAGTCGGCTAAAGTGCTGACAAGAAATTGCAGGTGCAAGTGTCAGATTCGGAAGACCTCTCGCGTGCTATCGCTGACATTTACGATGCGGCGATTGATCCGACCAAGTGGAAGCAGGCTTTGGCAAGTTCTTGTTCATTTGTCGGAGGATCATCTGCCGCTCTGTTCTGGCACGACGCAGCGACTGAACAGTCCCAGGCCCTGCACCTCTACAACGAAGACCCGCACTACACTCAGCTCTACTTTGAGAAGTATGTTGCCATGAACCCGGTATTTCCGGCGGCTACGTTTATGGAGCCGGGCCTCGTTCACACGGTGAATGACATCATCCCCCAGCAGGAGCTCGTCAAAACGCGCTTCTATCGAGAATGGATCAAGCCTCAAGGAATCGTGGACGCAATCGCAGTGAACCTGGAGAAGGGCGGGTTACGATCCTCCTTTCTAAATTTTCGCATGGACGCCAGTTACGGATCGGCCGACGAGGAGGCGTTGCGGCGAACCAACCTTCTCGTGCCGCATTTTCAGCGGGCTGTTGCTATCGGCCGGCTATTCGATCAGCGAAGGGCGGCTGAAGATGCCTTGACCGAAACGCTCGATCATATGGAAACGGCGGTATTCCTTGTCGGGGTTGGCGGGCGAATCACCTTTGTCAACGCGTCCGCGCGTCAGATGCTGGATGATGGAACGCTTCTCAGCGAGAAATCCAACATGCTCGCGGCGGTCGTGCCTGAGGCCAAGCGAGTGCTGAAGGAGATTTTCGTTGCCGCGGAGAAAGGTGATTCGTCGCTTGGAGCGCGGGGCGTCGCTCTGCCTTTGTCGGCGTCGCCGCAAGATCGCTGGTTTGCGCATGTCCTGCCGTTGACGTCAGGCAGTCGTCAGCGGGCGGGTTTGGCACTTTCCGCCATTGCCGCAATCTTCGTGCGGAAGACGATGCTTGAACAGCCGACGCCGCTCGAGGCGCTTGCAAAGCTTTACAAGCTTACTGCCGGCGAGTTGCGTGTTGCTGACGCGGTCCTGAAGGTCGGGAGCGTCAAGGGCATTGCGGAAATGCTGGGAATCTCACAGGCGACCGTCAAGACGCACCTTCGCAATGTATTTCGCAAGACCGGAGCAAAACGCCAAAGCGATCTCGTCAAGTTGATCGCCAGCATTTAGAAGGCGGCAGTATCTAATCAGGTACGACAATATCGGCCGGCGCCAATCCCGATCGATGTCTTCGGCGCATTTCCGAATACGCCATCTCGACATTTCGGGTGGTTTGCTTTGTGTCAAATAATGGGCTCGTGAGCCGATTGCGATCGAGCTTGACCTTGATCTCTTCGATCCGATCGCTGCTGTTTGCAAGCTCGACAGCTAATTTTCGATAGTCTTCCAAATTCGTGACCACAAGCTCTGACAGGCCGACTGCACCGAGCAGACTCGCTGCGACTCTGCTTGCAAACGTATCGCCGCTGCAGGTCAGCACCGGCAGCCCAGACCAAAGCGCATCGGTTGCCGTCGCATGTGCATTATAGGGTGTCGTGTCCAGGAACAGATCAGCAGCGCGAAATCTTGCCAAGTGCTCTGCAGCGGTCGGAATGCGATCGGCAAAGATCAAGCGGCTGAAAGCGACGCCTCGTCGTGCTGCTTCATGACGCAAGTTAGTGACTGCTATAGGATGCAGTGATGTTAGCCAGAGCACACTTTTCGGGACCGTTCTCAAGATGTCCATCCAGGCATCAAAAATATCTGGCGTAATTTTGTAACTGTTGTTGAAGCAGCAGAAAACGGTGCCGGTAGGAGGTAGGCCTAACTCGCCACGGTTGAAGCGCCGCTCGGCGATGGGACGGGTTGCGTCGTTGACAAAGAAACTTCCGGGAAGCGTTACGACACTCTCCGTATAAGCAGGGCGTGTCGCGGCCGAAATCACCACATTGTCGGCTATGATATAGTCTATGTAAGGCGCTCCGATAGTTCCGGCGTAACCCATGTAGTTGACCTGAATGGGTGCCAGGCGCCTTGCGAGGAGACCGACCCGCGATGCATCCGTGTAACCCATTAGATCAACCAAGATGTCGACTTCGAGCGATCGAACGATGTTGGCGATCTCGTCGTCCGTCTTTGAGCTCGCCTCTATAAATCGTTCGACCGCTGCTTCTATTCGGCGCCGCACAGAAGAACCGTCGCTTTTGCCGAGCGAAATCGCAGATATCTCGAAGGTGGATTTGTCGTGACATTCAAACAGCCCAACGACCGCGAGTGCCGTTGGGTGATCTCGAAAGTCGGCAGACAGATATGCTACGCGGATTCGCTGGTGAGCCGGAACAGAGTTCGCCCGGTTTACTGGATTTGAAGCTGGATAATGACGCGCGCACCATGCTCGCGCGCATTTCAGCTGATCCTCAGCACGCGCGCCGATTGCCAAGAAGATGAAGGGTTGAGCGTTTGCCGTCCCGGCCCGCACTCCGCCGATCAGGTGGTCAACGTCCTCGCGCAAATTACGCCAGTCGCAAAGCAGCATTTTGCTGTGAAGTCGATAGGCTTCGATGCCTGGAAGGTCAGGTTGTAGCCGATATGCCTTGTCATATGAGGCAAATGCCTCCTCATAGCGCCGAATGCGCAGCAGCGCGTGAGCATTGTTTCGATGCAATTCTGCGAGCTGAGGCCGCAAGACCAGAGCTTCACGATAACTGGTCAGGGCTTCCTCGATTCGTTGCAGACCGGCGAGAGCGACGCCACGATGCATATGGGCATCGGCCGACGTCGGTTCGATCCGGATGGCAGCCTCGAAGCAGGCAATCGCTTCGCCTGCTCGGTTCAATCTAAGCAGGGATTTGCCGAGATTATTGTGAGCCGCGACGTTTTTGTCATTAAGCGCAAGTGCTCTGCGGATCAGGTTGATCCCCTGCTCAACGCGGTTGGTGCCGAGCGCGATTACTCCGAGCAGATGCAGTGCATCGGAATGCTCGGGCCGCTCCCGAAGTATCTCGTTGTAGATAAGTTCCGCGGCGGGCAGGTCGCCCTGTTGATGCAGTGCGAAGGCGTTCGCCAGCTTCGATTGAGAAGATGATGTTTCGATTGTCATCGAGGGCACGTCACAATCGTTTTGGCGCATCGCTCATCTTGCTCGAAATGCCTATATTTCTGCAATGCGGTGATCGGAAAGCATATTGAACGCCGTCTCACCCTTTCGGATGATGCGCGTCCGGAATTGGCTCGTCATACTCGTGATGTTGCGTGCAGTACCTTCCACGAACCGATGCCTAAGAGTTGGGCAATGGGTTGTTTGCACATTGGAACCCAACAATCACTTGTTCTGCATGCGACAAGTTCGTTAGTCTTCCCGTCATTGGAATGCAGGACATAGTTTTCGTTCATCGTTGCTCGCCGGCCAATTATTTTTAGCCGGTGCAGGGGAATGCCACGTTTGCCTTGATAGACAGATTTCCCGGTCCCCCTTCGTAGCGATGGGTGTTGACGTTTCTTGTGCTTCCGCTTGCGCTTTGCGAGTTGGAAATGATCTTTTTGAGTATTGAATTTTTCGAGTTCTGGTCGGTCGTTTCGTCCGATCGTGATCGGGGCCTTTGGCAAGCGCAGGGCTACCTCGCATATGCGCTGCATTCTCCAGCGGACACGTCCGCCTATGATATGCGCGAAAGTGGCATTCCACAAATCTCTCGCGTGAAACAACCGAAGTTGAGTGACAGCCTTAACCGGCTTTTCTTGCGCGTGCGTCAATCTGACGCGCGCCCATTTCGTTCTAGTTCATACTCGCGAGCGCCCGTCCGGTTGCAGCATCGAGTCATTGAAGCGCTTCCACCTTAGTAGAGCGACGCCTGCCTAAGAAACATTCCTTCAAAAATACTTCGAGACATATGGGAGTTGGTCATGGCTTTCACGGTTTCCGACGTTGAATCGAAACTCGATAGCTTGTTCGCGAAGATTGCGGGTCAGATCGGCGGAAGTGATGCAAGCTCGGTGGTGAGCTCGGCGTTGCCATTGATCGGTAAACTTAGTGACCTGACCGGCGTCGACCCCCTCGACCCCTTCAAACAACTATTGTCAGACGTCAAGACCGCGCTCGACCAAGCGCAGACCCTGGTGAACGGCGGAATGGATGTCGGCAACGCCGTCGCCAAGGCGATTACGGATGCGCACATCACGGGCATTGCCGGTGCCGCTTGGAGCGACACAACCGGTCTCAACATCCATTTATTTGACACTGAGACGGTGAATACCGGTACCAAAGACATCAACATAGGCAAAGCCATCGGATCCTTTATGGATCTCACGGTGAACACCGGAGCGGTGGTGACCGCCACGCTCGATTCGACTGTTGTTTTCGGACTCGATGGCAGCATTTCGCTCAAGACGCAGACTACGCCGGAGATAGACGTCAAGGTCGGTACTAATATCAGCGTCAACAATCTTCACGCCAATCTGGGCGTGGCAGATGTAACCGTTACTGACGCCTCGCCCGCGACACCCGAATTGAGCGCCGAATTTGGGCTGGACCTGAATCTCGACACGTCAGGCAATTTCACCATCGACCCGAAGTTAATTGGAGGATCTGCGCAACTGGACCTGAAGTTTGCAACCACGGATGTTCTCGACGGTCTTTTGCCAGACGTCGATGGTGAGTTTGTTGCAGGCTTTTCCTACGACTCCACGACAGGGAAGTTTGAGGCTCCCGGCGTCTCGGTGAAGGATGTCGAGCTCGATCTCAGCTCCTATCTCGATCTTGCCGGCAGCACATTCACGGATATTGCAAAGACGTTCCGCTCCGGCGCGCTCGGCACGATGATCGATGTTGCCACCGAGCCGCTGCCCGCGCTGGATGCGCTGGCCCACAAGTTCAAGTTCGTGATGGACAAGTACGACAAGGTCGGCTCAATCACTGGCGGCCCCGACCACAAGATCACAATCGGCGACCTCGCCGTAAACGCCAACCCCGCGCTCGAGGCCACCATCAGCAAATGGTATCAGGCCATCGACCTGATCTCGCAGATCCGCAAACTCGAGGGCGGTCCCAACGGCAACGGCAAGATCAATCTCGGCGGCGGTTCGCTGATTGGCGGCGATACCCAGTCTGACGCGGATCCCACCGCGATCGCAGCCCAGCTCAAGCAGGCGCTGGGCGATCTTCATCTCCCGTCCGAGGTGACGGACTTTCTCAGCGGTCTGGACGTTAACCTTCCCGAAGGGTTTGCAGCAGCCGCGACTGGCGTTGGTCAAAGCAAGGGCTTCGAGTTTAGCCTGTTCGAGCATCCGGAGAAGATTCTCGACATCCTGCTGACCAACAAGCCAGTCGATCTCATCAAGTACGACGTGCCGGCATTCTCGGTGAACGAGCGCTTCGGCGGGTTTTTTCCCGTGCTTGGTCCGCTGGGCTTCCTGCTCGAAGATGACCTACGGGTCAAGATCGACATCGACGTTGGCTACGATACCGAAGGATTGATCTCGAAAGCTTTCGACCGGGGCTTCTTCGTTACGACGGCAGTGCCCACCGCGGGAGGCATTGGTGGCGTTGGAGGGACCAAGCAATGGGAGAACCCGAGGAACGAGCCATTCCTTCCGGTCGGTGCGTTCGACACGCTGCTGAAAGGCGGCGCCGGTGTCGGCTTCGGCGGCAGCAGCCTCACCGTTAACGGCCAGTTCGGTTTAGGTCTTTACGCCTATTTCGAAGCAGTCGACGGCGACGGCAAATGGCGTCCTTCCGACGGGTTCGGCTGTATCTTCGACCCGATCGGTGGCAAGGCAACAGCCTCGGTCAACGTCACGATCGAGATTGGCTTCGGTCCGTTCTCCGTCTCGAAGAACATTCCGCTCGCGGCCACTACGCTCGCCGATTTTACGCTCTTCCACTGCTCGCCGGCCGTGTTTGAGAACCAGCCGGTGACCGCGGGTCTCGCGTCGTTCGAAGATCCCAATGTGGTGCTGAACGTCGGAACTCGCGCCAACCAGCGCGCCCTCGATACCGGCCATGGTGAAGTTCAGCCGATCGAGCAAGGAAATATCGACGAAACCTATGTGATTGGAAACGCGCGCGCTCCCAATCCGAACTCAGACAATCTCGAGATCGATTCGTCCAAGAACCCTCCGGACATTCTCATCCCCGGTACGCTGGACATCGTTGCATTCGGCTTCACCCAGCGCATCAGCGCGCCGCACGCGGTCGGTATTATCAAGGCGGATTTCGGTTCCGGCAATGACACGCTGATCATTCAGAGCGACGTGGCAGCCAACTCAGAGATCTTCGGTGGTGCTGGCAACGACACGCTGTACGGCGGCAAGGGTGTCGACAAGCTACATGGTGGCAACGACAATGACGTCCTGTCTGGTGGCGAAGGGGACGACTTCCTGTACGGCGACGAAGGAAACGACCAGCTTACCGGCGGTGTCGGTAAGGATCGATTAGACGGCGGCAACGGCTTTGACACTGTGGATTACTCCGAGGCCAACAAGGGAACCAGTCAAGGGGTCGCCGTCACCATCTCTCTAGCCGGGGAATATTCTGGCTACGGTGGTGAAGCGACCGGCGACACGCTGATCAGCATCGAAAGCCTGATAGGAACGGACAACAACGACGATTTCCGAGCCGTCTTCGATGTAACGCAGAACCTCGTTTTCGACGGTGGCATTGGTCGCGACATCCTGGTCGGTGGTCAAGGGGACGACCTGCTGATCGGCGGGGCGGATGCTGACGTTCTGACCGGTGGACCAAGTGGAAAGGCGGGAAACAACGCAACCACCTACATCACGTCCTGGGGCGCCGTGCAGATCGACCTTAGCGAGCACATTCAGCACGGCGGCGACGCGAAGGGCGACTATCTGACCGACATTCAGAATGTCGAAGGCTCGATCAATTCCGATAAATTGTATGGCAACGATGTCGATAACATGCTGTGGGGTAATGACGGTAACGACATCATAGAGGGTCGCGGCGGAAAGGACAAAATCAACGGCGGCGGTGGCGACGATCTCGTCTATGGCGACGCTGACCGTGACAGCCTTGACGGCGGCGCCGGCACCGACACCTTGAATTACCAGCATGTTGGCGGGCCGGTCAGTGTCGATTTGGGCGGCAGTCAGGTCAAGGTTCTGGGTCTCGTCGTTGATGTGCCCAATGCCGCTCCTGATTTTATACAGATGGCAATTGTGCCGGAGTCTGGCGAACGCGGGCTCAGTACGTTCGAGAATCTGGTCGGCTCCAACTTCAGCGACACTCTGACGGGAGACATTGGCTATAACCGCATCGAAGGCCGCGACGGGAATGACATCATCGATGGCGACGCCGGCTTTGACATTTTGATCGGCGGGTTCGGAGCGGATCGGCTCTCCGGCGGCACCGGCATCGACTGGGCCTACTACAACGATTCACCGGTTGGCGTGACCGTCAATATGATCGGCTCAGAGGCCGCGACCGGTGGATTCGGCCTCAGTGGGACTGCTTCCGGTGATACGTTCAACAGCGTCGAGAATATTCTTGGTTCCCGGTTCGCGGACAACCTGACGGGCAGCCGCGACGCCAACATTATCGATCCGAATATCTCCGGCGCCTCCGTCACCGAAATGGTGGACGGCAGTCTGGGCACCGACACGTTGCGGCTGAACTATTCGACTTGGGGAGCGGACAATGGTCTGGGTGTCACCGGTGGATTCCGCATCAGCCTGGACCCGACTACGGATGGCAGCTTCACGCGCCTGACGGCGTCTAGCGACGCGACGCTCGACACCGTCAATTTCACCGGCATCGAGCAATTGGATATCGTTGGCACCCGTAGCGACGACGTTATCTTCGGCGCCGGCGGCAACGACAGGATCGTCACTGGATACGGAAACGATGTCATCTACAGCGGATTGGGCGCCGACAATGTCAGCGCCGGCGCCGGCAATGACGTCGTCGCCTATGGCACCAATTCCGCCCTGTTCATGACAGATCAGGGCGGGGCGAATCCGTTCCATCTCGACGGGGGGAGCGGCATTGACACCCTTTCGGTTTCGCTCGGACAGTTAGGAGCCGATGTTTGGCTGGCTGGCTCGAATTCCGGCGATGAGTTCCGGGGGACTAATTTCTCATCGAACGGCATCGCCCTCAAGAACTTTGAGATTCTCAGCAAGGTCACTACTGGCGAGGGCTGGGATACCATCCGCCAGGATGGTTATTATGACAACGTGTTCTCGACCGGCGGTGGCTCCGACACGATCTACGCAGGCTTCGGCAAGGACTTTGTCGACGGAGGCGCAGAACATTCGTCGACACATTATGTCGATGGCCCTGACGAAGGAGATCTGCTCGTGCTGGATTACAGCACCTATGGCGGATCCGCGGGCGTGGTTGGGACGGCGACCAAGGGCGTTCCGAACCAACTGCCGAGTGCAGGCACGTATAGGGCCGGTCCCGAAGGCAATCTCGATGTCGATCTATCCTACGTGGATATCGAGAGCGTATGGGTCATCGGCACGGGCTACGACGACTTCCTGACCGGAACGTATGACCGAAACCTCGGCTTTTTCGATCGGCCCTATGGCAACGATGCCCTATCCGGCGGCGGCGGCAACGACACGCTGATCGGTTACTCTGGCAGTGACGGTCTTGATGGCGGAGACGGCAACGACATTCTTCTCGGCGCCGATCCTGCAGAGGCTTACAAATTTCAGGGGGGGGTAGGCAGCGATAGGGAAGTCGACGATCTTTATGGTGGCGCCGGCGCTGACACGTTTGTGCTCGGGACGGAAAACGGAAGGCTCTACACGTCCGGAGCCGCCTCATATTTTAATAATCGCGCTATTATAGAGGATTTCAATCCGAACGAAGGCGACAGGATTCAGCTCTATGGCAATCAGCTGACGCCCATTGCGTCCTACAGAGTTGATCACAGCGCTGATGGCCACGACTCCTACGTCGTCTATACCGGCGGCTGCAGCCCCGAACTGATCGCCGAGCTTCGCGGGGTTTCCGATTTTGATCTCGGTGCGAGCTACATCAACTGGGTCGATGAGACGCATCCCGGCGTCGTCCTGACGCCAGCGACACAGGGAATTGTGAGCTCCGGCGGCGATGGCCTCCGGTCCTCTGCGGCGACCAACACGTTTGCGAAAGCCGAGAGTCAATCGCTGGGCGCGTCCACGAACGCAGTGACGGTCGATGGTTTCACCGTCACGCAGACTGACGATAACGCCGCGTTGAAGCAGGCGCTCGACGGAACGAGCGGCGCCACAGGTACATCTTTGACCTTATCCGGCAGCGCCGACGCGTTTGGCACGTTCAATGGCGATCCCTTCGGACTCGGCAAAGGCATCATCCTGTCGACCGGACGGGTCGAAGATCTTCCCGGATCCAACACCGCCGAGAGCGGCGGATCGATGGTCACATCCATTCCGATCACATTTCAAAAGATCGGAACGACTGGTGATGTCGACATCTACAAGGCGGATCTCTCCGATCTGGGAATCGACCTCCGTTCGTTGACGCTGGCCGATCTGTTCACCGAGCTGAGCGGTTCGGGCGGCGTCGCGAGCGGGTTCGATCTGGATGGAATCATCCTGAGCCGCACCAATCTGATGTCGGCGACCAGTGCAGCGGATTTGAACAATCTCGATAAGCTCGACGTCTTTGACTATTCCGGCGGGGTAACCTTCAACGGAGGTACCCAGAGCGACCCGACTGGCGGTGGGTTTCCGTACGGCCCCGACCTTATTGGATCCATCAACGGGATGGTGGATGAGAATAGCGCCCGACTCAATCTCTTCGACGATTTTCCTGACTTTAACTCTGGATTCCTGTCGCTGGGACGCGGCGGTTCGGTCGGCTTCGATCTTACGTCCCTCGTTTCAACCGACGGGCCGCTCTACGTCTACGTGGCTGAAGTTGGAGCTAACGGCGAAAACCTCGTCGGCACGATCAACGCGTCCCCCGATACCGTTGAACCGACCGGGGACCTTTCGACCGATCTCGGTGTGCAAGGTCTGGATGGCGACACCACGAGCCTTACCTATACGTTCACGCCAAAGGCAGGCGATAATGGATTCTCGATTGATCTCGTGCTGTTCAGTGAAGAGCTGTCGGAGTTTGACGGTACGTCGCTGACCGACGAATTTAGCATAAAGCTCAACGGCGTCGAAATCGGTGCGCTTTCCAATGGCGCCGCGTTGACCATCAAGAACCTGGTCTACGCGGGTTCCGGCGATCTAATCCTCAATCCGGTCGACACCGGTCCTCTGGCCGACAAGATTAAAGCGGACGCTTACACTAGCACGCTGCGGCTGACGGGAGCCGTCGAGCAAGGCAGCGTGAATACCTTGACCATCGAGGTGAAGGACGGACGTGACGCCTTCCTGGACAGTGGGCTTCTGATCAAAGATGGTTCATTCAAGACCTTCGTTCGCCCTGAAGTCATAGTGAGCGTCGGTGGCGTCGGAGGCGATGGATCCGGGGGAGGATCGGGCACCGGTACGGCGCCTCAAGACGAGCCTCCCTCAATAACGATTACCGCCAATGGCGGCTCGAGCGGCGGTGGTTCAACCGTTACCGTTACCACAACGACGCTCGTGTCGCATGACAACGGTGACGGGACCCGGACTGTTACGTCGTCAAGCTCGACGCATGAGGTGGCGCCAGGAGGCGGCAGTGTGACGTTCCCTGCGGGAGGCGGCGCGGGCGGGGCCGAGGTCGGTGACACCGTAACGATCACGACGACCGTGTCCAGCAACGACCCAAGCTATCAGCCCGATCCGATCCCGCCGTTCACTTACACCGTCTCGCCTCCAGTGAATCACGCACCGGAAATCACGCCGCCAGCCGGCGAAATCCGGGTGCCGGAGAACACTACCGATGTAACGGTGGTGGTCGCACACGATCCTGATGCCGGACAGACCCTGAACTATTCGATCGTAGGCGGCGCCGACAAGGACCTGTTCAAGCTCGATCCGACAACGGGCGCGCTCAAATTCAAGGCCGCGCCGGACTTTGAGAGTCCCTCCGACGCCGGCCACGACAACGTCTATGACGTGGTTGTCGGTGTCAGCGACAACGGTAGCACTCCAAAATCGGACACCCAGGCCTATTCCGTCCGTGTCACTGACACTGCGGAAACATCGACGCTGTTCGTCAAGTTCGTCTCGGAATCAGCCTCGTATCGCAACACGCTCGGCTGGTATAATACCCAGACGCTCAAGGGAGGCCTCCTGTTCCCCTCGATCGAGGCGGAAGGCACCCATCCGACCGTTGTGGCCGGCGTCACCACGGCATCGTTCACCGTCGACAGCGCGGAGGTCGGTAAGATCGGCTTCTTCCTGATCCCCGACGGCGCCGATATCTGCAGCAATCCCGATCATCTCAAGGGCAGCATCAAGGTCATCCAGGAGTCGAATGGAAGCTGGGGCGTGGCTTTGACGGACGCGAACGGTAACGTCCAGACCGACCACTACGGCAGACCTATCGTGCTTGATGGCGCTGGTGCAGATGCGCTATTCACTGAGACGGGCAAAAATGCTGGCAGTGTCGACTATGCATCGTCCAAGGTTGGCACAGGCCAGACAGCGGCCACGCTCGCCGGCGATACTGCTGACGGGCCGACCGGTCTGATCGCTTGGGAGGATCAAGCCGCGTCGGTCGCGCAGAACGGTGGTCAATACTACGCCACGGGTCCGGCTTCGTATCAAAGCCTCATTGCCGGAGACCAGGATTATAACGACGCGGTCTTTCTGGTCACCGAGGTCAAGGGCCAAACCCTCACGGGCAATGGCACGACCAACAACCTCACGGGCGGGCTTGCCAACGACGTGCTGGATGGCCTCGGCGGCGACGACGTCCTTGATGCTGGCGCTGGCAGCGACAACGCCGCGGGTGGGGATGACAATGACCTCTTCATCCATCGTCTCGCCGAGAACGTCGGCTCGTCGGACAGCTACGACGGGGGGGCAGGCCAGGACACGCTCCGGCTAGTCCTGACCAGCGCGGAGTGGGCGAGAGCCGACGTCCAGACGGATGTCGCAAACTTCTTGGCTTATCTCAGCGGGCCGGCCGCCGTCAGCACGCCCTTCACGTTCAAGTCGACGCAGCTAAAGGTGGTCAATATCGAGAAGCTCGAGGTGACTGTCGAGGGTGTGTCGCTGGATCCGCGCAATGAACCGGTGGCGGCCGTTGCTGACACGCTTGCGGTAACCGAAGACATTGGCGGAAGCATCAACGTGCTCGCCAACGACTCGGTGCCCGATCGCGCGATATCCGTGACCATTCTCTCGAATGGGACCAAGGGAACGGCGTCGATCAATCCGTCGCTCTCCGGTGCAACGCAAACAGCATTGTTGTCCTACGCGCCTTCTGCAGCGATGCAATCGCTACGGGCCGGCGAAACCGCGACCGACAGCATCACCTACAAGGTCGTGGATGTGAATGGCGACAGCTCGACCGCGAGCGTTATGGTCATGATCACCGGTGTCAACGATCCTGCCAAGATCACTGGCACCAGTTCCGGCTCACTGACCGAGGACTTTTCGGTCAAGGCGACCGGAAAGCTCACGGTGAGCGACGTTGATACCAACGATAACCGCGCAGTTGTGCAGACCAACGTCGCGGGAATCTATGGCACGTTTAGCGTCGACGCCACGGGCGCATGGACCTACAACCTCAACAACGCTGCAGCCAATGTCCAGGCTCTCATCTCCGGCCAAACCGTCAAGGACACCTTCACGGTCAAATCCGTGGACGGAACCGCATCGCAGGTTGTCACCGTCAACATCAACGGTTGCAATGATGCCGCGACAATCGGGGCACCTTCGCCTCGCGACGTGACCGAGGACGTCAGCGTGACGTCCGGCAAGCTCGTTGCTGGCGGCACGATCAGTGTTTCGGATGCAGATCTCAGTCAGTCCGCATTCCAAACTGCTGTATCGTCGGCTTCCGGTAATCTCGGCCAGCTCACGCTGGCTTCCAATGGCACTTATAACTACAGCGTGCAAAACAGCGCGGTGCAGTTCCTAGCCGCCGGGGAGACCCGGACCGATAGCTTTACCATCAAGTCGGTCGATGGTACGCCGAAGACGGTGACGTTTGTGATCCACGGGGCCGCTGATGCCGCGGTGATCGGAGTGCCGACGGTCGCTGACGTCACCGAAGACCTCTCAGTGGTCTCCGGCAAGCTCTTCGCGAAGGGCAAGATCTCGATCTCGGATGCGGATCACGACCAGTCGTCATTCCAGACGGCCGTCGTCAACTCGAGCGGGGATTTGGGTTCGCTGAGCCTGTTTGCGAATGGCGATTATAGCTACGCTGTCGCCAACAGTGCGGTCCAATACCTCGGTGCGAACGAGACCAAGGTCGACAGCTTCACCATCAAGTCGTTCGATGGTACTTCGAAGACGGTGAACGTCACGATCCACGGCGTCAACGATGCTGCCGTGATCGGAACGCCGAACAAGACCGATGTGACCGAGGATGTCTCCGTCGCCTCCGGTAACCTTAGTGCCAAGGGCTCGATCTCGATCTCCGACGTGGACCACGGTCAGTCGACGTTCCAGACCTCGGTCACCAAGGCAGCCGGTACCCTCGGTTCGCTGACATTGGCGGCCGACGGCGATTACATCTACAGCGTCGCGAACAGCGCCGTTCAGTATTTCGACGCGGACGACACCAAGGTCGATAGCTTCACAATCAAGTCCGCCGACGGAACATCCAAGACGGTTGCATTCACGATCCACGGGGCTAACGACACCGCCGTGATTGGGACGGCGGCCAAGGTCGACGTGACCGAGGACGTTTCGGTGTCCTCAGGCAATCTAGTGGCGAAGGGCAATATCTCGATTTCGGATGCTGACCACGATCAGGCGTCTTTCCAGACGACAGTGGTCAAGGCCAATGGCGATCTGGGATCACTCAGCCTATCCGCCAACGGCGACTACATGTACAGCGTCTCGAACAGCGCTGTGCAATACCTCGGCAGCGGCGACACCAAGGTCGACAGTTTCACGATCAAGTCGCTGGACGGAACATCGAAGACGGTGGCGTTCACCATCCACGGCGCCGACGAGATCATCAATGTCGGCAGTCACGCGTTGGTGTCGGGAACGGCGGGACCTGACATCTTTGTCTTCCCCTCGGCCGCGAGCGCCGACTCGACCATCTCCGGCTTCGCTCATGGGCAGGACGTGCTGCAGATCTCGGCTTCGGGATTTGGGCACGCACTGGTGGCGGGGACCACTCCGATATTGGTCACCGCAAGCGACGCGTCGGCGGCGAACCACAGCGGCTCCGCCGGCTACTTCATCTTCGACAATGCTGGTGCCCACGCGGGAACGGTTTATTGGGACGCCAACGGAGGCAGCGGCAGCGACGCGGTTGCGCTCGCCAAACTAAATGGGGTGACGTCTCTCCTCCCGTCCGACTTCCACGTCGTCTAGCGATGAGTAGTGGCGGGGCTGACTGCCCCGCCATTCATGCCAATGGTTTCGGAATTAGCTGGAACAGTATCGCGTGGGCCGAAAGGAAATTCGTGTTGCGAGCACCGCCCATTCAAACCCATCCGACCGTTGCGAAGGCCTTGAAGGATTGCCGCCGCGCTTTCGCGAGTGTGGCAATCTTTTCCGGCGTGGTGAACCTGCTAATGCTGGCGGGCCCCATCTACATGCTCCAGGTCTACGATCGCGTGCTCGGCAGCCGCAATGTGCCGACCTTGGTGGCGCTGACGATCTTCCTGGTCGGGGCCTACGCGCTGCAGGGATTATTGGACGCCATTCGCGGACGCGTCGTCGTGCGTGCCGCAACGCTTCTTGACATCGACCTCAGCGGAATCGTGCATTCGGCGGTGGTTCGAATGGCGACGATGAACCGGGGGGGCGGCGACGCAACTCAGCCGGTCCGGGATCTCGACCAGATCCGCTCATTCTTCATGAGCGCCGGACCTCTCGCGATAGTCGATTTGCCATGGGTTCCGGTGTTCCTTGGCCTCTGCTTTCTGATCCATCCCTGGCTGGGCGTGCTGGCGATCGCAGGCGGCCTCGTCCTGATGGCGTTGACGCTTTTGACCGAACGGGCGAGCCAGGAGCCATCCAAAACCACAAGCCGCCTCGCGGGAGTCAGAGGAGCCTTGGTCGAGGCATCGCGCAACAACAGCGAAACCATCACGGCGATGCGGATGACGAAGATGTTGTCCGGCCGGTGGAGCGATGAGAATCAGAAATATTTGGCGGCCGCCGCCGCGTCGAGCGATGCCATAGGGACGTTCGGCAGCATCTCCAAGATTTTCCGAATGCTGCTGCAGTCGGCGATCCTTGGGCTCGGCGCCTATCTGGTGATCAGACAGGAATTGACCAGCGGCTCGATGATCGCGGCCTCAATCATGGTCGGTCGCGCGCTGGCTCCGATCGAAACTGCAATTGCCAATTGGCGCACGTTTCTTGCTGCGCGTATCAGCATTCAACGTCTGTCCGAAACGCTTGGGCGGCTTGGCGCCGAAAAGACCTATGTGGCCCTGCCGGCGCCAAATCGGTCGTTCGACGTTGAGGGCATCATGGTTGCAGTTCCCGGCGCGACTAAGCCGTTGCTCTCGAACGTGTCGTTCAAGCTCGCCCCGGGCGAAGCCCTTGGAATCATCGGCCCCAGCGGCTGCGGCAAGACATCGTTGATGCGCAGCCTGATCGGCGTATGGCCAACGCCAAACGGCGCTGTTCGCATCGACAGCGCCGAGCTTGATCAATGGGATCCCGACTTCCTCGGAAGCCATATCGGATTCTTGTCGCAGTCAATCGAGCTGTTCAACGGTACAATTGCCGAGAACATCGCGCGCATGACATCTAAACCCCTCGGCGAGCAGATCATCAAGGCGGCACAGGCCGCAGGTGCGCATGATCTAATCCTGCGCATGCCTTCCGGCTACAACACAGTCATTGGCGACAGCGGTGCTGCGCTATCCGCCGGGCAACGCCAACGTATCGCGCTGGCGCGGGCGCTCTACGGGGACCCATTCTTGATTGCGCTCGATGAGCCAAATTCAAATCTCGACAATGAGGGCGAATTGGCGCTCCAGGATGCGATCAGGGCTGCCAAAGCGCGTCAGGCCATTGTGGTGATCATCGCGCACCGTCCCTCCGCGCTCGCCATTTGCGACAAGCTCCTGTATCTCGCCAATGGTGGGGTGCAGGCTTATGGCCCTAGAGATGAGGTTCTCAAGGGGCTCGTCGTACCGACCCAGGTCCACCCGATTCCGACGGCGGCAAGCGTCTCCGCGATCCGTGAGGTGAGTGCGCGATGAACCTAGAAGAGATCAATCCGCGCAGAACCATCCGCAAGCTAAATCTGATCGGCTTCACCGCGATTGTATTGATGGCCGGCGGGTTTGGTGTTTGGGCATCGACTAACGAGCTTGCCGGCGCGGTCATTGCACCGGGATCGGTCGTGGTCGAATCCAACGTGAAAAAGGTCCAGCATCCAACAGGTGGCATCGTCGGCGAGATTCTCGTCAAGGAAAACGATTTTGTTCAAGCCGGCGACGTGGTTATGAGGCTCGACGATACGGTGACCCGATCCACCTTGGGTGTCGTGCGCTCGCAGCTCGATGAAATGCAAGCTCGCGAGGCTCGTCTCATCGCGGAGCGCGATGATGCCGAAATGGTCACGTTTTCGGATGATCTGCTGGTCCGGAAAGAAATCAAATCTCTCGCAGCCACGCTAGCTGGTGAAGAAAAGCTTCTGGAATCACGTCGCAATGCGCGCGTTGGTCAGCGAGGACAACTGCACGAACGGATCAACCAAAGCAACGAAGAGATCCGTGGGCTTTCGGCCCAACAAGAAGCGAAGGAGAGGGAGGTCGAGTTCATCAATGACGAGCTCGTTGGTGTAAAGTCGCTTTATTCGAAGAATCTCGTCTCGATCTCCCGCCTGATGGTCCTGCAGCGAGATAAGGCGCGGCTCGACGGTGAGCGCGGCCAATTCATCGCCGAGATCGCGAGAGCGCGGGGCAAGATCAGTGAGACTGAGCTCCAAATCATACAGGTCGATCGAGACTTCCGCACAGACGTCTTGAAGGACTTGCGCGATGTTCAGGGGAAGATCGCTGAATTGAAAGAGCGTGCGGTCGCGGCGGAGGATCAGTTGAAACGTGTCGACATCCGCGCACCGCAATCAGGCTTCGTCCTGCAGCTGGCTGTTCATACTGTCGGGGGCGTCATCGCCAATGGCGAGACGATTATGCAGATCGTTCCCAATGATGACAGTCTCGTAGTGGACGCAAAGGTGATGCCGCAGGATATCGATCAGATCGCGACCGGTGCGAAAGCGATCGTCCGAATCATGGCTGGCAACCAGAGGACCATCCAGGACATCCAAGGGATCTTATTGCGCGTCTCGGCCGATCTGACGCGTGATCCTGCCAGCGCGGGACAGGCGAGCCAGCCTTATTACCAAGTGCGGGTGTCGCTGCCTCGCTCCGAAATCGCTCATCTGGGAGACATGCATCTGGTGCCCGGGATGCCTGCCGAGGCGTTTATCCAAACGTATGGGAGGACGCCTTTGCAGTACTTCCTGAAGCCGCTGCACGATCAGATCGCGCGGACCTTCCGCGAAAGGTGAGACACTCGGCGGTAGTCGGCCAACGGCCGATTTATACCATAACAACGCATACGCGAATGCGGCCAAATCGATTCAAGTGCGCCGGAGGGCTCAAGCCGCATTGGCCTCGGATTCGGTAATGCGCTGGAATTCGAACAGCAATTCCTGAAAGTGCTTGGCGAGATAGCCGACCACTCTGCCGTTGCGCAGCAATTTCGCGACGTAGCCGACCGCGAGCACCAGATCGAGATGGTCGGTGCCATAGGTCTGCTCGGCGACCTTGAATTCGCGGGCGAGCGAAGCTGACTCCCGCTCCATCAGCGCCAATTGCTCATCGGACAGCCCCTTGGGCGCACGCGGGGTGTAGCCGGCCGCCAATTGATTGCGCGGTGTCGCCGCCACCAACGAGCGCACATAGCTGTTGGAAAAATTGTTCATTGCGATCATCAGCTCGGCCGCCTCAATCTGCCTCAAGGGCGCGAGCTTGCGCAGCTCGGAGAAGGAGTTAAGGGTCAGGTGTTTCTCTTTGAGCAAATCGACGGCTTCCGCGCAGATGCCGTCGAGCAGCTTTCGGCGCCGCCGAATACTGGCGACATCGACATTCAGTGCCTTGGCAATCCTCGCTTCCGACACCCCGTTCTCGATCGCCTTCAAGATCATGCGATGCTCTTGGATGATCGCGATCCGATTGACGCGCTTGTTGTAGGTGAAGGCCTCGTCTTCGGTCGAGACCAGGCACTCGACCTCCAACAAGCCGCGGTCGCGCAGGACCTCGAGGCGCAAATGACCGTCCAGAAGCAGGAATTTACCCTGGCTGTCGCGGCTTCGTGCCACCACGGGCGGCTCGACCAGCCCGATTTCGCCAACGGATGCTGCGATCTGCCGGTATTTTGGTGAGCGCTTCACCTCATCGGATACGAGCTTCAAGGGCTGTATATCGGACAACCGGACCATGGCGGTCCGTTCTTCAAAGCCCATCCGCACCGAAATATGAGGACGGCGTGCCATGGCTTAAGCCTGCCCATGCAGCCGCAACGCCAGAGTCTTGGGCAACGTGTCGAGCTTTTCATCTTCCAAGACCGACAAAAACTCAGGCTCGACCAAGAGCTTGCGCAGGGCTTCCAGGATGAAGACCAGACGGGATTTGGTGTTGTTGGACTTGCGGATCAAGACTCGTTTGCGATCGACGTCTTGACGGTAGGCCCGCAAAAGGGCGTTCGAACTCATCGGCGCCCCATCGGTCCGGCGTGGGCCGGTCTTATAACCCTTGCCGCGACGTCGTCGCTGCTCAATCAGCTTCTTGGCCGCGAGGAGGCGTTGGCCCCTTAAGAGCTTTTCTTCATAGGCCTGCTGCAGCACGGATTGGATGTCGGCATCTTGCGCCTGGGCGATCAGGACGGCGATGCTGACCGGCATCTGTCCAGCTTCAACGGCGCGCAGCAGGCGGTGTTCGCCGCTTTCCAACAAGCTGCTCACGCCCTTGACATACTCTACACTGAGGCCGGTCTTGCGCGCGATGTCGTCGAACTCGTAGCCGCGCCCGCGCAGCCCCTCAATATCATGCAGAAGATCAATGGCGCGGTGCTGCCGCCGGGCGCAGTTTTCGACTAGGCTCATGATGGCGCCGTCTTCGTTGGTGGCGTCGACCACGACGGCCGGTATCTCCCGTTGCCCGAGAGCTTGATAAGCCTCGAGGCGCCCCTGACCGCAAACCAGATCGTAGCGCGCGTCGCCCTCGCAGGCCTTCCTTTTGACTGTGATTGGCCGCTTGAGGCCAAGTTCGGCGACGCTGGTCACGATCTCCTTGAAGATCCGACGGTTGCGGACCCGTGGATTGACCACATCGATGGCACCGACCGGAATGATCTCAATGCATTGCGCCGATCCCATAGCTGACCTCCATCAATTGCGAGCGGGCGGCAAGTTCAAACAGCATGTCGAGCGTGTCGAAACGATAGGCATCAAGGGCCAGGCCATTGTGCTCAGCGAGAGCGACTTGCTCGGCCTGCATCTCAAAGCGTGGCAAGAGATAATAGTCGAGCACAGCGTTGTTCATCTGGTTCATCCGGATCGCCACCGTGATGTCCGGTCGCAGGCCCGCATCAAAGCGGATCTTCCAGCGGTGGGAGCCAGCAATGGTTTCCTGAGATCGGACCAGGCAAAGAGAGGCGGTGAACTCGTCATTGACGGTGAGGAGGTCGGTCTCAGCGTCCTGGCAGACCGATCCCCCGATCTCTTCGATGCCGCGTACTGTTGCCGCAATGAAGTCGGGATACATCCGGCGCAAGGCGCGATTGATCTCGATGTAGCGATAGTCCCGGTCCTGGCTGAAGCCGATAAGTTCATAAGCTCGGAGCAAACTGCCGAAGCGCGCACGGTAAGCGCTGCTGGACGGCCCAACCTCGAGTTCGTCTATGATGATTCCTGAGAGATAGCCGTGCTGCTCCAACAGGCCGCGGAGTACATCCAGAAGCTCCTCATTGGAGTACCGCTTGCAACGTTCAGTAATGATGGTTTGTGCCGATCTAAATGTATCTTCGTCGACAATGGGCTCAAAGGCCTGATCGTGACGGATCCAACGCTCCGGAGGATTGTAGACGCGAGGCCCCTTGAGCTTGCATGAGCATCTATTCCAAACGTTGTTTCCAATGTACTTTTCGTTGATCAGGATCTGGTGGACCGTGGCTCTGGTCCAGGGCCGCGCCAGGTCGGTGACCACCCCATTTTTATTTAGCGCTTGAGCTATTTCGCTCTCGCTTTGGCCTCGCGTGACGAAAGCGTCATAGATGAAGCGGATAGTCTCGATTTCATCGTCAGGGCCTGGGATCAGGACAATCCGATCGGTCTGAATGCTCTTGTGCTCGCCTCGCACCAGCTCGGCTTTTGCAACGCCACCTTGATCGACCAGTTGCCGCCTCAAGCCGTACCCTGCCGGGCCGCCTTGGCGGTATCCGAGCTCAATCAGGCGCCGCTGCCCTGCAAAAACTTTGACTGAAAGTTCCCGGCTGTACTCACCGGCCATTGCGCGCTTGACGCCCTTGACGATAGTCGAGACCGGGCTACCGTCATTCTCGAATTGCTCGGCGCAATAGCGAACTGAAATGCCGGCGCGCTTACATATATATTCGTAATAAGCGCTTTCATCGGCGTCTTGGAATCTGCCCCAGCGGCTTACATCGTACACGAGGATGGTCGAGAATTCGGCTATGCCGTTTTGAACATCGTCGATCAGCTGTTTTAGGGCGTTGCGATCATCCAAATTCAAGCCGCTCTTGCCGCTGTCTTCGTAAGTCTTGCTGATAGTGATGCCGTGGCGAAGGGCGTACTCGCGAATGGCCTGAGCCTGGTTCGCAGTCGAATATTGTTGGTGATCCGTCGACATTCGCACGTACTCGGCCGCGGTTATTGGGAGCTTATTTGTTGTCTCGGATCTTGTATTCGGCTGGACTGGCAACATCGCCGCCCCACTAGCGTCAAGAATGCATGATCGATTGACGCAAACTATAGCTTAGCTCGGAGGGAAACATGTTTCCGAAAACGGGCAAGAAGTTTCCGGCCGATGTTGGCTGTGCATCAGCGACGTACGCGACATTGATCGCCGATATTCTCAAGTCGGAGCTTGGCAACACTCACCGAGCGCATAAGACGCTGATGCGGTGGACGGGAGCTAACGAAAGAACCGCAAAGAATTGGCTTTCCGGTTCGAACGGCCCTAGCGGCGAGCATCTATTGCAGCTCATGCGCAATTCGGATCGGGTCTTTGAATTTGTCTTGAGGCTATCGCATCGACCGGCATTGCTTTCGATGCGCAGACTTGGGGAAGTGAGGAATAGCTTACAGCTCACAGCTGATCTGCTTTCTGAGGTCATTGAGCATCAGGAGACAGAATCTGGTACGCCCGAGAGCTGAAGACTGATGAAGGAGATTTAGCGGACAGTTCCGGAACGGGGCCTTGCTGCCCAAACTAAGTTGCGCACAAGGTGGGTGTATGATGCGCAACTGCACGTTTGGCTTACCGGGCCCCAATTGGGGTCGTTGCCGACCACGCACTGAAAAGATCAGTGCTGTTCTTAATCCGCCACCAACATGCTAGCTTTGCCCGAACAATTGCCAACCACCGGCCGAATGTCCAGGCGACACCGTTATTCTATCGTTCACAATGCCTTGCGCGCCCTTGTGAGGAAGACGCATCCGAAAAAATTCCGCTGATAACCGGTGTCCACTCGGCGCGTAAGCGAACATGGAGGCATCGTTCAGCAGGACCGTAGTCGAGGCCAGACCGGACATCGCGCGCTGCCAATCGACCGTTTTGACCGCAAGCCGTCGTTCGTCACCGTGCAATTCCGGAGTGGGCCCGATCCGTTAACGCTTGCGCACCAGCAAAGTCCAAACAGGCGACGCAACGTCCCAGCCGCGAAGGCGCCCCGAAAGCCGCACCTTCAGCCCGGCTTGTGTTATCCGCTCGACAACAAGATGCAGTGCGATCACGTCGCCCTCTGACAGTTCTACACAGCTACGCTTCCGGGACCACACCGCGCCCGGGAAACGAAACAAGTTGGCCTTTAGCCATCGGCCGCTGCGCTCCGACAGCGGTTGTAAGTCGACCTGAGCGCCAGCCCTGGGCCGCAGGCTGACATCTGCCCGTCGCAGCCAATTCGGAATCCAAACCATGCGACTGACTAGCCGTTCCTTTTCACGTTTGTCTAGTCTGCGTCCATCTGAATGGCTTCGGCGGCCGAAGCCGAGGACGACCGATCTTCGGAGCAGATTGGAAATTTGCAGTCGAGCGCGAAAGCGACGCGATCGACCCTCAGCAGACCTTTGCCGATGATTTTTGGCTTGCATCCAACATGGCTTAATTCCGCAACGCGGATGCCACCTTTGTCGTTTAGTCGAGGGGATCGTTTCCCTTCGGCTCTTGCAAGAATTTGGGAACGTGTCCTCGGTCACGCGGAGCGGGGCGTTCGGACGGGTCGCGGCCAACCTTGGACTGCAGCTCGACCAGGTCGGTGAAGACGTCGGCCTGGCGACGCAACTCGTCGGCGATCATCGGTGGCTGGCTCGCGATCGTGGAAATCACGGTGACCCGCACGCCGCGGCGCTGAACGGCCTCGACCAGGGAGCGGAAGTC
>NZ_JBVVOY010000044.1:0-28117 GCF_055807535.1 Bradyrhizobium sp. Kon37
GCACCGAGCTTGCGCATCAGGCGGGCGTTGAGTTCGTCGACCAGGATGCGGATCGCAACGTTCAACTCGGCGAGCGAGAAGAAGCGCCGGTTTCGCAGCCGCGCCAAAATCCATCGCTGGACGATAAGAACCGCCGCCTCCACCTTGGCTTTGTCGCGCGGCTTGCGGGACCGCGCCGGCATAATGGTGGTGCCGTAATGGGTGGCAAGATCCTGGTAAGTCCGGTTGACGCCTGGCTCGTAGCGGCTCACCACCGTCACCCCGGCCTTCACATTGTCGCAGACGAGCGCCTTCGGCACTCCGCCCAGGAAGGTGAGCGCATCCACATGGGCGCCGATCCAGTCGGGCAGCGCCTCGCTGAACCGGGCTTGGACGAATGTGTAGTTCGACGCTCCCATGACCGCGACGAAGATCTTGGCGGCGCGCACCTCCCCGGTAAGCCCGTCGAACACCGGCACGGTATCGCCGGCGAAGTCCACGAACAGCTTTTCGCCGGCCGCGTGGGTCTGCCGCATGGTCGCCGTGATGCCGTGGCGCCATTCGACGTAGAGGTCGCAGAACCGGCTGTAGCCGTAGCCGTCGGGATGATGGCCGCGGTATTCCTCCCACAGCAGCGCCAGCGTTACGCTGCGGCGGCGCAACTCGGCATGGACATGCCCCCAATCCGGAAGCGGCTTCGATCGCGGCGGGTTGTACCCGGCTGGCGCAAACAGCTTGCGCTCCAGTGCTGTGTCGTCGAGCTCCTCCGGTATCGGCCAGGTGATGCCGATCACCGCGGCGCGGCGGACATACTCCGCGATCGCCGTGCGACCGATCCCGACCGATCGGGAGATCACCCGATCGCTCACCCCACAGGCATACTTCAGGCGTAGAACTTCTCGAATCTTCCGCATCGGCAATCTCTCGGCGGGCATCGGACCTCCCATTGCGTGAACCGCAAAAGGAGGGACCTTGCCCCGTTCAGATTGCCGACAACGTCCCCCGTCTCACCCTATCAACAGGGTGGCCGCCTTCGTTCGGATTGGGTGCCCGCTTTCGATCGGAATCGCTGGCCGCCTTCCGTCGGAATCGGTGGCCGCTTTGCCTCGGATTCCGCATTCCGTCTATCTCGGCCGAATGATGCGGGGAAGCGGGTATTTTAAGTAGTTGCGCCCCGTAGGTCTTTTACTGATGCGAGGATTTGGCCGCCCGCAATGTGTACCGGATCGACCGATCCGCTCTAATTCGTCACCTGGCCGATTCCTCGCTGGCGTTGTTATGCGCGTCATATTGCGCACAATAGACGAGCCGATTCTGCGGCGTGCCTTGCCGCTTTGAGAAGCGCAGCGGCCTTTGGTGCGCAGAGTGGTGCCCGCGGGCCCTTGGCGGGCCTGTGGCCGCCTAGGCTCCAGCGCCACTGCGCTCTCGATTACGTGCCGCCGCTCGACTTGGCATCGATGCGGCCGGGTCCGTTAAGACATGGCACTCATCTGCGCAAACAGAATTGCCGCTTCAGACGGCCCCAGCCCGACGATGCCCACGAAGGCTGACGGAGGCATCGGAATGACCTGACGGGTCGGCCTCCAGAGATGCAGGCAATAGCGACTGTTGTTCACATACTGTGACTGAGGAGGATGCAGCTGCATCACGCATTCCTCCTGATGCCAAAACAGATCTTTGGCGAGACACATCTCCTCCCAATTTGGAGGTCGCCGAGGCGTCGACACAGAGACATGCTCCCATCCCGGACGAACGAAGCCGATGATCTTGAGCTGGCAGCCACAAGGCCCCTGCACGAAGAAGAGACCGGAAGGACCAGATCCGGGTGCGGTGGCGAACCGGCCATCGCGCACGCGTCCCGCTTCGAGCCTTTCTGCAATTTGCTTCCTCACACCTCCTCCCTCTTTTGACCGATAGGGTCGAATCCGGCACCACTCGTGTTGTCCGACTCATACATTGACCGGCCGCCGCGCCGGCATGGGCAATCCCAACTACTGCGGACCATCTGCACCAAACTTAGTTGGAAGACGAACATCGGCTTTGTCCGGATCGTCCAGCGGAGAGTTTCTCCTGCAGTTTATCTTTCGACATCTGAATCTTTCCTTGGATTTTCGCGTCATTCGTGCCTTCGTTGCGAACTTGCCTCATGCAGACAATCGGCACAGACATCTACGATGGTTGTCGCGGCAAGCCGGGCCTGCAGGAGCTGCTGCCGCCCCTTCGCCTAAACAAATCCGCAAGGTATGGCGTTGGTGCTTGATGCCAGAACCGACTGAAATGCCTTAGATCAACAATGGCGGCGGAGGCCATTTGGCGCGGCATGATCCGGCGAACCGGCTAGTTTGGCACCAAACAGACGTCATCGGCTTCAGCACATGATGCAAAGCGACGCCAATGTATCGCCAGCTCGTCAACGAGAGGCTTTGCTCTTGCGACGATCTGACGGTGGGCTTTCATCTCAGTCCTTTTCATGTCGAGCGGTTAGCCGGTTACCGCCTGAGACACCGTCAATGCGTCATCTATGTGGCCGGTCACAATGGATCCACGGCCAGGGAACGCGTGACGAAGCTTCGCAGTTCAGCCCTAGAGGGCCTCGAGCTCCAACACGGCGAGACTTCGGTGGCCGCAGTCACAGTTCGCTCCGGTAGCGATCAGAACTGCCCGTCAAGCTCGCTTCTTTGCCGCCCCTCCGCGAGGCGAGCGAGCTTGTCATATTCCTCAGCGACCTTGAGGAGCCTGCATCTAGATGTGTCGTCCTCGATCGACTCCGCTTTTAGTCGGGTCGCTTCCGCACGGCCTCGCCAATGTTTGGCGTCTGAGAATAGATTTTTCTGCTTCATGCAAAAGAGGATGCAATGTTTAGATCAAGAAAATGCGACACGGGCCCTACGTAAGATCCCGTAGGCTGGCTTTCACTAAAGCACCTCATTTGCCGTTAGCGCTGTCACTCGCTTTGTTAATGTCCGACATGCGACAAGCCGCTGGGCGAAACGTAAGCGCGGCGAGTAAGCTTCACTGCAATCCCTCGGTTGAGAAGGCCGATTGGAAGGGCCACGCGGCATGATGGACGAGATTTGGCTTCACCGGCCGTTCACGCAGAATTCTGCGCGAAATGCGCGGCTCTCGACATAAATGGCTTGAATCGGACGCAGCGTCAGATTGTAGGGTCTTCTTGCGGGCGAGCGTCCACGATCGCCTGCCGATGGCTTGGGAGCGACGGCTTGCAGACGGAACGCACTTGGCCTGTGCAGCAGACATTACGGGGTGAGGGCGCCAGCGCTACCTGTCCGAACTCGAGTCAGCTTGCGTGAGCAATGTCGCGATCCGATTTCAGTTCGAGATCCTGGCCAGGGAAGGGACGACAGATGACGCGCCCTGGACAAGCAGTCTCACTCGACCGGCTCCGCTTCGAGCAGCACGTTCGCGCGGAGCACTCAGAGCCACCAAATCGAACGATGGCCACACTCGATGAGCTTCTCGCAACGATCAGGCACGCTTGCCGTTGTCAGGACGTGCGCGCATTCTCAGGTTCACTATTCGACGATTCCAAGCAACTCACGAGATCAAATCGCGCACGCTTCCTGCGAAAGGCCGCGACTGCGTTCAGGATCGCATTTGTTCCACGATTTGAGGAAGACATCCGCCTCAAGCTAGCATCGAAATACGCCACAGTATGTGATGCGCTCAGCCGGCAGTCTGGCGGTCAGGCAGGTACCGATCTTTCCAAAGCTCTGGCGGCTCAGCTCTCCCGCCTTAGTGATGCACTGATGGAACAAGTCGACTTCACATCACTTTCGCTCTTTGCGTGTTCATTTGGCCGCCATCCTGCGTCTTCCGACTGCCGCGATGGCATGATCAGAATTGCTGAAGTTTGCCGCGACAAGAGCGAGCCGCTCCAGGACCTAACCGGCCAGCACCTATCATTGCTGATAAGCGGCTTTAGCAAGTGGCCGGATCAACCGGCGGTTCGTGAAGCCGCTCTCAGGATCGCGACTGAGATTTCTTGCCGTACGCGTTCGGATGATCGCCTCTCAGCGCTCACCCCGCGGCATCTATCATTGCTCGTGAACGGCGTCGGAAAATGGCTAGCAGAGGAACGCTTTCACACGGCAGTTGTGATCGTCGCAGATGAGCTTGTGCGCCGAAGCGATCGACTCTCCGATTTTACCCAGGAACAGCTGGCGAATCTGGTCAGCGTCTTTAGCAAGCGGCCGGAAGATTCGAGTTGTCGCAAGGCAGCGATCGCGATCAGCAACGAACTTCTCCGCCGCTCCGATCAGCTCTCCGATTTCAGTCAGCAGCGCCTGGCTAAGCTCGTAAACGGATTCAGCAGGTGGCCGGGCGAGCTCGCGCCTCGGCAAGCCACCGCCAAGATTGCAGGAGAACTCGTTCGTCGCGGGCTTTCCGTCGATCACCATGAGTTGGCGAGTCTGGTAAACGGCTTCAGCAAATGGACGGCGGAGGTTGCCTGTCTCGCGGCGAGCGTCGCGATCGCGGATCAAGTCATCCGTCACGCTCGCGGTGCCGAGCGCCTCTCTTATTTTCGTTACCAGGAACTCGGGGTGCTGGTAAACGGTTTCAGCAAATGGCGGCAGGACCCGAGCTGCCGCCAAGCCACAATTGAAATTGCCGGTGAAGTGCTCGCCCGCTGTGACCGCGCCGACGGCGTCTCCTGCATTACTGAACAGGCACTGGCGAACCTCGTAAATGGGTTCAGCAAGTGGCCACAACAGCTGTCTCTTCGCGCCGCGACGGCTGCGCTCGCCCGGGAGGTCGTTTACCGCGCCCGACGGGCCGGTCAGCTCTGTGATTTTACGCAGCAAGGACTGGCTATTCTGTTGAACGGCTTCAGCAAATGGCCAACGGAAGTTCCGCTGCGCGAAGCTAAGACTGCGATCGCGCACGAGGTCCTTTCTCGGGCCTGCCGTTCCGACCGGCTTTCTCATTTTACGCGTCGAGCACTGGCGATCCTCGCCAACGGCTTCAGCAAATGGCGACAAGAGGAGATCTCTCGCCATGCGACGGTAGCCATCGCGCAGGAGATTCTTCGCCGCACTTTCCAGGTTTGTGATTTTAGCGAGCAGGAGCTTGCCCAGCTCATGCGTGCGTTCAGTCACTGGCCGAAAGAGGTCACCTGTCGCGAAGTCGCCGTCGTAATCTCCCAGGAGGTCCTGCGCCGCCTCACCGGGACTGCGCGTTTCACCGAGCAAGAGCTCGCATACTTGGCGAATGGGTTAGCCAAGTGGCCCGAAGTGGCGATCTGTCATCGAGCCGCTGCGGCTATCGGCAATTGGACAGCGCTAGCTGACCGACGACGAACACCATGTCATGCGGCGTTTTGAAGCAAACGGAACACGGCTGCACACCGCTCGTAAGGCACGAAGGGCAACGCTGCTCCAAAGGACGATAACTCAATGCAGGATGACGCGAGCAAGCGGCGCGACCAACGGCACCACACTTTTAGGCGCGAGGTGATCGAGATAGGCGACGAGATGGGCTCGCAAGCTCGTTCAGCGGAGCGGATTTCTGGTCGTACTTTCAGCCATCAAAGGCAATGATCCACGCGTAGTGAGTAGCGAGGTTTTGACGGGCGGCACTATGTCGAATGGTGCATTGAACGGCCGCGGCAGATCTCTGCAGGTGCTCGGCGCTCTGCGTTCAACGGATTTTCCAGAAGAGCACGGAGGCGCGTCATCGCCGCCGCTCTCGGCAGAGATGCATCAAGTGTTCGCTCACGCCGCAGCCCTTTCGGGCGGATTGCTCCGGAGCCCGCGTACATCGTGTTTTTCAGGACGGCAACAGCGCCTCCAGAGTGCAGTGGCTTCTGCAGCTTTGGATGCCAAACAGTCGTTCAACAGACGACCACGTAGCGCGAGCTCAAACCACAAGGAACTCTCTAATTATGCTCTGCCAGAAATGTCACGGAGATAACTGGTGCGAGATCGCAATGCACGACCCCTGGGCCGGCCGACCAGTGATCACCTGCAACATTTGCGGCGAGTATGCCGAGTACGACAGCCTCCAGCGCAAAACGGCTCACGCGATCATGGCAGCTACCTTGGCCTGTAGCGTGAGCATAGAGGACCAGCGCGATACCCGGGTGGTTGCTGATAGGATCTTGGATGCACTGGAGAATGCCGGCTTAACAGTCGCTCGCGCCTCAAGATGAATGGGGAGGAGCGCCGATCGGCGCCTACGAGGCCCTGCTTGGCGATCCGAGAGCATGGGCTGCGCCGCTCGTTCCAACAGCCGTTTGATTGCCGTCAGACTTTCCGCCTTTTCCGTGGCCGCTCTGGAGTTGCACGCGCCCATAGCAACTGTTGGAGACCAGCCACGATTGTAGCAAACGCACCAATCCGGACTTGAACCGCGATGCTCTGAACGGGACCAGGGCTGAGCACCGCTTGGGCGCCGTCTTCCAACGCATGACGGCCCCCACATGGATCGAACCCGCAATCATCGCTGACCTGACGCGGCCTGCACCTGACGGCGCCTTTCGAGGTCCATCGTCCAAGTTGTCTGGAAGGGCAAAGTCACTGCTCAGTGCCTTGACGGGAATTGCACTCATTGACCGGAATAACCGCTGCCGATGGACCTCGTTTCCCATTCTGCCTAGCGACGCCAGCCTCTAGAATTCCCGGGAAGCAGCCCCATCCAGACAGCGTAGCGGAGAGCTCGGCCGGATAGACGAGGCGCCAATTCGCACAGATGCCACAGAGCATCCTCGCCATGGACGCTTGATTCGGCCGGCGAGCGCGCTCCTATTCCATGGACCTTACAAGAACTTCATTGACACGCGTGATCGCTCATTGCCACGACCAGCAGCCTCACTGCCGCGGCGTGGCTATGCCGGCACACTTGAGCAGACCCTGGCTGCGCAATTCCGCGGAGGACGAATAGCGAAGGCCAGCCGCTTTGGCGCAGCGCCTCCCGCCCTCCTCCCGTCGCGGCTGGCTCCTGGCGTGACATATTCCCGCGATAACCCCCGCAGGGGATTGAATCGTACGTAGCGTCAGATTGTAGAGTGCCCCTGCTAGTTGGCTCCAATCTTCAGTCGCCCTAGAATTCCTGTGGACAAAAGCGGAGCAAGCCGATCGCGTGTCATGAGAGGTGTTCTGCCAAAGCGGCTGAGGATCGCGCTGAGTGCGAAGGACGCTGTTCCTCTTCTGTCTACGCAAATCGCCAAGTCGCATGAGGTCACGATTGCCCAGATGTAAGAAGGACCAATCCAGCATTGGAGACTTCGAAATACGGTTGCGAGCGCGAAGTGCCAACGAGCCGCCGCGAGACTGATGCGCTATCCTGGAGCGGTGATGTGAGAAGACCCGATGGATCCAACACGGTGTTGCTCGTCGACCATTGTGAGGGCCAATGTCGGGCAATTGTTGGCTTCAAGAATGGCGATCCTGGAAGAGCGTATATGTGCGGGGAACCAATTGTGACGGGACTGCGCCAAAAGCCGTCATCATGGTGCGCTTATCACCATGTCCGAATGCACGTCATGCCATGGTCGGACGGACGCGCCCGTCCTTAAACGAAAAGCAGACTAGATGACAACGAGTAGTCCGGGACGAGCGCGCGGCATGGTAAGCGGCTGATTGCGGCAGCAAGAGAGCTGCCGCTAGCTCCGCGAGCTGGGCCTGCTCGAGATGCAGGCCTGACGATTGCCCCAGGGCCGAACGCCGATGCAGGCAACGAGCCCCTCAACACCCGACGAACGAGCATTGGAAACCTCATGTGATCGCCTTGGAACGGAAATGATGTGGAAGTTTAGACACGCGAGCGATCGAAGATTGATCTCGGCGGCGTTCAAACCCGATAAGGCAGCGATCCATTTCGATGGCGCGCCTCTAAGCTCACGCCCCTTTTGGCGCATTCGAGCAGGCGGCGCGTGCTTAAACAGCCCGAGTCGGCTCCCTCCACGATCAGCTCATCCCGCCTGTTTCTGCCGTGGGACTGCAATATGCGCGCCTTCACCTATGCTTATCCGACCACCAACACGATCGTCCCGAGATTGATCGATGATACGGACTGCGCGACAGAGAACAACTTTCAAGGCTTTGTTTGCCGGGCTTGCTCGCAGTTGCACTGGATGAACAGCAAGACTCGAAATTTCTAGGCAAGGACAAGAAATGAGGGACACTCCTTGGCTCGACGCGCGAGCTGAGCATGGAGAGACTGCAGAACGCTTCTCGGCCGAACGGCCTGCTTACCTTTTGACTGCGCCGCAATTCATTGAGCGCACTCAAGCAATAGAGAAGCGCCTGACGAAGGCCGAACGAAATCTGCCGGACTACAAACTTTCGTATAGTCCTTCAAAACTCTTTCGAGGTGGGAGGTTTACCTCCGTACAGTTGAGCAATCGACGCAATACCTGTAGAGGTCCACACTTCGGCAGTTCGAGAGCGTGACGCTTCCGCATTTCGAAGAGCCAGCCGCGATTGACGTCGTCGATCGGGGACGACACTAGCCTGCGCAGAGGAATCATTTGTTAAGCCAAGAGAGCAAACGGCGGGTCGCTCTAATCACCGGCGTGACCGGCCAGGACGGCGCCTATCTTTCCGAACATCTGCTGTCGCTCGGCTATGTCGTGCACGGCATCAAGCGGCGCTCGTCCTCGTTCAACACCGCGCGCGTTGATCATCTCTACCAGGATCCGCATGTCGGCGACGTGCCGTTCCTGATGCACTACGGCGATATGACGGATTCGAGCAATCTGATCCGCCTGGTGCAGCAGATCCGGCCGACCGAGATCTACAATCTCGCCGCCCAGAGCCACGTCGCCGTCAGCTTCGAGAGCCCGGAATACACCGCCAATGCCGACGGCATCGGCGTACTCCGCCTGCTGGAAGCGATCCGCATCCTCGGCATAGAGAAGGAGACGCGGTTCTACCAGGCGTCGACTTCGGAGCTCTACGGCCTCGTCCAGGAGATCCCGCAGAAGGAGACCACGCCGTTCTATCCGCGCTCGCCTTACGGCGTCGCAAAGCTCTACGGCTACTGGATCACGGTGAATTACCGCGAAGCCTATGGCATGTTCGCGAGCAACGGCATCCTGTTCAATCACGAGAGCCCGATCCGCGGCGAGACGTTTGTGACCCGCAAGATCACGCGCGCTGTCGCCCGTATCGAGGTCGGGCTGGAGCAGACGCTCTATCTCGGCAATCTCGAAGCCAAGCGCGACTGGGGCCATGCGCGCGACTACGTCGAGGGCATGCACAAGATCCTGCAAGCCGACAAGCCCGACGATTTCGTGCTCGCCACCGGCGAGATGCACTCGGTGCGCGAGATGGTCGAGCTATCGTTCGCCCAGCTCGGTCGCCGCATCGCATGGCTCGGGACAGGCGTCGAGGAGACCGGCGTGGACGAGATGAGCGGCAAGACGGTGGTGAAGATCGATCCGACCTATTTCCGACCCAGCGAGGTCGATCTCCTCGTCGGCGACGCCAGCAAGGCGCGCGAGGTGCTCGGCTGGACGCCGAAGCGGAGCTTTGCAGAGCTCGTCGCGGAGATGATGGCGAGCGATCTGGCGATAGCAAAACGGGACGCGATAAGTGGCAAACGCTCCGTTTGAGCTGACAGGCAAGAGTGTCTACGTCGCTGGCCATCGCGGCATGGTCGGCAGCGCGCTTGCGCGCCGGCTGGCGCGGGAGGACGTCAAGCTCGTCACCGTGGACCGGCGCGAGGTTGATTTGTGCAACCAGGCCGCGGTGTTCGACTGGTTCGCGAGGACGCGGCCGCAGGTGATCTTCCTCGCCGCGGCAAAGGTCGGCGGCATCGTCGCCAACAACACACTGCGTGCAGAATTCATCTACGAGAACATTGCGATCGCGGCGAACGTGATCCAGGCCGCGCACCAGAACGGCGCCGAGAAGCTAATGTTTCTGGGCTCGTCCTGCATCTATCCGAAACTGGCGCCGCAGCCGTTGCGAGAAGATGCGGTCCTGACGGGCCCGCTGGAACCAACCAACGAGCCCTATGCAATTGCAAAAATCGCCGGGATCAAGATGGTGGAGGCCTATCGCAGCCAGTATGGCAGCGACTTCATCAGCGTAATGCCGACCAATCTCTACGGCCCCGGCGACAATTATCATCCCGAACTGAGCCATGTCGTCGCGGCGCTGATCCGGCGCTTCCACAAGGCGAAGGTCGCGGGTGCCAAGAGCGTTGCCGTGTGGGGCACCGGCACGCCACGGCGCGAATTCCTCTATGTCGACGACATGGCAGACGCCTGCGTGTACCTGATGAAGACCTATTCGGGAGCAGAGCTGATCAACATCGGCACCGGCGAGGACGTCACCATCGCCGAGTTCGCGCGCGTCGTCGCAGAGATCGTCGGCTACAGCGGCGAGATCGCCTTCGACACCTCGCGCCCCGACGGCACGCCGCGCAAGCTGCTCGACGTCAGCCGCCTCGCAAAGCTCGGCTGGCGCGCGAGGACATGGCTTACAGATGGAATGCGGCAGACCTATCAGGACTTCTTAGCGGTATCGGCCAAATCGGACAAAGGAGAGAATCATGCAGCTGTTAATTGCTGACGGCGCTCATTGTCCGATTCCCAGAAAGTTGCTTCGGATCGTCTGGCGACTTCGATTGGGTTTCCGGTGTTGCTTTGAGCTCGCGCACGCCGAGTGACGCGTGCGCGATGGAAGGCCGGCACGACTACACCGGTCGATAAATAGCGAGCGAATTGGTCAGGCGCGTCTTGCGAGACGCTCTGTTTTGAAATTGAGGTAAACTGGTTAGCATGTGCGGAATTGTAGGCATCTTGGGGCGCGGTCCGGTCGCGGATCGCCTCATCGATTCACTTAAACGACTGGAATATCGCGGCTACGACTCAGCTGGCATCGGAACGCTCAAAGGAAATCATATCGAGCTTCGACGCGCCGAGGGAAAGCTGAAAAACCTTGAGACACGTGTTCGCTGCCATCCGCTTTCAGGCCATGTCGGGATTGGGCACACGCGCTGGGCTACTCATGGCAAGCCAACCGAACACAACGCTCATCCGCATGCAACGGACAATGTTGCAGTCGTCCATAACGGCATAATCGAGAATTTCCGGGAGCTGCGCGCGGAGCTGAAACAGCATGGCGCCTGTTTCGCCTCTGAAACAGACACGGAGGTGGTGGCACATCTCATCGACTCTTATCTGAAGAATGGCTGCTCGCCGCAGGAGGCAGTAAAATCGTCGCTGCCGCGGCTAGTGGGCGCGTTTGCGCTTGCAATCCTGTTCAAGGGCCAACACGACCTCATGATCGGTGCGCGCAAGGGCTCACCACTGGCGATCGGGCATGGCGAAGGCGAGATGTATCTCGGATCGGATGCTATCGCGCTCGCGCCCCTTACCGACTTGATCACCTACCTTGAGGATGGCGATTGGGCTGTGCTCAACCGCAACTTCAGCGTGGTCTACGACGCACAAGGCACAGTCGTCCGCCGGGATCTGGTGAACTCTGGCGCGTCGTCGGCTCTCGTCGAGAAAGCGAACTACCGCCACTTCATGGCGAAGGAAATCCACGAACAGCCGGAGGTGATCGGGCATACGCTTGCGCATTACGTCGATATTGCCAGCGAGAGCGTGGCACTGCCGCAGGAGCTTCCGTTCGACTTCAATGAGATCGGACATATCTCGGTCACGGCTTGCGGTACGGCCGGCTACGCCGGCCACATCGCCAAATACTGGTTCGAGCGGCTGGCTCGTATTCCGGTCGAGCTCGATGTCGCCTCCGAATTTCGGTATCGTGAGGCACCGATGCGCCAAGGAGATCTTGCGATCTTCATCTCGCAGTCCGGCGAGACCGCCGATACCCTGGCCGCGCTCCGCTACGCCAAATCGCAAGGTCTGCATACCCTCTCGATCGTGAACGTACTGAGTTCGACCATTGCGCGCGAAAGCGGGACAGTGTTGCCGACATTCGCGGGGCCCGAAATCGGCGTTGCCTCGACCAAGGCGTTCACATGCCAGCTCGTCGTCCTGGCGGCGCTTGCGGTCGCCGCGGGCAATGCGCGCGGTGAATTGTCGGAGGGCGACAGCATCGATCTGGTACGCGAGCTGATCGAAATTCCTCGGCTCGTTTCAGCGGCGCTGGCCAACGAGCCGCAGATCGAGAAGCTCGCACGCGACATCACCAAATCGCGTGACGTGCTATATCTTGGTCGCGGCACCTCGTTTCCACTGGCCATGGAAGGGGCACTGAAGCTGAAGGAGATATCCTATATTCACGCCGAGGGCTATGCGGCCGGGGAGCTCAAGCACGGCCCGATCGCCTTGGTCGACGAGAGTGTTCCCGTAATCGTCATCGCTCCTTCCGACCGGGTGTTCGAAAAGACCATCTCGAACATGCAGGAGGTCGCTGCACGCGGTGGCAAGATTATCTTGATAACCGACGCTAGGGGAGCCGCAGACGTGTCCATGGATTCACTCGCGACCATTGTGCTGCCGGAGATGGGTGCGACATTCACCTCGATTGTCTATGCGATTCCGGTGCAGCTCCTGGCCTACCACACGGCCCTCCTCATAGGCACGGACGTCGACCAACCCCGAAATCTCGCGAAATCGGTAACCGTCGAATAAGGCAAAGTGATGCGACCTCAGTTGTCGTGGTCAGATTCCGAATGCGCGAGCCGCGGTCAGATCGTATCACGATGTGCCGCCCAGCTCCAGGCCCCGATGCCACCGCGAGGCTTGTGCCTGTTCTTGGCCCTGTTTACGGAGACGCCGGGTTTGGACCACATACGAACCGGAGCGCCCCTCGAAGTACGAGGCGCGCCTCGCTCGAAGGACGTGGCTGTTTCCAAGCATGGCCGTCGGCGCCGCGCTTGATCGCCAGCGCGCTCACAAAATCCTTTCCGGCGAACCACCGGTTAACTTTGAGCATATCGACATCGCTGGAGATCGGGTGAGATAATAGCGCGGTTCGGCCCCAATCGCAGGCTCGCGAGCTGTTCTAGCACGAAATCTCACGGAGCTCCTCGCTGCGGCTCGTATGCCACCGATCTCGTCCTTCCCCTTTCACTGCATATCGGTACGCTTGATGAGAACTTCGGCCACCCCACAGACAACAGCCTTGTCGCCAACCTTGGCGCCGAGAATTGCCCCAGGGTTCAGTAGCTTGAGAGCCACTCCTGCTGCACGAGCGGAATGACGAGCGAAAATTGTGAGGGTTGCGGCAATTGCCGAAAATATGCCGGAAACGTCAGGCGCTTACGGCTTGGTCGATAGTGCCCTGATGGCCGATTCGCGGCCATGAAACTGCACGCGGCTGCGGTGAGATTTTCTCCGGAAGCGGCCATTTCAAAATCGAGAGGAAACTCGCCATGTCACCAGCGCCCATTGCGCACGCCTCAAATGCCAAATCGCGCATTGGCGCCATCTTACGTGCCACGAGCGGCAACTTCCTCGAGCAGTTCGATTTCTTCTTGTTCGGGTTCTACGCCAGTGCGATCGGAAACGCGTTCTTTCCATCAGGAAGCGAAACCGCTTCACTGCTTAACACCTTCGGTGTGTTCTGGCTGGGTGCCTTGATGCGACCTGTTGGTGCGATCGTGCTTGGAGCCTATATTGACCAGATTGGCCGTCGGCAAGGCCTGATCATCACGCTTTCGATCATGGCCATTGGCACCATCATCATCGCCTTTTGTCCGGGCTACGCGACGATCGGCATTGCCGCACCTGCGATCGTGCTGTTCGGACGGCTGTTGCAGGGCTTTTCTGCCGGCGTTGAGGTTGGTGGTGTTTCCGTTTACCTCTCCGAGATTGCCACTCCGGGCAACCGCGGCTTTTACACATCTTTCCAGTCCTCGAGCCAGCAGGTTGCGATCTTTGTCGCGGCTCTTATAGGATATTTTTTGAGCGAAGCACTTCCGGCCGAAATGGTTGCCGCTTGGGGCTGGCGGATCCCGTTCTTCCTTGGCTGCTTGATCGTACCGCTTATCTTCTTCCTGCGCCGGACGCTGGAGGAAACTCCGGAGTTTCTGGTCATGAAGAACCACCCAACGGCCCGCGAGGTCTTTGCCTCCACACTTGCGAACTGGCGCATCGTCATTCTCGGCATGATGATCGCGATGCTGACGACCACGACATTCTATTTCGTGACGGTGTACACGCCTACGTTCGGCAGGCACGTATTGCAGTTGTCCACGCAGAACACGCTCTTGGTGACGCTTTTGGTCGCGGTGACGAACTTCATGTGGAACCCAATTGGCGGCGCGATTTCCGACAGAATCGGCCGGAAACCGGTCCTGCTGACCATTGCCGGCCTAGCCTTGGTGACTGCATATCCAGCGTTGTCTTGGCTTGTAACGGACCCAAGCTTTGGCAAGATGCTGATCGTGGAGATGATGTTCTCGTTTTACTTTGGCACCTATAGCGGCGCCATGTTGGGCGCTCTGGTCGAAATCGTGCCGAAGCACATTCGCACAACTTGCTTTTCTTTGGCGTTCGCACTCGCCGCGGCTCTCTTTGGCACCTTTACGCCGCTTGCATCGACTTGGCTGATCGACCGGACAGATGACAAGGCGTCGCCCGGTTTCTGGTTGATGTTTGCGGCTTTGCTCGGCATTATCGCCGCGCTCACGATTTATCCAGGAAACACCAAGAGAGTTGCGAAAGCCGTTGCGACCCCAGCGGCCTAACTTGGCGGTAAGCGCGCAATTTACCACGCGTTAGCACGCGCGCCCGCCGAAGGCTGAACTGAAGTTGGTGCGCGACTATCCCTGCGGTGATTTTCACGATGCTGCGCGGCCGTTCTGCCGATCACGGTTCTTCCTATGTGATCTGGGGCAGTATAGGGACGAGCTGGCGGTGATGTTGACCGGGAAAGGCTGAGCTTATCAGCCAACCTCGATTCCGCCCGGTGGTCGGACGGTGCGCTGCCCGCACTTGCAGTCGCGTGAAACACGGCGGATTTCCCGCGAGGACCGGCATCCCTCGCGCGAGCTCCACGCTCTGATATTCTGTGCGGCCGCCGCAAAAGTCGAAGGCGCACATCGTCGGGCTGCGTGAATTCCCCAGCGGACTGGTCGTCTCGCAGGTAGCGACAAACGTTAGCGTAGCGGGCCGTCTTGTATCCTGGTCCGATACCGACCTCTCGGCGCTCGGATACGCAGGTTGAAGGCTCACCTTCTTGTCGCATCTGGCGGGGAGTGGTCGAGAAGTTTGGTCGTGCCTGTACAACGAGCGATGGGCCAATGCGTAACCAGACCCAGGCTGTTGCTCGCTGCGCTCGATCAGCCGTGACTTCACGCACCGCGAGCTTGCGCAGATGAGGCGAGCTGTGCGAGCTCCGTTTCGAGCATAGGGTTGCGCTTGAACATAGCGTCGATCAATGCTTGGGCCGGCTGCTCGGCCGCCTCCACCCACGTCGCCTTCTCCGCTCGCGCGGAGGGCGCGAACACACGCTTGACCACGGTCGGCGATCCCCTCAGACCGCAATTGGCCATGTCATCCACGCCAGCACTTTGGGCGCTCCATTTTACGATTGTGGTGCGGGCGGCACGCAACGCATCTATCATTGCGCCGCGGCGAATTTGATTTGTTGCCTCTAACATGCTGACGAGACACGGCAGCTTGGAACCCAACACCTGGACGCCCCCTTCGCAGCGCCGTTCGGCCTCGATGGTCCGTAGCTTGAGGTCCAACGCTTTGATCGTGGAAACATAAGTGAGCTGCTGGACCCCGAGCCGCCTTGCAATGCCAGGTCCCACCTGCGCCGTATCGCCGTCGATCGTCTGCTTGCCGGTGAATATGACGTCCGGTGGGCCATATTCCTTGCCGATGTTGCGAATCGCGCTCGCCAACGCGTAACTCGTCGCCAGCGTATCCGAGCCCGCGAAGCTACGATCGGTGAGCAGGACAGCGCGATCGGCACCAAATGTCAGTGCCTTTCGGAGAGATTCTTCGGCCGACGGCGGTCCCATTGTCAGGACGGTGACTTCGCCGCCGAATTGATCTCTTAGCTCGAGCGCAGCTTCCAATGCGAAGAGATCATAGGGGTTGATGATTGTCGGCACGCCCTGGCGCATGATCGTATTCGTAACAGGGTGCACGCGGATTTGCGCGGAGTCGGGGACCTGTTTGATGCAGACAATGCTGTGCATGTACTTCTCCTAAGATGCCGAGCCGACTCCCGACGCAGCAAATGTCATACCATCCAAGGCATTTCGCCAACGAGGAATGAATGCAGGCTGACGACGAGCCGGTTGTCGCAACTGCGATGGTTTACGCACCGGCGTGATCTCAAGCTGATCGGAGTCAGGGGCGGCAACGGAGCCGCAGCGATCACGCGCCGCTTCGACGCCAAAGCCATTTTCAGGGCGCGTAGGTTGCAAACAGACGATGACAAGACTGGCCGAAGCGAAGACGCCCTACGCGTCGCCGGCGAGTAAATCCCAACCCAAGGCACAACGCTAGCATCCCGATCATGCATCCGAGCTGGCGACCGCCCTCTTTTCCACGCTCTCCTATGCCAGTCGGCCGAGCGAGAGAGAGAGGAGCGAGCTCGACGCTTGGCTCAGAAGCGTTTGATCTCGATGCCGTGTCTTCGCAAGGCGTAGCCAATCTGGCGTGGGGTCAGTCCAAGCAGGCGCGCCGCCTTCGCCTGTACCCACCCGGATCTTTCCATGGCTGCGATGACGCGCTCGCGATCGGTGACTTTCGCGGCACCTACCACGGGGCGCCCAGGCGGCCCTAGCGGCGTCAGCTCGCTGCTCACCGGCCGAACGGGTGTCGCGGCTTCCGTTGCCGGCATGCTCAGCCTCGCGGGCGGTGCGATTGTCGGGCTCGGCTGTCGCGCCACTTCCGCCGGTCCACCCTTCCATAGCAAGGCCGACAGGCATTGCCCATGGCAGCACGCAAAATCATCTCTTACGATCGACGATCCTCGCGCGAGCGTCGCGGTCCGCTGCACGCAGTTTTCGAGCTCACGGACGTTGCCGGGAAATCCGCAATTCATGAGGACCTCAATCGCACTTGAATCGAATACCAGAGTGCGGCCGTTCTCATTGTTAAAGTTCTTCAAAAAACGAGCGGCGAGAAGCGGAATATCAGTGCGTCTTTCCCGCAGCGGCGGCAATAGCAGAGGAACAACGCTGATGCGGTAATAGAGATCGGCACGAAACTCGTTCCTTGCCACCGCCTCTTCAAGATTCTTGTTCGTGGCCGCAATCACGCGGACGTCGACTTTGATCGTCTGATTGCCGCCCACCCGCTCGAATTCCTGCTCCTGAAGCACGCGCAGGAGCTTCGCCTGGAACGAGCCCGAGATCTCTCCAATCTCATCCAGAAACAACGTTCCCTTGTCGGCGATCTCGAAGCGCCCCTTGCGCGCGTTGAATGCGCCCGTAAACGCCCCCTTCTCGTGTCCGAACAATTCGGATTCCAGCACCGTCTCTGTGAGGGCTGCGCAATTCAGCTTGATAAAGGGGCGTTTGGCGCGCGCTGAACGCTCGTGAATAGCCTTCGCGACCAGCTCTTTGCCGGTACCCGATTCGCCACGCAACAAAACCGTGCTATTTGATTTTGAGATCACCTCGATCTTGTCAAGTAGCGCGCGCAGCGCCGGGCTGTCGCCGATCATTCCCTCGACTTGGACCTTCTTACGGTCCCGCCCATGAGGCTTGAGCTCGGAAAGTTGCTTCTGCAGCCGGAACTCCTCGTCCATAAGACGTCCGCGATCGCGCACAAACGAGCAATGCAGCTTCGTCGTCTGGCCCAGCAGGCTGGCGACCATCGTCAGAAGACCGAGGTCGTCCTCGAGCTGCGCACGCGTTCCATTGTCCGCGATGCGGTCGATGCTCAGCGTACCCACAACTTTGCCGTCAACATCTATGGGAACGCCGATGAACGCAACACGCGTATGACCGCCGGCATTTAGCATATCGATCTCCGAAGAACTGAAGGCCGAATGCAGCGCTACATTCTCCACGACGAGCGGCTGCCCCGACGCGACGATTTGATCGATTGCTCCTTGCGGCAAGCGCACCCGGCAGCGCGCATCGCGGTCTTCGCTCCTGCCGTCCTCTACGATGATCTCCGGCCCGCCGTCATGCTCGAACAGACATACGATGCCGCGCCGCATCCGCACGAGCGATGCCAGGCGCTCGATGACGCTCGCCAGCTTAGCCTCGAGCCGACATAGGCCAGTGAGCGTGTGCGCTATTTCAACAATCGTGCTTAGCGATTTCTCTTGGGACCGCACAATACAAGCGGAAGCGTCCGCGTCGGAGGTTGAGTTTGGCTTTTCGCGCAGGGAAATGCTGTCTAGCATGACGACTTCTCCGTTCCTTTCTCGATCCTCCCCATCGGACTTGTTGGATTCGTGTTGCATGCCCGATCTGACATCCAGTTCTCAGGGCGGGACGAGAGATTACCCCTCTTCATGGCACGTCGGCAGCACTTAGAGTAACTCGCTTTGCCGCCTTCTTTCCAACTCGCTGCGCGGATTCACCCCGGCCAACATGACTTCCATCGATGAAGCTCAGAACAGCCGGGGCTCTTTAGGGGCTGATTGAATTATAAGTGTTGCCCGCCATTGATCGGCACTTCGGCGCCGGTGACATAACTTGCCGCATCTGAACATAGGAAGAAAATGACCTTGGCGACCTCTTCGGGTGTACCCGCTCGGCGGAGTGGGATCTTTGGCACAAGATGCGCTTCCGTGTCAGGCGACAAAATGTCCGTCTTGATTTCGCCGGGCGCGATCGCATTGACGCGAATGCCATGCGCGGCGTAATCGTGCGCCATTTCGCGCGTGAGACAAGCGAGCGCAGCTTTCGAAGTCGCATATGCCGAGCCCGCAAATGGATGCACCCGCGAGCCGGCGATCGAGGTCACGTTGACGATCGAGCCTGACGCCCTTTTTAATTCGTCGAACAGGCCTTGAGCGAGTAGGATCGGTGCCACCAGATTGAGGTGGAACACGCTCATCCAGGTGTCGACTGAGGTCGCCAGCGATGTCAGCCTGGTACCGTTTGCCGCTTTTGGTGAGTTTCCGGCATTGTTTACCAGTCCGTGCAACGGTGCGCCAGCAAGGCGCTCCTTGATCTCGGCAATCACGCGCGGCAGCATCCGATCATCGCCCAGGTCGACTTCGATATAGCTGTCGCCCTCTGAGTCTGATGGGCGACGCGCCGCGTCCAATGGTTGGCGCGCGCAAGAAATGATGCGCCAACCGGCTTTCAAAAACAATTTTCCGGTGGCGCGACCGATACTGCGCGATGCCCCGGTCAGTACCAGCGTCTTTCGCTCACGCAGCGGACGGCCCGCTCGATCGGCGTGAATTGGACCGCTAGGGTCCGTTTCCGACGATTGAGGTACGACCGCTTTGTCATCTGGTAGATCTAGATTCACACGCGGCTCCCTTCCGCTCCCATCGGCTGTGCACCTGGTGCAGGATCCGGGCCAAAGCGACGCAGGGCATAAGGGGCGCACTTTTGCGACAAATGGCAGGTTCTGAACATCTGGCCTGTTTGCTTTTCGACAACAGCAACGCCGCGTCAAGCCCCCGGGGCGCGTTGACTGGGTCGCACTCCAGGGGTGGTCTGTGGCTCATTCGAATTGGCGGAGCTAGTTTAGCTGCCTTGTGCGGAGATCAGGATCGATGGCCAGTTCGTTCAATTTCCTCGGTTGGACGCGCCGCCGCAGATGCGGCTCTGGTTCGACATCGATGGGCTGGGGCTCGTGCCGTTGATCAGCTGCGGTCGAAAGTATTTCGCAACCAGCGCATGAACAAGGCCGTCGTCCAGAAGACGAGCTGACCGCGAAGGATTAACGCAGAAACGGCGATACGTCTACCTGACGCGCGTCCTTGCTGCTGGGACATTCTGACGTGACCGTCTGCTACGTCAGATTCCTCGGCGCCCCGGGCCACCATTACCGTGCTCTTCACCGCGTGGCCACCGATGGCGGTTTCGGCCCGGCGATGCCGGGACCCTAACCTTTTCTCCGGCCAGTCGACTTACACGTCGCGGTCCGACGTATCCCGGGACAAGGCCGCCGAGCTCGCCGGCATTGGCCTACGCTTCGCCGGGCATTCGCTGTACCACTGCATCCCGGCAGGGCGTCGGTCAGCCCTCAGCTGCGGACGTTGCGAAACCCGATGCTGTGGAAGCCAGCAGTATCAGGCCGACGATCTAGGCGACGATTGCTCAGGTTCAGATTCGCGGCACCTCATGAAGCCGCGAAATGCTCGTATGGATTATCGACCAGGGTCAACTGCTCGGGATTGCTCAGATCGAATTCAATAATGCGTGGCACGAGCAGACGGGCATAGCGCGTAAAGGCGCTGGTGGGGGGAAAGCGGATCACGGTGGCGCATCGCGCAAGAAGATACATGTCGATGAGCGCGGAAGCTCCACCTTCAATTCCCATTTCCGCACTATGCAACGGCCCTGCCAGATCGGCCTGGAACCGTTTTGGTACGGCGAAGATATCGGGAAACAGACCCGATATGTGATCGAGCACCTGTGCGCTATCCGTGCACAGGAAGATCTTAACAGGCTTTGGATATGGCAAAGCCATGGCTTTACGGATTGCCATGCAGACCTGACGAAGAGCGAGCTCCGAATCGGCCCAGTACGGAGCATGCCCCATGATATCTTCGCCATTGCCGTGCCGAACATGAACGCCGATGATACTATGGCCGTTAAAGTGTTGCTCATACAAGTCCTCGATCCGCGCTCGAATCTCAGACCTGAGTTTGATGTTTCGGAAGATCAGTCGTTCGGCTTCCTCACCACAACGCCACATCAGGCAAGCGTCACAGACAATGGTGTTGGCCTCGTTATCGTCTCCTGCTTGGAACAGCTCAGTCAGTTCGTCACGTTCTCGGAAGATCTGCTCGTCCGGACGATTGATACAGTCGATCGATGGCCTATTCCACCACGGCGGGAAGAACGGGCCGGGAAACGAGAGCTGGTTGAGCCTGTCATCGCAAATCACCGGCACGCCAGCGATCTCCTCAACCGGCTCGAAGAACACCGGAAAGGCATTGCTGAACGGTTGGTCGACATAACAGGAACCGCGCCAGTCAATAACGAGCGTTCGCCCGGTCCGCTGCGCGTACGACCAGGCTGATGCCAACGACCAGAGGCAATCACCAAAGCCGGTGCGCCTCCGAGAAACAACAAAGCGTTCCTTCGTCACGTTATCAAACCCTTCTCGTTGCGCGAGTGTGGCGCACCAACTCATCCGCGATGCCGATCTACGCCGGGCGCTGGTCACCTGGACGCAAGTCACCCAACCCGCAAACTCATCCTGCACGGCACTGCGATTGGCAGGTCATGCTAGAGGTGTCACATTACGCACCTTTTACGACGGCCCAGTCTGTGACGGATGCAGCCGAATACGACGCTGATCCCACAGCCCGCGCAGTTCGTTCAGGAGAGCTTCGCGCCTAGTCCTGTCAGAGGTGACCCTGGCGAGAAGATCGGCCAGAACAGCTTCCTTCTCGATTTGCATCAGCATGTCGAACAGGTCATGCGAGACGCGTACGCTGTCATGGCTGGAGTGACCCATGCGGATCTCGCAGATTGTCTCCTGGCGGTCTCGGCCCGCATGAGCGCGAACCCGGTAAAGAGATACATGGGGCGGCAGTGATACAGCGAGTGCGGTCCAATTTTCGAGCGTTGTTGCCCGCTTTTTGATGAGGAATGACCCGACCACAAGGCCATCCAGCTCGGTCGACAAAAACGCCGTAATCGCATCGGCAACGGAATCTACGATCGGTTCGGCATTGTTGTTGAACGACGTATTAAGCAGAATCGGGACGCCCGTTCGAGCTTTGAACGCATTGATAAGTTCCCAATAGGCGGCATTGCTCGTGCGGGACACCGTTTGCAGTCGAGCCGTACCATCGATATGCGTGATCGCGCCCAGCAATGCACGCATGGATTCGCGCACGCGCACGACGAAATTCATGAAGGGATATTCTGCGCGACCATCCGGCAACTCAAAGAACGCGCCCGCATCCTCCTCGAGAACCGATGGCGCGAACGGTCGATAACTCTCGCGCTTCTTGACCATCGCATTGATCCGGTCCTTGTTTGCCGCGGGCCTCGGGTCCGCAAGAATGCTGCGGTTGCCGAGCGCCCGAGGGCCGAACTCGGACCGGCCCTGTACCCACCCGATCACAGCGCCATCAGCGATCCACTCGGCTGCTCTGGCTGCGACGTCAGCGGTCCGTTCAATCTCGAGGTGTCCGGCCCATCCCTTCAGTTCCTGTTCAATGCTGTCGTCGCTGCCGACATCGGGCCCCCAATAAACCGCCTGTAGTCGTTCGCGGGGCGGAGCCTGCCCGGCCTCCTTCGACACCATCAGCGCCGCACCCAATGCGCATCCGGCATCATGCGAGGCCGGCTGCACAAAAATCTCTTCGAATAGCCCTGAGTACAGCAGTTTTCCGTTTAGCGTGCAGTTGTGGGCTACCCCGCCAGCCAGGCACAACCGTTTCATTCCGGTCTGCTCACGATAATGCCGAAGAATGTGAAAGACGATCCGCTCCAGCGCCTCCTGCAATGAAGCGCTCACATCTCGGTGTTGTTGCGTGAACGGCATTCCCTTTCGCCGGACCTCGATATTGCGCAGCAATGCCGGGCCGACACGGTCGAGGTGAACGCGGTAGGCACCGTTGGGGGAGAGCTCATAAAATTGGGAGAAAAGCTCGCGATAGCGAGCGGGATCTCCATAAGGAGCCAATCCCATGACCTTATATTCGTCGAACAGGCCGTAGCCGAGGTATCGGATCGTTTCCAGATAGAACAGTCCGAGAGAGTTGGTCTCTGGAAACGTCATGAGCTCGGTCATTTCGGTGCCCGACCCCACCGCCAACAGACCCGAGAGGAAGTCGCCACAGCCGTCGATCGCGAGAACCAGGCTTTCTTCAAAACCGGACATTGCCAAAGCGCTTACGGCATGGGCCTGGTGATGGCCTATGAATGACACCCGCGAAGGGTCAACTTGGGTGCCGAACTCTGCCGCGAGAAGGTGCCGCAACAGGAGATTCGCATCCAGCGGAATTGAGATCTCAGGTTGTGAGATGAACAACCGTTCGAGCATCGAATTGCAGTAGGCTTCAGTCGCGTAGAACGCAATACGATCGACGTCGCGAAGCTCCACACCCGCGGCTGCTAGACAGTATTCAATCGCACTGCTCGGGAGCTTGTTCGAATGTTTGATGCGGTTGAGGCGCTCCTCTTCAACGGCGGCGATCACGCGACCGTCCTTGACGAGCACCGCGGCGCCGTCGTGCAGAAACGTGTTCGGTAGTTGCAGCGGGTTTTCATAGACCCTGTCACGCCCGCCACTCAATCCTAGACACAGCATCTTGTTCTCCGTTCATTTTGAGAGGCCTGTTGGCCTATTTCATATCGCTTGCTTGGCGAGTAGGCTGCACGTCGCCGCGGGGCCGCAGGCATCGCCAACGAAACGAGGCTCGTATAAGCGTCGGCCGCGAACCGAAAGTTCGTTACGTCCGTGTCTGATCTCGCACGCGCGACGCTTCGCTTTAGGTCTTGTTCCTCTCACCGCATCAGGCGTTGCCGAAGCAGCGCGGCCGAGACGATGAAGGGAATGGCTGCGTAGATGCACAGTGTGCCCACATGCAAACCGACGCTGTCGACCGGCCGACCGAGCATTGCTGGACGAATGAGATCGACCGAATGTGTCAGGGGCAACAAGGCCGCGATGCGTTGAAATGAACCTGGCAGCTGGCTGATTGGGAAGATCGCCCCGCTCAAATACATCATGGGCGTGAGGATAAGGGATTGGTAGAAGATGAAATAGTCGTGGCTCGGTGCAAGAGCGGAAACGACCATTGCGAGGCTCGCGAAAGCAACGCCAGTGAGGGCGATGGCTGGTAACGCATAGGGAATGGACGACCACTCTGCATACCCCAGCGCGACGGCAACAATCGTGATCGCGGTCCCGGCGAGCAAGGCCTTGCTTGCTGCCCATGCCACTTCACCTAGAACAATGTCGCCGAGCGTGAGAGGCGTACAGAGCACCGCCTCCCACGTGCAACCTGTCTGCATGCGAGCGTAAGCCCCATAGATGGTTTCAAAGGTTGAGGAGACCATTGCGCTTGTGGCGACCATGCCAGCCGCCAGAAACGCAATGTATGAAGTTCCCTCAACGCCACCTACGATCATTCCGAGGCCAAAGCCAAGACCGAACAGAGAGCTCATCGGCTCGGCCAGATTCCCAAGAATCGATGCCAGAGCGACTTTCCGCCAGACCAGAAAGTTGCGGCGCCATACCGCGATCCAGTTCCATGGATTAGCAGGGAGCGCGGGCGCAAAACGTTGCCACATCGTTCAGTCCTTCATCTCTCGCCCGGTTAGCCGCAAGAAGACATCCTCCAGATTTGGAGGTCGCTGCATAAGACGGAGATCCGGACGGTTGGCAAGCCGGCGACGCACCTGCTCGGGATCCGCGGCATAGCAAAACAGCGTCTCCCCGCTCACCTCAGCGTGCTGCACTTGGGTTCTGACCAGCGGCAGCAACTCATGCGGGTTACCACCGTAAATCTCGATCACCTGACACCCGATCTGCTGCTCGATCAGAGCATGAGGCTGCCCTTCGGCGATCTTGCGGCCGTGCTCAAGCACGCACAGGCGGTCGCACAATCGCTCCGCCTCTTCCATGAAATGGGTGGTGAGAAGAATCGTTTTGCCGCGCGCTAATAGCCAGCGCAAGCGTTCCCAGATGAGGTGCCGGCCGTGCGGATCGAGGCCAGTCGTCGGCTCGTCAAGCACCAAGAGCTGCGGGTCGTTAATGAGGGCACGTGCCAGCGTCAGTCGCCGCTTCATGCCGCCGGACAGTTCGGCGACGCGCGCGTCCGCCTTGTTCTCCAAGCGAGCGAATTCGAGCAGTGACGGCGTCACCGCTTTGACCTCGGTCGCGCTCATGCCGAAGTAGCGACCGAATACGAGCAAGTTTTCGCGCACGGTGAGCTGAAGATCGAGGTTATCGAACTGTGGGACAACCCCGATGCCCCGGCGCGCCAACGGCGCACGTGCCGGCACCGGCTCGCCAAGCACGTAGATCTTACCTGCGTCGGGCGATGCAACACCGAGGATCAATCGCGCAAGCGTGCTTTTACCCGCGCCGTTTGGTCCCAGCAGACCGAAGCACTCTCCTGGCGAGACCGTAAACGAAAGAGCGTCCACGACCGTCCGGTCCTTGTAGGACTTGCTCACCTCGAAAAGGTCGATTGCCGGGCTTGACATTTGCTTACGCGATCGCGACGGACGTTGTTCGCACCGCGTCCTTGGTCGCGTGCTTTTTCGTCCAAAGCAGGCCGTCACACCACACGTGATCGACGCGTCCCCACTGGCACGCGGCGGCAGCATCCGGGAAAAAGCCGCGTCCATGCAGATTGGCGCTGGTATTGCAAAGCAGCGGAATGGCTGTGAGCTTCTCGTACGCGATGAGAAGCTCGACCACTTCATGCTGAGATGTTCTGGAAACCGTCTGTAGGCGAGCAGATCCATCGAGATGCACGACGGCGGGAATTTTGTCCCGCCATTCCGGTCGCGTCTGGTGATCGAACAGCATGTACGGATCGGGTATTCCGGGGCTAAAAATCTCCGCCGCACGATCCTCCAGGCATATCGGCGCTACCGGCCTGAAATGCTCACGAAGCTTGACGTCGTTGAGATGATCTTTCATTCCCTCCCAGCTCGCAGCCGCGAGAATGCTTCTGCCACCCAACGCACGTGGTCCGAGCTCGGCACGCCCGGCAAGGAAGATCACGGGCTTGTCACTCGCGAGTATTGCCGCAAGTTCGCCCATAGTGCAGGGCGCGCCGTCCCATCCGGGCGGGACTTCGCTGGGACGAACGGCCGGTCCACTGTAGACCGTCCATTCCAGAGCTCTAAAGCCTTGCTGTGCCGCCAGTGCAGAGCAAGCAGCACCGATCGCTGAGCCGCTGTCGTTCGGAAAGGGCGGCACCCACACGTCATCGAACAGGCCGGTCGCACGAAATGCACTGTTCCACTTGATATTCAAGCCACAGCCGCCGGCTATGCAGAGGTTACGCACCCCCGCAAGATCCGAATGTCGCTGCACAACATCAGCAATTGTGCGAACCAGCAGGCGCTCTAGAAAGACGTGAAATGACGCAAGGATGTCTTCGGCCTGCTTGCCCTTCAATCGCAGTGCGCACGCATCGAAGAAGTCGTGCAGAGCTTCAAGTGGTGATAGTGAGCTGTTGATCTGTGCAAGCTCATGACAAGCGCCCTCAGCATCCGTGGCAAAGTGCGCCTGATAAAGCTCCTGAAACGTCGCAATAATCTCCTCGTCGGGAGCTCCCAGTGCGATATAGGCCATCAGCTTGCCGGCGATGCCGAGATCCCAGCTGGTCCGGTCTGCCCGCCTGTAAGGTCCAAAGTGATGTCCTGCCGTCGCATAGGCGTGGCCTATCATCGGAAACAGGCACTCGATGAACCGGATGCCGTGCGGCTCGACATAGTAGAGGCGCGGAAACATGCAGCCGTCCCACACCAAGCAGAAAGCAGATTGTGCGGATTTGGCAAACGAGCTGGTGCAGTATGCGGATGCTACGTGCCCGGTGACATGCGGATAGCTTTGATAGGGATATAGTTTCCCATCAAGCATAAGGCCGATGCGATCGCGGGACGCGAGGGGGCTATCGCCTTGGCGTTCGATATACGGCGCGCCCTTGAGCTTGACGGTCGTCGTCCCACTAAGAACTTCAAACTGGGATTCGAACTCGCCATCCCAACCATCAATGACGAACTGATCGACATCGCTCGGATCGAGCCCGTGCTCCGCCAAGGCGCTAACAACGGAATCCAGGTTTTCGATGGTTTGATAACGCGGATTATTGTTCAGCTTCTCCTGCTCGACGCAGAACACCACTCGCCCGTCCTCAATCAGAGCGACGGCCCCGTCATGCGTCAACTTGATACCGCAGATACGCATAGTGGCTCCTCTCAGCCTCGGCCGTTGGGTGGGATCGAAGATGGCTCCGGATTCCGAAAGCGGACCAAAAGGCAGTCTTCGTCAGCCGACTGCCCCTGGCACTGCACGCGTTCGACCTCAATGAGCGCTTCAGTCAAGATCGTGATGACCGTCTCGGCGCCAGCGACATGCCCCCACCGCTTGCAGGTCGCATCACGTGCAGATCCGAAGACCAGATGCCCACCCGGAGCAAGCATCTTGACCATGTTGTCGACTGCAGTACGCATTTGTGTCATGTCTTCGAGATAATAGAGAACTTCGGCGACCACGATCAGATCGAACCGCTCTGCGGCCGAGAACTGCAGAATGTCAGTCGCCGCCCAGCTGATATGCGACCACCTCTTGGTCCGCTGGACCGCTCGACCGATCGCTCGCGGCATAACATCGATGACCGTGAGCCGTTTGCAGTGAGGAGCAAGCTTCTCTGTAAACGCACCGGCCGCGCACCCGATTTCGAGGCCATTTGAGACGGCGCTGTTCGACAGCGACAGCCGCAGCAATTGGGTGTGACGCTCACGTTCGAACGGATTATCGTCGAGCCGCCACGGATCCTCATTAGACAGCTCCCGTTCCAACGATTGATATGTCTGATGCACGTTCACGACCTAATCTCCTACAAGCTGCTCACTCAGTCTCGGCCGCAATGCCATCCGGCGCGATCAGCTGTGATGGAGCGCGCGAAAGACCTGCCCTGCGAGTTGCGCCAGGCATTTCCAATCCGGGGTTAAGGCTTGGTCCAGTTGTCGCGTCTTCGGTCGAGGCCTTCGATTCATCAACGTCTGGTGATTTCGCTATTTTGCGCGAGAGCCAATCGCTGTTGCTCAAGGTACAGAGCGCATAGGCTTTCATCGGGAGCAGGAGGAAGATGTTGATCGGGGTGTGCAGCGAGAAGCCGAGAAATCGAAGCTCGCCGGCGCGCAGGGCTGCCACGCTGCATCGAATCATGGTCATCGCGACGATGGTCAGACCGGTCCACCAGGGCACGGAGCCCGTGAGCGCGAGCTGAGCGAGCGCGGCAATCGATGAGATGGCGAGCAGCAGCGGGCCGAGGTTCTGTCCAACCACGTCCAGCGTGAGGTAGCGGTCGAGGCCGGGCAGCAGGTGCAAACCGAGCAGGGTGTCGCGGTAGGTGCTGCGCGCCCAGCGGAGCTGTTGGCG
>NZ_JBVVOY010000045.1:0-26232 GCF_055807535.1 Bradyrhizobium sp. Kon37
CGCCAACAGCTCCGCTGGGCGCGCAGCACCTACCGCGACACCCTGCTCGGTTTGCACCTGCTGCCCGGCCTCGACCGGTACCTCACGCTGGACGTGATTGGACAGAACCTCGGCCCGCTGCTGCTCGCCATCTCATCGATTGCCGCGCTCGCTCAGCTCGCGCTCACGGGCACCGTGCCCCGGTGGACCGGTCTGACCATCGTCGCGATGACCCTGATTCGATGCAGCGTGGCCGCCCTGCGCGCTGGCGAGCTTCGATTTCTCGGCTTCTCGCTGCACACCCCGATCAACATCTTCCTTCTGCTCCCGATGAAAGCCTATGCGCTCTGTACCTTGAGCAACAGCGATTGGCTCTCGCGCAAGGTATCCGATTCTGCCGACGCAAGTGGAACGAATGGCCAGCTTTTGTGCCCGGCTCCCAGAACCGAGAAACCGGAGGAGATTGTTTGCACGTCGCGCATTCAGCATCTAGAGAACCGGATTGCTCTCCAATTGGAGCTCGTGGCTTAGCTGATCTGCCAGGACACATGGCGCTCCGAGCCGTCAAGCTGCAGGACGCACTCACAAGCGAACTCATCGCGGCCAGACTGGCTAAGCACCATGATCGAGACTGGCGCCAGGAGCGTGAGCAGGCGAACAGTCCCAGCGAAAGGGCACGGTGACCTCTTCTATCCAGAAGACCTCCGCATTCTGGCCAATATTTCAACGAGACGCTCGCAGCTTTATCGCCAGATCGCCGGACCATCGCCGGTCATATGCAAATCGCCAAACTTGTTCTCGCTCGGGGAGTGACAAGTGAACTCAAGTCAACTGATGGAGCCCGCATCTTTGGCGATTTCATCGATCGGACATTCATCTTCTTCCTCGCCCAATCAAATCGAGGTTTCGGCTAACACCTGGCTAACTTCTGCTTGAGGCGCAGGTTCACTCACTTAACGACGGCAAGAAGACATCGCGGTCACTTTTTTCGAGATTGCCGAGCGGTCCATGTAAGAAAGCGTCTTTCTGGTAGCGGGTTTGTCTCATGGTCAGTAGGCATGTCGCGGGAAACGATCGCCGCGCCACCTTCCCAGGCATCGAGGCCACGACCGCATGATTTAGGCGCTCGGTTTGAACGGATGAGTGCGGCCACCTTTGCATTTCATTGGCCCGCCGACAGCCGACGCGCAAACAACCCGCGTGTCACGAGAGTCGCGCCGATTGCGCAGCCAGATGGCTGGCCTCCTCCACGTTTCAGATGCCACCTGAAACGCCTTGTCCGTTGCCCACCAGCAGGGAAGATGGCAATGCCGTCGGAATAAGCGCACCAGTCTGACAAGCCACATCGGCCGGCATATCGCATTCGCTTCCTGTAACGATCGCGGGGTGGACTGCTCTGGGAGGCATCCGCAAAGCTGTGCCACGCTACGCACACCGCTGCTGTACGCCACATCGAGCTAGAATGCATTTCGGCTGGAAGTCGCCGGAGGGACTCGGCTCATACGTGGCGTCTCGTCCTCGGAATCAAGCATCTGCCGAATCGCGCCGACCAATTATCGAACAGCGATGCAGGAGCATGCCGTAGCACATCAAGGCACTCCTCGGGATCAGAGGTTGAGGATGATGACAGCACTTCTCTTCTTACGATCTTCTTCGCCGGCTTTGGATTTGGCAACAACGTGCCGAGCTGGCGTTCCCGCAAAGGAGGTGAGCGCGCCCGGCTCTATGGTGCTCTCTTTCCTTCCGATGCTTCTGCTACGCTGCCGCCCCGAGTTCCCGCACGCCCGGTTTCTAACGTCGCATTCGGCCTCGCTCGAGCAAGGAAATTGCCGATCCGCCGCGCGAGGGCGAACGCCTTCCGCCCCCGCTTCGACGAGCATAGATGCGCAACCTAGATTGGCGGCCACGCGCGTGCTCGACAGCAGCATCTGTATGGTCTTAGCATGTGCGGAAGCTATTGCCGGGCAGAACTTCCACCAGAGATCGTAGAAACTTCGCGCGCGAGCTAGCGCTTGAATTGAACTGGACGCGAGCGCGATTCGCGGCAGCGTCGGTGAGGAGCATTTTCAATTTCCTACAGCATCTACGGCGCTTCAATGCCCCTCACGATCTGCACTGCGTGAAACGAGAGATGCAGAGCGCTCCGAGGCCTCGGATCTGATCACGCGTCGGGATCAAGCTCGCGTTGACCATGACCAATGGTCATGGCCGAGCTAGATTCCCTGAAGCAGCCTACCCAAACCGGTAGTTTCGAAGGTGGGGCTTCCTTCCTAGAATTCGATCTGCGACGGGCAGAACAGCGGATGCATCATGAAGCCTGACGAGCGCCTCGCCGAAGTCGTTGAGAATAGCGCATATTTTGATGATGAGGCATGGGAGGTGTGGGCACAGTGCCTCTCACCCACTGACCGGCTTGCGTATATTCGCAAGCATCGGTCTCACTTCCGGTTTTCAGATTACGATGACGTGATAGCTGTTGTACGCGGTCGGCGCTTCACCGGTTGCTCATCGCAGCTCCTCCGATGGCGCCACAGGATACGAGCGAGGACGTTGCGAAGCGCCTTGCTCTTCTCCGTCGCGGTGTGGCTGGTCATCATTTGGCTTGCGGTGTGCTTTATCCGCTGAGATCAGCAGCCCACTTTTCGTCCATACGTAGGATAGCTGTGCCCGCATGCGTCCGAGCATTAGGGCGAAGCTGGAGATGACCTGAAAAGCCACAACCTGACGCAGCGTTCGGTTCGTACATTGTTTAGCCGCAAATGTTGCGAAGCAGTTACAGCAAATCGCGCGGACGTTATCAAAGACGCACGAGGCTGGGGGCCGCCCAAGGGATGAGAGTAGAAATGAAGAACTTGTTGCCTGAGACTGTAAGCATTATGGCGCCGGCGCGGTGACGCCCGCATTCGGCGCGGATCTGTCTGCGCAGGCCGTCCAACCTCTCTACACCAAAGCTCCGCAGCCTGTCGCGGCTGCGATCTACGACTGGAGCAGCTACTATATCGGCATGGGCGGTGGCTTCGGCTCAAGCTCGAATTGCTGGGGTTTCAATTGCGGCACGGCCGAGGGCTGGCCTAACTGGGGCTCGATGGCAGATGGGCCAGTAGAGCAAGGGCTGGGCGAGATGCGCAGCTTGCGCGCTTCAGGCGGATTACCCTGCAAGGCCCGATTGCCTGGGCACGATTGAACTTCTTGTTCGACAACAGATGCGCCATGTGCGCAATTCGCCAAGCCGATAAATCGGAACCATACTCATCCGTATCGACGAGCGCCTTTCTTAGGAAGCGCGGGGGCTGGCTTTGCCTTTGCAGATACCGCTCTCAGTCGCGTGCACTCACATGGTGTTCAGATCGAAAGCTGGCATGGATTTGCGCAGATAAGAGAGATAACCGCGGCGGTGACGACGTCAGCCTCTCTGGCGTGAGGGACATATGCTAGGGCACTACGTCGAGAGCATACAACTTGCAACAGCCTAACACCTCGGCCAATCGAGCAGGTCTTACACGATGTCCTGAGTGATCCGACAACCATGCCGCCCAAGACCTCTTAAGGGCTTGAATCGCACCCAGCGTCAAGTTGTACCAACTAGCGGTTCGATTCGCTCAACTGATACATAAGCCGCCTCATGACGACGGCACAGCACATTTACGATCTGCGAGGCGTTGCTGGGATGGATATATCTTGACGATGGCATTTGTTCTTCTCGCTCTGATCTTTATCGCAGGCTCTGGCGCCGGCCACTGCCGTCCGCAGCTGGCATTCTCGCAGGCGGCGAGAGCGCGCGCGGCTGTATATGGCTTACGCCCACTCCACTGCTCCTGCGAAGCCATCACTTAATGTCCCGGACGCGCGAGCAATGATGTACCAAAGCGACAGCTTCAGTTGTGATGCCGACTAGCGAAGCTCCCTCAAACGACCCGCTTGCTGGCAACAAGCATCGGGTGCTGCAGACTAGATGCCATCGAGAATACAGCGTGACGGCTGAACGACTCACGACCCGCGATCACCCTCATAACTGCAGGCGTACTGGCCTCATCCCCTCAGAGCTGACGCGCGATTTGCAAGCTTGCATGTGTCCTTCTAGCCGCAGCGTGTCGCACGCTCCTGACTTGTCTGATTGCCCCACACATGCTTTTCTTCGGCGCTTTCAATGAAAAACATGGAAACAACAAGACCGAGCGGCATGCCGACAGCGGCACGCGTTTCGCCGCGCGAACTCCAGATAACTGAAAGAAGCAAGTGAATCAGATGAGGCCGCGAGGCCGGACCGCCGCGATCCAAGAGCGTATAATGGCAACAGCCAGGCGTATCTGTTCAATCACCACTATGGTTACGGAGCTGATGCGGGGTGCGCTGCGTGTTGGCCGACCGTTACGCTGGGTGATTGTCGACCCGCTTTCGGAGGCTTTAACATTCGGCATCATCAGCCTGATACTGTCATTGATCGTGACAATCCCGGTTTTTCATGAGACCGCAGGTCAGAATTGGGGCGAGGACTCTGACCCTACAGTGTGTCTGCCGGACTGCCGCGCGGGTCAGACCAGCGCTTGCGCTACGTATATCTCGATTGGACTGAAAGAGCTTCCGGACGTCTTAATCAAGGCGACGCTTGCGACCGAGGATCACCGCTTCTACAGCCATTTCGGGATTGACCTTGCTGCTATCGCCCGCTCATTCCATGCTAATTGGAACCTAGTCGGCATACATTCGACTGTTAGCCAGCAGGTTGCGAGGATTCTATTCCCGTCAAATGGAGCCGCTGTCGAGGACAGAATTCACGAGGCACTTGTCGCGATTTGGCTCGAACGGCGGCTCACCAAGGATGAACTCCTAACGATCTATTTGAACCGGGTGCAGATCGGAGCCGCTATCTTCGGCGTGAGTGATGCGGCACGGCTCTATCTCAACAAACGCGTTCAGGACATCGACCTGAGCGAAGCGGCCGCCCTTGCCGGCTTGCTTAATGAGCCGCTCGATGTAGCTTCGCACATTGGTCTTCCGAATGTGCGTCAGCGTGCAAGCCTGGTTCTCGATAAGCTGGTCCAGACCGGATTCATGACTGATGACCAGGTGTTTGGTGCAAGGCAATATCCGGCACAGTTAATATTCAGGCCCGACGAGGGGTCGTTAAACTAGGGCAATCGACAACGAGGTTCTCACAGACGGTACCACTCGAAACTCGAGGGCAAACTTGCTGGATCAAAGCCGTACGTCCGTCATTGTAGCTTTAAGAAACGCCTCTATAACTATCCGCTGCACCACTGGTGGTGTGAGGGTGTGAGGGCACGGATCGCGTTTACACCTCCAAAGAACCCGAGCTCCGGCATAATTTGCGCTCTGTGTCAGATTTGTCTGCGGCCTCTTTTCATCATGTATCGGATTCAACCCGAGCGTATCTCGCCTCATGAGGCTCTTGTGAGCGCCGCATTTATAAAGGCCTGGCGCCTTTTGGAGACAGATCCGATCCTGGCACATAGCCCTCGGACCCTGCTCTATGATCGCTTACGAACTCGTTCGGAGTGCTCGGTCGAGACCGGCGAGCGGGATGTGCTGCGTCTTGCAAACGGCGCGATAAGAACTTTACGGCTTGAATTGGCAAAGTGCCACACTTCATAAACTTGCTTCGTGGCGACAACATAGTAGAGGACCGGAGACCCTGGTTAACTGTGCCATCTCGCGGTGAATAGAATGACATTCCGATTCTGTCCGATCTCGATGACCGTTCACCCATTCCTGACGAGCTCGATAACTGCGGCGTCGGTCTGCTTGCGCTCGAGATACCGATCTTGATGCGCGTTTTTCGCGCCCCCGGGTAGTTTTGAATCGGCGGCGCACCCAACACAATTCGGACCGGCCGCAAGAAAGGACGCGTGCTATGAGCGAAAGCTGAGCGCGGATTGCTCCATCAAGCACGAAGGCTCAGCTGCGTGGACGAGAAGGGCGGCGCCCCTGTCGGTAGTCGCCATCATGACGGCGGCACCGTCGGATGCTCAAGAAAGTCAAACCCGCAGCTTCACAGTGCGGCGATTCGCAAGCACGGTATACCGCGGCTCTCCAGGCCGTACACGATCGTCCCCTGGCGCTGTTTCTTGCCGAGCCCCAGTCGACGATTCCGGTGAATCACGGCTCCGTTCGCGGGCGGCTTTCTCGGCCGCGGCTGGGCCTAGTTGCGGGGATCCAACGCCAGAAGACCGGCGATGACTTGGAGCAATCGCGCCCCGGAACGGCCAGATCATGGGTCGCGCAACCCGCTGCTCTCGGGAGACGAGATCGGATTGTAACGGATTGATTCCGGTACGTGACGATAGGGGTCGCCGCGCACGCGCTGAATGGCAGCAGGCGCTGTAACTCAGATAAGCCTGAGGCGGCGCGCCTTCACAACGCACTGAGTGCGGCTGGTTGTTTCCAGCTTTCGCATCGCGTTTTTAAGATGAAAGTTGACAGTATTCTCGCTAACCTCGAGTATGACTCCGATTGCCCAGGATGATTTGCCCTCCTCTACCCACCGCAAGCACTGTTTTTCCCGTGCGGACAGCACAACGTCTTGCACATCGACCATGTGTTTCTCCCGGAGCCGAGACGATCTAGGGATCGAGAAGAGCAAATCCCATACCACACGATACCGATCGCAAAATCTTGCACCGCAAGACCTCGAAAAAATGTCGATACAAGCCTGGAGGATCTCGACTCGAAGGGCGGCACCAAGGATTGTCGAGCGCATCGTGACATGCGTCGTCAATGCGACAGAACACTTGCAACAATCGCGACACTTGACGTTTACGTCCGCGCTTCCGCTCTCCGCGGGTCTGTCTTCAACTAGAGGTTCCTAGGCCTGATTGGATCGCTCACGTGAGAACGACGTTTCGGCCTCGCGAACTCTACTCGTTTCGTTTGCATCGCCGCTCTCCGCAGGTCCGCTTGCACCTCTTTCGCACTTCTTGTGCCTTCTGGAGGAAAGAATACCTGAATTCGACTCACGATCTTCCATGTGCTCTCTCTTTGTTTCGTTCCGTCCGTATTATCTTGTAGTGTGCTTCTCACTCTGTCCCCGACGAGACCGACTTTTGTCGTCCGGATTGGCTTCAGCGCCGATCTACACGCTATCTATCGCGCCTCTGCCGCTGTCCGCGTTCGGCAGCCTTGCGCGCAGCGCTAGCTCGCGATCGAGTGCTTCTCGAGGCGGGACGTGAATATGGCATCGCCTGCACCGAAGCCTTCATCGCGCGGCTAGGGACCACGTGAGGATTCCACCGTGTTTGCCAACAGAGGAAGACGTTTCGCAACGAGTTCATCTCGATGAAGTTGTTTGTCTTCCCCAGGGACACCACCGACGCCTGAGCCCGAATGGCGAACGAGGTGCCAAGCGCGCCTAATGGACTACCTGATGGATTGAATTACAAGGAAGCGAGAGGCAGGCGCAACCGTCACTTCGACCGCCGCATCATACCGAGGATACCGTGCTCTAAAGGCGACAAGGCTTGGTTACGCTTTCTCGACAGCAACAGATCTTATAGGTTCTCTCATCGTAATGACAGCAGTGAGACAGCGTGTTTCTGCCCCTGTGCCCGACCAACCAATCGTCACAGAGCTTCCTCCGGGCGGCCCCTAGATCCGCATTTGGGATGAGTGTGTCCATAACCATAAATTGACGGCGCCTTACCTTCGATCGAGTGAGCGGTGAGCCATGATGCTAAAAGAGGGAGGCATGTACTCGATCTGCGCCAGATCAATGAACTGCCCTTGTCCCCTTTTCCGCCGTGGATGAGCGCAATCAGAACTGCAGAGACCCGTGCAGCCCGCCGACGGCATCGCCGAAAGGCGGAGATGACGCGCCTACCGCTCTTGCCGGCTTGCGGCAAAGCGTTGCGCATAAATGGTCGCGGCAGCGCTGCCACCTCTCGTTCAGCACTCTGATGGCGGTCGCCTTGATCTCTTCGTGGGCGTCGGAGACGACGAGCTTGACGCCGCGCCTGGTGAGCTTGCGCAGGAACGCGGTCCAGAACGTCTCGGCTTCGGTAGGACGATATCCATGCGGAGCACTTCGCGCCGGCCGTCGCTGTCGAAGCCGACCGCAATGATCAACGCGACAGATGTGATGTGCCCCATTCTGGCGCACCATCACGTAGGTGGCGTGGATCCACAGATGCAGCCAGTCTCCCTCGATCGGCGGGCGAGAAACTTCTTTACTTGTCATTTATCTAATCCAAACTCTCGGGACTAACTCAGAACTGCATAACATCCGGGGGCGCGGTCAGCCCGGAACACACAAAACCCGGCCTCGACCGGAACAGAGCCGGCACCGCGCACAACCGCGACAAGGCCATCGATGTCCTTGCGGGAAGTCGACTGGATGGCTGACCAGGGACACCGTAAGGTCTCCGGTGACGTCCGCCTTCCCGGAGACTGTGCTCGAGGAAGAAATGATTTGCTCATTGAATTGCAAACAAATGAGCAACGTGGCGACGGTTACGGTTTTGTCCGATCCAGAGCAGTGACGGCGGTGGACCACTGCCGAGTATCTTCGGCGAGATAAACTGCCAAGGGCATTTACAGAAGCCCGAAACGCAAACGAAGCCACTCTATGAATTTTGCGAGGCGCGGTAGCACGGCTGCGCGCTGTTCCAGAACTCTTTTCTCGACAAAAGTCCAGGAGAGATACGCGGCTGCCCCTGAAGAGACGACGCCATAGGCGATGTTCAAAAGCCAGAAAGTCCCGCCTGGAAGCAATTCAAAGGCTGCCTGTTGAAAAGGAAAGGCGTAGATATAGATGCCGTATGAGTAATCGGCGCCACGCACCAGAAGCACTCGCCTTGGATTCAGTAGTCCGACGTAAGTTGCTGAGTAGGCGACGAATGGTGCCTCGAGGTAAGATATCACTCTGAAGTAGAAGAACCCTAAGGACAGTGTTAAGCTCAGAACGAATAGAGGAAACGAGAACGGCAGCATGTTCCGCAGTAGATAGATCGCAACTCCGAACATGAAAGGGAGGACCATCTCTCCGTGGCTAACGCCGTAACTGGGGGACGTCATTCCCTTTGCGGAAAAAGCGAGCATCGCAAGAATGGCTACGCTCGTGAAAAGCATCGGTCTCTTGGCGACCCCAGCTACTCCCAAAGCTGCCATTGCAGCATAGCATTCCAATTCAAAAGGAATAGTCCAAATTGACCCGTTCACATAGTTCGGAGGAGATCGGTTCTCGAAAACGCCGGGAAGGTAGATGTGCACCCAGCCTACGATACTGGCCATGTAGCGCCAGAATTCTTCATCGGAAAAATAGTCGGTTAGAGACAGCGACGTTAACAGCGCGCCCAATAGCAGTGCGGAAATTAGCGTCTCAACGGAAAGGCCCGGAACAATTCGCAGAAATCTGAGGGTCAGAAATGCAGGGACTGTGTTACGCTCCAGACTTCCCGCGACGAGGAATCCACTCATTGCAAAGAAGCATGGAACAATAAATTTCAAGATTGGGTGCAGCGGACCACCCCACATCTCCAAATGAATCTGCATGCCGTAGCATATTGATATGCTATGGACGGCTATGACGCTGATCGCCAGAAAAAGCCGAAGATAATCAAAACCGGATGGCCGATTCTCCGCTCGCATCAGTTGAGCCGAGATCGTCTTGTTGCCCAAGCAAAAAGGTAACCATCTGTTCATAACTCGCCGATCCCCGTGATACTTTTAGCCCTGCCGTCGGTGTACATCGGTGGAATGCATGGATAATTGACGTGGCAAAGCCGGTACGATGCGCGAATTCCGGATCGCGGCGAAGCATTTCGAACATCCGGCAGGCAATAGATCAGTGCATGGCCAGGCCGGATCGACATATCGATCAACCTATCTAGCGCTCGTGATGCGTACTTCGCGCGTCTCGGGCACTCCCTCCGATAGTCCGCCAAGGACGCGCTCGCTTGCGCAAAGGTCCACCGACCGATCCTGACAACCTTATCAGCTCTGTATTCTCCGACGACGAGTTCGTTTTGAATGATCGTGCCTTTGTCGTACACACAGCGCACGCGTGCATCGTGGTGACGCTGGTTGCGATAGGCATCGGCTTCGCGCTCGACGACTGCGAGTCCCCAGACGCAGACAGACGCAAAAGTCAGAACCACCTTCAGCGGCTTAGGGAGTGAAAATGCTTAACGACCTACAACTCCTTGCCGTTTGGAGCCCATACCGATAGCAAAGGCATGAAGCATCTTCCTCACGGTCGCCCCATGCAAAGAGCCGGTTCAGTTTTGGGACGGGATCGTCGATTGCGGCCGAGATCTCCCTTGTTGCGGGTTGGCTTCTTCGCAAAGCGCGCGGAACTCCAACCCCACATTGGATGCATCTGACCTCGGTCAGTGTTGATGCCTCTCTGAAAAGCAACAGCCGTGCCAATGCCGTTTAAGACGTATTCCGACAGTCGCAAATGCCGGGGGTGTTTTGAATGCGACAGTCGTCGTACCGCTGTGGGAAACCGGACAAAGGATCATGAACCTCCCTGAGCGTGGCGGGCATATCCCACCAAACAGCTGCAAGGACTCCAAGCTGCGGCATCTCGTAGACCGTCGCTTCGATCGCGAAAGTTGTTTCACGAAAGCAGGATACGGGAAAGCTGTACGTTGGGTTTGTGTGACGGAGAGGCAGGCTCTTCAAACAGCGTCTCCTTCGGTCTGACAGCGATGAAACGGGGCAATTCAGGTTGAAGAACGGACCCCGGATTAAAGTACGCCTGTGAACATGGAGAGCGGGAATGAATGGATAGGTGATGAGCCAAAACGCTCAATAACAGTTAAGAGCCTTCAGAGGCTTTCGTTAAGGCTAAGGTGGACCTGGCCTTCCGCTTCTTTGCTGCACGACACGATCTGCCGCGAGGATACTTGACCCTGCCCAAGCACTTAGCGCGCGCCAACGCAGGGACGGAAGAGTGGACGGAAAACTGACGCGCCGATAGTTGAACGCATGCCCCTCGACTATACCCAAGCGAGATGCTGTAGATGCAGCAGCAATTTGTTAGGCTGTCAGCCGCCCCCGGAAATGCAATTGGACGGCAAGGGAGGAGAAAGAGAACTGAATTCCGGGTGCCGCCCGCTTCGCTTCATCCAACCTATCAAACAGAGTGGGCTGCTTACAAACCGCGCCGCCCCAGTCGATTGTAAGAGGCGGCACCGCATTTCGGACGCACCGTATCTCGTTGGAGAGCAGACGCTGCCGGCGTCTGGAAACACGCCACTCTGTTTGAACTGCGACATTGCTCTCATATAGAGCTGTCCGCCTGCCGCGCCTGTCGGTGGCGCAAATCCTGCTTTTGTCTTCGACGCAAACAGGAGGACGCTATGCCACGCTCAGTGAGGCGCCGGACGCTTATCTATGGCTCTCATCAATTGGGATCGGCCCCTTCAGCGTCAACTCGATGTTTGCCGCCAAGCGTCGCACCCAACAACTCCGATGCGCTTTTACTGCACGGCCATTTTTGCAACCAGCTATGCCGCGCCGCTGATCTTCCTGCAATAGCCACCTGCCAAACCGACGTCCGTTCGCAGCGCGAGTTACAAGCTGCGGATCAACACGGCCATCGGCACGAACTTCCAGTCAACATCACACCTAATGCAGAGCAGCCTCGCGTTTCGTTGGCAGATGCGGCGTGAGCCGTTTTGGGGCGATCGAATGCCGATGCAGAACGAGCCTCTCACAGTGCGGCGACGCGATCTGCTCTCGTTGATTGGTACCGTGGCCGGCAGCGCCGCGATGTATCACACGATGACGGCGCTTGGCGTTGCCTCTGAATCTCGTTACACAGGGCCGATCCACCTGGACGGTGATGCCAAAGGCGCTTCTGTGCTCGTTCTTGGTGCGGGCCTTGCGGGCATGACGGCGGCGCTGGAGCTACGTGATGCCGGCTACAAGGTCCTGGTGCTGGAGTTTAACGACCGCCCCGGCGGGCGAAACTGGACCCTGCGCGGTGGCGATATTTTTGTTGAACTCGGCGGCTTCAAGCAGACCTGCGCCTTCGAGAAGGGCCTTCATCTCGATCCGGGGCCATGGCGGATTCCCTATCATCACCGCGCGCTGTTGCATTATTGCAAGAGGCTTGGCGTTGCGCTCGAGCCGTTCGTCCAGGTCAATCACAACGCCTATCTACACGCCTCGGGCGCTTTCGGCGGGGCGCCGCAGCGAATCCGCGCAGTAAAGGCAGATTTCCAGGGCCAGATTTCGGAACTGCTTGCGAAAGTCGCAAACCAGGGCGAGTTGAATCAGGCTGTTTCCGTGGAGGACAAGGAAATCCTGCTGCTTGCATTGAAATCGTGGGGCGCGCTTGATCACAACTACAAATACAGAGAGGGCCTGATTGCCTCCGGATATCGCGGCTACGCCAAACCGCCCGGCGGAGGGCTGTCCGCGACTCCCCTTCCGAGCGAACCGGTAGCGCTCTCGGATATCCTGAAGTCGCAACTGTGGCGTTATTTTTGGAATTTCGCCAGGTACGAATTGCAGACCACAATGTTCCAGCCGGTCGGCGGCATGGATATGATCGGCAAGGCCTTCGCGCGCGAACTCGGCGAACTTATCCGCTATAATGCAAAGGTCACGGAAATTTGGCAGAACGATAGCGGCGTTACCGTGACCTATGTGGACGCCAACAATCCCGCGCAGTTGCAAAAGGTCACTGCCGATTGGTGCCTGTGCGCGATACCGTTGTCGATCCTGAGCCAGTTGCCGATCAATGTCGGTGCCGCGATGAAGGCGGCTATAGATGCCGTGCCTTATGGGGCATCGGTAAAAGTCGGGCTGCAATTTAAACGCCGATTCTGGGAGGAGGACGACGCGATCTATGGCGGCATCAGCTACACGGATTTGCCAATCCGTGAGATCGGCTATCCTAACACCGACTACAACAAGTCCGGCCGCGGCATCTTGCTCGGTGCTTATCTTTTCGAGGACGCCAATGCCTTCGAGTTCACCGCCATGCCGCCGGATGAGCGCGTGGCGCGCGCGGTCGAGTTCGGCGCCGTCATCCATCCTCAATACCGGACGGAGTTCGAGAACGGCATCGCGGTTGCGTGGCACCGGGTGCCATTCACGCTTGGGTGTAGCGGCCACTGGTCCAAGGAGGCGCGCAAGCAGCATTATCGCAATCTATGTGGCATCGACGGGCGCATTTTGCTCGCTGGCGAGCACGTGTCGGCATTGCCGGCTTGGCAGGAGGGCGCAATCCTCTCCTCACTTGATGCCATCGCGCGGCTGCATGAGCGGGTGGTCAAGCCATGAGGCGAAGATGCGTCGGCGCACTAAGCATGTCATCTTCGCAGCGATAGCGGCGCTGTTGTTGCGATCGTGGCATCCCCTGCTCGGGCAAAACGATCCGAAGGCGCCAAAGAGCTACTATTTTTCCTCCAGCGATCGCTTTGTCGAGACGACTGGCGAGCAGCTATATATCAATGTGTGCCGCGGTTGCCACATGATCGATGCGATGGGGGCGAGCGGTGCCGCCAGCTATCCGTCGCTAGTCGCCAACCGCAATCTCGACGCGAGCTTTTATGCGATCGATGTCGTCCTCAACGGCCGCCGCGGTATGCCCTCCTTCGGCGGAATGATGGGCGACGACCAGATCGCGGCAGTCGTGAACTACCTCCGCACGCATTTCGGAAACAGCTACTCTGATGCAGTCATGGCAAGTGACGTGGAAGCGGCGCGAAGGTGAGGCCGAAAGAGAATGATAAAAGCGACGTTCTCCCGCTCGCAGGTACCGGGAGGGTTGGCCGTCAGAGACCAGTCGACCAGTTCGGGAGCGGATTGTGGCTGCTTCTTGCAAATCGTCATTCGGCTCATACGGCCTCTTCTGGAACCTTCGCTAGAATCCAGGGCCCAGTTTTGCGCAGGACGTAAGTTCGGGCAGACCGTTCAGGAGCATCGGCCACTTGGACGTTCACTATGGGGGCTTGGTTCGAACGTCTTGATAGCCGAGCGGCGGACCAACCACGCCGCGGCTGTTGGCCTGGTCTGCTCCGGGAACCTTGAGCCAGAGTGAAAGCCTTGCGGCTATGATCGCAGTGGGAGGAGCAAGGCGATTCAACTCGAAATTCTCGAATCTGTAGATCCCACTTCGCCTTTTCACAGGCGGACTATCAAGATTTCAGTTGCGGAGATCTGCCGCACGTCCGGAACGTGCGACACGGCGCGTCAGCTGGAAAACAATATGCCGGATAGCCGCCGACGGACAGCGGGGGATTGAAGCAGATTGAACACAACAGCAAGTTGAAGAAGCTGGAGGAACTGCCATTCCGGAAGGAGTGCCGAGGACGAGTCCGCCGAATTCAGGGTCCGCGCTCTGAGGCTTCATCCTCACGGGATTGCGAGATGGTTTTCGAAGAACTGCAGCAGTCTCTCGGCGGCAGCTTGACACGCCGAACAACGTCAGCAGAGCCATAAAGCCGACGAGCCGAGAAGGTGGAAAGGTTCTTTCCATACCGATCCTCGCCTGCGCAACGTGTGGTTGGTTCCGGTTTATGAACAGGCCCTCCTTTCCCCATCTCCAGGATGTTAGTGAGAGAGGCCGAACCACGGAAGCGCAAGCTGGACACAAGGGCCGCAAGGTGCGCCCTTGAGCGACCGCCCCGATCCGGGGCGGTCGCTGCCGAACCGTGATCGCGACGAACGCTGCGGACATCCTGGCAAGCTTTCAGGCGCGGGAAGCCTCATTGCAGGGACCAGGACTCCGTGAGCCTACGGTGTGACGTTCAGTCGCCGCAATCGGACTGCCGCTCCAACTCGTCGATTCCGCAAGAATTCGAGCCTTAATCCGTGCAGCGAAACCGCGGCGTCGCCGTACAGCAGCAACATGCCCTGCTGTTTTCAACGAATTCCTTGCCGTGCCACCAGAAGCGCGCGTCATTCACGGTGGTCCGAACTGGCGGCAAAATCGTGTTACTTCCGTGCTGGTGAACTTGCGTTGCAACGAAGGGCGCGAGCAGATCCTCTATGCTCGAAACCTCACCGTTCTTGACCACACGCCTGACATTTGCGGCATCCTCGATATGCAGCAGCGGATTTCCATCGACGAGGACGATGTCGGCAAGGGCCCCCTTGGCAATCGTCCCCAAGGGTTGGCCAAGAAATTCGCCAGGATAGCGGGTTGCCGTCAACAGTGCTTCATATGGACTCACACCATAGCGAACCATCGCCTGCAGATTGAGATGTAAGCTGATGGCAGGGAAATCGATCGGTGCGTCGGTCCCAGTAATGATTCGGGCGCCATCGCGCAACAGCCTCTTGACTTGCGCGACATTGCGTTCGAGTTCGGCCATCGTGGTCAGCCCATTTGGACCTGCCATCAGTCTAGCGCGTTCTTTGAGTCGCGCATACTCCCACGCGGGCAAAAACGTTTGAATCCGGATGTCATCGATCCAGGAACGATCCTTGCCCAGCAATGCGTTTGCGGTGAAGATGGTCGGCGTACAGGCGATGCCGCTCTGCGCGAAAAACTCGATGACGTCCTGATAGGCGACTCCCAATCGACTCATGGTTCGCGAGTAACCGAGCCGGCTGGTGGCGCCAAGATGCTCCATCCCGTCGGCGCCAAAAGCCGCGGCGGGATACTGGTAGTGCGACGTGACATGCAGACCGCGGGCATGCGCCCAGGCAATGACATCGCGTTGCGTCTCGGGCGCCAATCGGACATAGGTTTTGACGAGATCGTACGACAAGGCTTCCGCGCGTTGCAACTCGAGGGCGATCTGTCCCTGCTCGGTGACCGGGCGCATGAAATTGTAGAATATCCTGGACCCGTCGATCGCCTCCCCCGTCGCAAAATGACGCGGACCCACTCGTGCCCCGGAGTCGGTGGATTCCCTGTCCTCCACCATGTGATAAGCGGGCGAGCCGACGGAGCGGGTCGTCGTGATCCCCAGAGAAAGCCACAACCGGCCTTGCCGGTCGCCATATGAATAGCCCTGCATTTGGCGATGGGTGTGCATGTCCATCAACCCAGGCATGGCTGTCGACCGAGGAGCATCGACGATTTTGGCGTCGCCATAAGCATCGCCGCTCTGGGACACAATGCCGGTGATCTTATTGGAGTCGATGAGGATGTCGACATTTTCCCGAAGGTCCGGACTGCGGCCATCCCATAAGCGTGCGACGCGGAGCACTGTCCGGCCCGTGGGTTTGGCCATTGCCCAATGCAACGAAAGCGGCACGCTTTGCGGCTCTCCCCCGTCTGCCGCAAGCAACCGCAAACTTCCATTACATAGATAAAGCAACGTTTTGGAGTCACCGCTCCACGTCGGCGCGTCCGTAACCTCCGCATTGATCACACGTGGCGGGCCGGTCAGCCAGCATCGGGCATCGACCGGAGCGATCCACAGCAGACTGCCCAGCACGAAGGCGACCTTCGTCCCGTCAGGTGACCAGACAGGTCCGTCGTCGCCGCGCGTACTGAGCGATCGGTGTGGAAGAGCGGACTGGTATTCGACCTCGCCGGTTATCCGATCGACGGTCAGGATTTCACTCAGTCCCTCCCGATAGCTAGTAGAGTAAGGTTTGAATGCTGCAAGGGCGATTGTCCGCCCATCAGGCCCCCAACTCGGCCTGCCCGGTTCCCATAAAGGACCAGAGACTTTCTGAACAGTGCCGCTCTCGATCTCAATCGTATAAAGGTTGCCGACCTGATCCAAAAAAGCGATCAATCTGCCGTCGTGCGACCATGAACCGGATAACGCAGCATCGGACAAGTGTGTGAGTTGGCGATCCTCGCCGGTGCGCAGGTCGCGCAACCAGATATCTAGCTTGCCGCCGCGGTCACTTGAATAAGACAGCCAGTGCCCGTCAGGCGACCATGCCGGATCGGATTTATGGAATCCGTCGCCGCAAACGCGGCGTGGCCGGTCTCCTATCGTCATCGTCCAGATATCGTTGAGAGCGCGGAATGCGATATCGCGGCCATCGGGCGACAAGGCCGGGCTGCCGATACCGAGAACCGGACGTGATGCGACCGAATCGAGGTCCCGGCGCACTTTCTTGTACTTCGGCTTGACGATTGGAAGCTCGGCTGAGAATTCGATAATGGATGACTGCGTGGTTTGCAGCGCGCGCCGGTGGATCTTGCCCCCCGACGTGTATACGAACTCGCCAGTCGGCAACCATGACGCCCGAAAAGGAAAAATGTCTTCGCCTTGCACGATAATACCACGGGGCCCATGCAACTGCGCCGCCCCGTTGTTCAGAATAAGGTAGGTGAGATCCCCGCCGGGAGACCAGGAGGGAGCGTGGATCTCCTGTTGATTAAGGATGTCTCTTGAGCTGTGAACGGACGCTAGGGTGGTCCGGTTACCCAGCTCGTCCATCACGTCCAGTGATGACCTGTTGGTGACGAACGCAATTCTTCGTCCGTCTGGGGACCAGGCCGGGTCGGTCTCCTCGGTCGCTGTATCGACCAACGATTCCACCGCGCCCGTATCCCGGTCAAAAGCGTAGATGCCGTAGCTCATGCCGCGATCCGACGAGAATGCGATGCGTCGACCATCTGGAGAGTAGCTTGGTTCGCGATGATCGTGCGGACCACGCGTAAGCTGCCTCAACCCGGTCCCATCGGCAGAGATTGTCCAGAGATGCCAATTTCCGTCGCGATAGCATTGAAAAACGATCTCCTTCCCGTCTGGACACCAGTGCGGTTGCGCGACGTCGCCGAATTCATCAGTCAACCGCCGCGCGACCCCGCCCTCGATGCCAACAAGCCAGAGGCTCCCGGCGAGATCGAATGCGACCTTACGCCCGTCCGGCGAAACAGCAGCAGAGATGTTCGTTCCCTCGGCAACGGTCGCGTAGTGTTCGGCCCTGGAAGGGGAGATGGGGGATAGAGAAGCGCCATAAGGGGCCAGTATCGCACCGCCCCCCATCGACAATAATTTACGACGACTGATAGCGCGTCGTGAGGTTGTCGTCATTGTACAACAACTTTCTTCGATCGTGTGCCGTTCTATCGCGGCCTTGAATGGACTATGGCGTCCCAAGAGCTAGTCGTTCGACATCCGGAACGAATATGACCGGCAGCCACATCTCTCGGGCTTTCGCCCCCTATGACATTCGGTGGCTGGGCCAATTACGACGGCTCCAAGAAGCGTCTGTATTGCTCCTCTACTCTTCGGCAAGATACCGCTGCTTACGATCGGGTGAGCGCGAAACAGAACAGAGCTCTTGCTTGGTCAAGCGTGGTGGAACGCGGGTACTGGTGGCATAGATCTCCACCTCCGTTTGTTGCGGCGAAAGCCAAGCAGATATCGGGCCAGTCCACCTCCCAAAGACGCTGCCGCACATTTTCTATAGAATGTCAGCCCTATAAATAACAGAGTCCTCCAGAGTTATGACCCAACAGGTCGCCAGGCCGCGTGACCGCTCGCAGCGCGCACTCCGCCCAACGCCTCAGTTCAGCGTCGTAACGTGCCACCAAAGCTTGTGTTCGTCTCCGGTTTGCACCACGTACTTGCTTAACCTTATGTGACCGTCATGCATTGCTTGGCTGTTGCAGCTCGGTGGCGCCACGCACAATTCGCGGTCAGTCAACTACCGACCGAAACAGTTGATATAAGACACAGCAATATGCGAGCGCTTGTCTCGACTATCGGTTGCCAGGCTAACCTACCGTAAGGAGGCCACTTCTCGATCGCCATAGAGCGGCGACTTCGACCGATTGGGCGAAACTGGTCGCCCTCCCGAAAGAGATTAGGACGCTTTGGAATGGGGTCACGTCGTATGATGATCATCGCCGTAAGTGAATCACTGCAGCAGGCCGCTCTGGGGGCACCGGCTCCTCAGTTTCTGGAGATACAGGTCCAGTGTGCAGCAAGCTCACCCGCGATTAAACAACACGCAAAGATTTGCACTCGGGTGACGAGCAAAGCAACACTTTCACATTCCTGGACAGAAAATGAAGTCGGGTGAAATTCCTTTGCGCATCCCTGCGGCGGGCAGGGTCCTTGTTGGCAGGAATCGCCGAGGCACCTGGGTTGCTCGCGACCAGAATGCCCGTTTTGGCGGACTGTTCGTGAACCGCGTCCAAGCATTAAAATACGCGCGCAGCCTTTGCCAAGATTTAGAAGGTATTGTCGAACTGACGGAAGAGATCGAGCTCGAGATTTTCTAATCCTTCCCGTTTGCGCTCATAACGATTTGAGTTCGGCCCGACGAGAAACAAAGAGTGAAGGTATACCGAATAAGCACTATCGCGGGAGATTGCGCCTAGGGTTTGGTCATGTTCAACGCTTTGGCCGATGAAGAGAACCACAGCATGAGAAGCAGTCGCTTAGCCAAGAGCAGCTCCTATCGGGATCTCGAAAGAGCCTGAGGCCGGCGTTTCGGTTGGCGATTTGTGCCGCAACCACATTGTGAGCGTCCGAGCGGCGGCCGCCTCTCCCACGGCCAAGGGGCTGAAGAGGATGCAGATAAGAGCACTCGGCTGAGGAGGCTTTCGGCTGATGCTGTGTGCTGGATGAACCCGACTCGGAAGAACTTGCAGCGAAACGAATCAAGACGCGCATCCAAGCGGAACTTATCAAGCAAGTAGTAGGTACCAACCGCATCCGCGAGCGCCGCCGCATGAAGGCAGCAGGCGCAGCCGCATGATGGTAAAACCTAGAGCCGCAGTCGGACGGACCCGCTCTCGCCCACCCATTGTCGCGCTCGGCAAACTGGCATCCCGACTACATAATGGGCGACCACAACTCCAGCTCGTTCGGCTGGCTTTGGTCGCCCGTACCGCCACCCGCCCCAATTGGATGACGCTATGGCAATTATCCCACGCCAACTATCTTCTCAAATTAGATGACTCAGGCGACCTCGGGATAATTCTTGCGGGAAGCCAGTCACACGGCCCGACATCTCGCACCTTCCCACGTCACGTTTTCGAATAGCCACGTCCGCGGGAGTTCACTCTACCGCTGCTAGACACACCAATTTATTTCCCGTGGAGTTCACGTCCCTATAAGTCTTTGCAGAACCAGAATGTCGTGGTTATTCCCGTTGTCGGAAAACGCCCCCGGGAGACATCCGGCAACCGAAAGGCTACATTTTCGCTCGGCAAAAGAAATAACGTTCGGCGTGTCAGCAAATGCCATTGCCAAGATGCAGTGTAGATTTGCTGTACTTTGTTGACTCAGAACAGCATGCGCGAGGGCGGATCCAACTCCTTTATGACGAAACGCCCCTTGAACAAAGAGCGACATTTCCGCCGTCTGCCGCACCCCTTCATTGATATGGTGCGGAGTAAGTGCTGCCCATCCGATCACGTTACCTTTGCTGATACACGTGTAGGACACGAATGAGGAACGAAGCGAAAACAGAAACTGATGCATTTCCGCAACGCTCCAAGGACGTGTTCCTTGCGTCGACTCCCTGGCCCGACACGCGGCATTATAGATGTCCGTTACTTGGGGTAGATCACCTGTTTGCAGTCGGCGCAGTTCGTACCACATTTGAAGCCCTCACTCGCCTAACATCCGGATCCGACCTGCCGCGGCGAAACACCAGATGCTCCTTGAACAATCAACCGCGTCGAACTCTGAGTCCGACTTGACCGGCGAGCTACTTGAACAATTGCGTTTTCACCGGATAGGTAACCCGAGCAACGCCGCCCGAGTTCTCTACGGCTCCCAATCGCCGCTTTCGCCATAGGTCACGGTCGGCGAACCCAGGATTGCTGCGCTTTATGTGCGTTCGCGGCAGCTCTCCCGTGCAGTCAACTAAAGCAACATGCTGCGGTAATGTTCAAAAAGCGACGGCAATGTAGAAAAGCCCCCAAGTCCCGCAAGGATACATACCGCTTGCTAACGTGTAACGGACCTTCCGAAACCTACCATGGCTTATAGCTTGCGCAGAGTTCTAGTACTCTCATTGTTGAACATACGTGGTCCGCTTCTGCTCGCACCTTGCATGGGTGAAATCAGACGCCAACTGCCCAACTGGTGATGGGAAGCGTTGAGAGGCGAGTAGCTGCATGGCGGGCTTCAAGAGTACAACGCGCAATCAAACAGATCGGACGAGCTCGTGATTCGACGCGCGAAATGTTCGGATGCTGAAGACATCGCCGCAATCTACAATCAAGCGATGGCACCCGGCGTCTTTGCCATTAGTCGAGTGTCGCCTGATAGTCGCACCGAACGATTGGCTTGGCTTGAGGAGCATCAAGACCCATACGCAGCCTTCGTTTATGAACATGACAGCAGGAAAACAATTGCGTGGTGTTCCCTGAATACGTTTTCGATGCGCCCTGAGTATGCGGGGCTCTCCGAAATTTCGTGCTACGTTGATGAAAAACACCGAGGAATGGGGATTGGAAGGTTGATGCTTGCGCACTTGATTGAGACCGCCAAAACGCTTGGACTGCGCGCGCTGTTGGGCCGCACGCTTGAAAGAAATTTCGGCGCAATCAAAAACTTCAATTTGTTCGAGTTTCGACGTGTCGCAACGTTACGCGAACTTTCACGTATTCGAGGTGAATGGCACAATGATGTGTGGCTGTGGAAGGATTTGCGATGACTCCGCCCTCGTCCGGCTAACCAGCCAAGCAGACATTCCAACTGCACCGATCGAACAACGCCCAACGTTCCTTGTGTCCTCACAGCTTCAAGGGGTGCGACCGCCCTGCGCCGTACAAATCTATGCTGGCGGGCACGGATACCGATAGCACTGCCGTCGCGAAATGCGCTTTTGTTTGGGGAGATGCGCTTCCTTGCACCCCGTCGTGATTCGACCGACAACGTTGTTGCGCCTGCAACTCTAACCCGGACGAAGCATCCAAGCGTGGCCGCGGGCATTTTTTCCACTGAACTCTACAATCCCTGTCCTGCCCCCGACAGCGGCACGAACCATGTCCGATCTAAGCCTCCTACCCTTTTCGATACACCGCCACCTTTTCGGACGAACTCAGCCGCCTACTAGAAACCAACCTGATCTTGGCACGCGCGTTGCTATCTGCCTGATGCAGCACTGGGCCAATAGCCGAGCCCAGGCAGGATGGGCTGCAGACCGCCGCGCTACTTGAATTGTGATAGTAGAGCTACCTGCGCGATGTGGAGCCCAGATACCGGTTCGGCTTTAGGAGAATGTGATGAGACTGCTGATACTGACCAACACGCTCAACTGTTTAGGCGAGAACGACGCCCCTATCAGCAACGCGTTTCGCCGGTTAGGATGGGAAGTAATTCTCGGCGAGTTAAATTCCATTTCAGCAGACGATTATCGCATTTCTACAAACGGAGTCCTAGTGCCTGAAAACGCCGAGCCTTATCAGCCCGGCTGCGCGGCAGGAGGAAGTCGAAGTACCTATTTTCTCGATGAATGCCAACTGGTCTGGGTCATGGGCCATCCTCAGGATCGTGTATCCCTTGACATTTGGCAGATGCTTTGGCTCGCGTCGCAGACCACGTCCTTCGTTAACAGCATCGAAGGACTGGTGTTCCTTACTCCAAAGCATGCACTGGGCCACGTCGTGCCGAAGGCGAACAGAGCCCTTTCATACATATCGAACGACTTTTCGCTGCTATGGGATCGCTATCAGGAAACTTCAGATCAGTGGTGGGTTGCTAAGCCGCCAAATTCCACCTGTGGGCAAAACGTTTTTTTACTTACCCCAAAGGGACCAAATGTCCGAGCAATCCTGCAATGCCTTACCGGAAATACCACTGCGCACAAAGATAGCTATGGCGAGCTAGGCGGCTTCAAAGCCGAGTACACGGTTCTGCAGCAGTATATTCCCGAAGTGGTCCACGGCGAAAAACGTATCATTGTTGCTTGCGGACAGGCGGCCGCCTGGCATGGCCGGATCGGGCATCCAGACGATCACAGGTCGAACATAGTGCTCGGAGGAAAACCTGTTCCGACCGATCTGCATCAAGATGAAATTGAGCTAGCCGAGTCGGTCGGTCGAAAACTGATGGCTCACGGAATCAACTTCGCAGGGATCGACATTGCCTATCCTTACATCATCGAAATAAATCTTGTAAATCCGGGTGGGCTGTACGATTTGCAGTGTGCTTCTGGGGTAGACCGCTCGGACACAGTTTCCGAGTTAATCACTGCTCACTTCGCGAGGAGTTCGTCGTCATGAAGTGAGCTCTTACAAATCATGAAACGTAACTCGGTGTTTTGTTCGCCCATATTACCGGCGTTGTCTCGTGTCTTGGAGTGACATGTTCAGCTGCTTCGGCGGTGCCATGATCGTGAGCATCTGCACACACCTGAACCCAAAGTTCGTTCATCATCACTGTGAGACCTGCGCCATGGATCCGCGCGATCTCTTCGCCTTAGTCGGCCGCTTCTGCAGTCAACCAGCCTCCATGCCGCCTTGAATACCTCAGCGATGAAGATAGAGAAGCGCTTAGCGCGTCCACCTCTTTGGGAAACGACGATGCAGCGGCCACGTCGTGACCTTACAGTATGCGCCGACTTCGTCATGGATTTCGAACGCAAGCTAGATGTGCGGTCTCACTCCGGCGAAGGCTGCCATTGCGCTATGTAGTGAGGATTGAATCAGTCAACGTATGACTAACCGTACCCCTATGCCCGCTTATTTGGCTGGAGGTTGTCTCGATGGCCGCTCAGGCGACGTTCGATGGGAAGCACGATCGCGGAGATTGCTGATCTCGACGTCTAATTCCAGGGAGGGGCTCGTCCACGCGTCCGGCATGCCTCAAGCAAGTCCAACAAGGTACATCGCGTCGCCACCATGCCTCAGGTGACAAAGACTCGGCCAGATGATATTGCTCCACAACATCGTCAGCGGGATGGAGATCGAGGACGGGTGGTCTGAGTCTATGACCTCGGTGAAGTGGCTGTTCAGGTGTTCACCACTCACGACTTTCCTCCGCGGCGCCGGTATCAAGCCTCGACTTCTGTGTGAGTACTCACATGCAACGGCGCCCAGGGGCCGCGGGTCCAGCGGATGCTCATCATCTCGACATCCTGGCATGATTGCCTGGCAGGAACCGTCTGATCTGGTAGCTGTCCAGGGCAGGCCGGCGGTGGTTTAGTTGATTCACAGTCGGCATGTGTCGCACGACAATTCATTCGGCCAGACGTCCCTGAGTCTCGTGCGGCACAGACGACTGCACGGTTTGGGTGGATCAGAGTGAAAGCTGAACAAGGCATCATCCAAAGGAGCCCACGTGAGAGAGCTCTTTCCGAACACAGCATGTATGCCCGGGCACGGCATGCAGTCTTTTGACGCCGCCCATACAACAGATCTCATCGCCGTCGATGGACGTTATGCGACTACACGCCCGATTACATTCGATAGGGGGTCGCACGCTCCTCAGCAGGTAATTGATTTCGTGCGACGCTCTTACCTGGGGCTCGACCGCCATCCGTTGGTTGTCGCTGGGGCGATTGACGCAATTGAGGCGCAAAAGCCATTACATGGGTCCAGCGACCGACAGCATGTCCATTTGGACCTTCTTGAACAACTCGAGGACACCCTTTCCCAGACGTTTTGTGCGCACGCCATACTTTCCTCCAGTCTCCTGCTTGCCAATTTAGGCGCGATGCGCATCCTTGCTTCGGGCCGTCTGACAGGCGGAAGAAGGCCGGTTGTCGTGTTCGATTGCTCGGCCCATGGCTCTTTGGTCTGTTACAGGCCGATGATCGCTGATGAAGCCCGCGTGGAAACGATTGTCCACAATGACCTCGACGCTCTTGAACGATTGTGCCGCGAGAATCCGTCGGTTGCATATCTATGCGATGATATTTACTCCCAAGGAGGCTATTCGCGGCTAGCTGAACTGCGTCGGCTTCAAGAACGCTATGGTCTGTTTCTCCATATCAACGATGCCCACGGTATATCGATCTTTGGGCGAAAAGGCGAAGGGCTTGCTCGGTCTCAGTTTCCGCAAGTGCTCGGCCATCGAACAAGCATAGCGGCCTCGCTTTCCGAGGGATTCGGTGCACATGGCGGCCTATTGATGGTCGGAACAAGCGAGCAAGAGGTTTTGTTTCGCCGGTTCTTAACTATCGATGGACTTTCAGAGTGTCCTGATCTGGCGGCGGTCGGCGCGGCACTTGGCTCGTGCAAGATTCATATCTCGGCAGAATTGAGCGAGCGGCAGCAGCGACTGGCACAACGCATCGACCTCTTTGACCGGCGCCTCGACACGGCCGAGCGAGGCAAACTACTTCCGATTAGAACGATCACTATAGGAGAAAAGGAAAATGCGATTGGGATCGCCAGACGTCTTCTCGACAGCGGGTTCTATACGTCAGAGACGTTCTTCCCAAGGCTAAAGAACGGGACAGGCGGAATTAGGGTATTTATTACATCCGAACATGACGCGAGCGACATAGAACGGCTGTGCGACAGTATCTTGGAAGCAGTCGTCGAAATAACCGGAAAGCCCTATCCTCTCAGATGATCCACGTTTAGGCTGTCGATGTTAACTGGGCCGACAAGAACAATGCGATCTTGATCGAAACCAAATCAGAGTTCGGATTAGTGCGAATAAAATGGAGCCAGCCGGCTGAAATGCGCGTCATTCCGGTCGAGCGGTGCCGTATGTGACGTCTTCAGGGCCGACGCCCCAGCGGTCATCGCATCGGTCACACTAAGAGCCCGGATACATGAACGCACCCGACGGTGCTCGAGTAGCTCAGCCATTTGGCTTTTGTCCTGACAGTACGCGTGCGGGGACGGCCCTGGTTAGGTCGTCTTGAGGGGATGGCTGACCGTGCTTATGCGGCGTGAGCAAGGTTCTGAGCTCGCCAATTCTAGGGTACCAGTTCGTGGATGCGCCTGGCAGGATGATCCGGCAGCCGGGCCAGCACGTCGGCGAGCCAAGCGTGTGGATCGACGTTAACCTTTGTGCTGGCGATGAGGCTGCAGATGGCAGCCGCACGCCGGCCGCCCTCATCGGAGCCGCCGAAGGCCAAGCTTCTTCTGCCATGGCGACCGGCCGAGCGTAAGCGTCGTTGAGGCCACGGCTTTGAAGGCTTGAGCTCGGTAGGCCCAAGGCAGTAGCTGGTCGATGTCGCGGTTTGGATGTCCGTTGACGATCCTGGTCAGGACGTCAGTGAGATAGGCGAGCGGATCGACATCGTTGATCTTGCAGGTCTCGACCAAGGAAGCGATGACCGCCCAATGCTCGGCGCTGCCGTCTGATCCTGCAAATAGTGCATTCTTCGGGAAAGTTTGATCCCACGGATTGATCGTTCGACGGTAAGCGTAGCGCCGCGGCCCTTTAGATTGTCTGTGCGCGATCTTGGGAGCGCCGTTAGAAGAGCCATCTTCTGCAA
>NZ_JBVVOY010000046.1:0-23783 GCF_055807535.1 Bradyrhizobium sp. Kon37
GGTCACGCCACGGGCACGGGCCTTCAGACCATGGACTACGTGCTCGCGGATCCCGTCTTCATTCCGCAATCGGCGCGCCATCTGCTGGCTGAAAAGGTCTACGACCTGCCGTGCCTGATCACGATCGATCCCATTTTGGATCTACCTGCATCGGAGCCGCCCATGCTCCGCAACGGCCATGTCACCTTCGGCGTATTCAACCGCATCTACAAGATCTCGGACGAGGCCATCTGCGTGTGGTCGAAAGTGATGCGCGAGGTGACGGGTTCGAAGATCATCGTCAAGCATACTCTGCTTGACGATCCCATGCTGCGCGACAATTTGGTCGCGCGGTTCATGGCACAGGGCGTTGCCGAGGAGAATGTCACCTGCCTGGGCTCGTCGCCGCGCCACGAGCACCTGCGGGCGTTTGCGAACGTCGACATATCGCTCGACACGTTCCCGCAAAACGGCGGCGTCAGCACTTGGGAATCGCTCTATGCGGGCGTTCCCGTCGTGGCCAAGCTCGGCATTGGAGCCTCCTCGCGCGCCGGCGGGTCGATCGTGGCTGCTGTCGGTCTCAACGATTGGGTCGCCGAGGACGACGAGACCTATGCCGCGATCGCCTGCAAATATGCGGCGCAGCCGGCGCATCTGGCGAAGTTGCGTAGCGAGTTGCCGGCCCGGATCGCAGCGTCCTCCGCCGGCAACGTCGAAATCTACACGGCCAGCGTCGAGGCGGGCTATCGCCAATTCTGGCGCGACTATTGTGCTGCGGCCTCGGAAGGCGGCGAGGGCGCCTGACCGTGCCGGGTGGGGCGAAGCCTCGAATTGCGCCGGTCACCTTAGTCCTCCGGAAACCATGCGGCGCTGCGCGACCGTGCCGGTTCATGGCTCCGAAAGCTATCTCTGGGCATGTGGCGACAAAAAGGGTGCGCCAATGCTCGGTTTCGTCTTCGGCTTGAACGCCCGGCTCGGGCGATTGCATTTCTTCCTCGCGACGGTCGCGCTTGCGATCGTGATGACGGCGATCTGCTTTGCAATCGCAATGGCCGTGCTGAACAACACCTCGCCCGGCGCGATCCGACCCGAAGACCTCACCAAGAGCTGGGCGATGATCGCCGCGATCGTGTTCTTCGGAGTTGCGACCTTCACGCTGCAATCCATGCGCATCCGCGACATCGGCTGGGATCCGGTCTGCGTGGTGCCTGCCTGGTTCGCGCTCATGATCGTCGACCATGTCGTCGCGGGCCGGTTTCCGGCCTGGGCGATCGGGCAGGAGCACCAGGCAACGGCGGTCGGCGTGCTCGTCAACCTCGCGCTGATGCTCGCGCTCATGTTCTGGCCGAGCGGCGACAGCGAGGGCTCCTACGGCGCTCCCCTCCCGCCGCGCACACGCGCGAACAAGCCTTCGCTATCGAACGAGCGCCTCGCGCGGGTGTCGCAGGGATCGTCGCGGCCGACTTGGGGCTAGACGAACGGCAGCTTAATGTTGCTGCGCTTCTCCAGCCATTCCGGCACCGGAAGGCTCTTGGCGCGCATGAAGTCCGCATTGAACAGCTTCGACTGGTAACGGCTGCCGGAATCGCAAAGCACGGTGACGATCGTCTTGCCGGGCCCGAGCTGTTTCGCGAGACGCATCGCGCCGGCGACGTTGATGCCGGTCGAGCCGCCGAGGCACAGGCCTTCGTGCTGTAGCAGTTCGTAGATCACCGTGACCGCTTCGGCATCGGGAATGAGATAGGCGTCATCGACCTTTGCGCTCTCGACGATTGCGGTCGCCCGGTTGAGGCCGATGCCCTCGGTGATCGAGCCACCCGGCGTCGCCTTGGCATCGCCCGTTCTGAAATATTCATACATGCCGGCGCCGTGCGGGTCGGCGCAGGCGATCCTGACGTCCTTGCTCTTCTCTTTCAGGAAGCGGCTGGTGCCGGCGAGCGTGCCGCCGCTGCCGACCGAGCAGACGAAACCGTCGATCTTGCCGCCGGTCTGCTCCCAGATCTCGGGACCTGTGGACTCGTAATGCGCCTTCGCATTGTCGAGGTTGTTCCACTGGTCGGCGAACAGCACGCCGTTCGGCTCCGTCTTGCGCAGCTCATCAGCGAGGCGGCGGCCGACATGTTGGTAGTTGTTCGGATTGGAATAGGGCAGGGCCGGCGATTCCAGCAGCTCGGCGCCGCACAGCTTCAGAAAATCCTTCTTCTCCTGGCTCTGCGTCTCCGGAATCACGATCAGCGTGCGGTAGCCGCGCGCGCTGGCCACGACCGCAAGGCCGATGCCGGTATTGCCGGCGGTCGATTCCACGACGAGACCGCCGGGCTTGAGCTCGCCGCGCTTCTCGGCCTCCAGAATCATCCATTTGCCGGCGCGATCCTTCACCGACTGGCCGGGATTCATGAACTCGGCCTTGCCCAGGATGGTGCAGCCGGTCAGTTCGGAAGCGCGCTTGAGCTTGATCAGCGGGGTGTTGCCGATGGCTTCGACAACGTCGTTATTGATGGTCATGTCTGGGCAAATCACTGGCAAAGGGGTTGATCAGGTTGGCCAGAACGTAGTGCTTGGGAGGCCAAAGGGGAAGGCTTTTGCGCTGCGGCGAAACCGGCGGAAGTGCCCGTCGAAGCAGTGAAATTCTTGCGAGGGTGATCGCCGATGATGCTGGGCTACGCGGTGCGACAACGGTAGGAAGATCGGGTCGGCCTCTGCCAAAACATGGAAGATTACGGCCGTCGTCCGCGCACTCGCGACAATTCATCGCCTTTGGGCGGGACGCGTCGATAACGACGCGCGTGGATAGCCTGCAGAAGCCGGCAGACATATCGGCACGACGAATGCCTATTGATCTTCGATGCTAAACGACCTCGTGGACCGGCTCGGCCCGGCTTCGCGACCAGCTCTGAAGCCGGATTGCGAGCGGTACGGACGAATTCAAGCCACTGGCGTTGGTGTGGCGGCAATATCACATGAAATGTTGGTAAGCTTGAATGCGCTTCGGAACGGCTTCGAGATTCAAGAACGCACTGCAGGACAGTGACTTTTTGCAATTTTTTCGCCGTGGGATCGTCGCACTTTGGCGGCCATCTCGCAACTGCGGGACTGTCCCGCTGTTCCGCACCCGGCTAGTATGGCCGTCAGGTTCCGCAGAAAGCATCACCTTGTGAACGAGTTGTCCAAAGCCCCCCGACTGTGCCGCCGCGAATCGGTTACTCCGGCAGCGCGGTGGCGGCTCGATCTGCCCGGCGGGGGGTGTGTGTGACACAAAATGTTCCTGCGATCGCTGTGCGGCGGTCTCCAGGCGCCACGTCCCGGACGCGACGTGCGGCGCGCTGGCTTGCGGTCGCTTGCCTCGCCGCCGGCTCGGGCGCTTGCGTGCTGACGCAGGATCTACCGGATCCCGCGCTCGACGTTCCCACGCAGTACAAATACGCGGGCAAGGCGGATGCCCCGCCGTCGCTGGATTGGTGGCGCAGCTTCCGCTCGGCGGAGCTGACACAGCTGATGGAGGAGGCGCAGACCGTCAACCTCGACATTGCCGCCGCCGTTTCGCGCATCGTCCAGGCCGACGCCCAGGCGCGGCAGGCGGGTGCGGCGCTGCTGCCGAGCCTGTCCGGCACCGGGCAGGAGGCCTATTCTCGCACCTCCGGCTCCTCCGCCTCGGGGCTCACCAATGGCGGCCGTGAGGTCGTCAACTACCAGGCTTCGCTGAGCGCAAGCTACCAACTCGATTTCTGGGGCCAGAACCGAGACGCCCTGCAAACGGCGGAAGAAACGGCCAATGCCAACCGCTTCGATCGCGACGTCGTTGCGCTGACGACGCTTGCCGGCGTCGCCAACGCCTATTTCCAGGTGCTGGCCTCGCAGGATCGCATCCGGACCTCACAGCGCAACATCGCGAGCGCGCAACGCATCCTCGATGCCGTCAGGGAACGGCGCAAGGCCGGCACCGGCACCGACCTCGACGTCGCCCAGCAGGAGAGCGTGCTCGCAAACCAGAAGGCACTGGTGCCGCCGCTGCGCCAGACGCTCGACCAGAACGTCAATGCGCTTGCAGTCCTGGTGTCGCGGCCGCCGGAGAGCGTGCGCGTGCTCGGCGGCTCGCTGAACCGGATCGCTATACCCCGCGTGACGCCCGGCCTGCCGTCGGAGCTCCTGACGCAGCGCCCCGACATTCGCCGGCAGGAGGCACAGCTCGCCTCGGCGACGGCGAATATCGGCAATGCCCGCGCGCAATTCTTTCCGACCATCCAGCTTACCGGCAATGGCGGCTATCAGAGCTCGGCCCTGGTCTCGCTGTTCCAGCCGCATGCGGCCTTCTTCCAGCTCGTCGGCAGCGCGACGCAGCCGATCTTTGACGGCGGCAAGATCCTCGGCAATTTCGAGTTTGCCAAGGCGCGGCAGGACGAATTGCTGCAGACCTACCGCAAGACCATCATCCAATCGTTCGCCGATGTCGACAATGCGCTGTTCTCGATCAAGCAGACCACGATCAAGCTGCAATTGCAGCGTGATGTCCTGACCGCCTCGCGCCGCGCCTTCGATCTCTCCGAGCAGCAATTGCGCGCCGGCACCGCCGACATCGTGACCGTGCTCAATACCCAACTGACCCTGTTCCAGGCGGAAGACGCGCTGTCGCAGGCGCAACTTGCCCGCCTTCTTGCTATCGTCAGCCTGTATCAGGCGCTCGGCGGCGGCTGGGAGCCGAGGATGGAGAAACCGGTCAATGCTCTTTAAGCCGGATACGAAGCAGGGCGCGAAGGAGGGAACGGCGAAGACGTCGCGCGGCCGCGGCTTCGTCATGACCCTGATCACGCTGGCGATCCTCAGTGGGCTCGGCTACTACGGCTGGACCACCTGGCATCAGCAGCCGCAGCAGGCGAATGGCCGCAACCAGCGGCCCGATCTGCCGGTGCCGGTGCTGGCGGCGACGCCCCGCATCCAGGACGTTCCCGTCTATCTCGACGGCGTCGGCGCGATCCGCGCACTCAACACCGTGACCGTCCGCTCGCAGGTCGACGGCAAGCTGATCGCGGTCAATTTCACCGAAGGACAGGACGTCAAGAAGGGTGACGTGGTCGGTGAGATCGACCCGGCGCTCTATCAGGCGACGTACGATCAGGCCGTCGCCAAGAAGGCGCAGGACCAGGCCCAGCTCGCCAACCAGCGTATCGACCTCACGCGCTACGAGCAGCTCGCCGCATCCAATGCCGGATCCAAGCAGCAGGCCGACACCCAGCGTGCGCTGGTCGCGCAGACCGAGGCACTGGTCAAGGCCGATCAGGCCGCGATCGACAACGCGGCGGCGACGCTGAGCTACACCAAGATCGTGGCGCCGATCTCGGGCCGCGCCGGCCTGCGCCAGGTCGATCAGGGCAACATCATCCACGCCTCCGACACCACCGGTCTCGTGGTGATCACGCAATTGCAGCCGATCGCGGTGTGGTTCAGCCTGCCGCAGCAGCAGATCATGCGGGTCAACGCCGCGGCGGCGAAGGGCGCGCTCGCGGTCGACGTGTTCGGCAATGACGGCCTCACCGTGATCGACACCGGCAAGCTCACCGGCATCGACAACCAGGTCGACCAGACCACGGGAACGCTCAGGCTCAAGGCCGAATTCCCCAACGCCAATTACCAGCTCTGGCCCGGCCAGTTCGTCAATGTCCGCCTCAAGGTCGAGACCTTGACGCAGGCGCTGGTGGTGCCGACCTCGGCCGTGCAGCGCGGACCGATCGGCACCTTCAGCTATGTCATCGGCGAGGACAACGTGGTTGCGGCCAAGCCGGTGACGGTCACGCAGCAGAACGAGCATGACGCCGTCATCGCCAGCGGCCTGTCGGCGACCGACAAGGTCGTCACCACCGGCTTTGCCAATCTGTCCGATGGCTCCAAGGTGGTCATCGGCCGCGACGACCAGACCCCGTCGGCCGATCTCGCGCCGCGCAAGCGCTCGCGCGGGCCGGACGGTCAGAAGAAGGACGGCGCAAAAGACGGCCAGAAGGACGGACAAGACAAGGACGGCGAGTTCCGGGCCAAGCGCAAGAGCAGCGAAGGCGACCAGAAGGGCCAGACCGGACCGGCACCAGGGCCTCCGTCAAGTCCGGGTGCATCGGGAAGTGGAGCCAAGCAGCCATGATCCCGACAACAGCCGCCTGAGCGGCAGGCGCATCCCATGGGCGTCTCCGAACCCTTCATCCGCCGTCCCATCGCGACCTCGTTGCTCGGCATCGCGCTTCTGATCGGTGGGCTGCTCGGCTATTTCGCGCTGCCCGTGTCTGCGCTGCCGCAGGTCGATTTCCCGACCGTGCAGGTGACGACGCAACTGCCCGGCGCGAGCCCCGACGTGATCGCCTCGCTGATCACCGCGCCGCTGGAGCGGCAACTCGGTCAGATCCCGTCGCTATCGGCGATGAATTCGACGAGCTCGTTCGGCGTCAGCCAGATCTCGCTGCAGTTCGATCTCAACCGCGACATCGACGGCGCCACCCAGGATGTTCAGGCCGCGATCAATGCGGCGGCCGGCGTGCTGCCGAAGACGCTGCCTTATCCGCCGACCTACGCCAAGGTGAACCCGGCCGATGCGCCGGTCATGACTTTGGCGCTGCGCTCCGACACGATCTCGTTGCGGGCGATGAGCGACATCGCCGACACGCTTCTGGCGCAGCGGCTGAGCCAGATTTCCGGCGTCGGGCGCGTCTCTGTGCTCGGCGGACTGAAGCCAGCCGTCCGCATCCAGGCGGATCTCGCGCGGCTCGCTGCCTATGGCATCGCCATGGAAGACCTGCGCACCGCGATCGCGAATGCCAACGTCTCCGGGCCGAAAGGCTCGCTCGACGGCGCCCAGCAATCCTACATCATCGCCGCCAACGACCAGATCGCCGCCGCCGACGCCTACAAGCCTGTCATCATCGCCTACCGCAACGGTTCGCCGGTCACGATTGCCGACGTCGCCCAGATCGTCGATGGCCTCGAGAACGACCGCACCGGTGGCTGGTACCAGGGCTCGCCCGCCGTCATCATCGACATCCAGCGTCAGCCCGGCGCCAATGTGATCGACGTTGTCAGCCAGATCCGCGCGGAAATCCCCAAGGTCCAGCGCGCTATTCCGGCCGGCGTGAACCTCACCATCGTCTCCGACCGCACCGTCACCATCCGTGCCTCGGTCCGCGACGTGCAGTTCACGCTGATCCTGAGCGTCGTGCTGGTGACGCTGGTGGTGCTGCTGTTCCTGCGTTCGCTGCGCGCCACGCTGATCGCCGGCGTGGCGCTGCCGCTCTCGCTGATCACGAGCTTCGGCATCATGTATTTCGCCGGCTTCAGCCTCGACAATCTGTCGCTGATGGCGCTCACCATCGGCACCGGCTTCGTCGTCGACGACGCCATCGTGATGATCGAGAACATCGTCCGCCACATGGAGAATGGCGACAGCGCGATGGAGGCTTCGCTGAAGGGCGCCAGCGAGATCGGCTTCACCGTGATCTCGCTGACGGTGTCACTGATCGCGGTGTTCATTCCGCTGCTGTTCATGTCGGGCCTTGTCGGTCGCATGTTCCGCGAATTCGCGCTGACGCTGACGATCGCGGTCGTGACTTCGGCCGTCGTCTCGCTGACGCTGACACCGATGATGTGCTCGCGGCTGCTCAAGCATGCCCATGAAGAGCTGGCAGTGCCGGGGCTTGCCGCGGTCAGCCGCTTCATCGACCGCACCGTCGAGTTCTATCACCGCACGCTGCTCTGGGTGCTGGAGCGCCAGCGCGCGACGCTGGTCGTGACCTTCGCCACGCTGATTGCGACCCTGGCGCTCTACGTCGTCGCGCCGAAGGGCTTCCTGCCGCTGCAGGACACCGCCTCGATCACGGCGGTGACGGAAGCCGGTCCCGACGTGTCGTTCGTGGAGATGCAGAAGCGGCAGGCCGACGCGGCCGAGGCTATCAAGGCCGACCCTGATGTCACCGGCGTGGTCTCGGTGATCGGTGCAGGCTCGGTCAATCCGACCACCAATGTCGGCCGTCTTGTCATGACGCTGAAACCTCGCGGCGAGCGGCGCGACGATGTCAGCGTGGTCATCACCCGACTGAAGGAGCGGGTGGCCGCCATCCCCGGCATGACCGTCTACTTCCAGCCGGTGCAGGACGTGCAGATCTCGACCCAGTCGAGCCGCTCGCAATACCAGTACACGCTGACCGGCACCGACGCCGCCCTGGTGTCGGAATGGGCGCGCAAGCTGGTTGCCGAGATGCGGCGCGATCCGCTGTTCCGCGACGTCTCCTCGGAGGCGCAGGAAGGCGGTCTGCGGGCGCAGCTCACGGTCGACCGCACCCGCGCCGGCCAGCTCGGTGTCAGCCTCCAGGGCATCACCGACACGCTCAACGACGCCTTCGCGCAGCGTCAGATATCGACGATCTACGGCCAGGCCAACCAGTACCGGGTGGTGCTGGAAGCGCTGCCGATGTACCAGCGCGATCCCTCGATCCTGTCGAAGCTCTATCTGCCGGGCGCGGCGAGCGCGACTGCCGGCGCGCCCAACGCACAGGTGCCGCTCTCCGCCGTGGCGACGCTGACCCGCACCACCGCGCCGCTCGCGATTTCGCACCAGGCGCAATTCCCGTCGATCTCGCTCAGCTTCAATCTCGCCCCGGGCGCGGCGCTCGGCGACGCTGTCGAGGCCGTGAAGACCATCGAGACCCGCATCGAGATGGCCAACAGCATCGTCGGCGTCTATGCCGGCGACGCCGCCGAATTCGCCAAGGCGCTGGCGGGCCAGCCCTGGCTGCTGCTGGCCGCCGTGATCACGATCTACATCGTGCTCGGCGTGCTCTACGAGAGCTACATCCACCCGATCACGATCCTCTCGACGCTGCCCTCGGCCGGCGTCGGCGCGATCCTGGCGCTGATGCTGTGCGGGCAGGACCTCTCGGTGATCGGGTTGATCGGCATCATCCTGTTGATGGGCATCGTCAAGAAGAACGCGATCATGATGATCGACTTCGCGCTCGAGGCCGAGCGCGGGCAGGGGATGCCGGCGCAGGAGGCGATCGTGCAGGCCTGCCTCTTGCGCTTCCGCCCGATCATGATGACGACGCTGGCCGCGCTGTTCGGCGCGCTGCCGCTGGCGATCGAGAGCGGTACCGGCGCCGAGCTGCGCTTTCCGCTCGGCATCTCCATCATCGGCGGCCTGCTGCTCAGCCAATTGCTCACGCTCTACACCACCCCGGTGATCTACCTCGCACTCGACCGCATCAATCGCCGCCTCGAGCAGGCGCTGCCGCCTGCGGAGTCCGGCGGGCCGCCGGTCGCGGGCGCGACCGAGGGGATGCAGTGATGGCATCGATCTCGGAGCCCTTCATCCGCCGCCCGGTCGCGACCACGCTGCTGTCGATCGGGTTGTTCCTGCTGGGTATCGTGGCCTACGAGTTCCTCCCGGTCGCCTCGGTCCCGAACATCGATTTTCCCGCAATCTTCGTCTCGGCGAGCCGGCCGGGGGCCGATCCGTCGGTGATGGCGGCGACGGTGGCGTCGCCGCTGGAGCGCCGGCTCGGCGAGATCGCGGGCATCAACCAGATCACCTCGACTTCGTCGCTCGGCGTCTCCAACATCCAGCTCCAGTTCGACATCGGGCGCAACATCGACAAGGCCGCGCGCGACGTGCAGGCCGCGATCAACGCCGCGCTGGTCGATCTGCCCAGCGATTTGCCGACGCTGCCGCGGTTCCGCAAGGCGAACACCGCAGGCGCCCCGGTCTTCGTGCTGGCGCTGACCTCGAAGACCCTTGCTGCGAGCGCGATCTACGACGTGGCCGACACCGTGCTGGCCCAGCGCATCTCGCAGGTGCCGGGCGTCGGCAACGTGACGATCAGCGGCGCGGACCAACCGGCGATACGCATTCAGCTCAATCCCGTGGCGCTGTCCAACGCCGGCATCGCCACCGACGACGTGCGGACTGCGATCATCAACGCCAACCCGCTCGGTCCGGTCGGCATCTTCAACGGCGAGCGCCAGAGCGAAACGCTGTCGCTCAACAGGCAGATGCGCACGGCGAAAGAGTTCCGCGACATCGTCATCAAAAGCTCGAACGGCAATTTCGTCCGGCTGGCCGACGTCGCCGACATCGAGGACTCCGTCCGCAACGCTCGTTCCATCGCCTGGTTCAACAAGCAGCCGGCGGTGCTGATCCAGATCACCAAGCAGGGCGACGCCAACGTCATCGACACCGTGGACAGGGTCAAGGCGCTGATCCCGGACCTGAAGCAGTGGATCCCGGCCGGCGTGGATGTTTCCACCCTGGTCGACCGCACCAGCACGATCCGCGCCAGCGTGCTGGACATGCAATGGACGCTGCTGGCGACCGCCATTTTGGTGATGGTCGTCGTGTTCGTGTTCCTGCGCCGCCTCACGCCGACGATCGCGGCCGGAATCTCCGTGCCGCTGGCGCTGGCCGGGACCTGCGCCGGGATGTGGGTCGCGGGCTTCTCGATCGACAATCTGTCGCTGATGGCGCTGGCGATCTCGGTCGGCTTCGTGGTCGACGACGCCATCGTCATGATCGAGAACATGTACCGCAATCTCGAGCACGGCATGCGGCCGCTCCAGGCGGCGCTCGAAGGCGCCCGGCAGATCGGCTTCACCGTGGTGTCGATCAGCCTGTCGCTGATCGCCGCGTTCACGCCCTTGATCTTCATGGACGGCATCGTCGGCCGTCTGCTGCGCGAATTCTCGTTGACGCTGACCTTCGCGATCCTGGTCTCGACGCTGGTGTCGCTGACGGTCACGCCGATGATCTGCGCCCACTATATCAGGCAGACCACGTCGGGATCCGCCACGCTGTTCGATCGTGTCATCGAGGGCTCGCTGACCCGCATCGTCGCCTTCTACACCCGCACCCTGCGCACTGTGCTGGAGTTTCCACTGCTGACGCTTTTGGTGTTCTTTGCCACCATCGGCCTCACCGTGGTGCTCTACATCAAGGTCCCCAAGGGCTATTTCCCGACCGACGATTCCGGTTTCGTCATCGGCGCGACGCGCGCCTCGGCCGACATCTCGTTCCAGTCGATGCTGAGCCTCCAGCAGCGGCTCGCCGATATCGTGATGCAAGATCCGGCGGTGGCCGGCATCGGCTCGATGGTCGGCGGCGGCGGGGGCCCGGGCGCTCCGACCTCGAACCGCGGCACCATGTTCATCAGCCTGAAGCCGCCGGAGGAGCGCGACCATGTCTCGACCCAGGTGGTGATCGACCGTCTCAGGCGGGCGTTGTACCCGGTGCCCGGCATCCGCCTGTTCATGTTCGCTGCCCAGGATGTGCGCGCCGGCGGACGGCAGAGCGATTCCGACTACCAGTACACGCTAACCAGCACCGACCTCGGTTTGCTCCAAAAGTGGGCGCCGATCGTGGCCAAGCGCATGGAGAGCGTCGAGGGCATCACCGACGTATCGAGCGATCGCGACCCCGGCGGGCTTCAACTGACCTTGTCGATCGACCGCCAGAAGGCCTCGGCGCTCGGCGTCCGCGTCCAGGATATCGACAACGCGCTCAACAACGCGTTCTCGCAGAGGCAGATCGGGATCATCTACACCCAGCGCAACCAGTACATGACCGTGCTGGAGATCGACCCCAAATTCCAGGTCGACCCGTCCAACCTCGAACGCATCTATGTCGCCGGCGCGGGCGACGCGCAGGTGCCGCTGTCGGCCGTGGTGCATGCGACGCGCGGGCTGGCAGCGCTCGCGGTCTATCATTCGCAATCGTTCCCATCGACCACGGTGTCGTTCAATCTGTTGCCGGACGTGCAGATCCAGGCCGCAACGCAGAACATCCAGCGCGCGGTCGAGGAACTGCACATGCCGGAGGGCATTCGCGGCAGCTTTGACGGCAATGCCGGCGATTTCGCCAAGACCAGCGGCCGCCAGCCGCTCCTGATCCTCGGCGCGCTGGTGGCGATGTATATCGTGCTCGGCGTGCTCTATGAGAGCCTCGCCCATCCGCTCACGATCATCTCGACGCTGCCCTCCGCGGGCCTCGGCGCGCTGCTGGCCTTGCAGCTCACCAACACCCCGCTGACGGTGATCGCCTTCGTCGGCATCATCCTGTTGATCGGCATCGTCAAGAAGAACGGCATCATGATGGTGGATTTCGCGCTCGATGCCGAGCGCCAGCGCGGGCTGTCGTCGGCGGAAGCGATCTTCGAGGCCTGCCAAGCGCGCTTCCGCCCGATCCTGATGACGACCATGGCGGCATTGTTCGCCGGCATTCCGCTGGTGGTCGCGACCGGGCCCGGCACGGAACTGCGCCGTCCACTCGGCATCACCATCATCGGCGGGCTGTTCGTCTCACAGATCCTGACGCTCTACACCACGCCCGTGATCTACCTGCTGATCGACCGTCTGCGCCGACGCCGCGAGCCGCGCCCGCTGGCCGCGCCGGCGGAATAGGCGGGTTGTTGAACCGCCTTGCAGAGCGTATAGCGGCGACCATGTCGAACCCCACCGCCGCCGCGCCGGCCGATCCGATCCCCGAATGCCCGCACTGCCAGAAGCCGATGCCGCTGTGCATCTGCGACAGCGTCACGCCGCTTAAAAACCGCCTTGGACTCCTGATCCTTCAGCATCCGCAGGAACAGGACAGGGCGCTCGGCACCGCCCGGCTGCTTGCGAAGCATTTCGCCGGTGCCACGCTGCGGGTCGGCTTGTCCTGGCCGAGCCTGTCCAAGGCGCTGGGGCAGCCGATCGAGAACGCCTCGCACTGGGCTGTGCTCTATCTCGGCTCGGCGCACGCCGCCGACCTCGAGGCCGAGGGCGAAATCCTGGCCCTCAACCGCAAGGGCGAGGTCGCGGACAACCAGCGCGCGCGCCTCGGCAAGCTCGAAGGTGTGGTGCTGCTCGACGGCACCTGGAGCCAAGCCAAGGCCCTCTGGTGGCGCAACCCCTGGATGCTGAAATGCCAGCGCGTCATCCTCAACCCGGCCGCGCCATCGCGCTACGGGCGCCTGCGCAAGGAGCCTCGGAAGGACGGACTGTCGACCATCGAGGCCGCAGCGACGATCCTCTCCACTCTGGAGAAGCGCCCGGACATCGCTGAGACGCTGAATGCCTGTTTCGAACGGATGTTAACCCGCTACCGTGAGGTTCAGACCGAGATGCCCGAATTGGCGCCAAAGCCGCCGGTCAAGGACCGCCGGCGCGGTGTCCGGCGGGGCAAGCGAGCCTGAGTCCGGTCCGGATCATCCGTACGGCCGATTGTCCCGCGAGAGGCGGGCGGATAGAGACCATCGGCCAACAGGCCGCGATCTGCTATCCTGTCGCACCATCGGAACGCCGGAAACGGAAGGGGCCGTCGCATTCAGCTTGCAGCCAAGGAGATCCTTGCCCAGGCGGCGCGGTTCGATCGTTGGGGCACGCTTGCCCTGATGGACATTTCGCTGCGCTACCGGCGCACCGTGATCGGCCCGCTCTGGATCACCCTGACGCTCGCTGCGACCATTGCCAGCGTCGGCACGGTCTATGCGGCACTGTTCAGGCAGGACATCGCGAGCTTTCTGCCGCCCTTTGCCGTCGGCCTGATCGTCTGGACGCTGATCGCGACGACGCTCCAGGAAGGTTCCAACATCTTCGTGGCATCAGGCCATCTGATCAAGGCCGTGCCGGCGCCGCTGATCGTGCATGTGCTCCAGATGATCGCGCGCAACGTCCTCATCTTTGCGCATCATCTGGTGATCGTCGTCCTGCTCTATGTCGTGATGCCGTGGCCGCTGCATGGGAGCATGCTGCTCGTGGTACCGGGCTTCGCGATCCTGCTCACTGTGCTACTGGGCGGCTCGGTTGCGCTCGGCATGCTCTGCGCGCGGTTTCGTGACATCGGCTCGGCGATCGTCAGCGGCCTGCAATTCGTATTCTTCCTGACGCCGATCATCTGGACCGAGGACACCGTACGCGGCACCGCGTTTTATTGGCTGATCCGCGCCAATCCGATCGCGACGCTGCTCGATCTGGTGCGCAGGCCGCTATTGTCGCAGCCGACCGATACGGCGCAATGGCTGCTCGGGATCATCTATGCGACCGTCGTCGCCGTCATCAGCCTCGGCTGCTACGCAAAATACCGCCATCGCGTGGCCTATTGGCTGTGAGGTGCGAGATATGACCCCTGCAGCTCATATCGCGCTTCGCAACGTCTCGGTGAGGTTTCCGGTGCTGTCGTTCCGCGACCGCTCGCTGCGCAGCCGGTTCGTCAGCGCCGTGACGTTGCGGCGGAACACAGCGGTCCCGCACATCGTCTCCGCGTTGAACGACGTCAGCCTCGATATCCGTGCCGGCGACCGCGTCGCCATCGTCGGCGCCAATGGCGCCGGCAAGACCACGCTGCTGCGGGTGCTCGCCGGCATCTACCACCCGACGTCGGGCAGCGTGGACGTGCTCGGCCGCTGCCTGCCGCTGTTCGATCTCTCGGCCGGTTTCGACGAGGAGGCGACCGGCTATGAGAACATCATGCGGCGTGGCCTCGTGATCGGCGCACGGCGCTCCGAGATCGACGCCAAGCGCGCGGAGATCGCCGCATTCACCGAGCTTGGCGACCGGCTCGACCTGCCGCTGCGCACCTATTCCAGCGGCATGATGCTGCGCCTGATCTTTGCGGTCGCAACCGCCGTCGAGGGCGAGATCGTGCTTCTCGACGAATGGATCGGCGTCGGCGACCAGCAGTTCCGCAAGAAGGCGCGGCAGCGGCTCGACGAGATCGTCGTGCGCGCCGGCATTCTGGTGCTCGCCTCGCACGACATCGCGCTGATCAAGAGCACCTGCAACCGCGCGATTCTTCTGGGGGAGGGGCGGATCGTGGCGGCCGGCGCAACCGACGAGATTCTCGGCCAATATCTCGGCGGCGCGAAGGCGTAGCTGCCCGGTCGGGGTTGCCTAAACCCGTGATCCCCTATATTGCTCCGCCCTCGTTGGGGCCACGTGGCGGAGTGGTTACGCGCCGGTCTGCAAAACCGTTTACTCGGGTTCGAGTCCCGACGTGGCCTCCATCACAACCTCCTGATATCTCAGCAATATTCGATCGCATCGCGGCTGCCATCAGCCTGCGGCGGCAATGCGTGGTGGCGGCGCACACCGGGTTTGCCCGGGGCCCGGCGGAAACCCGCCATTCAGCCTGCTGGCATAGTCTTCGCATCTGCGAAGTGATGCATCCCAACGATCGAGCGCTGGAGAGCACGTGAGCGAAATCGTCCGATTTGTCCCGAAATCCGAGCTGGAGCGGGCTCGCCTCATTCGCGAGGCCCGCGCGATCTATGACAGCATCTTTCCGCCGGCCGCACCCGACCAGGCGCCGCAGGACGGCGGAGAGCGCGTCAAGACCTGATCGCGGGCACGCCGAATCTCGCGGCGTAGGGCCCATAGCAAAACGCCCGCAGGGCGCGGGCGCATCGGCTCACGGTGAAATTGGCCTTAGCAGGCCGCGTACCAGCCGTCCGGAAACGGCAGCAGGGGCCAGGCGCCCTCGTTGTCATTGGCGGCCTTCGGTTTCGCGGAGGCGTTGGGCTTCGCGTAATAGGTCCACGAGCGCGGCACGAAATCCTCCCCCGGTACGAACGCCAGATCGTCATGGACCATGGCGTCCTGGACGGCATCCAGCAGCAAGTTGAATTCGGCTTCGCTCATCACACCCTCCGGACCGCGGATGGCGCAATGTCGCAAAGCCGATTTGTTTCCCGGTTGAGCCGATCGTTCGCATTTTAACGATCGGCCAATCGGGTCCCGATTGGTTAGCGATTGATGAAATCCCGTTGGGAAACTTAGGTTCCTGCCGGGTGCCTCCAGTGTGAAGGAGGTCACATCTTCGGCTGTTTATTTCTCCTACCCCTTCGCACACCGGCCAAGACAGGCCGGCGGGCAAGGCAGACGGGAGACTGGTCATGAAGGCGAGGTTCTTGCGGTTTGCGGGTGTGAAAAGCCGGGCGCGTCGCGCCTCGACGGTCGGGCTGTTCCTGACGCTGTTTGCCTCCGCCGCCCATGCGCAGCAGGGAACGCCCGAGCAGCGCCGGGCCTGTACCCCCGACGTCTACCGGCTCTGCGCCGGCGAAATCCCCAACGTTCGCGCCATCACAGCGTGCCTGCGCCGTAACAGGTCAAGCTTGAGCGAGGCTTGCCGCAGCGTGTTCGATCAGGCCGGCGGCTGACATGCCAGGCCTGTGGGTTTGTGCGCAGCAAGTGGCTCGCGCGGGCTCGCGAATCCGGCATAGTCGGCCTGTGGATTGGCTGTGGGTATGCTGCGGACAGGCTGTGGAAGGCAGTGATGTGCTTCGGACGCCGCCCGCAGATGCGTCCTTCGATTGTCATATCTCTGTCAAATGACATCACCGAATGATTCGCTGATCGCGCAGATCGCGGCGTAGCGCGGGATCATATGGTTCTTCCGAATTCGGAATTGCGCGCTGCGGCGTCCGCATTCACGAACAGTTTTTGTGCAGCCGCCTGCCCAAATGGCGGGCTCCTTCCATCCAATTTTTTGTACGCCCGCGGACAAGCTTTCCGGTCCGCTCTCCTCCTAGGCTCGCTTCCGCGATCTGGAACATGGCCATTGCCATGACAATTCGAAGGAGCTGGAGATGGAGAGACCGGTATTGCCCCAGGCGCGGGGGAACGCGCGTGCATCGCTGTCTTGGCGCAAGGCCGCGCTCGGCGCCGCGGTCACTTTCGGCGCGCTGGCAGCTGCGCCCCTGAGCGCGCAGGCTGCGGCGCCTGCGGCCTGCGCTGCGCTCCAGGACAAATATCCGGACTGGAAGGGCAAGACGCTCGTCAACGCCATCAACCCGCACACGCCGGGCTACGAGACCATCGATCCGAAGGATCCGAGCAAATATATCGGCTTCGACATCGATCTCGGCGAAGCCATCGGCGAATGCCTCGGCTTCAAGCTGACCTACAAGCCGGTGACGTTCGCGGCGCTCCTGACCACGCTGGCCGCGGGACAAGCCGACATCGTGATTTCCGATATCTACGCCACCAAGGAGCGCGCCAAGGCCGCCGACTTCATCACCTATTCGAAAGTGTTCGACGGCGTGCTGGTGGCCAAGGGCAATCCGAAGGGCATCAACGGCATCAACATGTCGATGTGCGGCGCCGCGGCCGCTGAAAACACGGGCTATGTCGAGGTGCCCCTGATCCAGGCGCTGATGCCCGAGTGCAAGAAGGCGGGCAAGGCCGAGCCCACCGTCCAGCTCTACGACAACAACGCCAACTGCATCCAGGCGATCCTCGCCGGTCGTGCCGACACCTATGTCAACGACGTCAACACCGTCGACAGCGCCGTCAAGGCCTATCCGGACAAGCTGGAGAAGGCGACAGCGGTGACGATCCCGTATTCGGTCGGCATCGCCGTTCCGAAGGACAAGCCGAAATTCCGCGACGCCGTGCTCGCAGCCCTGATCGAGGTCCAGAAGGCCGGCACGCATATGGAGCTTCTGAAGAAGCATGGGCTCGACGTGAACAACTTCAAGGAGCCTGACATTCTGACGGCCGACTGATGTCGCTGTTCCTCCATTACCTGAGCATGCCGTATCTGCTCGAGGGCATCGAGCTCACCCTGGAGGTGACTGCCCTCGGGCTCGGCGGCGGATTGATCCTCGGATTGATCCTCGCCGGCATGCAGCTCTCCCGCTTCTGGCTGCTGGCGGCGATCGCCAGGGCCTACACTGTGATCTTCCGCGGCACGCCGCTGATCCTGCAAATGGTGTTCGCCTACGACGCGTTGCCGCATATCGGCATCAAACTGCCGGCGGTGCTGGCCGCCGGCCTTGCGCTGGCCTGCAACGAGGCGCCGTTCATCGCCGAGATGCTGCGTGCCGGCGTGCTCGGCGTCGATCGCGGGCAGGTGACGGCCGGCCAGGCGCTCGGCATGACACCGCGGATCCTGATGTGGCGGGTGATCGCGCCCCAGGCGATCCGCACCATGATCCCGGCCTTCGGCAACGAGGCCGTGAGTGCGCTGAAGAATTCGTCGCTCGCCTCCGTGGTCGCGGTCCAGGAGCTGACCTTGCGCTCGACCCAGCTTGCGTCCTCGACCTTCGACTTCTTCTCGATCTTCTTCGCCTCGGGCTTGCTGTATCTCGTGCTGACCTTTGCCATCAGCATCATCCAGCTTTTTGTCGAATGGCTGCTCGATCTCGACCGCGCCAAAGGTCGCCAGCGCAAGCTCGCCGATTATCTGCCCTGGCGCCGCGTCGATCTCGCCACCAAGCTCGAACTTGCCGCAGCCACGGCGCATGAGCCCGAACCCGTGCCGGCGCAGCCTGTCGACACGCCGCCGCGGGCGCTGACCCGCGAGGAGCGCAGCCGGCGCGCGGCGACGATTTCGCGCAACAACATCGCGGTCGAGACCAGGGACCTCACCAAGAGCTACGGCGCGCAAAAGGTGCTCGGCGGCCTTGATCTTACGGTGCGCGTCGGAGAGGTCGTCGCGCTGCTCGGCCCCAGCGGCTCCGGCAAGAGCACGCTGCTTCGCTGCATCAATCATCTCGAAAGCTGGGACGGAGGCACGGTGCGCGTCGGCGGCCGGCGCCTCGGTTTTGATGACGACGGCAAGCTGCTGCCGCCCCGCGCGATCGCCAATGAGCGGGCAAGCGTGGGCGTCGGGATGGTGTTCCAGCAATTCAACCTGTTCGCCCATCTCTCGGCGAAGGAGAACATTGCCGGTCCCTTGCGCTGGGTGCACGGCATGACCCGCATCGATGCCGATCGCCGCGCCGCCGAGCTGCTCGACCGGGTCGGGCTGTCGCACCGCGCCGACGCGCTGCCGCGGCATCTCTCCGGCGGTCAGCAGCAGCGCGTCGCGATCGCCCGAGCGCTCGCACCGAACCCCAGCGTGCTGCTCCTGGACGAGCCGACCTCGGCGCTCGATCCCGAGCTCGTCAGCGAGGTCCTGGAGGTGATCCGGCGGCTCGCCATCGATGATGGTCTCACCATGATCATCTCGACGCACCAGATCCGCTTCGCGGACGAGGTCGCCGACCGTGTCGCTTTCCTGAGCGGCGGCACGATCATCGAGGAGGGGCCCGCGCATGAGGTTCTCTCCAGCCCCCGCAATCCGCTGACTGCGCGTTTCCTCAGCGTGATGGAAACCGACAAGACTCCGGAGGCGGTGCGATGAGAGCCGCACCCGCAACGTTCAAGACCGCGTTTCCAGAAGAGGCCACCTCATGAAGCATTTCACGCTGCCGGTTTCGCCGAAAACCGTCCACTGGGGCTATTTCTCCAAGAAGGTCGCGCCGGCCCTGACGCTGCGCTCGGGCGATCGCGCTACCATCGAGACGCTGACCCACCACGCCAACGACGATTACGAGCGCATGATCCAGGGCGATCCCGGCGCCGAGAGCGTGTTCCAGTGGACGCGCGAGCACAAGGCAGTCGCGCGGCGCGGCTCGGGTCCTGTCGAAGGCCCATTCATTCGTGGCGCAGGCGAGGGGATCGGCGTGCATCTCCTCACCGGTCCCGTCGCGATCGATGGCGCCGAGCCCGGCGATATCCTCGAAGTGCGCATCCTCGATATCAGGCCGCGGCCGAGCTGCAGCGCCTGTCATGCCGGGCGCTGCTTCGGCTCCAACGTCGCCGCGAATTGGGGGTTTCACTATCACGATCTCATCGAGGAGCCGAAGCCGCGCGAGGTCGTCACCATCTTCGAGCTCGACACCTCCGGCGAGCCCTGCGCCAAGGCGGTCTACAACTATGTCTGGACGCCGCAGACTGATCCTGACGGCATCGTGCATCCGACCATCGATTATCCCGGCGTGCGCGTCGATCACGCCACCATCAAGAAGCGGGAGAACATCCTCGCGAGCGTCAAGGTGCCGGCACGGCTGCATTTCGGCACCATGGGGCTTGCGCCGTCAGAGGCCGATTTCGTCAGCTCGATCCCGCCGAGCTATACCGGCGGCAACATCGACGACTGGCGCATCGGCAAGGGCGCGCGAATGTTCTATCCCGTCGCGGTCCCCGGCGGCTATTTCTCGGTCGGCGATCCCCACGCCGCGCAAGGCGACAGCGAGCTTGGCGGTACCGCGATCGAGACCTCGCTGACCGGTGATTTCGAGTTCGTCCTGCACAAGAAGGCCGATCTCGCCGGCACCAGCCTCGAGGGTCTCGACCATCCGATGCTGGAGACCGATCAGGCCTGGTCGTTCTACGGCTTCACCTATCCGAACTACCTCGCCGCGCTCGGCACTGACGCACAAACCGAGATTGCCAATCACTCGAGTCTCGACCGTGCGATGCGTGACGCGTTCCGCAAGCTCAGGAGGTTCCTGATGACCGTGCACGGCTTGGGCGAGGACGAGGCGATCTCGCTGCTATCGGTCGGCGCCGATTTTGGCGTCACCCAGGTGGTCGACGCCAATTGGGGCGTTCACGGCACGATCCGCAAGAACATCTTCCGGTGCGACTAATGCATTGAGGCACATTCCATTTCGGGATGAGGACGTGACCAAAGACCGTCATTTACGGCCCGTCGCTGCGACGGATGACCGCGTGCGTCTGGCACAGAGGTTGCTTCGATCCACTGCAATCTGGGTCGATCCGATGAGCTTCCGTCCCTTCACGAGCGAGTCCTACGCGCAAGACGACCGCCCCGAAGCCTGGCGGGACGTGCTGGCTGCGGTGGGCCTGCAACCTGCTACCGGTCAGTCCTTCTTCGACGGGCATGCGACCGCATCGCACCGTCAAGCCGCCGGTGTTGCGCTCACACGCATGGCCGCCGGCGCACAGACGATCGGACCGCTCGCGCAATCCAACGACGACGTTCCGATCGCGCTGATGCCGGTCGAAGACGGCATGGTGCTCAAGAGCGCCGCCGGCCATCGTATCGTTCCGGTCGGCCATCTCGTGCTGCTGCCGCGGAGCGGGGACTGGAGCATCGTATTCCAGCGCGACATGCGCGCCGTCGTGCTGTCGGTGACGTCGGAGGCGCAGCACGGACGGCGCTCGGGCAGGCCGCGGCTCGGCGAACCCCGGGTCGTTCCGCCCAGCGGCTTTGCCGACGTCTTCGCGCACTTGATGGATGCGACCGCGCGCACGCTGGACACGCTGAGCGATGCCGAATGGAATGCGGTCGCGCAGTCGCTCGTCGATCTCCTGCTGACACTCGCCCATCAATTGGCCGCTTCGACGTCCGACGCCGGTTCGAGCGCGACGCAGTCGGCCCTCCTGCACCGGATCTGCCAGACCATCGAACGCCGCCTCGACGATCCCGAACTGGTGCCCGCGCGCGTCGCGCAGGCCGAAGGAATTTCCGAGCGCTATCTGCAAAAGCTGTTCGAGAGCGTCAGCGACAACTTTACTCACTACGTGCGCGAGCGGCGGCTGCAGCGCGCCTGGGCCGATCTGTCCAATCCGTCCGAGGCGCATCGCTCGATCTCGGAGATCGCCTACGCCTATGGTTTTGGCGATTCCGCGCATTTCAGCCGTGCCTTCCGCCATCGCTTCGGACTGCCGCCGCGCGAGTTTCGCCAGCAGGAGGCGGAGCGGGCGACGACGCAGCATGGGATAACCGGTCAGCGCGGCTGGCCGCAGGATGCGCTGGCGCAGCTTCGCGTGCACCAGGCGAGTGCCGAGGCGCGCGGCAATCTCGCCCGTACCGACATCGATGAGCCGAGAACGGCCGAACGCAAGCATCATCATCTTCCGATCGAAGCGAATCGCGTTCATTGGGGATATTTCAGCCGCTCGTTACAGCCGCAGCTCGAGATCGCCTCGGGCGATACCATCACCATCGAAACGCTGACGCAGCACGCCTCCGACGATCCTGAGCTGATGATCGCGGGCGACACCGCCGCCGAAAGCGTATTCGGCTGGACCGAGGCGAGGAAGAACGTGGATCGGCGCGGCGCGGGTCCGATGGATGCCAGCATATTCGGACGCGGCGCCGGCGAAGGCTTTGGCGTGCACATCTGCACAGGGCCCGTGTCGGTGAAGGACGCCCAGCCCGGCGACGTGCTGGAAGTGCGGATCCTCGACATCGTACCGCGCGCAAGTCGTCATCCGAAACATTCAGGACGCGTGTTCGGCTCCTCGGTCGCGGCCTGGTGGGGCTATCATTACGACGAATTTCTTTCAGGGCCGAAGCCGCGCGAGGTCGTGACGATCTACGAAATCTTCGACGACGCCGACGCGCCGCATGCCCGGGCGCTGTATTCCTACCGCTGGGAGCCGCAGACCGACCCGTTTGGCGTGGTGCACGCCACCTACGACTATCCCGGCGTTCCGGTATTGCCCGGCACGGTGAAGCGCCGCCACGCCGTGCTCGACGGCATCCGCATTCCCTTGCGTCCGCATTTCGGCGTGATCGCGGTGGCGCCGCGTGAGGTCGATTTCATCGACTCCGTGCCGCCGTCCTATTTCGGCGGCAATCTCGACAATTGGCGCCTCGGGAAGGGGGCGACCGTCTATCTTCCGGTCTCCGTTCCCGGCGCATTGTTGTCGGTCGGCGATCCCCATGCCACGCAAGGTGACGGCGAATTGAGCGGCACCGCGATTGAATGCTCAATGACCGGAAGCTTCGAGGTGATCCTGCACAAGAAGGCCGACCTCGCCGGTCAGCCCTTCGCCGATCTGTCTTATCCGCTGATCGAGACCGAGTTCGATTGGGTCCTGACCGGATTCAGCCATCCCAACTACCTCGCCGAGTTCGGCGCTCAGGGCCAGAGCGAAGTCTACGCAAAGTCCTCGCTCGACCTCGCCATGAAAGATGCGTTTCGCAAGATGCGACGCTTCCTGATGAACGTGAAGGGGCTGAGCGAGGACGAGGCGATCGCGCTGATGTCGGCCGCCGTCGATTTCGGCGTCACGCAGGTGGTCGACGGCAATTGGGGCGTGCACGCGATCATCAGCAAGCGCTTGTTCCAAACCTACCCCTAGACAAGCCTTCCCTTGAAAGAAGCGCCGTAACAAGGAACCCCAGTGAAATTCCACATGATCAGCGGCGGACCGAAGCCGGTCGCGCCCTTCAGCCACGCGGTGGAGACCGACGGTTTTGTCTTCGTCACCGGCCAGATGCCGGACACGCCGCAAACACCGGGCGTGTTGCCCGACGGCATCGTCGCGCAGACGAGGGCGGTGATGGAGAATTTGAAGGTAGTATTGGCGGGCGTCGATCTCGGTCTCGAACACGTCGTGATGACACGCATTTATCTCACACGTTTCAAGGAAGACTACACCGCAATGAACGAGACTTATCGCGGGTTCTTTCCGCCCGACCGCCTGCCGGCCCGCACCTGCGTCGGTGTCACCGGGCTTGCCTACGACGCGCTGATCGAGATTGACCTGGTCTGCCGCCGGCCGTGAGTTCGGCTTTTCGTGGCCCGGATGAGCGCAGCGATATCCGGGACTGCCGCGCGAACGAGTCCCGGATGTCGCTTCGCTCATCCGGGCTACAATCCCTTGCGTTGCCCGACGTGCAAAACACCCAAACGACAGGTCAATCTGATCTCGCAAAAATATTCCGCTTTACCGATCGACTTGGGCGTATTCCTTCGCCACCTCACCCCTGTCAGAGGGGCGTATCGCGATCGTCACGAACGCGGGGTGAGCTGCGGTGGACGTTAGTCACATCGGCGCGAAGGGCTTCGCAGGGCGGGAAACCGTGAGCGAGGGCATCGCGCACACGACCGATGCTATTAGCGTACGGCAAAACCGTGTCGTCCTGACGCCCGGGGTCTGTGCGTCAAGTCTTGTGGTGATGTGGGCTGCTCGACCGGGCATTCGCATCAGCCATCCGCAAGGCGACGGGGGCAATAGTGCATCGCTCCCCGGGGAGAGCTCGGCATAAGCCGTCAAACCAC
>NZ_JBVVOY010000047.1:0-19103 GCF_055807535.1 Bradyrhizobium sp. Kon37
ACCAGCTCGTGCTTCATGTTGATGATCTGGTCCAGCCGCGCCCGGAACAGATCGTTCGATCCCGTCGTCCTGTGCTTTTTCGGTCGCATCGGCCCCTCCAATGCACCACAGAATCATGGTCCGCAGCGAAAGGGAATCCACAAATGAAAATTGCAAGGTTTGGGGGCCTCAAGCCCCTGATCCCTGCAATCTCAAATGCTGCCGCAACAGAAAAACTGACTCCTGCTCAATCGCTTAGTCCCTTGTTCACGGACGACTAAATGATGCTCATAAGGGACCGGTCGAGCCGGCTCGCTTCGAAATCGAAAGCTTAAGGGGAATCATCGGTCTGTGTGGCACTTTCGAACAAAACAAATGTCTCCACCGGATGGTCGCCTGCTCCCAATCAGGATTGAACGGCACGGCTTTGTTGGCCCGGGGCATTCTAGGCTGAGCTCGCACATTTATTTTAACTGCGCGTGTAGCGAAACACTATCGAGTTCGCCCTCCCACCAGGACACAAAGACCGCGGCAATACCGTTCCCGATGATGTTGGTAAGCGCACGCACCTCGCTCATGAACTTATCGATCGAGAATACGATGGCAATGCCAGGGACGAGTTCAGGACTGACCACAGTCAAGGTCGCGGCCAGGGTGACGAAGCCCGCGCCGGTGACACCGCTTGCGCCCTTCGAGGTGAGCATCGCCACAACGAGTATCGTGAGCTGCTGGCTGAAGTTGAGATCGACCCCGAGCGCTTGCGCGATGAACAAGGTCGCCAACGTCATGTAAATGTTCGTCCCATCCAAATTGAAAGAGTATCCTGTCGGCACCACTAGGCCCACGACCGGCTTGGAACAGCCCAGCCGTTCCAGTTTTTCCATCAACTGCGGCAGCGCGCTTTCGGACGACGATGTTCCGAGCACGATCAGCAGCTCATCCTTGATGTAGACGATGAACTTTAGAATAGAAAAACCTACCAAGCGCGCGATCAGGCCAAGCACAATGATCACAAAGAGCCCGGCTGTCACATAAAACAGGGCGACCAATCCGAGGAGTTTACCGAGCGCGGACGGTCCGAATTCGCCGATAGTGTAGGCCATGGCGCCGAACGCCCCGATTGGGGCTGCCTTCATTACGATCCTAATGACTCCAAACACCGCTTGCGCAGCATCGTCAACCAGACCGCGCATCCGCTCACCCCCCTCCCCAAGCGCCATCAGCGAGAACCCGAAGAGGATGGCAAACAGTAGCACCTGGAGCACGTCACCTCGGGCCAAAGCGCCAACTACACTATCCGGAATGATATTGAGGAGGAAATCGACCGTCTTCTGCGCTTCCGCCGTCTTGACGTAGTTGGCTACGGCCGCGGCATCCCCCTTGGGAGCGAGCCCATGGCCGACCTGAGCGAGATTGCCCATCAAAAGACCCAGGATGAGCGCGAAGGTTGATACGATCTCGAAGTAAAGTAGCGCTTTGACGCCGACTCGGCCGACCTTTCGTGCATCCTGAACATGCGAAATTCCGGAGACAACAGTGCAGAAGATGATCGGCGCGATCACCATCTTGATCAGCTTGATGAACCCATCACCAAGCGCTTTCACCCAGCTACTCGTCCCCACAGCGGGCCATAGCCAGCCAACGAGAATGCCGATCAGGATCGCTATGAGCACCTGGACGTAAAGCACTTTGTACCAGGGCCCAGATTTCCGGAACAGGGCGGCGGCTTTGGCAGAGCGGCGCTGGCGCTGATTGTACATCATGCTCGACCTGGCGCCGTGCCAGCAAAGAGGGCGCTAAATGAAGGTACGGCTTCGCTCAGTGTTCCTTCACTGGGGGGCGCAGGGGAATCTGACGGCTCCGAACAGCACAGTCCAGAGCCACGGACTGGCGCCTCTCCCGAATCGGCTTGCCGTCCAAGCGGAACGAAGTTCTGAACCGCTTCCGACAGCAGCGATAGAAAGTTGAGAAAGCCTCCTTGAGAGCTGGAAAGCATCAGCGTCACCACCCATTTCTATCTTGTTGGTTGTTCGAAGATGCCATTCAGCATCTTCTAGGACGCCAATCTTAGCAGCCGGCGACCACTCTTCACTTCAGCAGGCACTCTCGCCGCCATCGCGTCGGAGCGCGACCAACCTTGAGGAAACATTCGCCATAAAGATGTTATGGTGGTGCGGCCTCGCCTGCGATCACCGGCTCGTGCCTCCTGTCCTCACTTCATGTGAATGCCCCGACATGCCCAAGAGGCTTCGATTCGCGATCGCAAAACCACGAGGCCGAAAAGACATGCCAAGCAGCAATGCTCACGCTGCCTCCCTTGGCGATCTCGGTTCCGGTTTTTCGAGAGCCGTGTTTTGCGGGGCTGAACAGCACTCCTCGTAAGAGAGCTTCTCACTCCTGTAGCTCGCCAACGCCTGGAGAGAGCACTGCACGACGTCCCGTTTCGCTAGATCCGAGGCAGGCGCTGCATCCAGCCATCTCAGCGCCACCTCGACCAATTCGATCGCGCGGTCCCTCTTACCGGTCTCGTAATAGTACTGAGCGACCGCCCCGTACGACAGGAACTTCGCGCCGTCGCTGCCGCGGGGCGGATTCGCCGCCAGGATGTGTTCGGAGAGCTCCTTGCCCATGGCAAAGCGCTCCGCATGTGGAAAATCGGAGTAGTCTTTCGCGGGGTCGAACAGTTGGCGGATCGCGACGCTCATCCAAACCACGGACTTCTTCTCGATCGCGTCGCGAACTAATTGGCGCAGCACCGGCAGGCCAGCCCCCAGGTCGCGTATCTTGTGAAGCAACAATTCCGCTTGAAGCCCACGGAAGGTGACCTCGTCCGGCATCACGGCGAGGGCCTCCTCGATAGCTGAAAGGGCTGTCGGCCAATCCTTTGTCTTCATGGCGGGCTCAAGTCTGGCAAAGATTGGCTCCACCAGAGCTCTCTTCTGCGATAGTTCACGCTTTCTGCGTCGGCCCGTGTTTATCCTTTCCGCATCCAGCGCTTTGGCTTCGTCGCTCATTGCCCAGGATCCGTTCAGAACTTTGGGCAAGGCATGATCGAGCTGCGTCGGATGGCCAATAAAGGCGATGTGGCCGTCACGGTCAACGACGAATGACGTGGGAATCCCGACAGAAAAGCTTGGATCCAGCCAAAGCTTGTTCATTTCGCCGGCATAGTCGAATGCGATCGCGTAGTTCAGATTTGACAAGCTTTTTGTCAACCAGGCGTCCAAGCTGGCTCGCGCTTCATTTTCCGTCGAAGCTTGTTCGTGAGCAGCGATGCCCACCACCTCAACTCCGTTGTTCCTGTATTTGTCTTGCAGGACCACCAGATTTGGCATCGAGGCGATACATGGTCCGCACCACGTCGCCCAAAATACGAGGATATATACTTTCCCACGTTCGAACTTTCTAACGGGCTGGCCGCGTAGCCAGTTCTCCACTTTGATCGAGGGGGCCCGCGAACCGACGCTCAGCAGGTTCGCCGCACCGACTTGACTTGCGCTCTCAGTCAGACTGGTCATTGCTCAAATTCGCTTTACCTGGCTCTGCGGAGAAAATAGCAAGTCGCATGCCAGCCAGCGCTCATTGAAATTACGCATTTTTTGTATCATTCCTGTCGAGCTTGCGACGCATGTCGCATATCCGACCAGTTGCTTGGAGCTTCTCAGGCAATCGGTCGGTCGGAGGTTCTTGACGCGCCTGTTATCCGATGAGGCGGGAAGTCAGGCAGCGCAAGGTCGAGTTCACCACTCCACGTCCTGATCGGCTTCCAGGATGACCATTTCGGCGCTCGGGATCACGACGTGAACTGACCTGCTTTGGCCCGTCAACTTGCGCTTGAGTGCGATCTGACATTTCCAATGTAACTTTTTGAGCCAAGGGGGGATTGAGGGATAGTTTCCTTCCTTTGCGGCCATTGCTCGAGAATTCACCCCGTCGCGTACTGGACGAGGAAAGCCCACCCGAAATGCAGAAGTTGAGCACCTGCTCATTCCGATCGATGGCCGCGTAAACAAAAGCAGCCATAGGCGGCCCGATCCAGGAAGCGCTCAAGAGCCGCCTGGGCGACGACGCTCTCGCGCATTCCCGGGCGGTCAGCAAAATGCTGTTCTGAAACTTGAACCGCTATCTTTCTGGTCCGCGGAGCTTCGCTTGGGCTCAGCTGCGCGTCCACCTCAGCGTCATTCCGACTTGAGCTCGGTTTTTTGCGGCGCCCGGCGCCAATCTGCATACTCCAGCTTGCTTCTCTCTGCGAAAGCATGATGGAGCTGCTGCCGTCGATCGCGCTGCGCTTTCTCAACCACTCTGCATTCGAAACGTTTCCGACGATCACGGGCAACACACTGCAGCCCGTCGATAAAGGCTGGGTCTTCGAACAGCCTTGGTACCAATGCGTGGAAAAACCCTGCACATAGGAGAACTATAGTGGACAGGCTAAAGCGCATAACTGAACTCGTCGCTGAAAAAACATCGATAGATAACGAGCTTAAAACGCTGAAGGAGCAGATCACTCAGGAGACTGCGGCACTCAAGAAACCCCGCGCGACGCGCAAGAAGAAAGGGAGCGAGCTCCAACTGGTGAACCAATGAGTAAGGTCGACCTTGAAGGATCGGACAAAAGAGGACTGCCATGAGCGACCTTCTCTGGTGTCCCGAATGCCGTCACTCTCGCATTAGCGAAGAACACTCCTGGCTCTTCGTTCAGCGCTGCGAAAGATGCGGAACCGAGTTGGAGGACGATGCGCCGCCTCTCGAATCGATTTCAGAGAAGTCGATTTCGGCTACAATGTCGAAGAAGAAGAGGACGACGGAGAAGCCGAGCGGGACGAAGCTGAGGGCGACGAAGCCGACCCGCAGTAAGAGGAGGAGCCGCGCGAATGCGGCTCTATTTTTGGTGTCACTTGAGTTACGCCACGGATTTAGCGTCTAAGAATATGCAGCATGTCCAGGCGATCACCGGTCATGCTCATTTGTACCGGCGCGGCCCTGTTTCGGCGGCCTCGTTCGAAGCCACGCAACGTCGGGCCCATTCGATTTGTGCGTCGGTAGCGCGCTGATTACGAGCGTACATCTCGGCCACCGGTGCCGAATATTTCGGGACGTAGTATCTGACCTCGCTGCATGATACCGCGATGTGGGTCTGTAGTGACGCGAAGCGAAGGCTTCGGAGCCCAGGGGCAGCAGCAACGTAACAATGGCCCCCGCGCGTACAATCATTCCCCCGCCGCCTGTCTGCTTCCCACGGAGAGCAGGTCTGAGTCGCGCACACGACGCAAATTAAGAATCGCGCACTGGTCAAAGCGCCGGGAAACTGTTGCTCCAACGCTTCGGTGTTGCAGATAATGGCTGCAGATGCAGGTGTTTTGAAGCGGCCTGGACGCGGCTTCGTATCAATGTCGACTCGGGGACGCGCGATCGTTGCATTGAACGGTAGCTATCAGCGCCGAAGAACTCTCCTTCTCCGCGCGGCCTTCGGGATACGCCGACCAAACCTTCTCGCGTTAGCGGCTTGCAGGCGACGCCTAAGCGTCTGCAGTTGCCCGAATAGTGCGATGAGCTCCTCGACCCGTTCACGCAGAATAGCCGAATAGTTGTAAACCTGACCTCGATTACTCAGTACTGCCTCGAACAATGACTATTGAAACAATATGCAGGCCGCAACGGGAAGAGTATGCAATCGGAGGTAGGACCATACAAGCTCCAAAAGACGGTAGCGTGAACTTGGAAGGCCCCACACACCAGAGGGGTTGTCGCTGCGCGTTCCTTTCGCTTTGTGTTTCGGGTCAGCTCCGTTCGAAGGTTCAGTCGATTGACAAGGCTGCGGGGGCGATGCTGCAATACAAGAACGGGCACACGCGCCGGCACCGGTGTGGCGGTTACTTCCCTACTGATGGGTCTGGTGCTCGCTCAAGAGGCGTGCGAGGCTTGCCCATCCCCGTGGTCCCGGAGGGAGCCTCGCCACCAGCTGTGGTGCTCCCAACCCGCTCAAACGTCGTGACGAATGCTGCGAACGCCGCGACTATCACGGCAATCGCGAACAACAGGATCACAGGGTCGGGATTCCGCTCAGTACTCATGAGCAACTCCACTCAGGCGGGCCGGCAGCTGAGCAGCGCCCCAAATAAGCCGCGCATCGCGGCGTATCAGCTTTCGGTCGAGAGCTTCGGGCCCAGCGCTCTCCAAATTATCACGTGCGCTTACAAACGGCGCAGTTTATTGCAGATTCAAAATATTTGTTGGTCAAACCGGGGCGTTGGTTCAGATGGGTTAGCGCCCCGAACAAGCGGGTGCTCCCGCGAAGCATCATGCCATGTTGGCTGAGTGTCCTGAGCGCCGTCGGGGTTGAGGAGCATGGGCAGGTTTGCTGTCGTAACCCGCAGCGCTGACGGCGCTGCTTCGACGGTTATTGAAGGATTACGTCAAGCTGCGAAATCCGCGCGCGACAATGCCGCATCAAGTGGCATTCGAAACTGATGTGAAGCCTGAAGCGAAAGCAGTTCCGTTTCGATGCTCTGACGGAACCCAATTGGATGCCCTCAAAGGGCAAATTTAGTTATGTCCGATAATCATGATGACTCCACCGCAGTAATAAAAAATAGGATTGGGGAAAACAGAAGCAGGGAGTTTTGCGATGGAAGCTATGCGCCGCTTTCGCGCGATGGCGTTGCTATGCCGACAAGCCGCCGCGCGTGATCCCGAGAGAAGCTGGAAGCTGCTCGCAGAGGCAGAGTACTGGGAGCATCTGGCGGCTACGGCTCTAGCCCACTAAACGCACGAATTAGCGATTGCTCAAATGTCCTGTTTTATCGTGGCTCCTTAATCCAAATTATATTCCGGGGCAGGTAATGACCAATATTCGCGAGGGCTACAGCTGTGCTGTTCTGCACGCACGCCTCCAAACGCTCATCGCCGAGCTTAGAGAGGTGGAGAAGCTTCGAAATAGGCTTCGAATCGTAGGGGCGAGAACAATCGGCAGAAGACGGCGGGCTGGAGCGGGCAGCAGAGCAAGAGCCGTTTGGAGACCATGTTAGATGAACCTGAGCATTGATCCGCATCAGCCTACGGCGTAAAGAATGATAAATAGCCGGGCAGGGGGAGGCCAATCTCTTCCCAAAATCCCGGCCACCTGTTCGCCTCGCCGGTACAGCGGCAACCGGAGTTTGTGCACTCCATCCAGTCATAGATAGCCACGAGACGAGCTTGCCATTTGTACGCCGTCTTGGGCTGCAGCGTCACGGCTGTTGCCCCTACAAGTCGAGAGCAATCGTTTGGAAGACATCCTGCTACGGGAGACAGGATATTGGGTTGATACGTAAACTGTTCGTGCCCTTCTCTGATTTCGAATTCGACGATCCCCCTCGGCGGGCAAATATTGGGCGAAGGATCTGGATCGCCGCCTACTCGCAGAACTACTCGATTGGTCTTTGCGGTGCCCGCCCAAGGAATCTGTGTCCCATCATGGCTCATTTGCTCCACAGACACATTTTTCGGCTCGTGCCTTAAGAGGGTAATCCCGAAAAAACATCTTTGCCGTTCAAGCAATTTGGGCGCGTCCGCCGACCGGCGAGGTCGCTCGGCGAGAACCGGCCAGCAGCCAAGTGCGACTAGCGAGAGTAAGATTGCTATGGAAAACGGCTTAACGACAGCATGCCCTCGAAGCATTTTTTGATCCTTCTCGACAAATTGGATCGACAACAACTGAAGCTAGGAAAATCCACGGCCCAAAAGCCACACCTATCCTATAACGATGATCGTGCGACAACCAATGGGTGTTTCTATTGCAGAGCAGCATCTGTTGCAGCGCTTTGAGGTTTCATCAATGTCAGCCGCTGGGGGCCGTGGCGTCAACGCGCTCTGTGAACGCTGACAGCAAACGACCACTATGAGTGCGGCCATCATTGCTGTGACGCTGCCAGGGCAGCGGACAACGGCGGTCGCGTTGTCTTATTGTGCGAAAATTAGATGTGTGCGGGTCCAACCAGCCTCGCCCGAGGAAATATAACAATCGGTAGAAATTTGGAGAGGGGGCGCGACGAGATGTCTACGCTAGGATGTGCTTATGAGCGACGAACCGAAGTTTGACCTGCTGCCCAGACCGCCTTCGTTCGCCGACGAAAAGGTAATCATTGTACAGGCGACTACAGGGCGATACTGTTCGAGTGGTACAAGATCGTGGGCAGTTTGAACGTGGTCGTTGCCCACATACAACGCGAATCGCCCGCCTTTAGACCGATCCCTGACAAACAATTCAGTGTACTGGTGGGCCTGCTGAATCGGTGTGCTCGTCTTGCCGGTCGTCAGCATAATCGCGTCCTCGCCAACATGAGACCAGGACAAACGCAGCAAGTCGCCTAGGCGCAAGCCAGTATGCCCGGCCAGATCAACGGCGTGGGCGATTTCGGCAGAGCAGGCCTTCCTGATCCGCGCGACGACTCCCGGCAACTGGGGGCGCATTGTTCGCCTAACCGGCTGGCCTTACAATCAGGCGTTCCGGAAGGCGGTTTTTGAGTACGTCAGGAACCAAGAGTTCGCACAAAAGCCATCGCGCCTCGACTCGCTCTTTTTCTTGACGACGAATATGAGGCACGCTTTTACGCCACTTCGGATGGCCGACAGGCCACGATGCTGCCCTATGAGATTGAGCTGCTCGACGCCCAAGCCCCGAAGCACTTTGCTGACTGGCGAAGTCTCCAACCACAAACGCCTTTGGTCGACCTCAACCGGGTCCGTGACTATTGGTCGGGGCAAATGCTTCCTCCGCACCGGATTGACGACAACGCGACTGCAGCGTGCCGTGAAGTCATCGCTGTTACCCCGGCGCGGATCATTCGGCGTATTTAGCGCGTAGGACTTGCGCTCGCGCTTTGGTTGCGATCTGATGCCTGCTTTCTAGATATGGCATTTTGCGCCGGAGGATTTCATGTCAGTAGCGGCAGAAGCAATCATGCGGGTGATTCGTCGAGAGCTCGCAGACGTTCAAAACCACATCGAGAATAAGGAGACTGACGAAGCGCAAAGCGCGCTCGATGACGCCATTCGCAAGTTGAAGCGGATAGCGAATGAGTTGGGATGAGGGTATGGATCGAAATCAACGTCGCCTAGCGAAGAAGCAAGCGCCAAAAGCCGTCGCGGGCGGGATCGACCCATCCGCGCTCAACGAGTTTATTGTCGCGGAGTTGGCGCGACAGATTCATGGCCATCTCGGTCGCGCCAAGCAGAGCTTCAGCGTCGATGAAACGCTGGAGTATTTGTTCTCGAAGATCGATTTGACGGTGAAGGGTATGGCCGACATTCCTATCGCTTGCGGTCGCGGATGCTCCCACTGCTGCAACATTTGGGTGAGCGCCACAGCACCTGAAGTCCTTTTTCTTGCAAAGCGTCTATCGTCGCGGGCCGGCGCTCGCGTGCGGGAGGCGCATGAAATCACCAAGTCGTTCTCGCACGAGCAACGACCCTACAATCCTCACCCGTGTCCTCTCCTCGAAGCTGATAAGTGCTCCGTCTACCAGGACCGCCCCCTGTTTTGCAGGCTGGCTTCGTCTGCCGACGCAGAGATTTGTCGGCGCTCGTACACCAACCTCACCGACGAGAACATTCCCACCCCGATGATGTACATCGTCGGGCGCGATGCTTACTCAACTGCACTTTCTGTCGCATTGAAGGGAGCGGGCCTTTCGCACGTCTGCTACGAGCTCAACAGCGCACTCCAGCTCGCGCTAAATACGCCAGACGCGGAGAGAGCTTGGCTACCCGGGGAGGACATCTTTGCGGCAGCACTCACTCAAGAGGACGCCGTCCCCTTCGAAGAATCGCCCGGCCACGCCATGCTTTATGAGATGGTCTTCAAATAGCGGATGACGAAGAGAAACGCGCCTTGCACATGCGGCTCTGGCAAGAAATTTAAGCATTGTCACGGGCGTAAGGGGGCAGACGAGCGAAATGAAGTCCTCCGCCGCCGGCGCGAGGCAGAGATGCGGGGGCAGGCTCAACAAGGGCTCGGCAAAGCGGGATGCAGGCCGCGAGGAACGTAGCCTCGTGTTCCGGAAGTTCGTTGGCGAAATGGGCAGCCCATACCAGCTTGCAGATCGCGTCGAGATGGTCCGGCGATTCGCAGGGAGCAATGTCGGCATGCAGCTTCACCGCCGCCGCAGTCTGCAGCGTCGCGCCGGGCGCGGTCTCCTCCGCAACCGTCATTGCGGCACCGCCCGGCCAAAGGCGAGTTCCGCAACGGCTGCCGCAGTCGCTGGCGGCAAATGGAAGTCCGCCCTCAGGCGACGCGCCTGCAACGCTTGTAGGGCCTGCGCGGGGGTGCTATTTGTGTCGGTGCTGAAGTTGAATTTGCGATTGGGGGCTGCCTTTGCCGAGGCGGCCCTTCGCATTTCAGGAGGCGTGGCGCCTCCATTCCAGCTTCAGCGAAGCTACGCGTCTCGAACGGACTGAGGGCGCCATCGCTCACCCCGATCTGGAACATTCCGTCGTCGCGCTGGATGATCAGCGCTCGGTTTTTGCGAGCACTGCGTAAGATATTGATGGGATTGGGGCGAATTGGCGCTGGTTTTGCAGCTAACACTTTGAATGTCCTTGAGAACATCGAGCTTCCCAAGCTGAGTACTGGCTTATGGCTGTCCATAAGGACTGCTACGCGCCAATTAGGCTAATCCAACAAGGCGGTCCTCGCCGGAGGGAGACCCGGCCCCGAGGAAATCGGGATAGCGGTTGGCCGCGATGATCTGGACGTCGAGCTTAGGGTAGAGCTTGCGAAATGCCGGCAGCATCGGCGCCATGTAGATCATCGCAAACGACAGCGAACTCGTGACGCGCAGCATGCGCTTGGGCGACAGCGCGCGGTCTCTGACGCCATCCTTTCAGGAGCGGGCTGCAACGCTGCAACAGATCCTGTCCTGCCTCGGTCAGCCATTGCCGGCGCGTGTTGCGCTCGATCAGCCGCACCGCGAGCCGCTCCTCCAGTCCGCTCAGGTGTCGGCTCGCGGCCGCGTTCGACATCCGCCGAATGTCCGCAGCTCTTGGACAGGCTGCCGAGCTCGGCGGTCTTGGCGAAGATCTCTAGCTGGAGCAGCCGATCCAGTTTTGGCACATATCGGAAAAGAGACCTACGAATTTGGTTGCCGCTTTCCGCAAGGCAAATTATTCGACACGCCGAACTCAGACGTGACTCGAGCCAATGGCGCGCCAGTAACTGCGGCCCGTTATTTTGATGGGCGCACCAGACTCGAACCTGGGACCCGCTGATTGAGAAACCACATCCGCCGTACAATCAATCAGTTTTCGCCTCCGTGCGTTTTCATTTTCGCGTTGAACGCGCACACATCTGCCAGGTTTGTGGCCCACAACTCTGCAAACAGCCGAAGAGCGATTCTTAATAGGGATACATCCAATAAGTCGTATTCGAATCGTCGGGCATCGATCGCAGGGTCGGCGTCCGCTGCGGGGGTTTAAGATGCGTCGAAGACGAGATGATCCGGCCTATGTCATCGAGAACCGCGCGGCTGGTTGAGTACGTACTGTGATTTAGAGCAAACATTTCGCTTCCCACAGCAGAAACATCGACCGTTTCGATACCGGGCACGAGAGTTGGCCCGCTCTTGGTTACGAACCCCATTCGCGACGCGGATTGCGCTTTCTCCATGGAGGCGAGCAACGCGAGATCCGTCGAGGACGCGTATAGCGTCACCGCGCCCGCCGCTGCCTTGATTTGGCTCGCGCGCTGAAGATAAATGTCGCGATCCACGTCCGGGGCCGCAAAAATCAATTCAGTAATCCCGAGCGCCGTCTGGCTCAGCGCGGCTTGCTGCAAGGCGCCCAAAACCACCTCGCTGCCCAGACTATGCGCAATCACGATAATCCGTGACACTTTGCCCGCCGTTTTAATGAGCTGGAGGAGATCGAACAAGCCATCCGGAGCGTACAAAGCACTCTCCCGATCGTAGTCATAGTCCTTCACTCCGCCCTTGGACGGCCAGGAGTACATCATGACACGGCCTTTGTAGTTCGCGTCGAAAGCAATTTGAGCCGCCTTGAAGGCTGCGTCCGAAAAGGCAACGTTGTAGCCGTGCACAAAGAGCATCAGGCTGTCGGCCGGATTTGCGATAGCGGAAGCAAACTCCTCACGAGAAAGACGATCGAGCTTCTGGATTCGGAAGTGCTTTCCATCGGCCTCCGCCTCCTTGCGCATCCCGAACCAGCTTGTCTTCGGCGTTTCGACTTCTCCCATCTTGTGAACGATGGGAATGCTAACCGTCACGCAGCCAAATGTGTTGGTGGCCGCACGACTATAGGAGATCTGGGTCAATTCCAGACCGGACCCACCGGTCACCACGCGATTGGTGGCGAAGTAGACGGGTACCAACCCCTTAATCACAGATCTATTGACCACCACCGCGGCTCCGGTGCTGCGTTTGTCGGGAGGCGCCTCCTCGCTCGCCTCACCGGTTGTCCGTCGCCACGGCCGATAGGCATGATAGTGCCGGACATGGTGGTAGTACCCGGGGCCATAGCGATAGCCGTATTTCTTGAACGCGCTCTCATGTTTCTGGGGCGCCTTCTGTATATGCCGGTTGGCCTGCTGCGAGGCCGGACCCTGGTGGGCGCAACCGGTCGCGAGCGCGCAAAACAAGACAATGAGCACTGTTCGAAGCTGCTGGAACGCGTGGCCGAGCCGATGCAACCGGTTCGAACCTCGAATTGGCAAGACGAGCATGACCATCGATCAGCTACCTACTTTGCAAGGGTTTGGGAAACGTTGACCGTAGCGCCCAGCCATCCGCGATACCTGTCGACAGCAGGTCCGCTGGTAAGCTTGTAGGTGAAGCGAACCTCCGCCCCGCCGCCGTTGATCGCGCAACCGATATTGCTGGCACCATTGGCGGTCTCAACGTGCCACGTGCACCCTGTGATGCGGTAGCCGGGCTCAGCAGGGAAAGTCTCGGCGTAGTCCGCCGAATGCTCCGCAAATACGACCGGGTGATCGTCCTTGGTTTTGTCCACCGTATACGCCCGCTCGATCAGCTTCGGGTCGACGAGCTGCGACACCGGGACGTTCACGATGAGGCGGCGGTCTTCGGGCAGAAGCGTATGGATCGCTCCGGAGAGGATTTCGGGGATCTTCACGCCGGCATTGGCTTGCGTCTGCACATGCGTGGAATTCAGTTTGGTCCAGTTCTCAAACGAGATCGTTGTCTCGACCCACTTGGTCCAGCAAACAGACGGCTGCGGAATGGCCGCGATCATGCTGTACAGGGGGCTTGCAGTAATCACGGTGGCGGGAATGATGAAGTTGACGCCAAAAACATCCGCCTCGTTCCACTTGACGATGCCGCCAACTGCGATCCCCAGCAGGGCGCCGAACTCGTTGAATGCGGGGCCGCCGCTGTTGCCGACGTTCATGACCGTGTTCGTTTGCCAGCGACCGTTCGGGCTAGTCTGGTTGCTTATCAGACCGCTCGATATGCTCAGATCCAGATCGAGCGGATAACCGAGCAGATAAAGCTGAGTCCCCATCGGGGCTTGCTGGTTGTCATCGATCACGGGCATCGGACAACGAGAGGCGCCTCCGCTGTTTCCGGCGGACTGCGACAGCTCGAGAAGAGCCAAGTCTCTGGCATCGTCGCGATGAACCGCAGTGACTTTGATCGGGTTCGCATTGCGCGACCCGAGACGGGCATTGACTTCGAAGCTCTTATAGTTCTCCTCGCGTCCGATCACATGGCTGTTGGTCAGCACGAGGCTGTCGCCGATGAGCAGCCCGGAGCCGCCGCCGACTTCCTGCTTGTCGTTGTACATCACGCCAACGAACTGGACGTGAACCGTCCTGACGTTGTAACGCGCAGCAATTTGCACTGCCGCACGATCCGCCTGCGCGGGAGCGCCCATGAATACCAAAGGGCCGAGTGTCAGGAGGGATAGAATGTCCTGACAGCGGCGATATCGAGAGGGCTGAGCTGTCCGTTTCCGTTCCATGCTGGATTACAATAGTTCATTATGGAATTGGGGTCGTACTTGGTGACTTTATAATCGCCGACCGAGCCAGAAGCTTTCTCGTTGCGGCACTGCTCCGGCGCATCGTCGCGGTTCTGTTCATGGGTGAAACCAAGAGCATGTCCGAACTCGTGGACTGCAACCGCACGAATGCAGAACTCGCGTCTATTTCGACAGCCCTTGCTCCAATGATCGAAACTGAAATTGAGAGTCATGCCCGATGGCTTGCGGTCGAGATACTTGCCGACGACGTCGGTGTGGGCACCCTCATCAGAGACTCGCACGTGCACACCCGGCGCGCCGTCGGTACAGGACGGCCAGGTCTTCGAAAACCGCACGCCACCTTGCGCCGCAGTCTCCCACGTTTCCGCAACCGCTTTCCGAACAAGATCGGCATACTTTTGATCCTTCGGCTGCAGGTTTTCCCAGCAGACCGGTATCTCTTTGATGTCCCATTTCGAGCCGCGAATGACCGTGCCGTACAATTCCATTTCGGAGACTCCCGAAGGAAGCGCAGGTTGAGCGTTCGCCCCCCAGCAGAACAAGAGGACGAGCAACAGAACGAGTCTGGGCGGCCACAGGCGAAACATTTTCCTACTGCGTCGGTGTAGGGGTCGGCGGGAACACAGGCACTGGCGCCACAATGAAACCATTTGTCCGAGGCCCAGCGCCCGTACGGCGCCCGGTGGACCCGGCTGCTCCCGGGAATTCCTGCGACTTTTCTCCTCCCGGCGAGGGTGCCGTGTAAATTGGATTGTCCTTTGATCCAAGCGGCGGCGTTTTGTCCGCATAGCCGGCGGACCCGGATTTGGCTCCGTTAGCAAGGACGGCATTCGGACCGTTGATGTAGATTCCGAGATTACTGAATTGCTGAGCGGAGGCCGACGCCTGGACTGCAGCAGGCGTCCAGCGCGACGAGGTGAGAGAGTATTTTGCCTCGACGCCGCCAGTAACCTGGACTGAAAACGTGTACGTCATTTGCGCCGGCTCCGCGCTCTCCGAAGGCATGGCCGGCGTGAGATTGTTGGCGGCTATGAGGATCGCGTTGTCCCGTAACCAAGCTGCGAGCGGCTTGGATGCATCGACAATGATGCGCTTGTAGGCGGCGCGGTCCGGATACTTATGCTCGGCGAGGCCCTCGAGTTCGATCAGGTCCGCAGGCACTCCTCGATAGCAGCCACGCTCATACCTTGCTGGATCCGCCGGCGCCGGCGCCGTATCGGACGCTAGCTGGGCGTTCTGCTTCATCAGAAATGACCAGATCAGGTCATAGGTATCCTGGGCTGAAGCAGTGGGGCCCACATGGGTCACGTCATTACTGCTCACGCTCAGAATCCTTTTGTAGTCGAATGCTGTACCGGATCCGAGCCCGCCGGTATCGGTCACCTTCAACTCCAGAAAGAATGTGCCGTACAGGAAGGGGTCGATGTCGAAATGAGCGTACCTATCGAACGCCTCTTCAGGCCGCCTCTTGTAGATTTTCAGGTATTCCTTTCGCCTCTCGCGTTCGAGCTGGTAGAAAGTCACGACCTCACACCTGATCGACTTGAGAAAGTACGGCAGCTCACCCACCGTGATCACACCTGTCTGCGGGTCATGAATATGATACAGGCTGGTGCACCCGCCCACGGCAAGGCAGATGCCAATGCCAGCCGCGGCTCGGCTGAATATCCCCATATGAACGCCCCCGTCCGCGTGCCTGAGCACCCGCGGATCTCCCGTGCACATTGAAAAACAGTCCGCATGGGTTCGTCAATAGCATCGTGACAACAATGCAGCTTTTCGTTGTCCCCACTCGGTTTTGCGCAGATTTTCACTGCGGTCGTACACTTCTGCGAAAGCGAGTCACTTGTGGCGGCTCGGCACCGGCCGACAAGTGTGAGCAACTGGTCGGGCCGATTGCAAAATCGTCGGCGCACGCCTATCGATGGAATATATTGGTGGTGGTGATTGGGACGAAAATTTTGCCTGGGCGCGTGGACAGCCGAGCCGAAACGTCAGTTTTTGATGCCTGGAAGAAGGAGGCGCGGGAGCTTGCCGCGCGGCAGGAGCTAGTCACGAAGGCCAGTCGGGATGATCTCAGGAAAGCTCTGATCGAGCTCGATACGCTGTTTCGGAATGCTCCGGGAAGCGTGCACAAGGCCTACCGAAATCTTACAGAAAAGCGAATCGAGGACGCACGAGAGAGCTTCACCGGCGCAATAGGAGATGGCCATCTCTCTTGGTCGCTGTCCGATGAGACGCCTGAACTCGCGGCCGTAAGAATGGGCGGCCTGATACGGGAACTCGATCGTGCGCTTGCTGATCGGCGGTCTCATTGGCCGATCGCGCCGAGTGAGTGGCACGTCGAGCAGCTTAGATGTTGGTTCATTCCGCGGCAGGGCGTGAGCGCATTGCGTCCGGCTCGAAGGCTGCAGGCCTACTCAAAACGAGGCCTGCTCTTTCATCGGATCTTGCCCTCAGTGATACAGGGCTATCCTGTCCAGGTCGTGGATACTCGCACATTGCATAGTACCGCACCGGATGTGAGCGAATGGAAGATGGGCGCTTGCCTGTTCAAGCCACTAGAGCTCGAGCCAGAGTTCTGTTCAACAGAGGGCGATAAGCGCTTCATCATCTCGGGCATTGAGGTGCCGTTAGCTGAGGACACGATTTCTCAGCAGATCAGTCAGGCTCTGAAGGAGAACTGCATCGCGATTGTGTGGCCCGAGTTAACCGTCTCGCCGGAATTGCGCGAGAAGATCCTCAAGCTCGTTCGAGATCGCGACATTACGGACGAGCTGGAAGCTCCCGAAATTCTGATTCCAGGGACCTGGCACGAGACAACCGACCGTGGGATCGTCAACCGAGCCCGGATCTACAACGGCTATGGAGAGGAGCGCCTGATCTACGACAAGATCGCCCCGTACGCGGACGATGGTTGGGGAACGGAAAACATCGCTGCGGGTGACCGCGTATGTGTCCTGGCAACCGAAGGCGCTTTGATTGGGATCGCCATTTGCCTGGATTTCTGTGACGTCTGCGAGACACCCTTCAGCGAACTCGATGTGGACGTGATGCTTGTCCCATCGATGGGAAACGACCGCACGATGCACGGCCACCAGATCACTGCGGCTCAGGTTGAGGTGCGGTTCGGCACCCGTAGCTTCGTGGTGCAGCATCCGACCCAAACAGCGCTCAAAGATCACAGAATAGGTAGCATCCTACCGCTTCTGAAGGAACCCAGCGCGGTTTCTCTCGAGGAACTCGGTCAAAAAGGCGTTTGGGCTGCCTACAAATGGGGCCCTTGACACCTAGATTCGGGGACTAAAATCAGAGTAAATCGTTGTAAAACGTTCTTAATGGTTGTGGTGTAGGGCTAGCCCATGTCGGACGTAGCATTGGAAAAGATAGAGACGGGCGAAGCGACGGCGAGCGAGGCACGGCGTGTCATTTCGGACCTCCTCAAAGAGGGCTCCGAAAGAAGCTTGGAGCGCCTCTATGCAACACTCGGGGCGTGGGTTTGGAACGCCCTTGAAAGCCGTCGGCGTGACCCTGAGCTGCGGGAATGGTTCGATATCTTGCGTCGGATGAGCGCAACACTCGGACCAAGGAATGCTGCCTATGCGGAGCGCTTCAGAGCATTCTACGACCTTCTGCAGATGTCGATCAATACCTCGAAGCTCGCGCGTCCAGACGAGGTCATGCATCGTCAGCACGTCGTCGCAATACTTGCGTTACTCCGCGACACACCGTCGGGCCAGATGGAAAAGGCAGCGATCGCAAAGAGGTTGTCTCTGAGAGATGCAAATCTCAGCCGTATCCTCCGCCTCATGACGAATGCGCGTTTCGTGGAGCGAACAACACAGGGCAAATTCGCTCATTTCGCGCTGACGCGTGACGGCTTGCTTGCGTTAGAAAAGCGCGAAGCGAAGGAGCGTGGCGGGTCAACCCATCTCGTTCGAGACAAATTTCCGGTAGCCGCCCACCCGCTCCACCTAGCAGCAGATGCAGACACGGTTGTTCGCACCTTTATTGATTTGGCAATGCAGGGCTCATCGCACGCCACAGCTGGGACGCTGAACGCGAGCGCTGTCGGCGTCCGGCGAGCGATGGAGGACTATCTGCTCCATTTCCATGGGCCGGCACCCGCCGCGCCCGGATATATGAAGGCGAGGACGAAAAGCTCCTATCAAGCTCTTACCGTCGCTGTCGTACAGGCAAAAAAGGCCGAAGCGCACGGCTCCTACACGATAGAACCCATGACGAGTGCCAAAGCCGTCTCATTCCCCGTGGGGATCCTGCATCTGCAGGGAGAGGACACCGAACATGTCGAATGAAGATCTTAGTGCTTCGAAGCCGGATGAGGTGCAAAGCGATCCCGACGCTGTCATGTTGTATGGAAGCGCCCTGGTCGACCGGCTTACATATATCTCGGCGACATTCAGCTCGCTGGTCATGAGTATGGGCAGAGCTGCGCGTGACAATCGCGATGTCCTAGTCCCGCTCGTCGAGGTGAAGTTCGAGGGGCCGACCGGCCAGGACGACACTGTATCCAACACCTTTTTTTCGGGGCTAGTGCCGCTCGAAAATATAGCTTTCGTTCTCGAGGATATGTCTAGCGATCTCACGACTGTTTGCCATCACTTAAGCGCGGTGGGTGCCGGCCCGGTGAAACCTGACTTCAAGCGACTGGGCGAGACGAAGAGGCTTTTAAGCGAAGCCAAGGATAACCTCGAAAAGTGTCTGGCCGATTTGGAAAGAATCGGCTGACGCTCGCGAAAGCGAGGGCTCGAGGTGGTCGGCTGCCAGCCAGGCACCAGGCAAAACCACCTACTTGTTCGAATGGCAACGAGAGTGGTGGCACGTCGGCGACCTAGACTTTATACAAGAGGACGCCGCTTTCCTGATCATACCTGAGGAGTCTCATGGTGCGGCTCGGATCTTCTTTGATGACGCCGAGAGGGAATATATCGGACCCAACTACAAGTGCCCGTTCATCGATCCGTATTGGGATCTTCAAAAATTGAAAACTAGTCGTCCGTTAAGAAGCCGAATTGAGCGGGAGCGGACAGGCAAGCGTATGCGATAGCTGGATCAGGAAGAGGCACAAGAGTTCTCTGAGCCAGGCGAGGATACGGCGGAAGTTGTGG
>NZ_JBVVOY010000048.1:0-15483 GCF_055807535.1 Bradyrhizobium sp. Kon37
CCGCACAGTGGACCGTGGGTGCCAGCCGGCACCCGGCCTTCCCTGCGCCCTCTGACGGAGGAGGGTGGACGAGACGAAGCAAAGCTCGGGCGAGCCAAGCCGCGAGGGCGCGAAGCTGTGCCTGCGACGAAAATCACATTCCGCACGGTGCCGGCGCCGCGCCGGAGACAGCAAGCCGCGCCGATCTATGAATGCCGGTTCATTGCTGCGGAGAATTCGAATCGATAAGAATTGGCTCGTTGCGCGTCTCGCGTCGTGCAACGCGCCGGAGGCGGATCGATCGCGTCTTGAACCTTTCGATTGCGCCTCCGACGAATCCTTCGAGGCAACGCCATTGGTTGCCGCGGCGCCTGCGCCGATCGACGTCAGGCACCGAAAGCCCGTTTCGATCGGGGGAATTTCATATGAAGTATTTTCTGTCTGCACTGATCGCGGTCGGTCTATCGATGGCCGCCGCGCCGTCTTTCGCGGCCGACGCGCGCAACGTCACTGTCGTCAACGAGACCGGTTATGCGATCAAATTCCTGGGCTTCAACGCCCCGGACGATGGCATGGACGAATGGGACAACGAGCTGGACAAGGTTTTGCAGAACCAGGCGAGCACCTATGTCGAGTTCGACGATGACGACGAGGGATGCGTCTGGAACGTCCGCGTCGACTGGCAGAACTATGACGAGACCGTGCTCTGGAAGAACGTCAACCTCTGCAAGTTCACCGCGCTTCGGCTGCGCTACGATTCCGGCACCAAGACCACTTCGTTCGTCGCCGAGTAACTTGACCTGAGACCAGGCGGAGGAGGGGCCACGCGCCCTTCCTCGCCGCAATGTGCGAGATGGCGAATTCGTCCTTTGCAAGCGCAAGCGGCTTTGTTATACGCAGCCGCGCGCGAACGACGGGTTCGCCCTTTTCCTCGGTAGCTCAGCGGTAGAGCATCCGACTGTTAATCGGATGGTCGCTGGTTCGAATCCAGCCCGGGGAGCCAAATTCCGCTTCATCTTCAATAACTTGCGTCCAGACTCTAATCTGGCGTGCGATCTCGTTGCGGCAAATTCTCAATTAGATGTGTACCGTGACGAGCCCGTATCCTCCGCGGCGACGCCAAAACGACTCAATTGAAATCGAGCTTCCAGAGGCCGGTCCTTTACGGAGCTGATTCCCATGCGAGACATCCAGGTCGACCGTTCCCCGCTGGCTCCCTCCATTCTGCCGGCGGACATCCCCGAACTCAGCGACGACGAATGCCTCGCCTGTCTGGCGCGCGCGGTCGAGACCCACGATTCGGCACGGCTGGATGAAGTCGCCGCCTTGATCGGCCGCCTCGCCGTCACGATCGAATAGGCCGGCTGACCCTGGACGTTGCGAGTTGCGGAAAGGCCCGGTTCGCTGGGCCAAAGCCATGTTGCGTTTTCGCAGGGCCTGTTCCAAAGATGCCGCCAACTTTCGTCCGCGGCATCGTCCGCCTTGCAGGGTCCGCAAATGTCCGTTTTCTCGACGGCGCGCCTAAAAATGGTCGATGGCCAGGTGCGCACCAGTGACGTTACCGACCGTCGTGTTCTCGACGCCATGCTCACGGTTCCGCGCGAGGCCTTCGTGCCGGCCAGCCGGCAGGCATTGGCCTATCTCGACCTCGATCTCGACGTCAGCGAGGGCGGCGCCCAGCGGTTCCTGATCAAGCCGCAGCTGACCGGCAAGCTGCTCCAGGCCGCCGAGATCGGCGAGGATGACAACGTGCTGGTCGTCGGCTGCGCCACGGGCTATCTCGCTGCGCTGACCGCCAAGCTCGCCCGCCAGGTCACCGCGACGGAATGCGATTCGGCTTTGGCGGCGAAGGCCAAGGACGCCTTCGCCGGCCTCGGGCTCGCCAACGTGACCTGCAAGGCCACGGCCTGCCCCGAGGGTGATGTCGCTGCTGGCCCCTATGATGTGATCGTCCTCAACGGCGCCACCGAGGTGACGCCGGCAGGGCTGCTCGGGCAGCTCAAGGAGGGTGGGCGCCTGTTGGGGGTTTCGGCCGAATCCAGGCCGCCGCGCGCCATGATCGTGACCCATACCCACGGCGAATTCGGCCATCGGGCGCTGTTCGATGCCGCGGCCCCGGTCCTTCCCGGGCTGGAACGGGCCGCCGCCTTCGTCTTCTGACGGCCCGATAGCGGCTTTAGCCCGTTAAAATCCCGTTCTGAATCAGAAGTGTGGCCGGGATGCTGCACGTGAAGAGTTTCCACTGAGAACCACCCTCAGGTAGTTCCGTCGCGCTTGACCGCGTCCTATGTTGCGACGGGGCAACGACTCCACTCGTAGACGGTAACCCAGCTCGCGGGCACGAGCCGGGCGTTAGAATGAACGGAATTTTTGGATGCATGGGGTGAAGCTCTTCACCGGAGCAGCGGTTTCGGTCCTGCTGCTGGCGCTTGTCGCGCCGACGCCTGCCTTGGCGGATACGATCGAGGCTGCGCTGGTGCGCGCCTATCAGAACAATCCGCAGCTCAATGCGCAGCGCGCCCAGGTGCGCTCGACTGACGAGAACGTGCCGCAGGCGCTGTCGGGTTATCGGCCCAAGGTCGGGGTCAACCTCAGCACCGGCTATCAATATCAGGACATTCAGCAGCAGCAGAAGGGCCTGCCGATCCATAGCGACCCGCCCCTTCAGCCCAACAGCGCCAGCCTGACCATCAACCAGACGCTCTACAACGGCAATCAGACCGCCAACAGGACGCGCGTGGCGGAGAGCCAGGTCTCGGGATCCCGCGAGGCGTTGCGCGTGCTCGAGCAGACGGTCCTGTTGCAGGCTGCCACCAGCTACATGGATTATCTTCGTGACTCCGCCACCCTCGAAGTTCAGCGCAGCAACGTGCGCGTGCTCGAACAGACGCTCAAGCAGACCCGCGATCGCTTCAATGTCGGCGAAGTGACGCGCACGGACGTGGCGCAATCCGAAGCGCAGCTCGCGGCCGGCAGGACCCAGGCACTGACTGCCGAATCGAATCTCACAACGACGCGCGCGAATTTCCGCCGGATCATCGGCAATGAGCCGACGAACCTTGCGCCGGGCTCGCCCGTCGATCGTTTCCTGCCCGGGACGCTCGCCTCCGCCGTCGGTCTCAGCCTGGTGGAGAACCCCAACGTCACGGCCTCGATGTTCGGCATCGATGTCAATTATCTTCAGGTCAAGATCAACGAAGGCGCGCTGCTGCCGACCCTCACGGTTCAGGCTGGCATCACCCAGTCATACCAGCAGACCCTGACGGTCTTCCGAACGACGACCGCTTCCGCCATCGCGACCGCCTCCGTGCCGATCTATCAGGGCGGCGCTGAATATGCGCTCATCCGCCAATCGAAAGAGAACCTGGCGCAGCAGCGCCTGAATCTCGAAACCACCCGCGATCAGACCCGCGCCAACGTCGTGCAGGCCTGGGGCCAGTTGGAAGCCGGCAAGGCGCAGGTGCAATCTGCGCAGGCGCAGGTCACGGCCTCCGAGATCGCGCTGAACGGCGTGCGCGAAGAAGCGAAGGCCGGCCAGCGCACCACGCTGGACGTGCTCAACGCGCAGCAGGCACTGGTCAACGCGCGCGTGGCGCTCGTCACGGCCCAGCATGACCGCGTGGTGGCTTCCTATTCGGTGCTCAATGCGGTCGGCCGTCTCGCGCCGCAAGTCCTCGGCCTCAACACCACGGTCTACGATCCCAGCGTCCACTACCAGCAGGTTCGCGACAGCTGGGCCGGCGTACGCACGCCTGACGGACGCTAGAGTCCCGTAGTCATCCGGTCGGCCTCGCAAATAGCCGAGGCCGACCGGTGCTTTGCTTGCAATCAGCAAAATCCCTGACATAGCCTTGCCAAGAAGATGCGGGTCGATTCGCTCTGCATCCGATGCCGTGTGCGTAAAGCATGAGTGCCGAGGGCAGGGGCGCACCGCTGCACGTTGAGCCGTCATCTGGGGACAAGTCGGGCTGCCGTGACGAAAATGTCGGGCCACCCATCCGGAACCGGCCAATCCTGTCGTGCTTGGTGTAAAACAACGCATGCGAGGGCGTTGATGATGTGGAGTCGGAGATGACGCAGCCTGCAAAGGTCACAGAACCCTCGATGGAGGAGATTCTGGCCTCGATCCGGCGCATCATTGCCGACGACGAGGCCAAGCCGCCGCCGGCGGATGCTGCCAAGCCCGAGAAAGCTGCCGCCCCCGCCGCGCCGCCGAAGCCGCAGGCGATCAACGATATTCCGCCATCCAAGGTCGCGCCGCCCAAACCGGCCGCCGAGAAGCCCGCACCGGCTCCGGCCGCAAAGCCGGCAGCGCCGCCGGCCCCCGCACCCGAGGCGGATGCATCCAACAATCAGGACGACATCGACGCGCTACTGGCGGGCCTCGACACGGCCACCGCTGCGCCGGAAATCCGCGCTCCCGAGCCGGAGCCCGAACCTGAGCCCGACGTGCTGGAATTGACCGACGATATGGCGCTGGCGATGGAGCCAACGCCGTCTCCGCCGCCGCCGAGCTTCCGCAAGGTCGAGCCGCGCGACGATCTCGAATTCGCCGAATCGCCACCGCCGCGTCCGACGCCGGCATCCTATGCGCCGGTGGACTTCGATGCGCCGCCACTGCCGCCCCAACAGCCGATCCTGGCGCAATCGACGGTCTCCGCGGTCGAATCCGCCTTCAATTCCCTGGCCCACACGGTGCTCAGCAGCAATGCGCGAACCCTGGAGGATCTGGTCAAGGAGATGCTGCGTCCGATGCTGAAATCCTGGCTGGATGACAATTTGCCCGGCCTCGTCGAACGCATCGTGAAGGCCGAAATCGAGCGGGTATCGCGCGGCGGCAGGTAAATCAGGCCGCAGAGCCCTCATAAGGCCCTGCTTGTGCGTCATATTCGGTCTTCCGACCGGACCCGGAAAGCTTTGTTGCCGCCTGGCTTTCCGTTGACTTGTCCGTTGACTTGGACCCCGTGCGCGGCTTTCTAACAGCGCCATGATCGAGAAAAATTACCAGCCCGCCGATATCGAAGCCCGCATGTCCGTCGTGTGGGAGGACAGCCTTGCCTTCAAGGCCGGCCGCCCGGACCGTCGCGACGCAGTGCCCTTTACCATCGTGATCCCGCCGCCGAACGTGACGGGCTCGCTGCACATGGGCCACGCGCTCAACAACACGCTCCAGGACATCCTGTGCCGGTTCGAGCGCATGCGCGGTCGCGACGTGCTGTGGCAGCCCGGCACCGACCATGCCGGCATCGCCACCCAGATGGTGGTCGAGCGGCAGCTGATGGAGCGCCAGCAGCCCAGCCGTCGCGAGATGGGCCGCGAGAAGTTTCTGGAGCGGGTCTGGCAGTGGAAGGCCGAGAGCGGCGACACCATCATCAACCAGCTCAAGCGGCTCGGCGCCTCCTGCGACTGGTCGCGCGAACGCTTCACCATGGACGAGGGCCTCTCCAAGGCCGTGGTCAAGGTGTTCGTCGAGCTGCACCGCGACGGCCTGATCTACAAGGACAAGCGGCTGGTGAACTGGGACACCAAGCTGCTCACCGCGATCTCCGATCTCGAAGTGCAGCAGACCGAGGTCAAGGGCAGCCTCTGGTACCTGCGCTATCCGATCGAGGGCAAGACTTTCAACCCCGAGGATCCCTCGAGCTTCATCGTCGTTGCCACCACGCGCCCGGAGACCATGCTCGGCGATACCGGCGTCGCCGTGCATCCCGAAGACGAACGCTATCAGAAGCTGGTCGGCAAGAACGTGATCCTGCCGCTGGTCGGCCGCAAGATCCGGATCGTCGCCGACGATTATTCCGATCCGGAGAAGGGCTCGGGCGCGGTCAAGGTGACACCGGCGCACGACTTCAACGACTTCGAGGTCGGCAATCGCCATGGCCTCGCCCGGATCAGCGTCATCGACAAGGAAGGTTGCCTCGATCTCCTCGACAACGAGGATTATCTGCGCGACCTGCCGGAAGGTGCCGCGCAGTTCGCCGAGGAGTTCAACAAGCTCGATCGCTTTGCAGCGCGCAAGCGCATCGTCGAGCGGCTGGAATCGTTCGGCTTCGTCGAGCGGATCGAGCCCCACACCCACATGGTGCCGCATGGCGACCGCTCCGGCACGGTGATCGAGCCCTATCTCACCGACCAATGGTATGTCGACGCCAAGACGCTGGCGAAGCCCGCGATGGCCGCAGTGCGGTCGGGCGAAACCACCTTCGTACCGAAGAATTGGGAAAAGACCTATTTCGAGTGGATGGAGAACATCCAGCCCTGGTGCATCTCGCGCCAGCTCTGGTGGGGCCACCAGATTCCGGCCTGGTACGGTCCTGACGGCAAGGTGTTCGTCGCCGAGACCGAAGAGGAGGCCGTCAGCCACGCCCTCGGCTATTACGTCGAGCAGGAAGTCATCACGGTCGAGCAGGGCCGCGAGATGGCGCTCGACCGCAACAAGCGTGACGGCTTCATCACGCGCGACGAGGACGTGCTCGACACCTGGTTCTCCTCGGCGCTGTGGCCGTTCTCGACCCTCGGCTGGCCCGCGGACGCGCCGGAAGTGCAGCGCTACTACCCGACCAACGCGCTGGTGACGGGCTTCGACATCATCTTCTTCTGGGTCGCCCGCATGATGATGATGGGCCTGCACTTCATGAAGGAGGTGCCGTTCTCGACGATCTACATCCACGCCCTCGTCCGTGACGAGAAGGGCGCCAAGATGTCGAAGTCGAAGGGCAACGTCATCGATCCGCTCAGCCTGATCGACCAATATGGCGCGGACGCGCTGCGCTTCACGCTGGCCGCGATGGCCGCGCAGGGGCGCGACATCAAGCTCGCCACCAGCCGGGTCGAGGGCTATCGCAATTTCGCGACCAAGCTCTGGAATGCGTCGCGCTTTGCGGAGATGAACCATTGCGCCGTGCCGGAGGGTTTCGAGCCGGCGAAGGCGAAGGAGACGCTGAACCGCTGGATCGCGCATGAGAGTGCGCACACCACGCGCGAGGTGACCGAGGCGATCGAGGCCTATCGCTTCAACGACGCCGCCGGCAGCATCTACCGCTTCGTCTGGAACGTCTATTGCGACTGGTATCTCGAGCTCGCAAAACCCGTGCTGCTCGGTCCCGACAGCCCTGCCAAGGCCGAGACCCGCGCCATGGTGGCATGGGCGCGCGACGAGATCCTGAAGCTGCTGCACCCCTTCATGCCCTTCATCACCGAGGAGCTGTGGGAGGTGACGGCCAAGCGCGACGGTCTGCTCGCGCTGGCACCGTGGCCGCTGAAGCCGGCCGGGCCGACGCCGGAGCAGCTTGCGATGCTCGCGGCGACGACGGGGCCGACCGACGCGCTCGTCTCGCCGGTTTGGGTACTGCCGATCTTCGACCACGCCGACTTCACCGATCCCGCGGCCGAGGCCGAGATCGGCTGGGTGATCGATCTCGTCACGCAGATCCGTTCGGTGCGCGCCGAGATGAACATTCCACCGGCGACCCTGACTGCGCTGGTGCTCGCGAGTGCCTCGGCCGAAACGAAGGAGCGCGCGCCGCGCTGGAGCGACGTCATCAAGCGCATGGCGCGGCTGTCGGACATCTCCTTCGCCGACCGTGCGCCCGACGGCGCGGTCCAGCTCCTGGTGCGAGGTGAGGTGGCTGCGCTGCCGCTGAAGGGCGTGATCGACGTCGCCGCCGAGCGCACGCGTCTCGACAAGGAAATCGGGAAGGCCGATTCCGACATCAAACGCGCGGAGTCCAAGCTGGCGAACGAGAAATTCGTCGCCAATGCGGCCGAGGAGGTCGTCGAGGAGGAGCGCGAAAAGCGCGAGGCTGCGCTCGCCCGCAAGGCCAAGCTGCTCGAGGCGTTGGAGCGGCTGAAGCAGGCCTTGTAGGCTTATTTCGGAAACGGCTTGCTGAGGAATTTCGAACCCCTGACGCCATAGCGCCAGGGCAGCTCGACGGCCTTGGTGATGCCGATCCGGATTCCGGCCACGACCTCCAGATCCTCCGTCCGCGCATGCAGCGCGATCGGCGGACGGTCCAGGGACAAGGCATTGTGCGCGATGGTGATGCCGAGCGCTTCTGTCAACTTGCCCGGGCCCGAGCACAACGCGTGCAAATCCTGGAGATGGCGGCGGCGGCGCATCGCAGCCAAGCCGTGGGTCGGCTCCAACGCGCGGATCAGCACGGCGCTGGCCGAGCCTTCTTCCTCGCAGACGAAGTTCACGCACCAGTGGATGCCGTAGGAGCGGTAGACATAGGCAAAGCCGGGCGGGCCGAACATCACCTGGTTCCGCGGCGTGGGGCCATTGTAGGAGTGTGCCGCCGGCTCGGTATGATGATAGGCCTCGACCTCGACGATGATCCCGCCGACGCCGTCGACAAGCATGGTCGCACCGATCAAGTCGGGCGCGACCTCGTGGACGCTGCGCGCGAAAAAGGCACGCTTCAGCGCTTTGCCAAGCCGGGGTGTGGAGGGTTTCGAGACTGGAGCCATTCGAGGTGAGAATCGCCAGAGAACAGAGCAGGATATTGCCCATATCTGCCATGTTCCCTGAAGCGGGGCGAGCCGGGTTGCGATGCCCGGCCAGACCGACTAGGTAGGACTTGGTCAGACCGGACACCCCATGGTCGTTATTGTCGATACCATCTCGAACCCGCTGCGCCCACGTCACCCCGAAAAGGTGAATCGGCCCGATTCCGCTTCGCCGCCGAAGCCGGACTGGATCCGCGTACGCGCCCCCAACACCCGCGGCTATGCCGACACCCGCAACATCGTGCGCGCCAACGGCCTGCATACGGTGTGCGAGGAGGCGGGCTGCCCGAATATCGGCGAGTGCTGGGACAAGAAGCACGCGACCTTCATGATCATGGGCGACACCTGCACCCGCGCCTGTGCCTTTTGCAACGTCAAGACCGGCATGCCGAACGCGCTCGACGCGGCCGAGCCGCACAACGTCGGCGAGGCCGTGGCCAAGCTCGGGCTTGCCCATGTCGTCATCACCTCCGTCGACCGCGACGATCTCACTGACGGCGGCGCCGAGCATTTCGCCCAGACCATCCGCGCGATCCGCGCCGCGTGCCCCTCGACCACGATCGAGATCCTGACGCCCGATTTCCTGCGCAAGGAGGGGGCGCTGGAGGTCGTCGTCGCGGCGAAGCCCGACGTGTTCAACCACAATCTCGAGACCGTGCCGTCGTGCTATCTCACGGTGCGGCCAGGCGCGCGCTATTTCCATTCGATACGGCTGCTGCAGCGGGTCAAGGAGCTCGATCCCACCATCTTCACCAAGTCCGGCATCATGGTCGGGCTCGGTGAGGAGCGCCACGAGGTGCAGCAGGTGATGGACGATCTGCGTTCCGCCGACGTCGATTTCCTGACCATCGGGCAATATCTCCAGCCGACCCGCAAGCATCACGCCGTGATGCGCTACGTGCCGCCGGACGAGTTTTCGTCCTACGAGAAGGTCGCCTACACCAAGGGCTTCCTGATGGTGTCGGCGAGCCCGCTCACCCGTTCGTCGCATCATGCCGGCGAGGATTTTGCGAAACTGAAGGCCGCGCGGGCAGCAAGCGCCCGCTGAATCGCCATGCCCAATTTTTCGAGCAAGCGCCGTGTCGATCACAGCGCGTCCGAGATGTTTGATCTGGTCGCCGACGTCGAGCGCTACCCGGAGTTCGTGCCGCTGTGCAGCGCGCTGAAGGTCCGTCAGCGCATGGCGAAACCCGACGGCACCGAGGTGCTGGTCGCGGACATGACGGTGTCGTTCAAGCTGGTCAGGGAATCCTTCACCAGCCGCGTGACGCTCGACCGCGCCAATTTGAAGATCCTGGTCGAATATCTGCAAGGTCCCTTCAGCAATCTGGAAAACCGCTGGACGTTCGAGTCCAAAGGCGAGAGCGTTTGCGACGTCGGTTTCTTCCTCGCCTACGAGTTCAAGAGCCGCATGCTGGCGCTCCTGATGGGCTCGATGTTCGACGCCGCGTTCGCGCGATTTTCCATCGCGTTCGAGAAGCGGGCGGATGCGATCTACGGACGGCGGAAGCTGGCGTCGTCGTAGTGGTGCTACGAGCCCGTCTCAATCCACCGCCTTCACGATATCCGGCGGCTGCGAGGCATAATACGCTGCGGCCTGCTCGATTTCCTGCGGGGTCATCGCACGCGCGATGTTGCGCATTTGCTGACTGATATCGTTGCGGCGCTCGCCTGAGGCGAAGGCCTGCAGCTGCGCCTTCATGTAGGCTTCGGACTGGCCTTCGAGCCACGGGCTGCCGGTCTTGTTGTCGAGACTGCCGTGGCAGGCGCCGCAGGGCGCGATGCCGCGCATCGGTGCGCCGTAGATCACAATGTTTGGCTTGGGCAATTGCGGCGTCGGGTGATAGGCCGGCAGTCGCGGCAGGTAAGCGTAATAGTTCGAGAGATCCGCGATCTCCTGGTCCGTCAAATTGACGGCGAACGGCGACATCACGGCGTTGGCGCGCGCGCCGGTGCGGAAATCATGCAGCTCCTTGTAGATCACGGCCGCGTACTGGCCGGCGAGATTGGGCGAATCCGCGCGGCTGACACCGGTCGGACCGTGACAAATCGCGCAACGCTGCGCCAGCGTGGCGCCGCGCCCGATCGCCTCCTGGCTCGGGCGTGACAGCGTGTTCGACGTCAGCACGACCCCCGACAGGCGCTTGCTCTGCTCTGGCGCAGTCACGCTCGCTGCGCGTTGCGGCACACCGGCAGCGCTGCAGATCGCGTCCCAGACGTCGGCGAACTGAACCCAGGGCTGCGCAAAGGGCAGCACGATGAAACCCGCAATCGCCGTCACGACGAAGATCGCGGCCGTGATGCCGACACTCGTCTTGAAATGACGATTGGTGAGGGTGAAGAGCTCACGCGCACTCATCACTGCGCTCCCACATAGACGGCCGGCACCGACGTGCCCTCGCTCAGCGCCAGATTCAGGATCGGATAGCCGTAATTGGTGAGGGTGAGCGCGATCATCAGCGCCACCCACAGCGCGTGAGTGTTGAGCGCGACGGGGACCGTTGTGGGCTGGTGCACCGCCAACGCGAAGCGATAGGGGCCGGCGTCGACCCGCGGCGCGCGCATGCCGCGAGCCAGGACAACGATGAATAGGATGCCCGACACCAGCAGGATGAAGCCGCCGATGGCCGAGAGGGTGACCGAGAGGGCCTGCGGCGCGATCGCGGGATCGCCGAAGTCGAAATAGGCCATGCGGCGCGGCATGCCGAGAATACCGACCCAGTGCCAGGGAAAGGTCGTGACGATCATGCCGATGAACCACAGCCAGAGCTGGGTGCGGATCAGGCGGACATCGATCAGCTCGCGTCCTGTCAGATGCGGCCACAGATCGTAGGCGATCGCAAAATACATGATCACGATGGCGCCGCCGAAGATCAGGTGGAAATGGCCGGTGATCCACTGCGTGTTGTGGATCGACGCATCGAGCTGATAGCTCATGTTGATGAGGCCGCCGGCGCCGCCGAAGCCGAGCATGACGAATGAAAAGGCCAGCGCCAGCATCATCGGATTGTCCCAGGGCAGGGCCCTGATCCAGCCGAACATGCCGCGGCCGCCGCGCAGGCGCGCCGCGATCTCGACGGAGGCGCAGATCGTGAACACGGTCAGCAGCGTAGGCAGCGCGACCAGCGCCGTGAAAGCCGAATGGATGAACTTGAAGCCGGCGCCGACCTGCGGATCCGCGAAGGTGTGGTGCATGCCGATCGGCATCGCCACCACCAGGAACAGGATGAAGGAAATCCGCGCCATGCTGTCGGAATAGATACGGCCGCCGATGGCGCGCGGCACGATGGTGTAATAGGCGATGTAGGTCGGCATCAGCCAGAAATAGACGATGGCGTGCAGCGTCCAGGAGAAGAACACGCGCGCAAGGCCGGCGTCGATGGTGGCCTTCAGCCCCGCCGCGACCGGAATGATGTGAAGCAGCAGCTCGAGCGCTGCGCCGACCGCGGTCCAGGCCCACAGATACGAGCCCGCGACATTGGCGAACATCGCCAGCGGCACCGGCGCGCCGGGATGGGCCTTGCGCCAGACGCGCAGATTGAGCGACATCAGCGCGACCCAGATCCAGGAGCCGACCACGACCAGCACGACGCCGAGGTAGTAGAAGACGTTTCCGATCAGCGGCGGGTAGAAGGTGTAGAGCACCGAGGCGCGGCCGAGCCCGACCGGGACCATCGCCATGATCGCGCCGACCACAATCAGCCAGAATCCGGCCCAGGCCCAGCGCACGCCGACCAGCCGCTGCTCCAGCGCGGACTCGCTGATGGCATAGCCAAAGCCCATCGCGACCAGCGTCGGGAAGACATAGCCCATCACCGTGCCGTGCGCGGTCAGCGAGCGGTAATAGAGCTCGGGATTGGACAGCCATGTGCCGATCGGGCTGCGGATGAACATCTGCCAGGCGCCGAGCGTGAGCGCGATGCCGAATACCGCGAAGGCCAGCCAGAAATGGGCGAGGATGAGCTTTCTATTGACCAACACAGCTCAGCCTCCCGCCACCCTTCGCGCGGTTCGCGAAGTCCGTCTTGTCGATCACCTTGACCTTGCCCCACATGCCCTCGTGGCCGAAGGAGCAAAACTCCTGGCAAGGCATCAGATAGTCGCCGCTCTTCGTAAAGCGCATGAGCTGCTCGGAGATGTAGCCCGGCACCAGCATGGTGTTGACATTGGTGCCCTGGATCAGGATGCCGTGGACGACATCGGCGCTGGTGGCGCGCAGCGTGATCGGCGTGTCCACGGGCACCACGATGCAGGCCGGCGTGAACGAATATTGCTGGCCGATCGCGCGCACGGTGACATTGCCGTTGGCTTCCAGCACGCTGCCGAGATTGCTTTCGACGAACTCGCCAGTCAGATGCAGCCGCGAGGGATCGGTGGTCTCGACGCGCGGTTGCGGCATGGTCGCGCGATGGATACCGGCAAATGCCGCCAGCAGCGCCATCATCACGACGATGATCACGGCGATGGTGGCCCAGCGCCGCTCGACGCGGGCTGCAACCTCGGCGCTGGCGCTGCCGTTGCTGTGGGCTCCCTCGACGCTCATTGCAGCGAGCCGCGCGGCAGGAACACGAACAGATAGAAAGCGAACCACATCGCGACCACGCAGGCTGTTGCGATGCCGGCGACCACGATCGCGCCGGACGGGCCCTGCGCCACGACCTCCTCGATGGCCTGGTCGGCGGCGGCTGGGCTGGTTGGCGGATCGGAGTTGAACATGGGGCCCTCAGTTCAGCGGTGCCGAGCGCAGCTCGTTGGCCTCGCGCGCCGAGACCGGCGTGCCACGATTGCCCCAGGCGGTGCGGATGTAGGAGACGACGGCGGCGACCTCGTTGTCGGAGAGGAGGCCGGCGAAGGGCGGCATGCCGTAGGGCATGGGATTGCCCTTGGTGCCCGGCGGATAACCGCCATTGAGCACCATGCGGATCGGGTTGACCGCCGACTGCATCTCGATCGACTGGTTGTTGGCGAGCGGCGGCCAGTGCGGCGGCTTGCCCTCGCCCTGCGCACCATGACAGCTCGCGCAGTTCTTGTCGTAGACGGTCTTGCCAAGGCTGATCAGAAGGCTGCTCTCGCTGGTCGGCAGCGCCGAGCTTGCGGCCGGCGGAGGCGAGGGCTCCGCGATGCCCTTGAGGTACACGGCCATCGCCCTGGTGTCCGCGTCATCGAGATATTGCAGGCTGTTGTGCACGACCTCGGCCATGGGACCGTAGACCACGCCACGCATGGAGACGCCGGTCTGCAGCAGATCCGTGATGTCCTTGATGCTCCAGTCGCCGAGCCCGGCCTCACGGTTCGACGTCAGCGAGGGCGCGTACCAGTTCTGCATCGGGATCAGGCCGCCTTTGAACGCGTCGGATTGCGAGGTGCCGCCGAGCGCGTTGATCGGCGAATGGCACATGCCGCAATGGCCGAGGCCCTCGACCAGATAGGCGCCGCGATTCCATTCCGCTGATTTCTTCGGATCGGGCTTGAACTCGCCCTCGCTGAAGAACAGAGTGCGCCAGCCGAGAATAAGCTGGCGGTTGTCGTAAGGGAAACGCAATTCGTGCGGCTTGTTCTTCTGGTTCACCGGCGCGATCGAGCGCAGATAGGCGAAGATCGCGTCGCTGTCCGCGCGCGTGACCTTGGTGTAGGACGCAAACGGCATCGCGGGGTAGATCAGTCCGCCATCCGGGAAGCGGCCGCTGTGCATGGTCTTGTAGAAGTCCTCGGCACTCCACTTGCCGATGCCGGTCTCCGGATCGGGCGTGATGTTGGAGGTGTACAGCGTGCCGAACGGTGTCGGCATGGCACGGCCGCCGGCAAACAGACGTCCTTCCGGCGCGGTGTGGCAGGCGGTGCAGTCGCCGGCACGAGCCAGATATTCCCCACGCGCGATGATGTCGCTAGTCTTGTCCTTGTCCTGCGCTGCCGCTGCCGTGGTGAACGCGGCGAGGGCGAGCAACTTGATCGACAGGAGCTTGATCGACAATTTGAAGCCCATCATCCGCCTCGTCAGTTGGGCTGGCTGCCGCAGCCGAAGGGCAGCGCGTAGGTGCCATTCGGTACGGGAGCCGGATTCGCTGGCGCCGGCCGCGTCGCGAGCCAGGCCGCGACAGCGGTGACGTCGGCCTCGGTCAGATGACCGGCAACGAGCTGCATGCAGTCGGGCGACTTCGCGGTGCGGGTGCCATAACGCCAGCCGCCGAGCTGGGCGCTGATGTAATTGGCGCGCAAGCCGAGCAGGCCGGGGATGCCGGGCTGCATCCCCGTCAGTCCAGGGCCATGGCAGCTGACGCAAGCCGGAATGTTGCGGCCGGCATCGCCGCTGGTGGCGAGCAGCTCACCGTGCGCGAGGACGTCCTTGCTGACTTCGCTCGGCGCCGGCGGTGGCAGCGGCGGGTGCTCGCTGGCAAAATATTCCGCCATCGCCTCCAGATAGGGATCGGGCAGGAACTCCAGCAGATAATTCATCGGCGGGTATTTGCGCCGGCCGTTGCGGAAAGCGAGCAGCTGGTTGTAGAGATAACCGGCCGGCTTGCCTGCGAGGCGCGGAAAATAGACGTCGCTGGTGCCTTCGCCCTTGTTACCATGACACGGCGTGCAGGCCTCCACCCGCGCCGCCATCGTATCCGGGGGCTGGTTGGCGGTTTGCGCGGCCGCACCATCAAAGGCGCTCAGGATGGCAATGGCGATTGCCGGAGCAGTGAAGCGAGCGAACACGCCGTCGCCCTCCAGAAAACAGGACCGGGTTGATTCCCGGCCGCAACGTAGCGGATCATTATTGCGCCAATAATTTTCCCACGCCAAGTTCAGACAGAAGCCACGACGTTTGGCCGCGGTTGATATCTGCGATCCCGATCGGATTCGACAAAGTTTGCGTGCTTTTTGAAAACTGGACATAACGCGGCGGCCTCGCGACAGTTTCTGCCCGAGTCTGCGTGTGCGTACGTCCTCCTCCGTCAGAGGGCGCAGGGAAGACCGGGTGCCGGCTGGCACCCACGGTCCACTGTGCGA
>NZ_JBVVOY010000049.1:0-15051 GCF_055807535.1 Bradyrhizobium sp. Kon37
TTGGTGACGACGGTGTAGCCGTTGTAGTCGAGCCAGTCGATCAGCGGCCGGATCGAGGAGTACTCCTGATCCTCGATGATGGCGGTGTAGTAGAACGCCCTCAGCAGCGTCCCGCGACTCTGAAACTCCTTCAGCAGGCGCTTGTAATCGATATCGAAGCCCAGAGTTTTCGCCGTCGCGTAGAGATTGGCTCCATCGATGAAGAGCGCGATCTTGTCGGAAGAGGAAGGTGACATTCAGTTTGCTCGCGTAGAGTTCGTGATTGATCGTTTATTGTTGGCGCGGCGACAGCAAGCCGCGCACTTCTAAAGTCCCGCCGAAACCCGTCGAAACCGCAAATCCGGAGAAGTCGGGGCAATCAAGGTATAGTTATGGCCAACTTGCACACTCCCGGCGCCGCCGTCCCCAGCGGCCCGGGAAACCACCCATCCCAGCCCCAATGTGGGGGTAGCAGAGCCGTTTGGCGAGGCCAAATCACAAATTGGCCTTGCGAAACCCTCCCGGCCCCTATAACTACCGCCATTCATCCACATATTTCGTCCCACCCACAACGGAGCGACAGTCGATGGCTCGCGTCACCGTAGAAGATTGTATCGACAAGGTCGACAACCGGTTTGACCTGGTCCTGCTGGCCGCCCACCGCGCCCGCATGATTTCGTCTGGTTCACAACTAACGGTTGACCGCGATAACGACAAGAACCCTGTTGTGTCATTGCGCGAAATTGCTGAGACCACCATTTCGCCGGAGGACCTCCGCGAGGAGCTGGTGCACTCGCTGCAGAAGTTCGTCGAGGTCGACGAGCCCGAGCCGGACACCGTGCCGCTGATCGGTTCCGCCGGTGCGAGCGTGGATGCAGACGATACCGAAGTCGCCGTTGAGCGCATGACGGAAGAAGAGCTCCTGAAGGGTCTCGAAGGCCTGGCGCCGCCCGAGGAGCAGCCCGAGGAGGACGAGTAATCGTCCCATCGCGCTCATCGACTTCTTTGTGATCTTATCAAAGGCCCGAACCGTTGTTCGGGCCTTTGCTTTTGTTGGCGTTTTCGTGGTTACCATAGCGTCATCGGTTCGCGCCTGTTCCTGTCACTGAATTGATCGGACACGCGCGCGATCGGAGCTAAGATGTATACAACGGGCTGTGTCGTGGCCCGTTTGAAGGCAGGACGGCATGGTATATCGACGCCGCACACCAACGCAGATGCAGGCCGCAACCGAATCGGTTGCCGTGGCCCCGACTGCGCCGGTGGCGCGCCCGGCGAAGCCTCGCGCGCGCATGATGCGTCAATATGACCTCGTCGAGCGCGTCAGGTCCTACAATCCCAACACCGACGAAGATTTGCTCAACCGCGCCTATGTCTACGCCATGAAGGCGCACGGCTCGCAGACCCGCGCCTCGGGCGACCCGTACTTCTCCCATCCGCTCGAAGTGGCGGCGATTCTGACCGACCTGAAGCTCGACGACGCCACCATCGTGGCTGCGCTGCTCCACGACACGATCGAGGACACCGAAGCGACGCGGGCCGAGATCGACCAGATCTTCGGGCCCGAGATCGGCGCGCTGGTCGAGGGCCTGACCAAGCTGAAGCGGCTGGAGCTGGTGTCGCGGGAGGCCAAGCAGGCCGAGAATCTGCGCAAATTGTTGCTGGCCATTGCCGACGACGTCCGCGTGCTCCTGGTGAAGCTCGCCGACCGCCTGCACAACATGCGCACGCTGGACTTCGTACCGACGGAATCGCGACGGCGCATTGCCGAGGAGACGCTCGACATTTATGCGCCGCTGGCAGGGCGCATGGGCATGCAGGAAATGCGCGAGGAGCTGGAGGACCTGTCGTTCCGGACCCTCGACCCGGAAGCCTATTCGGTGGTGATGCAGCGGCTCGATGCGCTGGCCGAGCGCAACCGCAATCTGATCGGCGAAATCGAGGATCAGCTCTCCAACAATCTGCGGCACCGGGGCCTGGGGGCGCGGGTCTATGGCCGCCGCAAGAAGCCATTCTCGATCTGGACCAAGATGGAGCGCAAGTCGGTCGGCTTCGAGCAATTGTCCGACATCTTCGGCTTCCGCGTTGTGGTCAACGACATCGAGGCCTGCTACCGCGCGCTCGGCATCGTCCACACGAACTGGCCGGTCGTGCCCGGGCGGTTCAAGGATTACATCTCGACGCCGAAGCAGAACGACTACCGCTCGATCCACACCACCGTGATCGGCCCCGGCAACCAGCGGGTCGAGTTGCAGATCCGCACCGAGGCGATGGACCAGATCGCCGAGCGCGGCATCGCCGCGCACGTGTTCTACAAGGAAGGCGTGGGCTCGCCGACCGAATTTCTCAAGCGCGAGTCCAATGCGTTCGCCTGGTTGCGCCACACCATCGGCATCCTCTCGGAGAGCGCCAACCCCGAGGAATTCCTCGAGCACACCAAGCTCGAGCTGTTCCACGACCAGGTGTTCTGCTTCACCCCGAAGGGCAAGCTGATCGCGCTGCCGCGCCATGCCAACGTGATCGACTTCGCCTATGCCGTGCATACCGACGTCGGCAACAGCGCGGTGGGCTGCAAGATCAACGGCCAGTTTGCGCCGCTGTCCTCGGAGCTTCAGAACGGCGACGAGGTCGAGGTGCTGACCTCGGAAGCGCAAGCTGCGCCGCCGTCGGCCTGGGAAACGCTCGCGGTCACCGGCAAGGCTCGTGCCGCGATCCGCCGCGCCACCAGGACTGCGGTGCGCGATCAATATGTCGGTCTCGGCCGGCGCATCGTCGAGCGCCTGTTCGAGCGCGCCAAGATCGAATACGCCGACGACAAGCTCAAGGGCGCGCTGCCGCGACTCGCGCGGACCTCGATCGAGGACGTCATGGCGGCCGTGGGACGCGGCGAGATCAAGGCCTCCCACGTCGCGCGTGCGATGTATCCCGACTACAAGGAGGAGCGCATCGCGCGCTACGGCGTCAAGAAGGGGCTTGCCGGCAAGCTGAAGGAGAAGTCGTCCGAACCGCCTCGCAGCCCGGTCGCGATCCCGATCCGCGGCATCAATTCCGACCTGCCGGTGAAGTTCGCGCCGAACGGCGGCGCGGTGCCCGGTGACCGCATCATCGGCATCGTCACGCCGGGCGAGGGCATCACCATCTACCCGATTCAGGCGCCGGCCCTGAAGGATTTCGAGGAGGAGCCGGAGCGCTGGCTCGACGTGCGCTGGGACATCGAGGACTCCACGCCACAGCGCTTCCCGGCCCGCATCAAGGTCGAGAACGTCAACGAGCCCGGCGCGCTGGCGCAGATCGCGACCGTGATCGCCGAGCACGACGGCAACATCGACAACATCAGCATGCAGCGCCGCTCACCGGACTTCACGGAGACGACGATCGATCTCGAAGTCTACGATCTCAAGCATTTGAGCGCGATCCTGGCCCAGCTGCGCGCGAAGGCGGTCGTCGCCCGCGCCGAACGTGTTAATGGATAGACGCTTTCCGCCTTGGTCTATTCCTATGATTCCGTGAGTCCTGAAATGCCTGCACCTCCGCTCCGCCTCGGCGTCAATGTCGACCATGTCGCGACCCTGCGTAACGCGCGCGGCGGCCGCAATCCCGATCCGGTGCGCGCGGCGCTGCTGGCGATCGAGGCCGGTGCCGACGGCATCACCGCCCATTTGCGCGAGGATCGCCGGCACATCCGCGACGAGGACATGGCGCGGCTGAAGGCCGAGATCTCCAAGCCGCTCAATTTCGAGATGGCGGCGACCGACGACATGATGCGCATTTCGCTCGCCACCAGGCCGCACGCGGTGTGCCTCGTGCCGGAGCGGCGCCAGGAGGTGACGACCGAAGGCGGGCTCGACGTCGTCGGCCAACACAATGCGCTGGCGCCCTATATCGCGCGGCTGAACGATGCCGGCATCCGGGTGTCGCTGTTCATCGCGGCCGATCCCGCCCAGATCGAGATGGCGGCGCGGCTGCGCGCGCCCGTGATCGAGATCCACACCGGCGCCTGGTGCGACGCCGTCGTCGACGGTCACACTGATAAGGCCGCGGCCGAATGGCGGCGAATCGTGGCGGGGGCGAAGCTGGCGAGGGAAGCGGGGCTGGAGGTTCACGCCGGACACGGGCTGGACTATGCAACGGCGGAGACGATCGCAGGCTTGCCGGACATCATGGAGCTCAACATCGGCTACTACATGATCGGCGAAGCTCTGTTCGTCGGTCTCGCCGAGACGGTTCGCAGCATGCGCGCGGCGATGGACCGCGGCCGGAGCCGGGCATGATCATCGGCATCGGCTCCGATCTGATCGACATCACCCGTGTCGGCAAGGTGATCGATCGCCATGGCGAGCGCTTCCTCGACCGCATCTTCACCGCGGCCGAGCGGGCCAAGGCGGAGCGACGCGCCAAGAACGAGAAGATGGTGGTCGCGACCTACGCCAAGCGCTTCGCCGCCAAGGAGGCTTGCTCCAAGGCCCTCGGCACCGGCATCAGGCGCGGCGTGTGGTGGCGCGACATGGGGGTGGTCAACCTGCCGGGAGGGCGGCCAACCATGCAATTGACGGGCGGGGCGCTGGCCCGGCTCCAGGCCCTGACGCCGGAGGGGTTCGCGGCGCAGATCGACCTGTCGATCACCGATGACTGGCCTTTGGCACAGGCCTTCGTCATCATTTCCGCCGTGCCGCTGGCCAAACCCTGACGGTACTCCGATCATTTTATAATTCGCGTTCAAAATCAAACGCTTATGCAGTTTTGATGCGATCCTTGATTGCGTGGCCTCCGACAACCGTCTAAAAGTCCGCGGACGCAAATCAGGCTGGGCGAATTCGGCTTTACGCCGGAATTGGCCCTCATTATCAGAATCAGGACAATCTCCTTAGGCCGCGAGCGGTGGGCTGCTCGCGCGAGGAGGGCGCTCTGTGACCGCCGGCCGAAATTGAGAGAGCAATGAGCGTGACTTCAGGAACGAAAACTGAGAGCGGCGTCGGCGAAACGATCCGGGTCGTGATCCACGCTCTCCTGATCGCGCTGGTGATCCGCACCTTCCTGTTCCAGCCGTTCAACATCCCATCCGGCTCGATGAAGGCGACGTTGCTGGTCGGCGACTATCTGTTCGTCTCGAAATATTCCTACGGCTACAGCCACTATTCGATCCCGTTCTCGCCGCCGCTGTTCTCGGGGCGGATCTGGGGCTCGGACCCGAACCGCGGCGACATCGTCGTATTCCGCCTGCCGAAGGATGATTCCACCGACTACATCAAGCGCGTGATCGGCCTGCCCGGCGACCGCATCCAGATGCGGGACGGGCTGCTCTACATCAACGACACGCCGGTCGAGCGGCAGCGCATGAGCGAATTTATCGGCGAGGACCCCTGCGGCGCTGAAGGCAGCGGCGTCTCCCGGGTGAAGCGCTGGAAGGAAACGCTGCCGAACGGCGTGTCCTACGAGACGCTGGACTGCGCCGACAACGGCTACGTCGACAACACCAATGTCTACACCGTGCCGACCGGCCACTTCTTCATGATGGGCGACAACCGCGACAACTCCACCGACAGCCGCTTCCTCGGCCAGGTCGGCTACGTGCCGCAGGAGAATTTGATCGGGCGCGCCCAGATGATCTTCTTCTCGATCGCCGAAGGCGAGCATGCCTGGATGTTCTGGCGCTGGCCGTGGGCGGTGCGCTGGAATCGCTTCTTCAAAATCGTCCGATGAAAGACGAAGCCAAGGACATCGCGACCCTACCGACCGAGGCGCAAGCGGGCCCCGACGGCGAAGCTGCGACCAAGAGCCTTGAGAGCAATACGCCTGAAAACAAAACGCCTGCAAAGAAGAAGCGGGTGCGGAGCAGCAAGGCCAGGGGCTCGGATGCGAACGCTGGGCTCGAGGCACGCATCGGCTACAGCTTTGCCGATCCGAACCTCTTGATGCAAGGCATCACGCATGTCTCCGCGCTAAAGTCCGGGCGCAAGCGCGGCGACAGTTATCAGCGGCTGGAATTCCTCGGCGACCACGTGCTCGGGCTCGTCGTCTCCGACATGCTCTATCACGCCTTCCCGAACGCCGATGAAGGCGAGATGTCCAAGCGACTTGCCGAACTGGTGCGCAAGGAGAGCTGCGCCGATGTCGCCAAGTCGCTCGGTCTGCTCGACGACATCAAGCTCGGCTCGGTCGGCCCCAGCGCCGACGCGCGCCTGCGCAAGAGCGTGCTCGGCGACATCTGCGAGGCCGTGATCGGCGCCGTCTTCCTCGACGGCGGCTACGCGGCGGCGGCCGACTTCGTCAAGCGCAACTGGACCGAGCGCATGCACAAGCCGCGGCGTCCGTTGCGCGATCCCAAGACAGTTCTCCAGGAATGGGCGCAGGGCAAGGGATTGCCGACGCCCGTTTATCGCGAGGTCGAGCGCACCGGCCCGCATCATGATCCGCAATTCCGCGTCGCGGTCGATCTTCCGGGACTCGCTCCGGCGGAAGGCATCGGCGGCAGCAAGCGCGCGGCAGAGAAGGTGGCAGCTTCAGTGATGATCGAACGTGAAGGCGTTGGCGGCGGCAATGACGGTTGAAGCAAGCGGCGAGGCGCCCACTGCTACGCGCTGCGGCTTCGTCGCGCTGATCGGCGCGCCGAACGTCGGCAAATCCACGCTGGTCAATGCGCTGGTCGGGGCCAAGGTCACGATCGTCTCGCGCAAGGTGCAGACAACGCGCGCGCTGATCCGCGGCATCGTGATCGAGAACAATTCGCAGATCATCCTGGTCGATACGCCCGGCATCTTCCTGCCCAAGCGCCGGCTCGACCGCGCCATGGTCTCGACCGCCTGGAGCGGCGCGCATGACGCCGACCTCGTCTGCGTGCTGCTGGATGCCAAGGCCGGCATCGACGAGGAGGCTGAGGCGATCCTCACCAAGGTCGCAAGCGTCAAGCACGAGAAGATTTTGGTCATCAACAAGGTCGACCTGGTCCAGCGCGAGAAGCTGCTGGCGCTGGCGCAGGCCGCCAACGAGCGCATGGCCTTCGCAAAGACCTTCATGATCGCGGCGATCTCCGGCGACGGCGTCGACGACCTCAGGCATACACTGGCCGAGATCGTGCCGCCGGGGCCGTTCCTCTATCCCGAAGACCAGATGTCGGACGCGCCGATGCGGCAGCTCGCGGCCGAGATCACGCGCGAGAAGATCTTTCGCAAGCTGCACCAGGAATTGCCCTACCAGTCCACGGTCGAGACCGACAAGTGGGAGGAGCGCAAGGACAAGTCGGTGCGCATTGAGCAGACGATTTTCGTCGAGCGCGAAAGCCAGCGCAAGATCGTGCTCGGCGCCGGCGGCGCCACCATCAAGTCGATCGGCGCGGACTCGCGCAAGGAGATCGGCGAGATCCTGGGCGTGCCGGTGCACCTGTTCCTGTTCGTCAAGGTGCGCGAGAACTGGAGCGACGATCCCGATCGCTACCGCGAGATGGGCCTGGAATTTCCCAAAGAATAACCAAGAAAAGATCGGTCGGCGATGAGCGTACCCAGCAACGTACGGCGCTTCGAAGCGTTGCTCTATGCATCGTTGATGCTGGATGCCTTGTCGGTGGCGGTGCAGGACCGCACGCCTAACGCCGAGATGACCGAGCAGATGATCATGACGTCGACGCTGCTCGCCGGCGGCATGATCCTGCTGCTGGTTTATTTCGTCCGGCTGGCCGCGCGCGGGCGCAAGAACTGGCCGCGCTGGGTGCTGGCGGCAGCGCTCGTGCTGTCGGTGATCTCGCTCGGCCAGATCATCGGCCAGAAGGGCATGGAACTCGACAGCGCCATCGAGATCGTCTCCTGCGTGCTGACGGCGATGGGATTGTATTTCTCGTTCCGCGGCGACGCGCAGGGCTGGTTCAACGCGTAAGGCGTCAGGTGGATTGGCGGCGCGCAATCCCGCCAATCCGCCCTACGATTGAAGACCGGAATCCGCTAGACTTCACCGATGGAATGGACCGACGAAGGCATCGTGCTGGGGGTGCGGCGGCATGGCGAATCTAGCGCCATCGTCGAGCTGCTGACCCGCGCCCACGGCCGCCATCTCGGTCTCGTCCGCGGCGGCGCCGGCTCTCGGATGCGGCCGCTGCTGCAGCCCGGCAACAGCCTCGGCGTGGTGTGGCGGGCGCGGCTCGACGAGCATCTCGGCACCTACGCCATCGAGGGCCTCAAGCTGCGGGCGGCGACGCTGCTGGGATCATCCCACGGCGTCTACGGCATCACCCATCTCGCCTCGATCGCGCGATTGCTGCCGGAACGCGATCCGCACGAAAACCTCATGGCGCTGCTCGAACATTCGCTGGACGATTTCGACGACATCGGCAGCGCCGCCGTACACGTGATCCATTTCGAGCTGGCGATGCTCACCGAGCTCGGCTTCGGGCTGGCGCTGGAAAACTGCGCGGTGACCGGAGAAACCAACGACCTGATCTATGTCTCGCCCAAATCCGGCGGCGCGGTATCGCGCGGCGCCGGCGAGCCATGGCGCGATCGCCTGTTGCGACTGCCGCCGTTCCTGCGCCACGGCGAGGTGCAGGGCGACCTCACCGACCAGGATCTCCAGGACGGCTTTCGACTGACCGGCTTGTTCCTGCTGCGCCACGTGCTGGAGCCGCGGGGGCAGGGCCATTCCGACGCGCGGGCAGGCTTCATCAACGCGCTGACGCGACAGCAGGCAAAAGCCGCGATTCCGACGCCATGAGCCTGGCGCCGCTCTGCGATGCCTCGGTGGGCCGGCCACTGCTGGAACAAAACGTGGTTCCCCGGACTTGCCATTTTGGGTTCCAACCGGGGATAGGCACATGCTGATCAAGGGACTTGTGATATCGGCAGCGCTGATGGCGCTGGCGCCGGACGCCCTCGCGGGTGAGCAGCCGGGCGTCTTTCGCCGTGCCTCCTGTACCGTCGTCAGATTCTATGTGGCCAAATATTCCGCTGCGGCCGCAGAGGCATGGGCGAGGTCCAAGGGCGCGACGGAGGCCGAGATCGAGACGGCGCGGCGGTGCCTGCCCAATGCCCCGGCCACCACGCAGGCCAAAAACGCCCAACCCACCCAGACCTTCACCGCAGGCTGGGCCGGCCAGTAGGCCCCCCACAGGGAACCAATCGATCCTTGCCCGATTCGCTTCCACGGTTTAACCGGGCGGCATGGGAAAACGATTGATTCCGCCGGAGGAACCGGCCGAAATTCACGAGGTGCCGCTGCGTGAGGCGCTGGAAGAGCGCTATCTCGCCTATGCGCTCTCCACCATCATGCACCGCGCGCTGCCGGATGCCCGCGACGGCCTGAAGCCGGTGCACCGGCGTATCCTCTATGGCATGCGCCTGCTACGGCTTGATCCGGGCACAGCTTTCAAGAAGTCCGCCAAAATCGTCGGCGACGTGATGGGCTCGTTCCATCCGCATGGCGACCAGGCGATCTACGACGCCATGGTGCGTCTGGCGCAGGATTTCTCCTCGCGCTACCCGCTGGTCGACGGCCAAGGCAATTTCGGCAATATCGACGGCGATAATCCGGCCGCCTATCGCTACACCGAAGCGCGCATGACCGACGTCGCGCGGCTTCTGCTCGACGGCATCGACGAGGACGGGGTCGAATTCCGCCCCAATTACGATGGCCAGTCGAAAGAGCCGATCGTGCTGCCCGGCGGCTTCCCGAACCTGCTCGCCAACGGTGCGCAGGGTATCGCGGTCGGCATGGCGACCTCGATCCCGCCGCACAACGCGGCCGAGCTCTGCGAGGCTGCGCTGCATCTGATCGAGAAGCCCGACGCGAAATCCAAGGCCTTGCTGAAATGGGTCAAGGGGCCGGATTTCCCGACCGGCGGCATCTGCGTCGATTCCAAGCAGGCGATCGCTGAAGCCTACACCACCGGCCGCGGCTCGTTTCGCGTCCGCTCCCGATGGGAGCAGGAAGAAGGTGCGCGCGGCACCTGGGTCGTCGTCGTCACCGAGATACCCTTTCTGGTGCAGAAGTCGCGGCTGATCGAGAAGATCGCCGAGCTGCTGGACCAGAAGAAGCTGCCGCTGGTCGGCGATATCAGGGACGAGTCGGCCGAAGACGTACGCATCGTGATCGAGCCGAAGTCGAAGAATGTCGATCCCGCGCTGATGATGGAATCGCTGTTCCGGCTGACCGAGCTCGAAAACAAGATTCCGCTGAACCTGAACGTGCTGATCAAGGGCCGCGTTCCCAAAGTCGTGGGGCTCGCGGAATGCTTGCGCGAATGGCTCGACCATCTGCGCGACGTGCTGATCCGCCGCACCAACCATCGCAAGGCCGAGATCGAGCGCCGGCTGGAGATTCTCGGCGGCCTGCTGATTGCGTATCTGAACATCGACGAGGTGATCAGGATCATCCGCAACGAAGACGAGCCGAAGCCGGCGCTGATCAAGGCGTTCAAGCTCACCGAGGTGCAGGCCGAAGCCATCCTCAACATGCGGCTGCGAAGCCTGCGCAAGCTCGAGGAGATGGAGATCCGCAGCGAGGACAAGGATCTTCGCAAGGAGCTGAAGGGCATCGAGGGATTGCTGGCGTCCGAGCCCGAGCAGTGGAAGAAGGTCGCCGAGCAGGTCGGCAAAGTCCGCGACATGTTCGGACCGAAGACCCCGCTCGGCAAGCGCCGCACCACCTTTGCGGACGCGCCGGAGCACGATCTCGCCGCGATCGAGGAGGCCCTGGTCGAGCGCGAGCCGGTGACCGTGGTCGTCTCCGACAAGGGCTGGATCCGCACCCTCAAGGGCCATGTCGAGGATCTCTCGGGGCTGGCCTTCAAGCAGGACGACAAGCTCGGATTCGCGTTCTTCGCGGAAACGACCTCGAAGCTGCTGCTGTTCGCCACCAACGGAAAATTCTACTCGCTCGATGTCGCAAAACTTCCGGGCGGCCGCGGTCATGGCGAGCCGATCCGCCAGTTCATCGATCTCGAGCCGGAGGCCGCGCCGGTCACGCTGTTCGTCAACAAGGGCGGCCGCAAATTCCTGGTCGCGAGCCACGAGGGCCAGGGCTTCGTCGTCAACGAGGACGACTGCGTCGGCACCACCAAGAAGGGCAAGCAGGTCCTCAACGTCGACATGCCGAACGAGGCGCGCACGGTCACCGAAGTGCTCGGCGACACCGTCGCGGTCATCGGCGAGAACCGCAAGATGCTGCTTTTCCCGCTCGACCAGGTTCAGGAGATGCCGCGTGGCCGCGGTGCGCGCCTGCAGAAATACAAGGACGGCGGTCTTTCCGACGTCGCCGTGTTCGACGCCAAGGCGGGCCTGACCTGGAAGGATTCCGCGGGCCGCGAATTCTCTGCGACCATGAAGGAGCTCGCGGAGTGGCGAGGCAACCGCGGTGATGCCGGCCGCCTCGCGCCGAAGGGATTCCCGAAGTCGAACAAGTTCGGCAGGGTGATCGGGTAGTCCGCGGCCGTCGCCATATCGACAGTGTCATGCCCCGCGTAGGCGGGGCATCCAGTACGCCGCGGCCTCTCGGCTCAATCATAGCTTTCTCTGGAATACTGGATCGCCCGGTCAAGCCGGACGATGACAGCGAGGGTGTGGGCGCGCAAACGCGCGGCAGATAGCCGTGAGCGCATACGTGTTTCGGCCCTCCGGGCATGAACATTGCTTTTTGTCTGGCGGCTTTAAACGTCTCCGTCAAAAGGCAAATTCATTCCATGTCCAAACTGAAGGCTTTCATTCCGGCGCTGTTCGCCTTGGCGCTGACCGCGCCACCCGCGCATGCCGCAGGCAATCTCGTCGCGGTGCTCGAGGCGGAGATCGTCACGCTCGATCCGCATTTCTCCACAGCCTACATTACGCGCACGTTCGGCTATATGGTGTTCGACACGCTGTTTGCGAAGGATTCCAAAGGCGAGATCAAGCCGCAGATGGTGCAGGACTGGAAGGTCTCGGCCGATGGCCTGACCTACAGTTTCACGCTGCGCGATGGCCTGAAATGGCATGACAGCCAGCCGGTCACCGCCGCCGATTGCGTCGCCTCGCTGCGCCGCTGGGGCACCCGCAGTGCCCTCGGCCGCCGCATCTTCGCGATCACGGCGTCGCTCGAGCCGGCGGATGCAAAAACCTTCGTGCTGACGCTGAAGGAGCCGTCCGGTCTGGTCATCGACGCGCTCGGCAATCCCGTCAGCCCGGTGGCCTTCATGATGCCCGAGCGCATTGCCAAAACGCCCGGCGACCAGCGCATTACCGAGATCGTCGGCTCCGGTCCGTTCGTCTACAGCAAGGCCGATCACCGCACCGGCGATCGCATGGTCCTGAAGAAATTCGCCGACTACGTGCCGCGTCCCGAGCCTGCCGACTTCCTCGCCGGCGGCAAGCGCGTCAACATCGACACGCTCGAGATCCGCGTCATTCCGGATGGCGCGACCGCGGCCTCCGCGCTGCAGGCCGGCGAAGTCGATTTCATGCAATACGCGCCGTTCGATCTGCTGCCGACCATGGAGAAGAACTCCCGCGTGAAGCTCGTCAATTTCACCGGCGGCAACATGTTCGCGGGCGCCTATCGCCTTAACGCCGCATCGAAGCCGTTCGACGATCCCGCCATCAGGCGCGTGCTGTGGAAGCTGGTTGATCAGCGCGAGGTGCTGGACGCACTCGGCCTGGACGCCAAATACGCGGCGCCTTGTGCGACGTACTTCACCTGCGGCACCACCTATGACAGCAAGGCCGGCACGGAAGCCGCCGCCAAGCCGTCGATCGAAGCGGCGAAGGCCGCGCTGAAGGCAACGAAATATGCCGGCGAGCCTGTGGTCGTGATGGAGGCCAACGATCTCGAGGCCCCGCGTGTTTCGGCGCAGGTGCTGGCCGAGCGGCTGAAACAGGCCGGGTTCAACGTCGACCTCCAGGTGATGGACTGGGCCAGCGTGCTGGCGCGCCGCGCCAAGAAGGAGGGCTGGAGCGTCTATGGCGTTCACGCCGGCGGCTTCGACCTCGGCTCGCCCTTGACCAACGTCATGGTCGCCTTCAACTGCGCCGACTTCACCGGCTGGCAGTGCGATGCGCGCATCACGCCGCTGATGGAAGCCTTTGCCAAGGCGCCCGCCGAGGAGGATCGCAAGAAGATCGCAGGCGAGATCCAGGCCGTCATGTACGATCAGGCACCCGCAATACCGTGGGGCCAATTCGCCCAGCCCGCCGCCTCTCGCGCCAGTTTGCGCGGTCTGATACCGTCCGCCATCCCGGTGTTCTGGAACGTTGAGAAGTAGCGCGATGTACGATGTCATTGTTGTCGGCGGCGGCTCCGCCGGCGCCGCTGTTGCGGCACGGCTCTCGGAAGATCCCGCGCGGCGCGTCCTGCTGCTCGAGGCGGGTCTGGACTGGCGCGCCGACGAGGCGCCCTGGGAAGTGATGACGCCAAATCCGATCCCGATCATCCACAAGCGCGAGTACCAGGAGAAGTGGCAATGGCCTGATCTTCTGACGCGCCGGGTGGCGGGGCAGGAGCCGCGCTTCTACTGGCGCGGCAAGGGGCTCGGCGGCTCGTCGATGATGAACGGCCAGATCGCCATCCGCGGCGTCGCAGATGCGTTCGACGAATGGGCCGCCAATGGCTGCACCGGCTGGTCGGCCAAGGACGTGATGCCGCTGTTCTCGGTGATCGAGGATGATCTGGAATTTGGCGACGAGGCCTGCCACGGCCGCGGCGGACCGCTGCCGGTCTATCGGGCGACGACGGAAAAATGGGGGCCCATCGATCGCGGCTTGCGCGATGCGGCGCTGGCGAGCGGCTATCCCTGGTGCGCCGACGTCAACGGCCCTGATGGCGAGGGCGTCGCCTGCTATCCCATCAACAGCCGCGACAGCCGCCGCATCACCACCAACGAGGGTTATCTGGAGCCCGCGCGGGGCCGCGCCAATCTGGAAATTCGCGGGCATGCGCTGGTCGATCGCGTGCTGATCAGCGACGGCCGGGCGACCGGACTTCGCGTCCACATCGAGGGGCAGGGCACCAGCGAGATCAGCGCACGCCAGATCGTGCTGTGCGCCGGCGCCATCCACAGTCCGGCAATCCTGCTGCGCTCGGGCATCGGACCTGCGGATGAGCTGAAGGCGATGGGGATCGCGGTCGAGCGGGACTTGCCGGTCGGCCGGCACTTTTTCGACCACCCGCTGTTTCGCGCCACGATCCAGCTCCACGAAAATCTGCGGCCGACCGATCCGGACACCCGCCACACCAATTGCTGCGTGACCTATTCGTCGGGCCTCGCCGACGGCGGCAAGCGCGACATGATCCTGATCGCCTTCAATCACCGCGGCATCGGCGTGCCGGGCGCGATCGGCGCCGGGCTGTTCAACGCGTACTCGCGTGGCACGCTGAAATTGGCCTCGACCGATCCCGCGATCGATCCTGTTGTCGAGGAGAACATGCTGGCCGATCCGCGTGACATGCTGCGCATGATGGATGCGGTGAAGCGGCTAGCCGTGATCACCGCCCAGCCGGCGCTATCAGGCATCACCGATTGGATCCGGCTCGCCGACACGGATCTGACGCTGCCCCAGGCTGCGGCCTTGCCCGCTCACGAACTCGACGCGCTGCTGCGCCGTGAGACCGGCGATATCCAGCACGCCGCCGGCAGTTGCCGCATGACCGGCGTCAACGACGCCGACGGCGTGGTCAATCCTGACGGCACGGTGAAGGGCATCGCGGGCCTGCGCGTCGCCGACGCCTCGATCATGCCGTCGGATTGCCGGGCCAACACCCACTTCACGACGGTGGTGATCGGGGAAGCGATCGCGCGGATGATGATGCGTTAGAGCGACAACGACAGTGTCACGCTCCGCGAAGGCGGGGCATCCAGTACTCTGTGGCGCCGCTGGGTTCGCACAATGCCTGCCGTGGAATACTGGATCGTCCGCCTTCGCGGACGATGACACGGAGAGCGGGCAAGACTAGTCGTCGCGCCGATATACGGTTCAAACAGCGGACGAGAGTTCGCGATCTCGCGGCGCGTTCCGCCCGAGTTTTGCCCGATCGCATCACCCTCGTTGAGACAAGGGCGCAGGGAAGGCCGGGCGCCGGCTGGCACCCGCAGGTCCGTGCGCGACAGAAATGCACACGGGGTGGACC
>NZ_JBVVOY010000050.1:0-14078 GCF_055807535.1 Bradyrhizobium sp. Kon37
CGGTCATGCAGTGCTGGAATGAGTTGGGCGAGCGCCGTCACGGTCTGGTCGCGCTGACCAGAATGAGGGCAGCGTCCCAACTCGTCGGGAGGGCAGCCGTCGTGCAGGAGCACGATTGCGCCCGGCTGGACCGAGGCCAGCACCGCGGCAACAATGGCCTCGACGCCGGGACGCGACCAGTCTCGCGGGTCGACTGACCAGTGCAGGGCTGCCAGTTCGGCCTTCGCCGACACGGCGAAGGCCTCCTTGCTCCAGATCCCGTACGGCGCACGCATGTGCCGCACAGAGGCCCCGGGGCAGGCCATTCCAATGACCTTATTCGTCGTGAGGATCTCGTATTCCACCTCATCCGCTATGCATTTGGCCAAGTCCGGGTGCGTCATTGTGTGGTTTGCGACCTCGTGCCCTTCTGCAATGATGCGCTGGATCAGCTGCGGCTGGGCCGCCGCGTATGCACCGATCACGCAGAAGGTGGCGGGCGTACGATGCTGCGCCAGAACATCCAGGATAGCCGGCGTGCAAAGCGGGTTGGGACCATCATCAAAGCTCAGATAGACGCAAGGCTCTCCGCCGGCCTCGGCGTAGTCGCTCCGCGCTTCAGTCGCGTCGTTTGTGGACCTCACAGTTCTGGCCCGTTCCGTTCGATCGTGTCACCCGCCGGCCATTCGCTCATGGGTCTCGCAATCGGCAGAACGAGGCCGACCACGTCTTCCACACGCGTCGGAGGCACAGTGAGGTAGATGTCCGGACGAGCGGACCGGACGCGAAGCCCTGGCAGAATAGTCGCCAATCCCTGTCGCCCGAGCAGCCTGGTAATATGTTTCTGCAGGGCAGCTCGGACCGTGCCAAAGCCGAACGGCACGCCAAGATCTCGCAATACGGGATACATCACTCGGATCGAGTGGGTTATTCCAAGCCCCTCCAGATCCGGGCGAACCCCGTACAATCCGAGTTCAGCCACGAGCAGATCGGTCTGGCCAATTTTTATGAAGCGGCGTAGTGCCGCGATGTGAATCGCAACGCCACGATCATCGTAGCCGATTGCCCGAATTTCAGGCCTTGCGCCGGCCCAGCTTCGATGACCTTCAAAAGGCTTTGCATTGAATTCCCCGGTCGGACCATAGGTCTTCCGGAAGAAGTCGGATAATTCAATATGATCAGCAAGTTCAAGGTCATTCTCCCAGCACAACCTCCAACGGACTGGAGGGCGCGCCGAAACACCTCGTGTGGATTCGGGCACGATCATGTTCATAGGGCGTCATTCCTGTTCGCTATCTGGCTCCTGACGCAGGCCAGCAGTTCGCTACCTTCGAAAGGCTCGTTCATGAACTGGAGTCCAGGGCCTCGCCTCACATCGTGTTCGGAATGGCCTGTGAGCAGAACGGTGGGAATCGCGCCTCCGGATGCAACCAGATGATCGAAGAGCTCGAGGCCACTCATCGCGCTCGAGTGCATGTCCGCGATCAAGCACGACGTGATCGAACGGCGGTCTGATTTCGAGAACCCCTCTGCGCTCTCGAATGGTTCCGGCACGTAACCTGCGGAAAACACCATATCCGTCAGATCTTCACGCACTGACTGATCTGCATTCACAATCGCGACCACGTCGCGCGTGTGCGCAACTTTTATCAGATTCGCCAAGGACGCCTTCGCTTGCATGTTCCGCACGATTTCACCGTCGCAAGGACGCAATCCAATCGGATGCGACCAAGGCACATTTGGCACCCGCAACCGGAGGGGTGCGACCGGACAGCAATCTACGGCCTGGTTGAGGGTTCGCTCAATTCTACGGCGGTACACGGTGGATATAGAATGGGTTGGCGAAGCCATACGATGGTTTGCTCGTCGTATACGCCCACGCAATTTTGCGGATTCCGATCGTGCTAGCTCACGGCGATATGGCTTGCGCAACACGCGCGAAACTGCGACCGCTCGATCGAGACGTCTTGATTGATACCTAGCGCTGGGCTGAGACGCGCAACGGTTTGTAACCATTCTGATGGATCTGACATCTCGCTAAACTATCGTTTGCTATCCTCATTCGGTACAAATGGTAAAATCGATTATATCGATAGAACACATTCACAGCGTGGATCGCTCCGGATTATGCGTTTCAAGGGCCTTGATCTGAATCTCCTCGTCGCGTTCGACGCCCTGGTGACGCAAGGCAATCTCACTACGGCGGCAAGAAGCATCAATCTCAGTCAACCTGCCATGAGTGCCGCCGTCGCGCGGCTTCGCACTTACTTTCGCGATGAGCTATTCACCATGAAAGGACGGAAGCTTGTCCCAACGCCGCGGGCTGAAGCGCTCGCAGCCCCGATTCGCGAGGCTCTCGCTCACATTCAGCACTCCATTATTTCTCCAGACGGCTTCGATCCGTCTCAATCGAATCGGCGATTTAGGATCATCCTGTCCGACTTCATGACCGTCGTGTTTCTTCGAGGGGTCGTGGACCGCGTCGCGCGGGAAGCACCAACAATCAGTTTCGAGTTGCTGCCGCCCGCAGAGGAACCTGATGAGCTTCTCCGGCGCGGTGAAGTCGATTTTCTCATGTATCCGCAGATGTTCATGTCGAGCGCGCATCCGAAGGCGGCTCTGTTCGAGGACACTTTCGTCTGCGTGGGCTGCCCCATGAACAAGCAGCTCGCTTCGCGTCTCACGTTCGAGAAATACATCTCGATCGGGCACGTGGAAGCCCAGTTCGGGCGCTCCCTGAGGCCCTCCTTCCACGAATGGCTCTTGCTCGAGCATGGTTTCAAGATACGCACCGAGGTCGCGGTGCAGGGGTTTGGCATGATTCCGCCTATGTTATTGGGCACCAACCGTATAGCGAGCATGCCCTCAAGATTGGTCAGCCATTTCGCACAGACGATGCCGCTGCGGGTTGTCGAACCTCCCCTGCGACTTCTCACATTCACAGAGGCCGTCCAATGGCCCGCCATTCATAATACTGATCCTGCAAGCATGTGGTTGCGCAACATATTCTTGCAGCAGGCATCCACGATGGTCTCTCCGTCCGAGATCAGCCAATGTCACGGCCCGTCCTAGGACTGTTCGGGCCGGTTGCGGCCTGCTCCCGCTAACCGGACTTACGCCAGGGCCCGAAGCCCCCGGTCCTCTGATTGACGTTTGGCATAGTGAAAAAACGCGCGCTTCAGCGTAGTTTGGTCGGGTCGCAGCCGATTGACTCGCGGTGCCGTGACGATCCTGCGCATCACACAGCTCGCTTGGCTGCTAAGGACTTTCCGCTGATTCGGACGGGACCGTATCACAGGTGCATGCGCCAGCTTCAGAGTACGCAAAAATTATATGGCCTGTCCGGCGAACAATGTTCGGCCTCAGCACTAAATTCGCTTGAATCGCACGCCGCGTCAGGTTCAAGGCCAGCACCTGCGATCGAAGTTGCAGGCTTCACCTGGTAGCGAACCCGCATCGCTGTTTGCCTGAACTGGTGGATCTCATTGCCTTCAACAGCGATGGAGTTAGTTCCGAAGCGCGCCACTAGATACAAATGGCTGATGACCGGCAGAGGCGCTTCCTGCTCGTTCGGGTCGAATCAACATGAAAGCTGAACGCAAACGCCGCCCACGATCGCGCACCCCAAAGCCAACCGCCAGCTCGCGCAAACCCGGATGGGCGGGCAAGACTGCGTGTCTTTGCACAATGTCACAATGGAAATTCGGAACACTTCCTCTCTCGACGGCGCTTATCTTCCTCTCGATGCGCGCGATGCCGCGTGATCGAGTGCAACTGCAAGCTTGCAGACCGCAGGACCAACCCGGATCAAGTGACATCAGCTGGCGGCACTTTTCCGGCTGCGCGCGTGTTGCGGTGAGGAGTGTTCATGATGAGAGGACCGCAACTGTGCCAAGGTGCGCCCGCGTAAGCGCTCGCCGCTCGCATTCGCCAAGCCTGCTCCTCCTCCAGCTTTCGATCATTTCGGCGGACATGTTCACCCGAGCCAAATCGGATCATCGGCGCGGGGTCCTTCTTTCCGATGTCGCAACAATCGTGTTTTTCGAAAGATCGCGGCGTGACTCACACCGCGCCACCGCCGTCCATCTCGAGCTGCTGCCTCGCACCGCTAACCCCGAAGGGCTCCTTTGCTGCGGCAAGATGATTTGCCTATCTTACCCGAAGCATCTATGTCCAGCGCGCTTGCCAAAGCGATACTGTTAGAGGCTGGAATTGAGTGAGCGAGCGGCCGGACGAGCAAGCCAATACCGCGATAGCTCGCCGTCGAGCCTTATGTTCGATGGGATCCTTACGGCGAATCCGCCAGACACTGCCCCCCCCGATCTGGGGAGTCGCTTTGACTTGAGCACGGTCTTAAGACGCGCATTAAACTCCTCCACCAAGCTACAGCATCTCTGCTTTGCTATTGCGGACCCGTATAGCGAGGCTACCAAAGGCTTGCCAAGTGATTCTGCAAAGGCTGTGTCGCTAGGAATCCTTGCACTTCGGGTGGATTACATCTGCCGAGGGCCGTCTGATGTACTGCGCTCCGCGACACCGAGCCGGCGCAAGCCTAAACACGCAAGTTATTGCTGTATTAGTTATGCCAAGGCTTTCCCCGGGCGTGAGCGCGCGGCACCTGGGGCGGCCGTAGACGCGTTTTGAGTGCCGCCACATGCGACGGATATGGCACGATTGTTCGAGACCCGGTCCTTAAATTGGGAGCAACGTTTTGCCAGGCGCTTCAGATGCGCCTGCGTTGAGATGATGTCTTCAGGACTGGTCTTGAGCTCCGCCTCCCCTCATTCTCCCGACGTTTACGGCGGCGGACCTGCGTCGTTGAAGAGCAGCCATCATCTTCCGGCACTCAAAACCTGGGAGCAATCGCGCGAGCGACGCCTTCGAGCCCACATTGCCAACACAAGAGGGCTAGCCGACGGTCGAAAAAGCTGTTAGGCGCCGAGCCGGCCGCCGCGCCGCGCACGTGATCGCGCGACTGATCTACGATAATCAACCCAATCAACCGCACCGCGCGCCTAGGTAATTGACGTCACAGCAAGGATTGCGACTGAAAAGAGCCATCTGGTCAGATCAGTGCTGTGTCGGGGCTTCCCGTTTCGGAGGCCGTGTCTCAGCGGGTTGCCACGCACATGCTTTCACTTCTCCTGATGATCAGGCCGCAAATAGCCACCGCTGCGGCAGGATCGAGGAGACATTGTACAGTTTCGGTTAGTGCGCTCTTGGGCAAAAGGGAAGCAAACGCCGTGTTGCACAACGGCACCAGGTTGACGCACCCGTCACATTCTTTCGCACACGTCGCCGCTCCGTCTCCTTTTTGCCCCACCACAGCCAAACGGCTTCGTCACGTGCGGCGCGAGTGCAATCATCAAGGGAGCTTTGTGTTGGATAAGCCGAGCGGAGTCTACGATCCGGATGATCTCGCGAGCTTGGGGAGGCTGTTCGATCAAGCAATCGCGTCTTTGCCGGCATGCATGCGAACCAGCGAGAATCGCGTGGCGATCGCCAGACTTGTGATGCAACGCGCAGCGAGGGATGAATTGGCGCCGCTCGCGCACTTGATGCTTGCACTTGACTCGGCCGCTTGAGCAACGGCATGCGCTCGGTCCTTCTGGGGCCCGCAGCAAGAGACGCATCATCTAGATCATTGAAATAACTTGATTCTCACGTGACGTCAGGTTGTAGGCTTGCAAATTGAGGATCATGACAAACGCGATACCACGACGGCGCCGATGGCGCATTGGAGAACTTGCAGAGGCGACCGGTGTAACCGTACGCACTCTGCATCATTACGAACATACCGGGTTATTGACGGTGTCGGAACGTACCTGTGGCGGTCACCGCATGTACGATCGGGAAAGCCTACAACGCGTCTCCCAGATTCGCGCTCTACGTGAGCTCGGCTTCTCGCTTCCTGAGATCCGCAAGGCGATCGAGGGGCGGACATCTCTCACGGACCTGCTGCGAAACCATCTGGAGCGGATTGAGCTTCAAGTCGCGCGCGCGACATTATTACGGGATCGATTGCGCACTATGACGACGCAAGGTGAGACAGAAGTCAGTGTCGACGAGCTGCCGGCGACGCTAGATGCCATGTCGCGGATTGAGGAGCGTACTCCCTCTGCCATCTGCACGTGCGCCTCTAACGCTAGCCGCGAAGATCGGTGGCGAAAGATTCGGGACGAGCTGCGAAGCTGCATGGACCAGGGTGAGCCTCCGTGCTGCGAGCGGGCAAATGCAATCGCGCGTCAGGCCCGTTCGCTGCTGACTGAGATCGCAGGAGTTGATTCGACCGTCTCGATGATACTTAAGGTGCTGACGCGATTGACCGAACCACACAATCTCGCCGGCTGGGATGCGAGCCTCATGCGATACCTCGATCTCGCCCTCGCCGCGCTGGAGGACCAGCTGGGAAAGAATTGAGCGCACCCGTTGCGCGCCCTCCCACTGGAATGTCGCCAAACCCAATGAGCTCATGGTGATCCTTGTCTGAGCCAGGATCGTTTGGTCCCTAGCAGTTCGCCTCCAAAGCTGCGTTGTCCCACTATTTGGTGTTTCGCTCTGCGGATCTTGGCAATCAACCTCGACGAGCACGCTTCAAAGTACTTGATTCGTACGTAGCGTCACATTGTACCTTCTAAGAGCATCGACGCAGCGGCGAGGCGACGGACAGCGCGTCGGCTAAATTAAGGGAGACTCCAATGACCGGCATCAGTCTCGGACGTTCTCGGTGAGAGTTCTCCACGAGAACACGTCGCTCGAGGATCGTCCCGCGCCGTCCAAGCGTCTCCTCGGCACACGTCTGTCGAGCACGGAAGATTGGCGCGAGTACCGGGTATCGGCGGGATGTTCGATATTGGTGCTGTCAGCCTTAGACCGCTTCTCCTGACTAGTTTCGGAACGTCCATTCGTCCGTGTCCGCCCGATGCTTATGCCCAACCTGGCAACAACCTGAGCCCATTCGTACCCACCTGAGTTCGACTCAAACATCATTGCGCCGGACTGTTGGTCGCCGCCATCCAGGAGGCGAAGTAGACCAAGTCGTGCGCGAGACATCGGGAGCCCTACATGTCGGTCCTTCGCGTTCACAGGCTTGCAGCTGCTGCGCTCGTTTCTTTGGCCCTGAGCTCGAGCGCCAGGTCAAAAGATGTTTACATTGCTATAGCCGGCCCAATGACGGGAAGCACTGCGGCGCTCGGCGCGCAGATACGCGATGGAGCGGCCGCAGCTGTGGATTCGATAAATGCATCGGGTCTGCTGCCTGACACAAGGCTCATATTGAGGATCGCGGACGATGCATGCGATCCCAAGCAGGCCGTCGCTGTTGCCAATCGCCTGACAAGTGACGGGATCAAGCTCGTCGTTGGTCACTTCTGTTCATCTTCGTCGATTCCGGCTTCAGACATATACGCCGAAGCCGAGGTAATTCAGATTTCGCCTGGGTCGACTAATTCCCGTCTGACAGAGCGTGGCCTAAACACCCTGTTTCGGATTTGCGGTCGCGATGACCAGCAAGGCAGGGTTGCCGCCGAATACATCGTGCGGCATCACCGAGACGCAAAGCTCGCAGTCCTCGACGACAAGAGCACAGCAGGCAGGGGTATCGCCGATATCGTTGAATCGCGCCTTCGTGCAGCCGGCGAGCATCCCGTTCGACAAAGCTATGTTGCAGGCGAGAAGGATTATACCGCTCTCGTTTCGCGACTGAAGCGAGAGGGAATCCAGCTCGTCTATATCGGCGGCTATTACAACGAGATCGGCCTGATCGTGCGTCAAGCCGCGGAGGCGGGCGCACGTCTGACCGTGATCGCCAACGATCCTCTGATGACAACCGACTTTTGGGCCATTGCCGGCGAGGCCGCGAACGGCACGCTCTTTACCTTTATGCCGGACCCGACGAAGAATGCTGCAGGCGCAGCTGCTGTCGCCAAGCTCAAGGGTTCGGGCCTAACCGCCGCAGGTTACACGCTCTACGCTTATGCCGCGGTTCAAGCATGGGCCGACTCCGTCAAACGGGCCGGCACCTTCGATGCTATGCGGGTCGCTGCGGCCCTCCGCTCCGAGTCAATCGACACGGCTATTGGCACTGTTAGATTCGACTCCAAGGGAGACAATGCCGCTCCTGGTTTCATCGTTTACCGCTGGCGCGACAATACCGTCGAAGCGGTCGAGCAGAACTGACCGCCCGTGCCAACACCGTACGGAGCGTTCGAATGATGAACCATCCTCGATATATCGATTACGCGCTGCTCACGTGCCTCGCAATCGCGGCAGTCGCAGCATTTCTCACCCTCGCAGCAATGCTATCACAGCTATCGTGCGCGCTCGCAGGGCCGCCCGAAGAGTACGTTCCCATTCGTCTGGTGCCACTGCAGTGAGCATCACATCCACATTCGTAAGGCCGACGAAGACCGGTGTCTTCTTCCAGCCAGTGAAATTGATGCCCGCCTCGCTCTCGGGAGTGAGCTGTCAGGACCTCTTTAGAACGAACGTATGTCGTGAAACGATTTCAGTCACGCGCAGTCCGTCTGCGGATTGCGCGAGTTCGAGCCAATCGTTAGCTGCGCTGTTCGGTCCAGGGACGTGGCCTTCCATCCCTTTCCTGGAAGCAGGTATTGGCTCGGAAAACGCCGTGCGACGCCCGATCCGTGCTGATCACCTTCGGACCTTGAGACGGAGTCTGATCCCGTACGGCCCTTAGAGCCAAGTCCGCCTCCCAACACTCACATTCACGCGGGCCTCGCGCTTCTCGGGTCCGAACAAAGCGCACGCACCCACGTAGGCTCGCCGAACGCCCTCAACTACTCTCGTCGACAAAAAGGGAGACACCACTTTGGATGCAAAGTTGCAGACTATACTTTCCGCGCTCTCGCCGGTGGCTCGGGAATTAAATGCTCTACCGTCCGGGCGGCCCACCACCGACAACAATTGCGTGAAACTAAACACGAACGAGAACCCCTTTCCTTTGCCAGGCGTCGTGATGCGAAGCGCAATTGCAGCTCTCGAGCTGCAATACCGCTATCCAGAAGACGACAATGTCAGCTTGAGGCAAGCGGCCGCAGCTGCCTATGGCATTGCAACTGATCGCGTGATGGCTGGCAATGGATCGTCTGAACTGCTCAGCCTCATTTACAGAGCCTTTCTTGCCCCGGGCGACGACGTTGCAATGATGTCGCCGGGTTTTTCATTCAATCGCAAGCTTGCCATGTTGCAAGGGGCCCGCTTCATTGAAATTCCCTGGTCTGAACCGGACTGCTTGCCGATGGACGAGCTGCTTTTCGGTGCGGCGAAACAGGCCAAGTTCATTCTGCTGGCCAATCCGAACAATCCGACCGGAACCTTTGTTCCGCTCGCTGAGATCGAACGCCTCGTTACGCGATCTGACCGATTGATCGTACTGGACGAAGCTTACGTCGATTTCGCACCTGAGGACGGCCTACGCCTCGTTGAGCGCCACTCAAATCTGCTGGTCCTGCGCACCTTTTCCAAGAGCTATTCCGCCGCTGGCATTCGCGTCGGCTTCGGTTTCGGCCATCACGAGCTGATCGGGCGGCTTCGCAACATGCAGAACGTTTTCAACATGAATGTTGTCGCTCACGCCGTGGGGATGAGCGTCCTTGCGCATCGCGATGCCTATGAGGAGAACCATCGCCACGTCAGGCTTGAGCGCCAGCGCGTAACGGCCGCCCTCTCTGAATTTGGGTTCTCTGTAACGCCTTCCCACGCGAACTTCATCCTCGCCCGTGTGCCGGTAGGCCAGGGTGGCAGATGGTGGCAGGCGGCGTTGCAAGACCAGAGAGTCCTTGTTGCCTTCTTTCCGGATGCCGGCCTGGAAGAGTGCATTCGGGTTAGCATCGGTACAAAGCGCCAGATGGATGCGTTTCTTGCCGCCGTCGGCAGCATTCTTAGGAAAGTGGGATGTCGTGGCTAATGGTCCCTTCCACTCATGTCACAGATGTCTGTCGTAATCGCTCCGGACCCACACATGATGCAGCTTCGCGAGGCAGCCCCGAGCCAGTTTGTTCTCCAGTCGCCGCATTACGACCGTTGTGAACGGCTTCGCAGTAATACAGCGCATTGCCAGCGAGCGCCTCTTGCACTCCCAAAACCCGGCGGACTCCGGTCCTCTCTATATAGGAGATAGTTGAGTGAGAAACGTGTTTCCCTCAAATCTGACCTGCGGCATCTTTGATCATCTTGACGAGGACGGCCGCGATATTGCACGGCAATACGCGGACCGCCTTACGCTGGCGGAGGCCTACGACCGGCTCGGTTTCTATGCCTATCATCTGGCGGAGCATCATTGCACTCCGCATGGACTGGGTCCGTCGCCGAATTTGTTTCTGTCAAGCGTCATACAACGCACACGGCGACTTCGCGTCGGTCCTTTGGTCATGCTGCTCAACCTCTATCACCCGCTGCGTGCATTCGAGGAGATCTGCATGTTGGATCACCTGAGCGGCGGCAGGGTTGAGGTCGGCCTTGGTCGCGGCTCTCTGCCGATCGAATTGAGCTATTTTGGCGTTGGAGCCGATGTCGCCTCGAGCCGTTACGAAGAAGCTTCTCAAATCTTCGTTGGGGCGATGAATGGCGGCCCGCTCACATACGAAGGGCAGCATTTTGCGCTGAGCAACGTCCCTTTGACGCTTTCACCTCACCAGCATCCTTGTCCCCCGACGTGGATTGCAACAAATCGGCCAGATTCAGCCCGCTGGGCTGCGGCAATTGGGGCCAATCTCGCGTGCATGGGCCCCTCTTCTGCCGTTCGTAAGATAACCGATGTCTATCGCGCTCATCAAAACGCCGAGGGTGACGCCAACAGTTCAGCAACATTTCTCGCGTTGCTCCGCATGGTCGTGATTGCCAACTCTGAAGCAGCGGCCCGTTCCCTCGCCGCGCCTGCCTACGAAACATGGCTCAAAAGCTTTAAGTTCCTGTACGAGCTCAATGACATCCCGCCTCCTTCCAACCTGCCCCTGACCTTGGATGCTGCAATTGAGAGTGAACTGTGCGTTGTCGGAACGAGCGCTTCAGTGCGCCAAACTCTTCTCGATCACTTGGAAGAGGCAGGGGCCAACTATCTCCTTTGCCAGCTCGCCTTCGGATCTCTACCACTGGATGCCTGCCTCAACACGGCCACTGCGATTCACTCCGAGCTAATAGCGGCAGAGCGCGGGCTATGACCCACAGCGGTTCCGATAAGTTCGCGGTTGAACCGATAATAAATGGCCGTAGCGACGCCGATGAGCACCGCTGCCGAATGTCTCGATCAGCCGCGGCTATCGTTCAAATGGCTTTTACACCCAAGCGACCCTTTCGGCTGCATCAGCAAACAGAAAGCTTAACGGCAATATATCGCCTATCTCTCATTTTGCATGCGTTGAGAATGCTCGAGCATTGGTTTGCCTGGATACGTGAGTTGGTTCACGCCGATCCCGCTTTGGCGCGCCGGCTCGTCGATCGCATTCCAGACGAATCCAAGGTGTGGGTTATCGCCAGAGCGGGCCTGTCGTGACACGGTCGCGGCAGCGCTCCGACCGTACGGAGGAGATCGCGCGCAAGCTCGAGGTCGTGCTGGCGGAGTTGGCCGCACTGCGCATTCTGCTGGCTGCCCACGGCATTAGCACACCTCCACCTCTCCATAACGACTACCTGACAGTTCAGCGGTTCGCAGCGACGAATCACATAAGCCCGGAAGCCGTTCTCTCTCGGATCCGCCGCGGCAAGCTGCGTGCGGAGAAACGCGGGGGCCGATGGTGGGTGAAATGCACGGTTTGCACAGCATAGCCGTGCAGTGACGAGGACAGTAAGACAGACGAAGTGACTCAATCCGAGATACGGACTCCGGCAGATGAAAATGATCTTCGCATATAACCTGCTATCACTGCTGGGCTCGACCGGGCAATCGATGGAGAACCAATAGATTGATCGAGGTCGACGTGGAGCACGACCAACACACGCGATCGCCGACTCGGGAGGGTCGATCTCGATGCACCCACGCAATCACGAAACGTGTCGGCGCTCCGAGCAACGGGATATCGGATGACCAGCTTTGCGTGAGCGGGATCACTCAGCCGTTTCGGTCGTCAACAGAGCGATCGCAGTGCACAAGCGGAAGAGCACGGATGCTTTGGCAGTAGATGTCCACCTCCAATGCCTATTGCAGCGTATGGCAAAACGAAGACGGCGCACGTCCTCCATGTCGGCTTTTGACGCCATCTCACGCACCCTATGTTACGGTCTTGGACCACAGGGATAAGTGCCCTTTGAAGGTCCGTCTCACGCCGGCGGGGCATAGCAGCGCAAATGTAATCCCAGTCATTCGCCTGTCCAGGATCACCTCGCACGCCGGTGTCAATCGGGGAGGTGTCGGATTTGGCGGATGGCCGCCACAGTCTGGCTGGAGAAGGAGATCGCCTATGATGTCACCAAGACTGATGTCAGTCCTGGGGTCGATGGTAGCAGTCGAGCGTATGTTTTGGAAACTCCGAGAATTGATCGATGGCGATAGCTCAATTTTACCTGACGTTCGAGAGACGCTTCATGTGATTTTAGACGCGAAGCTTCTTTCCGCAAAAGATAAGATTATGAGCGACGCGCGCGCTGCGATCGACGCAACTCCTGATTTGCCGCAGGCAGTCCGCGAGCGGGCATACAGCTCGCTCGATTCTGCAATGAAAATGTTCATGGCCAGCGAACCCCGCCGCACCCAGGATCTCCTTAGCGAGATCGGCATGTTGAGCGCTCATCGCAAGATGCATTGATGAATGCCCCGGTCCGTCGATCCCTTGCCGCGACATTTGGCGGTGCACGGTTGATGTTAGGCGAGGCGATCCGATCGAGCTGCTGAGCAGCCATCAGCCTGATGGAATGGAGCGACAGCACCACGCTAGTTGATCAATCTAGTGCCCCCCTGGCGGCCGGCAGGGCTTGGGTGGAGACCTGCCGAAATGCTGCAAGCTCGGATTTATCTCGTGCATCACGAACGACGCTTCTCTGGCCAGGCTCAACGGCCCGCTGCATCGAACAAGTGCGAGTCCCCTTCAGCTCTGCAACTTAAGCATCGAAAGGACCGGCCACTCGTCGTCATCGCCACTGGCAATCGCCCGACTTTGCTCGTGTGAAGCTCGCTTGAGGTGATCCAGCTCAAGCACCATGATTCGCGTTTCCCGAGATGGGTTCGATGCTCGGCCAGGACCTTGCACCGAAAGGACGGTCGCATGCGGAGCCACTCTATCGCGTTAGCCTGATCAAGTGGATCAAGAGCATCGGCTTGCCCACCGAGCGTTGATCCCTCTTGGCCCATCCGCAGCATGGATACCTCACATCAAAAGAATAGATTTTAACATTAATCTACAAATCCCCATAGCTAGCCGCCTGCAATCGCAAGGACGATTGAGGACAAGGCGCGCGATGACGTAGTCGCTATTCTCAATGCAATTGACGGATGACGTGCAAGCGTCAGCACATGTTCACCTCTTGCGCCCAGATCGAGGCCCCTCTTGGTTTGGCTATGCTGACTGGGGCGCAGCGTGAGGTATCGTATTGCGTCAGCGAGCCACCGGCGCGCGGGATACATCGATCTGGACGAACATCAATAATGAAGCAGCGTGCGCAGCTTGCGCTCAGAGCTCCGGCCAAGCAAGAGCGGCGCAGCAAACGCCAGTAACGACAAGGACGAAATGCGCCGTTGGATGCAGCTCTCTGTCAGCTGAGATTCCGGATGGCTGCGCTTTACGCGCATCGGTCAGGCGTCGCGCCGCTCGAGCGCTTGGCGAGAACAGGGAACTGGAGAGTGTTTTCGATGCGGGCTCCAGGCCGCGGCACATGCGTGCGCCGTACGGGATCTGGAGCAAGGAGGCCTTCGCCGTGTCGGCGAAGGCCCAACTGGCAGCCCTGCACTGGTCAGTCGACCCGCAAGACTGGTCTCCTCCCGGCGTCGAGGCAATCGTTGCCGTGGTGCTGGCCTCTGTCCGGCCGGGCGCAATCGTGCTCCTGCACGACAGATGCCCTCCCGACGAGTTGGGACGCTGCCCTCATGCTGGTCGGCGCGACCAGACCGTGACGGCGCTCGCCCAACTCATTCCAGCACTGCATGACCT
>NZ_JBVVOY010000051.1:0-10535 GCF_055807535.1 Bradyrhizobium sp. Kon37
CCACAACTTCCGCCGTATCCTCGCCTGGCTCAGAGAACTCTTGTGCCTCTTCCTGATCCAGCTATCGCATACGCTTGACCGTCCAGTGATCCCGCTCAATTCGGCTTCTTAACGGACGACCATTTAGCTCACGGATGATGCAGGCGTAGTAGCCAGGATCGCCCGATCGGGGGATGGTCATGCATGGCGAACTCATCATCTCGCCATCGGCGAGTTGACGCGACGGCAAATCACGACGGCGGTGGACGGGATAGCCAAGACCGGTAAGCGCGGCGCCGCCAAGGACGTGCGCAGGCACACGCACACCTTCCTCGAATGGTGTGTAGGCGAAGGTTATGTGGAGCACAACGTGCTCGTCGGCTATCGCGCGCCCAAGGAAACCTGTGCACAGAGGGTCGGGCGCCGAACGAAGGGCCGCGCGCTGATCGACGAGGAGATCATCAAGGTTTGGCATGCATCCAGCAAACTCGGGGCTTTTGGGCTGTTGACACGGATGTGCCTACTCGGTGGCCCGCGTCGCAGCGAACCAACCATGATCGAGGGCAAAAGCACATCATGGATGATCGCATCACCTTCGATGCGGCATGGACCAAAATGGGCCTACACCACGACGTTGCCGCGCACACATCTTGTTGACGAGGTGCTTACCGCCGCGAAAGACTTCCAGCGCGCAACGTCCGACTATGTCTTCCCGTCACAGACGACCGGCGGCCAGATGTCGGGCTTCACCAAGATGGTCAACCGTCTGATCAAGGAAAGCGGCTGTCGCCAAGTTCACCATGCATGACTTAAGGCGGAGCTTGCGACCATAATGTCTCGTTGCCGCTACGACAACGAAATTCAACGGCTATGCGTGGTGCGAAAGCCGCGTGGAATCGATCAGGTCTATAATCACGACGAACAGTGGATCATCCGCAAGATGCCGTTCGAAGCGGCTCATGACTACATCGCGCAATTAGTTGGCGCGGAACGGGGTCACAAGGTGGTGCGGCTGCAGCGGACGAATCCGCTCGACCCGATCAAGGCCGAACTGCTCGGCCGTCTCCGCGAGCATTATGCGGCCGGGGCGGCTTAGTGGTCTTAGCGGCTGGCCGAATAATCGCGCACCGCATCGACGCGATAAAGCGGGCGGCCATCGACGTAGCGGCATTTCAGCGGGTGGCGGGTCGCGCCGCCACTGCTCCAGTGCGCCGGGCGTGCGGCGGATAACCGCCGCCGCCTCTAACGCCGTCAAATTAGAACTGCCCGGCAGCGTTTCGACATCGTACGCTGCCGGCCGCGGCATGCCACGGTTCTTACGATGGCGCTTGGTAGCAGGCGGCATTTTCCGACTGCTTGGCGACACGAAGGTCTCGATCGGACTCTTTTCGTCCTTGCCGCTCATGCCTCGGTCCCGAACCATGTGAAGCGATAAGATCGGAGGCTGCTCTAGCAAGAAAGAAATCAAGTGCGCAGGTATGGCGCTGGGTTGCTGTGGCGTGCAAAAAGGACGAATCGCTTCGATTGATTTGGGACGTGGCCGGCGGCCCTTTTCGCTTCATTCCGGCCTTCGGCCTCATAACCTGAAGGTCAGAGGTTCAAATCCTCTCCCCGCAACCAAATATTCGATGTAATACAAAGGGTTAGGCGAAAGCCTAACCCTTTAATTTTTCGTAAATGGCCTAGCACACGGCTAGCACAAAATTCGACTGGTCGGTTGCGCCGCGCTATCATGCACGTGGAGGTGCAAGATGGCCCGGCACGAGTTGTTAGGCGGTTTGGTCCGAGTTTACAGGCGTGGCGACGGTCGCCACTGGCACTGCTCAGCTTCCATCAAGGGGCGACAATATCGCGCCACGACTGGCGAGGACGACCTCGTCCTCGCCAAGCAAGTTGCCGAGAACTGGTATCTCGGGCTGCGCGGCAAATCCCAGGCTGGGCTTCTCAAGCCCAACGAGAAGACCTTCAAGCAGGCGGCCGACCAATTTCTGAAGGAGTACGAGGTCATCACCGAGGGGCATCGCAGCAAGCGATGGGTGGAGGGCTATGCCATTCGGTTGCGGCTACATCTGTTGCCGTTCTTTGGCGACATGGGGCTGTCGGAGATCACGCCTGGCAAGGTGCAGGAGTACAGAGTTCACCGCATTGCGACGTCGACGACGGGCAAGGCTCCCGCGCGCAGCACCATCCATGATGAGGTCGTGACCATAAGGCAGGTGCTCAAGACCGCCATTCGGCACGAATGGCTGGCGCACCTGCCGGACTTCTCGCCGCCCTATAAGACATCGGGGAAGGTGGTGCACCGGCCCTGGTTCAGCCCGGATGAATACAAGCAGCTCTATACCGCAACGCGTGAGCATGTGCGGAAGAGCCAGCCGCACTTCAGGTGGAATGCGGAGCAACTCCACGACTACGTGCTATTCCTGGCCAACACCGGCCTGCGGCCGGACGAGGCCAAGAACCTCCAGCACCGCGACGTGACCATTGTGGACGACGATCAGAGCGGTCAGCGCATCCTTGAGATCGAGGTGCGCGGCAAGCGGGGCGTCGGCTACTGCAAGAGCATGCCGAACGCGGTTCACCCCTATGAGCGGCTGCGGGACCGGCCCAAGTATGTGCCGCAGGGCAAAGCCCGTGAGCGGAAGAAGAACCCGCGTCCGTCGCAGCCGCCGATATTGCCGGGACCGACCGAGCCGGTGTTTCCTGGCAACCACGTCAAGCTGTTCAATCGGTTGGCCGAAGCCGCCCGACGAGTTCACTCGAACTCATATCCAGCGTTTTGGGGACGCCATTGACGAGATAAACGAGCGTGGTCTGGACATGAGGGAGCTTAGCCCCAAGCTGATGTCCGAGTCAGACCAGGCGAAGGCCTATCTTGGGCTACCCAAGGATCTGATCGAGATGCTCAGATCTACCGACAGATGATCTTGGTAGGTGAAAAGAGCGGAGGGGACATACCGACCCAAGGTTAGCGTTTGCAGCGATTAGTAAACTGGCCCCGGCTCATTTGTTTAAAGCAAACTCATGCTTCATTCCTTCGGAAGGCATGTCGAGCAAGATCGCTCCGGCGAAGGGGAAAAGTATCCCGTTGTGGCGGAAATTAGCCTTTTGCGGGTCTGTCAGGAAATCTGTTGAAAAGCTATAGCAGTAGTGCTATAAGATAGGGGCGAATGACCACACAGAAGCCCGTAGTTTGGATCGGATCGTCAAAGGACGATTTACGGGCTTTCCCGGACGAGGTTTGCCGCGTCATGGGGTTCGCGATCAATGATGCACAGAATGGCGACGAGCATCCTCGTGCCAAGGCCTTAAAGGGTTTTGGCGGCCGAAGTGTGCTTGAGGTCGTCGACGATGAAGATGGCGATACATTCCGAGCCGTCTACACCGTGCGCTTTGCTGGCGTCATTTATGTCCTTCACGCCTTCCAAAAGAAGTCGAAGAAGGGGATCGAAACTCCAAAGCGCGATATCGAGGTAATTCAAGCCCGGTTGAAAGCAGCCGAGGCCCACTACCAAGAGAACTACGGAAAAGGAAGCAAGAAATGAGCAAGGCTATCAAAGCAACCGCCGGCAGCGAAAACATCTTCGCTGACCTTGGCTTTGCCAATCCTGAAGAAGAACTCCTGAAAGCAAAGCTTATCCGCGAGCTTCGTACGATCATTAAACGTCGTAAGCTGACCCAGACCAAGGCTGCTGAACTGCTTGGCCTTAAACAACCCGATGTATCTGCCTTGGTCACCGGCCGTGTTGGAAAATTCTCGATCGACAGGATTGTTCGATGCCTCGATCGGCTCAACTATCGCGTAGATGTGGTTATCCGGCACAAGCCGGCTCGTCGTGTTGCTTCGCGAGTTGCTGCCTAGGTTTCGGAAAAAGACCCGCTTGCTAACTTAGAGTTAGTTTCCGGACTTCGGAGTAAACTGCTCCAGTACTCCGGTGACGTTGATGTCTGCGCCAGCGTACGAACATGGTACCGATCAAGTGTAAAATGCCAGTTGGTCCAACGTGAGAAGGGCCTGGAGGGCGCGAGCCATCGTATACGCTTCCGCAGTTGCCGCGCCGTGACCCACTGCATGGCGTGAACTGCTGTTGCCAGTGCGCGTCTCAGGATCAAAGTCTCCGAACGTGTGATGTTTGAGGTAGTGCGCGAACGCTTCTGGAAGCAGCAAAGTATCTGGTCGGCCTGTCTTTACCGTAGCGGAAGCCACTGCGAATTCGAGGAGCTTTTTGATCTTTGCGCCGCTGCCGTGAATCCTGCGATAGGCTTCGTCCAAGATCCCTTCAATTTCAGTCAGGACGATCTTGAGCACGGGAATGGCATCTCCGGTGCCGAATGATTTCAAGGCAGAGCGCAGCAGTGCCTCTTTGCCCGCAAAATGGGGTTTTTCCATCCACCGGTTGAACATGCGATCGATGCGGTCAGCATCGAACTTCGAGAGTATGTTTGTCTCTTCCTCATCTAATTCGAAACCGGCTTCGCAGGCGCTTGCGAGGCTTTGGAATTCAGATCCCAGAATTTCCACGAATGGAAACCAGCCTGCACCGACGAGCCGCGAAAATACCGTCGGGTTGGTGATCGCATCGTAAATCGCGCCGTATTTCAGCCTCCGGTACAAAGTGCCCAGATCACGTTGCATATCGGGAACGGAAAAATCGCCGGCCGGATTGAAGTCGAAGAACAGCGCGAAGTGCCAGCCTTCGCGAAAGATGCAGATAACTCGGTCCTCCTTGCCGATGTTCACGAGAGGGAAGAGCATGCCGGTCACATCGGCGATGTCGTTATCGTACACGACCATCCCAGCGACGATGTCCCGCTTGGGCATGATCCGAAGAGCGACAGCGGCGGTGTCGAGCCACAATTCGCCCGTATCATCCGGGTGGATGACCAGCAGGACATCGTGCGCACGTTGGAGGCTGACGCTACGGCCTGACTGACGGGCAACATGCTCGATGTGATCGCTCAGGCCTTTCACCACACGATGAAAGAAGTGATTGTCCGAGGAGAGGCCGAGCCTGGTCCAGAACTGGATCTTATCTCCCGCACGGCCGGCTTCCGCCGAAACGGCTTGGCACTGGAGGCCAGACAGTGGGATGGGTTGGCCGACATTATTAGCAGGAATACCGAGCCCGGGAGGAGCTGCCTGCTCTTGTTGAAGCTCGGTCACAGGAAGCCCTCCATAAGTTGAATCATCAGATCGATAGAGAGCGTTTTCACTCTCAATTGGCTCCGGCTGAGCCGCGCCTCAAGGGTCGAGACAAGCGGAAGGCCGCCCTTGACCCACGGCTCGTCCGGATCGTGTTGCTCGGCATCGCCAATGCAGCAATCTCGGCATTGGCGCCGATGCCAGCAGAATCAATACCCGCTTTAGTCTCCGGAAGGCCAGATACGATCTGCGAGGCGCTTGAACTCGCTCACACCCAGCGAACCGCGCTCGCGTGCCCTTGAGCCAGGGATGGCCAATCTTTCCTCGACCTTGTCCATCGGAGCTTCCCACATCTCGCGCGGCTCAAGAGTACCGCTATCGAGCAGAACCAGTAGGACCGTGTCGCAGGGAGCGCCCTTCTTGATCGTGCCGAGCCGCTGGCTGCGCTTTGAGTTTTCGCCGAAGGCACGCCCTTTTATCTGAATTCGAATATCTCCGTTGCCAGTCTTCCTGATCGCGTCGTAGCCTTTGGTCCTCGGTGGCGCGAGTTCTAGGTTCAGGACTTCGGCCGCCACGTATTCCGCGACTTCTCCCGTAATCCCGAGAGGCTTGCCCGTCAGTCGATAATACTCTGCCGCCAGCTCCTTCGCCTTGGACAGGATTTCACGAATGCGATGCGCTGCTGGTGTTTCGCCCATTTGTTCAGGTTCTGCTCCTCCGTGTTCTGCAGATGCAGGCCTTTGCGGAGCCGCAGACGTTTCGATCTGACAGCCAGAAGTCGTTTGCGCGTTCCGCAGAGCCTCGGTCAGCAACGGAGCCAGAATAGGGACCGGGCATCCGAAGACCAGTCGTCGGTCTCGGAGCCAGGTACTCTGTAGCGCGACTACCCAATAGCGCATAGGCGGCGTCAGATTGAACCCCAGGATCGGTCCGCCGCTCATACCCACCACGCTAGCAAGACCGAAATCATCCGGCAGCTTGGCGACGAAACGGGAATGTCGCCTAGGCGGTAGGTCCCCCGGCAGCTCATCGAGGCGTTCAACGGGAATCATGGTCGGGGTGATTAAGCCCTCGCCGATTGTATTAACATTCGTGGATGTCAGCTCATCCGGAAACCCAAGCATGAAGTGAGCATCAAACCTCACCGTATGCTGGCGGACCCAGTTTTCTTCGGCGAGGGCAATCATGCCGTTAGCGTCGAGCAGGCGTACGTAGTGAGGGTGCAGGAGGATGACACCGAAATCGAGCCCATCCTCGTCAATGAACGCCATAAGGGCATTCTTAAGATCGAACGGTATCAGCATGTCGTGGACGCCGCCCGAGTTTGGATTGTCTCGGAGACCCGCCTGAAGAACTTCAATAGTGTCGCTTTTCAGGGCCCGGTTCAGCTCGCCAAGAATATGACCTGCCGTCAGCAGGAAATAATATCCGTCGATTTGCAGCAGAGTGCAAGAATAGGCCGTGTACCGCAGGCTGGTGTCTACGCTGTCCTTTTCGTGGTAGGTGACGCACAGCGCGACCAAATGGCGGCCAAAGAACCGCATAAGCCCGCCGCGCTCTGCCGAAACCGATTCGAGCATGAGGGGACTATAGCACCGTCTTCCCCTGGGGACTCGACCCAACCGTCACGCGTGAGGCTTGTCACCTTCGATCGGCCCTTCACTCCACCAGATCAGATTGCCTTTCCCCGTGTCCAGCAATCGAATGAGGGCCTTGTTGGCGGGATCGCGAATGAAGATCTGATAGCCTGGCGCTATCGGCGGTGGAAATGGAACGACGCTCGCGAGCGAGGACATAATTTCAGAGCAGGCGTTGATGGTCTGAATAATGACATCGCCGATCCACGGACGCAGCGAGACAATGTTTTCATTGTAGTGATGCTCCGGCTTCCAGGCGAACCCACTGAAATATTTCGATTTCGGATCGATACAGAAGCCCTTCTCTGTTACGAAAATGGTGTCGACGCTGCTGCCCCCATGGATGATGTGGTCCCGCATTTTACGGAGTGACAGAAAAAATGGCGTATGCTTCGCGTATACGTCGCTAACGGTCAATGGCACTGCATAGCGCTTTGTAATTTCCTCTGCTGTCCTCGGAGATTCGCCATTCATGGCGAACTTTCTGAAGGTGTCAGGCGCCTTGTTTTGTCTGCGGAGTGCGTCTTCCTTGGGATCAACGAGCTTGATGCGGTCATTCCAAAAGTGAGCAATCACCTCCTGGAGCAGATCGAATATCGATCTCGCAACGACGACAAGCTGCTCAATCTCGCTCTTCACGAAGGCGTCCATGAGCGTCCGATCGACGCTGGCATGGGCCTCGTGAAAGTGCTCCAGCTTGGCTGCGATGGTCGCAAGAAGGTGAAAGTCGTCGCAGATGGCGCTGATCTGCCTGGTGACCTCCGGCCAGCTTGCCCTTTGCCACATGAAATCTACGAAGGGGATGTGGAGATCGTTTTCGCTGGCTGGCGTGGTGGCGAGATAGTTCGAGCGCGCGGCATCGACAATCTGGATTTTGATGAACTGCCCATCGGGAGCATCGATCCAGTGGCTCCAATTGACGCCGTCCCATACCGGCATCAATAGAATCGTTCGGCCGTTAAGCGCCGCTGTGTTGATGTGAGGAAGCTTGGCGAATTCGGCAAGGTCGATAGGTCGTCTCATGGTTGCCGAGTTTACCACCGACTTGAGTTTTGCAGGCGGCTAGAGGAATGGATCTTCCCCATTAATCCGACGAAGCAAGAGAAGGGGCAGGGGCAGGGCGATGGTGATAGTTCCAGCTGGGAGCGTCAGGCAATTGCCCATTTGTGTGACAAATATCACGTTACGGCACATCTGGAGTGCTGATTTAGCACAAATTCTAGCACAACAATATTTTTTAGGACAAACTAGTAAGTAATATCAGTTTGTTATGTCTATTGCGGGGCGGCTCAGGATCCTATCCCCGCAACCAACGATCCTTGCGAAAGCAAGGCACCCAAAACCCCAGCCTCCGAAAGGATGTCGGGTTTTTTCTTGATCGCTGCAAACCGCAGGATCGCGGCCAGGTCGACGCGCAGCACGATGGCCAGCTCTTCCACGCCCGCCACGAGCGTCACCTGATCGACTAAGGTGCGGAACACCTCGGCTGCCTGCCTCGCTCTGGGGGCTCTCATAGAGCGCGGCGAGCCTGGCGTTGTTCGTTCGCTCTTGGCTCGCGACGACACCGCCGCTCTCCGAGCGGGTTGTAAAAGCGGCGAGGGCGCAAGGAGGCGCCGTCGCGGCGCTTGGCGACGGCTCAGTCAAGGGCCGAAGCTCCGACAGGAGATCCCTGAGGATATTGACAAGACTTAGCCGCCCGGAGGGTAGCCGTCGTGATTCAAAGTTCCATGTGCACGATTTCATCGGCGCGCCGCCGCGACCGTGAGAGAAATGCCCCGCCGCAGGCTTCGGAACCCGTGTTTTCGGTAATTCGGCATTGATCGTCGCCTCAGCCTTACTGACTACCTATGGCTCAATCGCGCTTGCCGCGATTCCAATCTCCCGGAGCCGGAGCCCGAGTGTATCTAATTTAACAAAAGGGCGACGGCAATGATGAGCACTTCCCGTGTGTTTCTCACTTAGAGAACGCGAACCGCGGGTGCAATCTCGCCGAAATAATGCACTTTTGTTTAGAAGCAGCAGGAATACTGCGTTAAATTTCGATTCCCCATTCCAACTTTGGAAAAGCGACTGCTGTACCAAGCGCGGCCGGCACCTCCGCCGCAGGTCGTACTGCATGAGGCGGCATGTGCTTCCGTCTTAAGCCGCCGTTTGCTATGAGATCATTGCAGTCGAGAAGGAGTGGCATCATGGAGCCTCAGTGGCTTGCGTATGGCAAGAGGTTGCAAGCTATCGCATCAACCGGGCTGCATTTCGCGCGAGATCAGTTCGATCGAGAACGATACGAGGAGATCGCTTCTATAGCCAACGGAATGCTCGCGACGTTGGGAAATGTTCCCATCAAAAGGATAGAGGGGCTCATATCTGATTTCGCGCAGGGCTATGCGACCCCGAAAGTTGATGTGCGCGGAGCGATTGTCGAAGAGAACAAGGTTCTTCTGGTGCGGGAGAAGAGCGATGGTCTTTGGGCCTTGCCCGGTGGCTTTGCAGACGTTGGCCTCTCTGCCGCCCAAAACATCGAGAAGGAGTTGTACGAAGAGGCTGGATTGAAAGTGTCTGTTCGTCGTCTCTACGGTGTGCGACACAAGGCCAGCGGCCCATATTCGCCTGATGTCCGGGATTTTTATAAAATGTTCTTCCTTTGCGATAGGGTTTCAGGCGGTGAAGTGCGGCCGAGATTGGAGACGAGCGAGGCGATCTTTTTTCCAAAAGATCAACTGCCTCCGCTATCGCGTGGTAGAACTATCGAGAGCGACGTTGAAGCGGCGTTCGCATTCGCAGTTGACGCGAACAGACCTGCCTCCTTCGATTAAAAGCGCAATCGCCGTTCTACAGCAGCTGAATGTTGACCTTAACGACCGTGGCATCCTCGCGGTTACCACACGAAAGCGGGTTCGTGACGATGTCGCGCCTTACCGAACATGCGCAGGACAGTGGGCCGAGCGGAGTGGACGACTACCGCTAGCGAAAACAGGTGCCGCCCGACCGAGCCCGAGAAGGTGACGTCCGGCGCCGCCGGTGAAGCGTCGAGCAGCGGGATTGGATCGGAAAGTCGCTGGTCATTGGCGCTCAACCGGTTCTATCAAGGCGGAGAATAGGCAAGGACGCTTCGGCGGAACGGGGATGGTGCAAGTACTTCAAAATCTTCTCGCCGGCGGGTTTCTGCGTCGGCCGAGCCGTCGTGCGCTCGCCGACGATCTCGAACGCATCTAGTCCTGGGGCCCGCGGCTTAAGCAACGCCGCTGTGCTTGTTGCGGCCTCGGTGGCGAGCAACAGATGATTGCGATCGGGCGCGCGATGATGCCGCGCCCGACACTCGTGCTGCTCGATGATTCGCCGAACAGTGCCGAGACCCGCCGCCCCACACACGAACCGGACATCGGCAAACTCGCAAACCCGATAAGGCAGGGGGGACATCTGGAGTTCATTTCTTATGACGCTCGACGAAATTTCCTTCAGGCGCGCTCGCCGCGAATGCGGATTCCGGGGATTGCGGCCAGAGATTCCGATTGAACGCGACCATGCATTCCGATCGAAGGCGGCCACCTGTTCCGACGAAGGCGGCCGGGGTGTGGTTGCCGGCATGAGGAGTTGGGTCAGGTTTTCTTCGCGGCGTCAAGATTGGCGCGTTGGGCAGTTATTTTCCGCATGCTGTCTCCTTTGAGGATGAGGCGGTGAGCGTTGTGGACGAGGCGGTCGAGGACGGCGTCGGCGATGGTCGGGTCGGCGATGATCTCATGCCAATTTTCGATCGGTACCTGGCTGGTGATGATGGT
>NZ_JBVVOY010000052.1:0-8917 GCF_055807535.1 Bradyrhizobium sp. Kon37
CTGGCTCGCTTCATTTGTCCGTCCTTCAGAAGGCCGGACTCAAACTTCAACTGGAGGAAATCGGCAGGGGCAGGTCACCTTGGCTAGGCCGTTTTTGGCGGATCGCTGATGGCGCTTAAAGCCAGACCGCCTCAACAGTGCACGACGTCGATCCACAAAGACTTGCTGGCTGAGGTTTTGGTCGGGTCGCTGCACACCCGTCCAAGGCTCGACGAGCTACTTCCGCGGATTTGGGCGATAGGGCGCTCCGGCTGCAGACCTCCCGGTCGCGGGCTCACGTTAGGCATAGACTCTCACCTCTCAGTGGTGGCCCTCAATTCGAGTTTCTGGCGTACCTCATCTGCGCTCATTACGCGCACGCCCATCCTGACGAGAATTTCCACGGCCCGCTGGACGAGTTCGGCATTAGTCGCCAGCCGCCCGCGAGAGAGATAAAGATTGTCTTCTAGACCAACCCGTACGTTTGCGCCGACCAACGGTGCCAATGCCGCATACGGAAGCTGCATTCGTCCGATCGAGAAGGCCGAGTAGATCGCTCGAGGCGGAATCTGGTGCACCAGCGCCATGAGCGTGGTAAGATCGTCAGGTGCGCCGTACCGAATTCCCATACATAGCTGGATCAACGCGGGATCCTCGATTATCCCGTCCTCAATTAAGTCGCGCACGAGCACCAACTGACCCGTATCGAACACTTCAAGTTCAGGACGCACACCTAGCTCCTTCACGCGTGCGGCCATCACGCGCAGCGTCCCGGCGGTATTGACCATGATGTACTGGGCGCGGGCGCCCCAGTTCATCGTCCCGCAATCGAGAGTGCAGATTTCAGGGCGCAACTCCTCCACATGCACCAGTCGCTCGAGCGCACCCGCCATGTCCGTCGCCGCGGGGTTCGGCGGCAGAGGAGACTGCGGTTCACCTAACACGAGGTCTCCGCCCATACCCGCAGTCAGGTTGATTACCGGATTCACGTCCGACTTCCGAATCCGCTGCACCACCGCCCTATATAGGGCCGGGTCTCGGGCTCCCCGTCGGGTTTCAAGATCACGGACGTGAATGTGAACCACTGCCGCGCCCTCCCGGGCGGCTTCAATAGCCGAATCGGCGATCTGCTCTGGGGTCACCGGCACATGCGGGCTGTGCTCCACAGAACTTCCAGACCCTGTGACAGCACAGGTGATAAAGACCTCAGAAATCATCCAGACCTTCTCCTTGACTAGCACCAATCCAGGCCCGCACTAAGATCAGATCGGCCGCCGTTAAGTTCATTCTCTTGCGTCCGAACGTATGCATTATCAATGCAACTGCGACTTCGTTTCAGCCGCATTCATCATCCAAGCAATCGGCGTGCCGTTCATGGATCGGTGCGCGGTTGCGCCATGAGAGAAAACACAGCTTTAGCAAACAGCCTGAACACCTAGAACTTCGGCCTCCAATCACGCGGCCAGTGACCGACCCGGCAGCCCGGATTCCAGTGCCTGTTCACCACACTTGAGCCAGCGTGCCGTGTTCGCCTGCGTGCACCATTCACCGCACTCTGGGCCGCGCCAGATTCAATGTGAGTCGCAAAACACTAGTCGCTACATTGGGCCGCGATCGCTACACCTTTGTCGTTTCGCGCACAAATGACTGTTGCTCAAATTGTTCCATTTGTGAAGCGATACGATGTCATAGAGCGAGGTGTCGGCCCTATTCCGGCGGATTCTCTGAGCTGAGGCGCTTATCGCGCTTAGATGCTTCTGGCATGTTCATTGCCAATGAGATGCCATAACCACAGAGAGAGGGGCGATGATGCATTCAGAAGCACAGCATTCGGCCAACTTCAGGATGGCAAACCGCAGATGGGCTCTGAAATCCCTGTTCGAACCGCAGGGAGTTGCCGTGATTGGTGCCTCGCCGAAGCCGAGCCTCGCCAAAAGTATCCTTAACAACATCGTTTCCTTCGGCTTCGACGGAAACATTGCTGCTGTGAACCCCAAGTATACGAGCATTGACGGCGTCGACTGTTACAAGTCCATCGCAGACGTCCCGTTTCACGTCGATCTAGCCGTGCTATGCGTTCGAGCCGAGAATCTTCTCCCTATTTTAGAGGAATGCAAGCGAAAGTCGGTGGGAGCCGCGCAGATCATCGCTAGCGGTTTTGCGGAACTCGACTCGAGGGAAGGCCGCGCCAGACAGCAACAAGTTCAACGCTGGGCAGAAGACGCGGCGACAATAGTCGTTATCGGGCCCAACACATTTGGGCTGCTCAATCTTCACCGGCCGATAATTGCCGTCGGGGACAATAAGATCACTAAGGTGCTCGCTGGAGGAGTCAGTGGCGTCTTCCAGAGCGGGCAGATGGTCACAGTGATGCATCCGTTGATGAGCAGAGGCATTGGGATTAGCAAGATCATGACGACTGGCAATGAAGCCAGCGTAACAACAGCCCAACTAATTAACTTCTTCGCCGACGATCCACAAACGGAAGTCATCGTCAGCTATTGCGAAGGCATTAACGATCCAGAATGCTTTGCCATTGCCTGTACGCGCGCACGGGAACTGGGCAAGCCAATCATCATGTTGCGCGTCGGGGCACATGCTGAGGTGCAAAAGAGCATCAAACGACATACGGCAACACAAGGCGCGAACAGCTATAAAACAGATATCCGTTTTCTGGAAGATCTGGGTGTCATTGCCGTTCACTCGGTTGAGGACCTAATCGAAACCGTTGTGGCTTTCAACACCTGCCGCAGCCCCCGGGGGAAACGCGTCGCATTTGTAAGTTTTTCTGGCGGAATGGGCAATATAGTGGCTGATTCGATCCTGTCGACGCCAGAACTGAAGCTTGCTTCCTTTTCCCATGGGTTGCGCGAAAAGTTGGCCAACGTGCTGCCGAGATTCGCAAACAACTTCAATCCCCTAGATTTGAGCGCTCAGAGCGCATTCGATGCCGAGATCCTGACGAGTTGCATAGAAGTACTTGGACAGAGTGATGAGTTCGACATCCTTCTCTGGGGCAAGGACTTGCCGACGAGCATTGAGGACGATTCTGTGGTTGGTGTTGCATTGACGAAGCTTATGGCACAAAATCCCGGAGTAGTGGTCATTCCGGTCTCGCAGATGAATGGAATGTGTCAAGGCGGGGAGAGTAATGGAAATCCGCCCATGTTCGCTGGCCGAGCGCTCTTGCAAGGCACCGCGGGTTCTATTCGAGCTTTGGGCAAAGTCGTCGGGTGGCACGCCTCGAGCCCGAGCGCTGCACCAACGAATACAATATCGCAGGCGCCGCACCAAGCAGGAGCGATCTAAGAGCCTAGCTCGGAACGTGCGACAGCAGCCGCGATCCAGTAGCCTTCGCGAGTCTTTCTTGGGCAGGTATGGAATCACCTGCACAGAGTGGCACTAGATGGTCGTCCGCGAACAAGGCTCTAAAGCGATTGAGCAGGAGTCATTGCTCCGGTTGCGGCGGCATTTGAGATTACAGGGATTGGGGGCTTGGGCCCCCAAACCTTGCAATTTTCGTTTGTGGATTCCCTTTCGCTGTGGACCATGATTCTGTGGTGCATCGGAGGGGCCGATGCGACCGAAGAAGCACAGGACGACGGGATCGAACGATCTGTTCCGGGCGCCGCTGGAGGCGTGGAGCCCTCTCGGCAGTGTCGGAAATTCCTATGGCTGAACCGCCCCGGGGTTTGCCGGAGCCCATTTGGTTTAAGTTAAGCTGCCATGGCCAGTTGTTCCAGCACGGCGTAGTAGCGTTGCTCGGCGTCGGCCGGCGGGATGTTTCCGAATGGGCTCCAGGAGCGGTCGGTTGTTGAACCAGTCGACCCATTCAAGAGTGGCGAACTCGATGGTCTCGAAGCCGCGCCATCGCCCGCGCTGATGGATCACCTCGGCCCTGTAGAGACCGTTGATAGTTTCGGCGAGAGCGTTGTCGTAGGAATCTCCGACACTGCCCACAGAAGGCTCGACGCCGGCCCTCAGCAAGACACTCGGTGTACTTAATGGATACGTGAATCACGTAGTGCCTGCTCCAGCGCACCGAGCACGAAGCCCTGCATGCGCCGTGCGCGAGGCCCGCCAGCCGACGATCCTGCGGGCATAGCATCGATGACGAAGGCGACGTAGACGAAGCCGGCCAGGTCGCTACATAGGTGAAGTCGGAGACCCAACGGACGTTCGGCCGTGGCGTCTTGAACTGGCGGGTTGACGTGATCCAGCGGGCATGGCGCCGCCTTGTCGCTGATCGTGCTTCTGACGGATTTGCCCCGGATCACGCTTGGAAACCCATGTCTCGCAGGCGCAACGAGCAACGTCAAAGCCTTCGCTTGAGCTGGCGCCAGACCTTGCGCACGCCGTAGACGCGGAAGTTCTGATCGAAGACGCGACGAACCTGGACCTTCAGAGCGGCATCCTGCCTGGCGCGCGCCGACCGCTTGGCCGGATCGCGCCGCTTGGCCACATGGGAGTGGTAGGTCGAGGGGGCGATCGGCAGGACCTTGCAGATCGGCTCGACCCCATGCGCCCCACGATGATCATCAATGAAGGCGATCATGGCTTGGACCGGCGGTCGAGCTCCGCCATCGCAAAATAAGCGCTCGCCTTGCGCGGGTCTCGTTGGCCTGCTGAAGCTCACGGTTCTCCCGTTCCAGGGCCTTCAGCTTCTCGGCCATTTCAGTCGAAACGCCGGTCCGCTGCCCGCTGTCAACTTCGGCCCTCTTGACCCAGTCGTGCAGCGTCTGCGGTGTGCAGCCGATCTTCGCCGCTATCGATGTCACTGCCGCCCAGCGCGAAGCGTCCTCGCCAGCATGATCCAGAACCATCAGGACCGCACGATCGCGGACCTCAGGCGAAAACTTGTTCGTCTTGCTTGTCCTGGCTCCATCCTCCCAGGAGTTCGAGCCTCCGGCAAACCCGGGGCGGTTCATGGCAATGCTCCCGCCGAAACATCAACGGTTTCTATAAGGCCGAGGTGATCCATCGGCGCGGGCCACGGCGCAGCTTCGAGGCCGTCGAGTTCGCGAATTTCGTGGTTCAACAACCGGCGGCTCCTGGAGCCTAACGGCAACATCCCGGCGGCCGAGGCCCAAGAACGCTACTACGCCATACTGGAACAGCGTGCCATGGCGCGTCAACTTAAACAAAATGCCTCTGGCAAACCCCGGGGTTCAAAGTGGCGCAACAATATTGGCTCATCTTATACTCTGTTGCGTTCCACCCCACCCTATTTAGTAGCTGCGAAGCAGGATCGCGATCCTTACCTTTGTTTCAAGCGAAGAGCGGACCGATGCACAAAGAGAGTTGCTTCGGCGCGTGATCATCGGGATCCCGCTATTGGGCGCCGAATTAGCCCAAAGGCTTGCGCGATGGAGGCATCACGATGTCAGAGTACGGCTTGCGCGCGATTGTGACGGGTTCGGCATCGGGGCTTGGGGCCGCAAGTGCGCTTCTACTTGCGAAAGATGGCGCTCGCCTTGTGATCAACTATTCCAGCAGCCGAACAGATGCCGAAGCTACCGCCGAGGCGTGCCGCAATGCTGGCGCTGCCGAAGTCTTGGTGGTGCAGGGCGATGTTTCGCGCGATGACGATTGCAAAAGGATAGTTGCCGCTGCCGCTACTTGGGGAAAGCTCGATGTTCTTATCAATAACGCCGGCATTACCAAACATGTGCCGCATCATACTATGGACGGATTGTCGGCTGATGATTTTCAGCAGATATATGCGGTAAACACCATCGGGCCCTACCAAATGATCCGCGCGGCGCGATCGTTGTTGGAAGCGAACGTCCAGGCGTGCGGCGTTACGGCGGCGGTGGTTAACATCTCCTCAGTAGCAGGAATAAGCGGCGACGGTTCGTCGTTAGCGTATGTTGCGAGCAAGGGAGCGCTGAACGTGATGACTTTGTCGCTGGCCAAAGCTCTCGCGCCTAGTATCCGCGTCAACACCGTTTGTCCGGGCTATGTTGACACATTTTGGCACCGCAAGGTATGTGGCGAAGCACGGGCCAAGGAAGTCCGCGATGCGATGGCTGAGAAGGCAGCGCTGAAGATTGTATCCAGTGCCATAGACATCGCGCACCTCGTTCATTTTTTGGCAAGCTCGGCTTCAAGCCATATGACTGGTGAGTGTGTACGCATGGACGCCGGCCTGCACTTGATCCGATAAGTGACTATCCCCCCGGTTCTCTGTTCGCGGATCACGCTCATTCCGACTCGCCGGCTTCAGATTGACCGCAAGATCATGAGTTGAGCTGCGCCTTGGTGGGTAAAAATGAGTAATGGACCTTCGATTCTCGTCTGTAGGAACCCGCCGTCCCGGCACGTGACGGTCTGCCTCTAGTTTGAAGGGCTGACGAGGCCGAACGAGCAAGAAGCTAGGGCCGGGAGATCCACAGCGACGTCTGGAGTGCCTAATATTCTGCGCAGTCTCAAAAGGTGAACCTCTCCGGGACCTCTCGATGATCTTTCTCTGATGTGGCGAGTATTCAACCGTTGGTTGACGTCTTCGCCGAGTTAAGGCGCGGGTTGGAAGCACAAATGCAACTTGCAGACGAGCGACGGCCTATCGCTTAGCGGCCGGTGTCACTAATGTTTTCAGCGAAGTCCCTGAGCATGGCATTCACCGCGCTCCAGTTCGACACGCCACCTTTTGAGTAGCCGACCTAACCTCCCGGTCGCAAACCGAAGTTGTACCCTTTTAGCAAGCATAGTCGGGCAAATCCAAGGGTGCCGCCAGGCGCTTCGCTAGGGGAAGCCCTGCTGCGGATTCCGGGGATTGTGGCCAGGGATTCCGATTGAACGCGACCATGCATTCCGATCGAAGGCGGTCACCTGCTCCGACGAAGGCGGCGTGGGGTGTCGTTGCCGGCATGAGGAGTTGGGTCAGGGTTTCTTGGCTGCGTCACGAGTGGCGCGCTGCGCAGTGATCGTTCGCATGCTGTCTGCGTTGAGTGTGAGGCGATGAGCATTGTGGACGAGCCGATCCAGGACGGCGTCGGCGATGACCTCATGCCAATTTTCGATCGGCACTTGGCTGGTGATGAGGGTCGATCCGCGCTGGTGTCCATCGTCGACGGCTTCGAGGAGGTCCTGATGCTGCTCGCCGGCAAGCGGAGCGAGGCCCCAGTCATCGAGCATGAGCAAATCGATCCTCGATGGAGTCTTGCGGAGCCGCGCATAGCGTCCGTCGCCGCGGGCGAGCGCAAGAGCTTCGAACGGCCTTGGCAGGCGATGGTATAAGACGGATCGATTATCGCGGCATGCCTTGTGGCCGATCCAATCGCCCTCGACGAGCTTGGCAAAAAACGCCCCATCGATGCCGCCCGGAGCGCGCAGATCGACATCTTCGACGATTGCGGTCTGCCGGAGCGGTGCGAACCTTCAGGCGCACGGTGAGCCTTTTGCTCTCCCGCTCGGTTGCTTCCCGATGAATAATCAGGCCGAGCCGCTGCTCGAAAGTCTGAGCGGTGACATCGCGTTGGCGTTGCTGATCATCGAAGGCCTTGGCTATGCCCCGAGCCCGAGAGCAGCAAGACGTTCGTGGGTATGATTGCCTAGCATAAGGTCTCCTTCTTGCTGGTCAGTGGTAGTGGCCGCGGCCCCGGATGTTGCCGTGCTGAATAGGATCTCGTCGCGGGCGATGTCAGCAAGGAAGGCCTTGTCGAGTCCGGTCTGGGGGCTCGAGGCGATCGACCGATAGTCGCTGCGCCGATGCTGATGCCAAGGCGGCCTGCGGCCTCGAGACGCTGGGTCCCATATGTCCTCTCCATCCGCCGGATACCGAGACAGGAGCGGAAGCTCTGCTCAGGATGGGCTTTGTCCGCATGATCGCCTCGCACAGCGCGACCGTGAGCGCACCGATCTTCTCGGCGGCGGCCAGCAAACGCGCCTGCGTCCAGAAGGCGTACCGGCGATGCGCGCTCGGCATGTGCTCTGGGATCCTCGTGTGCCGGCGCTTCAAGCCTGAGCGTGCGTGGCTGGCGATGCCGCAATGGAATACCTCGATCGTAACCTCGCCGGCCCGCACCGACGACCTGGCGGATCAAGCGGGATGGCACCGAGTAGAAGTGTCCTGAACTTCGACGTGGTAATCCGGCGCCACGCGCGCGCGGCGCCATTCGGCATACTGATACGGCTCGGGCGGCAGCCGCATCAGGGCCGGACGATCGATGGTGTCGAAGAACTCACGGCGGCTGGCACCGAGCTTGCGCATCAGGCGGGCATTGAGGTCGTCGACAGCATGCGGATCGCGACGTTCAACTCGGCGACCTAGAGGACGCGCCAATTGCACAACCGCGCGAAAATCCATCGCTGAACGATGAGAACCGCCGCCTCGACGTTGGCCTTGTCGCTCGGCTTGCGCGGTCGCGCCGGTGGTGCCGTAATTGACCGCGAGATCCTGGTAGTCCGGTTGTCCCCGGCTCGTAGCGGCTCGCCGTCGTGACCCCGACCTTCAGATTGTCGGAGACGAGCGCCTTCGGCGTCCCGCCCAGGAAGGTCAAGATCTTGGCGGCGCGGACCTCCCCGGCGACCCCCTCGAACACCGGGACGGTATCGCCGGCGAACTCCACGAACAGCTTTTCGCCGGCCGCGTGGGTCTGCCGCATAGTCGCCCTGGTCCCGTGGCGCCATTCAAAATAGAGGTCGCAGAACCGGCTGTAGCCGTAGCCGTCGGGATGATGCGCGCGGTATTCCTCCCACAGCAGCGCCAGCGTTACGCTGCGGCGGCGCAACTCGACATAGATGTGTCCCCATCCGGAAGCGGCTTCAATCGCGGCGGGGGTAGCCGGCCGGCGCGAACAGCTTGCGCTCCAGCGCAGTGTCGTCGAGCTCCTTGCCGGGATCGGCCAGGTGATGCCGATTGACCTGCCCCTGCCGATTTCCTCCAGTTGAAGTTTGAGTCCGGCCTTCTGAAGGACGGACAAATGAAGCGAGCCAG
>NZ_JBVVOY010000053.1:0-8129 GCF_055807535.1 Bradyrhizobium sp. Kon37
CTTTGCCTGCATCGCAAGCGGATCAACATCTCAACCGTGCTGGCGGGCCAAAAGCTCGGCATCAAAGAGGTCGACGAGGGCATTTGGCTCGTCAGCTTCATGCATTATGATCTGGGATACTTCGACCTGGAGCAGAAAACCCTGCAACCTCTCGACAACCCGTTCGGCACGAGGCTGTCACCTATGTCTTAGGTACGTTCCGTTACCCATGTCTTCGGGCCGGACAGAGAGCTGTGACGTAGAAGTGGCGGAGAGAGTGGGATTCGAACCCACGGTACGGTTTCCCGCACACACGCTTTCCAAGCGTGCGCCTTAAGCCACTCGGCCATCTCTCCGGAGCGCACTCTCTTGAAGGGGCGCCGATGATTTTGCAAGGGATCGCGGGGAAATCGGGTGATTTTTCCGTAAGATGTTGTATTTCATAGACAATATCGAACGCCACAGCAGCGCTCGGAACCGCCCGCCGACTGAACCGGTGGTGGGTTTGGCGCGACGATTCACTCAAGATCGTCAAACACGTCCGGGGGCCCCATGACCATCCGCAACATCACCGCCGCGCTGAGCCTGATTTCGGCCCTTGCCGCCGCCTTCGCCGGACCGGCCGCCGCACAGGTCTGCACCCGGCAAGGGGTCGACGTCAGCTGTGACGACGGACGGCGCGGGATGCTTTCGGGCGATACCATCCTCTGGCCGGACGGCACGCGCTCGAGCGCGACGCCACATCAAAGCGTCATCATCGGCAACAAGAGCTCGGTGCATGTCGGGCCCGGCGTGTTCGTCGGCCAGGGCAAGGGCATGGTGCCGCTCGACGATCCGAACGCGCCGAACAAGCGGCAGTGCGCGATTCTGGAGGGCGTGTCGTATTGCTATTGAGGCTCTCGTCTTCAACTCGCCCCCTGCCCTTCCCGTAAGGAAGGGGAGAAGGACACTAGATCAGCCGCACACCTGATATCGCCGACTTGAGCCAGCGCAGCGCTTGCGGCGGCTGGTTCGCGAGCGGCGCGACCGCGGCCTTCTCCGTTCGGCACTTCTCCAGCTCGGCGACGAAATCCGCCGACCATTGCTGGATGGTGTGGCCGCGCAGCTTCTTCATCATCGCATCCCAGCGCATCTTGCGCTCGGTGAGCGGCATCGCAGCCGCGACCGCGATCGCGCGCGCCATGCCGTCGATGTCATGCGGATTGACCAGCAGCGCGGCGTCGAGCTCGTTGGCCGCGCCGGCGAATTTCGACAGCACCAGCACGCCGGGATCGGCCGGATTTTGCGCGGCGACGTATTCCTTGGCGACCAGGTTCATGCCGTCGTGCAGCGGCGTCACCACACCGATCTGCGCGGTGCGGTAGAGACCCGCGAGCACGGCCTGGCTGAAGCCCTTGTTGAGATAGCGGATCGGTGTCCAGTCGGCCTCGCCGTGACGGCCGTTGACGTCGGACACGAGCCGCGCGACCTCGTTCTGCAGATTGCCATAGGCTTCGATGGCACCGCGCGAGGGATTTGCGATCTGCAACAGCGAAATGCTGCGCGCAAACTGCGGATGCTCGGTCCAGAGCCGATCGAACGCGCTGATGCGGTTGACGAGACCCTTGGAATAGTCGAGCCGGTCGACGCCGATCGCGAGCCGCTCGCCATTGAGGCTACGGCGCAGCCGCGACACGTCCGGATGCGACGCCGATTTCGCCGCGTATTGCGCGAACTTCTCGGCGTCGATGCCGATCGGAAACACCTCGCAGCGCGTTCGGCCATGCTGCGAGATCGCAACGCCGTCTTCGACGGCGAGGCCGAGTTCGCTCGCGACATAGCCGAGAAAATTCTGGCAATCGTCATGGGTCTGGAAGCCGATCAGATCGTAGGCCAGCATCGCCGTGATCAGCTCGCGATGATTGGGTACGCCTTGCATCACCGCCGCGACCGGCCACGGCGTATGGAGGAAGAAGCCGATCGGATCGTCGACGCCGAGATCCCGCAGCTCCGCGCCGAGCGCGAGGAAATGGTAATCCTGCACCCAGAACGCGGTTTGTGCTTTCCGGAAACGCATCAAGGCGCGCGCCATGAAGGCGTTGACCTCGCGATAGCTGACATAGTCGTCACGCGAGACGCGGATCAGATCGCTGCGCGAGTGCAGCGCCGGCCACAGTGCCGAATTGGCAAAGCCTTCGTAATAGCCGCCATAGTGCGCCGCCGGCAGATCCAGCGTCGCGATCGCGCCCGAACCCAGTGCTTCGATCTCGGCGAACGGCTCCTTCTGATGGCCGTCACGCACACGGCCCGAGGAACCCACCCAGATCGCGCCCGAATGTTCCACAACGGGTAGCAAGGCTGCCGCGAGACCGCCCGTCATGGGCTCATTGGGTTTGCCGCGCGCGACGCGATTCGAAACGACGACTAAGTTCACAGGTCGTCCCCTCCTGTTTCATTCCACTCCATTTAACTGCCGTTCATCAATATGGTTCCTGATCATCCTTTGCACCAATTGAAACCAAAATCGGGCGCGCGCGTTGGAACCGGTTTACCTTAAGGCAACCCGACGATTTCGCTACACAAAGTCGGCTTTGGAACCGTGGCACGCGCAGCATGAACCCGACGCGCTGGGGAATTACGCGCGCAATATGTGGCTCCGAGATGTCCGTGCCTTATTCCAACCTTGAGTCGTCGAGCAGCCGCGCAAGGAACGCGCGCACGTCGTTCGGCGCGTCGAAGTGTCCGTTGACACCCATGGCGCGGCGGCCGACCGAGAAGGCGAGCCCGTTCATGTCGGGCATGATCGCGAACACGGTCTCGTCGGTGACGTCGTCGCCGATGAAGATCGGACGGCGTCCCTTAAAAGGCTCGTGCTTCATCAACTCGCGCACGCCGGTCGCCTTGGTGAAACCGGAATGCTTGATCTCGCAAACGAACTTGCCCGGCAGCACCTCGATCGGTGCATTGGGCAGGTCGGCGCGGATCAACGAGACGGATTCATAGATCGCCTTCTCCGCATGCGGCGCAAGGCGGTAGTGCAGCGCCAGCGAATAGCCCTTGTCTTCGAGCAGAATACCGGGACTGAGCTTGGCGACCGCCGCAAGCCGCCGCTTCAGCTCCTTGTCCAGCGGCGGCGCGCTGACGGCATCGGCTTCGTTGTCCACCGAAAGCCGCATCTCCGCGCCGTGGCCGGCGACGGCGCGAAAAATATCGGGCGCGAAGATCAGGTCGATGTCGTTGAGCGAACGGCCGCTGACCATCGCCAGCGCGCCCGAGGTGCGCTCCGTCAGCCGGTTCAGTGTTTCCGACAGGCCTGGCGGCACCCACACCTCGCGCGGCGTCGGCATCAGGTCGAGCAGCGTCCCGTCGATGTCGAGCAGGATCGCTGTTTCATTGAGATGCGGCACGAGTGCGTGAGGCACCGGCACCGCATCGGGCGCTTCATCGTCGACCATGGCGCGCTTTTGATCCAATTCAGCCAGTTCTGATTTCATAAGTCTACTCCATGGAAGCCAGCGGCCGCGCGATTTCTTCGAGCGATTTGCGCTCCGCCGAGACGGCATAGCGCCACGCCACGATCGCGGCCGCGATCATCAGGAACGCCCCCAACAAATAGCCTGCGAATACGCTCGTGCGTGATCCCGTGTCGATCAGCGCTCCGAACAATGCGGGGCCGATCACGCCGCCGATGCCGGTGCCGACCGCGTAGAACACGGCGATCGCGAGCGCGCGGACTTCCAAGGGAAACGTCTCGCTGACGGTAAGATAGGCGGCGCTCGCGGCGGGCGAGGCAAAGAAGAAGATCACCATCCAGGCGATGGTCTGCCCCTGCGCGCTCAAGGCGCCGATCGAGAACAGATAGCCCGACAGCGCCAGCAACAGGCCCGACACCCCATAGGTGAACATGATCATGGTCCGGCGGCCGAGCGTATCGAACAGGCGGCCGAGCAGCAGCGGACCAAGGAAATTGCCGGCGGCGAAGGGAAGCAGATACCAGCCGACATGATCGGCGCTGATGCCGTAAAAATCGGTCAACACCAGCGCAAAGGTGAAGAAGATGGCGTTGTAGAAGAAAGCCTGCGCGATCATCAGCACGAGGCCGACCATCGCCCGCTGGCGGTAGACCGAGAACAGCGTGTGCACGACCTCGCGGATCGGCGTGTGACTCCGCATTTTCAGGCGGATCTTGGCGAAGCGCCCGTCGCTCGTATCCTGGCCGTGCCCAATCACCGAGCGCTCGATCTCGTCGACGATGGCGTGGGCCTGGTCGGGACGGCCGTGGATCATCAGCCAGCGCGGACTCTCCGGAATCCACATCCGCATCAAGAGCACGACGAGTCCGATGGCCGCGCCGATGAGATAAGCCAGGCGCCAGCCGAGATCGGGGCCGATCACCGTGGGATCGAGCAGCACGATAGCCGCCACCGCGCCCATCGCCGCACCGATCCAGAAGCTGCCGTTGATGACGAGATCGGTCCAGCCGCGATAGCGCGCCGGCACCAGTTCCTGGATGGTCGAATTGATCGCGGTATACTCGCCGCCGATGCCGGCGCCGGTGAGAAAGCGAAATAGTGCGTAGCTCGCGACATTCCATGACAGAGCGGTCGCGGCCGTCGCCGAGAGATAGAGCGCGAGCGTGATGAAGAACAGCTTCTTGCGGCCGATGCGGTCGGTCAACCAGCCGAAACCGAGCGCGCCGAGCACCGCGCCCGCGAGATAGGCGGAATTGGCAATGCCGAGATCGAGATTGGAGAAATGCAGGGTGGGACTCTGCTTCAGCGCGCCGGAGAGCGCGCCGGCCAACGTCACCTCGAGACCATCCAGAATCCAGGTGATGCCGAGCGCGAGTACGACGCGGGTGTGAAACCCGCTCCACGGCAGCGCGTCAAGCCGTGCGGGAATGCTGGTTTCGATGATGCGATCGGCCGCGTGCGCCGTGGAGACCACAGGTCCATCGTTCGGCGCTGGGCTTCGCTGCAATTCCATCGCGTTGTTGCATCTGACCAATGGACATGGCCCCGGTTCACATGGCGTGGACGGGGGCGATCCGATCAAGGGGGTGCGGCATTCCGCCTGCCGCCTGCGACAACGTCTGCGGCGAGGGCAGGTTCCCGCAGGAACGACCGCTCGCACCGCCGGTTTTCGGTGGAGCCGCAAGGAGTCGACGCATGGCTCATGCCAGAAAGACGACACATTTCAGAAAGACGCCACATGCTCGCAAAACAGCGGCGCGCAAGAGCACCAAACGCGCCGCACCGAAGCGCTGGTCGCAGCACGTGACGAAGGAGAGCGACGCGCTCGACCTCAAACAAGGCGTGTTCAAGCTGACCAGCGCGAAGAAAATCGCGGCTTCGTTGAAGCGCTCGGCCGAGCACAGCGCGCGCCGCAAGACCGGCGCCTACCGCTCGGCGCTGTCGATGCTGACGTTCTACATCAACCGCGCCGGCAAGACGCTGCCGCAGACGCAGCGCACGCGGCTGGAGCGGGCAAAGCTGGAGCTGAAGCGGGCATTCGGGAGGGAGTGAGCGCTAGGTCGTCCTGGACAAGCGCAGCGCCGATCCAGGACCTATTCCCCAGGGAGCGGTTTGGCGATGACTCGGAGTTAGCAGTTCGCCCGATAACTGCTGCTTGGGGTAATGGGTCCTGGCTTTCGCCAGGACGACATTGGCGGGAATGCCCCTACGCCGCCCGGATATTGCCCATGAAGCGGTCGAGCTCGGCGCGCAGACGGGTGCTTTCGGACGACAGTGTCTTGGCCGAATGCAGCACCTCTTCCGAGGCCGAGCCGGTTTCGGCGGCGCCGCGGTTGACCTGGCCGATGTCGGTGGCGGCGGTCTGAGTGCCCTGTGCAACCGTCTGGACGCTGCGCGCGATTTCCTGGGTCGCTGCGCCTTGCTGCTCCACTGCGCTTGCAATCGACGTCGAGATCGACGAGATCTGGCCGATGGTCGCGCCGATCTCCTTGATCGCCGCAACCGACTCGGCGGTGGCCCCTTGCATGCCCGTGATGTGCGAGGAGATCTCGTCGGTGGCCTTCGCGGTCTGGCTCGCCAGCGACTTCACTTCGCTGGCGACAACTGCAAAGCCGCGGCCGGCTTCACCGGCGCGCGCCGCCTCGATGGTCGCGTTGAGCGCCAGAAGATTGGTCTGCTCGGCGATCGCCGTGATGAGCTTGACGACTTCGCCGATCTGCTGGGCGGCATGCGAGAGCTTGCCGATGCGGTTATCGGTCTCCTTGGCCTGCACCACGGCAGCTTCGGCAATGCGGCTGGAATCGCGGACCTGGCGGCCGATCTCCTCGACCGAGGCCGAAAGCTCTTCGGTCGCGGTCGCGACCGACTGCATGTTGCTGGAGGCCTGCTCGGAGACGTCGGCGACCTGGCTCGACAGGCTCTGCGTGGTCTCGGCGGTGCGGGTCAGTGTCGAGGCCGCCGATTCCAGCTGCACGGCGGAGGCAGAGACGTTGGAGACGATGGCACCGACCGCGCTCTCGAAATCGTCGGCGAAGCGGATCAGCTCGGAGCGGCGGCTTGCGGCCTGCTCCCTGTTCTGGAGTTCGTTGGCAGCGGCGTCGCGCTCGGCCTTGGCCACGGCCTGCACCTTGAATTCTTCGACCGCGCCGGCCATCTCGCCGATCTCGTCCTTGCGGCCCAGGCCCGGCAACACGACGTCGAAATTGCCCGAGGCAAGCTCGCGCATCGCCTTGCACATCGCGATCATCGGACGCGAAATGCCATTGCCCAGCATCCAGGCCAACGCGGCGCCAATGGCGAGGCCGCCGAGCGCCATCATCAGCATCGTCCGCTCGGTCTCGCTGATGGTGGCATTGGCGCTCACCTCGATGCGCTGCTGATCCGCCGTCAGCTCCGACCGCAGCTCACCCGAGAGCTTGAGAATGGACGCAGCCGTTTTGGTCATGTCGCCGTTCAGCTTGACGATGACCTTCACGTTCTCGGTCAGCTTCGAAAAGGAGGTGCGGTACTGCTTCAAGAGATTGCTGATCTCGGTGACGCGGTCGGTGATCTTCTGGTCGTTGGCATAGATCGAGACCAGCAACGTCTCCAGGAATTTGATGCGGGCGGTCACGCCGTCGGCGGTCTTCGGCTCCGGCTTGGCGACGAAGGCGCTGACCGAGGTGGAGACCGCAAGGTATTGCGATGTGATGTCCTTGGCCGTGCCCTGAACCGAGTTCAGGCCGGCCAATGCCGCGGTATCGGCAAGATCGTCGAACTTGAAGCGGATCTTGTTGCCGACGCTGTTGAGCTCATCCGTCGCGATCTTGCCGTTCTCGCGCGTCAACGTGATGATCTCGCCGAACACCTTGGTGAAGCTCTTGAAGTCGGCCTCGAGCCGGCCGACCTGCTCGCGGCGCGCGGCGCCCGTGGTGGCCGCCCCAGACTTGGCGATCGCGGCCCTCAAATTCTCTTCGGCCGCTTTGGCGGCGGTCTCATCATCCGCCGCGCCGGTCAGCGTGTAGGCCCGCGCCAGCCCCTGGTAGGCGATCAACTCGCGATCGACCGTCCGCGCAAGGTCCGCTTCGGCGACGCTGGAGCGATACGAGGCCACGGCGGCCTGGATCCGCTCGAAGCCGAAATAGGCGAAAGCCATGCTGACGGCGAGGATGGCGAGCACCGCCACGAAGCCGAGGATGATTTTTGCGCGAAAACGCAAGGTGAGCAGCTTCGATGTGGTCAGCTTCGACTTGACGGGCATTCCCCACCCCATTCCATTCGCGGAAAACCAGGCGCAGCCCGGAAGCAGCCCGCTTCCTGACGCGTGAGCACGGTAAATGGCAAAGGATAAGCGGCGGTAAATTTGTGGCGCCGCAACCGGCGGTTAGGTGACGCAGGTCTCGTCGTACTGGACAAGCGGAGCGGAGCGCTGAGGACTCATTACCCCAGGGAGCGGTTTGGCGATGACTCGGAGTTAGCAGTTCGCCCGATAACTGCTGCTTGGGGTAATGGTCCTGGCTTTCGCCAGGACGACGGCGGAGTGCGTGGCGCGCTTCGAGCTTACGCCGCCCGGATATTGCCCATGAAGCGGTCGAGCTCGGCACGCAGGCGGGTGCTTTCGGACGACAGCGTCTTGGCCGAGTGCAGCACCTCTTCCGAGGCCGAGCCGGTTTCGGCGGCGCCGCGGTTGACCTGGCCGATGTCGGTGGCGGCGGTCTG
>NZ_JBVVOY010000054.1:0-7870 GCF_055807535.1 Bradyrhizobium sp. Kon37
TGGAAGCCGCGCCGGCGCACCACGCGTTCAAAATAGACGTCAAGCACCAATCAAATGGGCCTCAGAGCGACGCTTACGCTCAACCTCACCACGTTCGGCAAGCTTTGGGTAGGTGTTGTAGCCATCGACCTGCAGGACGCCCTTGAAGCCGGCAAAATGGCTGAACAGCCGCTCGGCCTGGCGGTCGGGTGCATAGACATAGGCGATGCCGGGCGGATCGAGGCCGCCCCAGGGCCTGCGTCAGCGGCCTAGCGCCAGAGCTGGCCGGTCTTGGTGCGCCCTCGACCGGGATCGAGCACCGGCACCGTGGTCTTGGCGGCGAACAGCTTGGAGCTTGCTCTAAGCACCGTGAGAAGGCGCTCATGCAGCGGGCGCAGATGGAGTGGCAGATGATCCGCATATTTGGACATCAGAACCTGGGCTACGGTTGCCTCCGTCGGTAGGCCGCCCTCGATCAGCCGGGCCGGAGCCTCGGCCTGCAGGACGCCATCTTCGCAGGCTCGGCAGGCATATTTGGGACGTCGGGTGACGACAACGCTGAACTGCGCCGGCGCCATGTCCCGCCGCTCGCTCTTGTCTTCGGCGATCTGGTGCAGGTCGCCGTTGCAGCAGGGACAGGTCTTGGCGTCGACGTCGACCACGACCTCGATCCGCGGCAGATGCGTCGGTAGTATTCCGCCATTGACGCGGCGTTTGGGTGCGCGCTCCGCCCGGCCTTCCGAGGTTGTCTCGTCGTGACCGGCCTCGGCAGACGCTGCGACCTGGTGGACGTCCTCAAGGCCCAGCAGCATCTGCTCCTCGGGGAGCGTCCCGGCCTTCCGGCCAAAGCAGTGGCGCTGCAGCTCTTTGATAATCTGACGCAGCCGCTCGCTCTCGTGAAGCGCTGCCAGCAGGACGCCTTGAGCGTCTCGGGATCATCAGGAAGGTTATCGCGGACAGGTAAGTCAGAGCATAGGGAACACACTCGGCCTTCGCGAATATCGACCTTTCGAGGTTCATTCCCGCACCCAGCATGAATCCTGTCTGCACTTCAGACCCCGCGTTGCCGAGCGCGCAAGATTCGGTCATGGCTTGCTGCTGCGGGCTTGGCCGGGTGGGACTCGCACCCCAAGCAATCCTCAGCTTGGCATGGCGTACTCTCGAACCGCTGTGTGACTGGTCTCGGGTCACCGCGTTCACCGGGAAAGGGCCGGGCCGTCAGCTGGCGAGAGCCGGACGGCCAATGGCCGGATCACCGCTCAATGGGGCGGTGGTTCCAGCGGATGTAGCGTGCCGGTCATCGGTGGTTCCTTCGGTTGCGTCAGCGCGCCACAACGTGCAACCGAGGTCCTACCGGAGAACTGCCGGTGACCAAGCGCTCCAACCGCTTCGCGCACAGACACCCGCCCTGGCTGTCATGCCAAATGATCTTGACACGGTCGCCACGGCGAGATCACCACCGTGCGGATCCCGCTCGAGCTCTCCTGAACTAGCCGCGCAAGGCTCGGAATCCGGGCGCATATCGGTATGGCCGCCGTAAGCTACACGCCCCTTTTTGAGCAGCACGTGCAGGCGTCGGTACCCAAAGCAGCGGCGCTCCCGGGCGACCGCGTTCAGGCGTTGGCGATGGCCGGCAACGTGCCTGGGTCGTCCGATCATCCGGCAGCACCCGCGGGGCTTTACACGGCGGCCGTCAGTTCGTGCGAATGCTCCTCGCAGACCGGCGACAGGTTTCCGCGCTGCCGTGGTCGTCACCCTTTCTTCCCAACCGACCCTTCAGCGCCGCATTGTCCAGCATGGCATCCTTCAGCAGCCGCTTCAGCCGCGTGTTCTCGTGTTCCGGTCCCCAGCCGCTTGGCCTCGGAGACCTCCATCCCACCCAACCTGTTTCTCCATTCGTAGATAGTGGCGATGCTGACGCCGTGCCTTCCGGCGCAGATCGGGCGACCGAAACGCCAGCCTCGTGCTCGTTCAAAATCCGATGATCTACTCTTCGGAAAGGCCACTGGGATTCATTGTCTGGTCCTCACCGTGGACCAGAACGAATTTCAAACCGAATTAAGCCCGTGGTGCAACGTCAGTGCACATATCTGCCCCCAACCTCGGTTCTGGCAGAGACTAGCGGTCTCGACGCCAAAGGACGTTGTGTGATGGCAAATCCAGCTCGCTTCAGGTGGCCACGGCAACGTACGCATCTGCATGAACAAGCGTATAATCGATTTCACAACCAGCGCTTCTCTTTGGTATCATAGGTCCCAGCAAGCGGATCACCGACGGCCATAAGCTCACGTTTGAGTACTTTATTGCTTGAGGGGGCTCTAGGAAGCGTCTGCGTAAAGGCGATGTACCGGGGTATCTTAAACGCCGCAAGATGCGCACGCGCATGATCGACAATGCGCTCCATGGGCAGATTGTCTGACGCGATGCCTCCTCTCAATTCGACGACAATTTTGACCTCCTCTCCGCGCTTCAGATCGCGAACCGGTATCGCGGCCACGTCCGCAATCTCAGGGATTTCGCGAATGACTGCCTCAACCTCTCGCGCGGCGATGTTCTCGCTCGAGCGGCGGATCATGTCTTTCGTGCGCCCCACCAGCCAATAAAAGCCGAGCTCATCGCGACGCATCAGATCACCAGTCTTAAACCATCCCTCCTCAAACGAGGCGGCATTTGCTTCCGGTTTGTTCCAATAGCCCTTGAGAATCCCGCGCCCACTAACCCACACTTCACCGACTTCGCCGATCTGAGTGGGGCTGCCATCCTCGTTCATTAACCGTAGCGCCCGAAACGGCGCGCGTATCCCGACCGAACCTGAATTGGCTAGCTCGTCGAGCTGGTTAGTCATTCGCGTGGCGAACCCGATCTCCGTCATCCCGTACGCTTCCTCGGTCCGCACTCTGAACCGTTTCCGGAATTGGCGCACTGTCTCAGGGCTCCAGCCCCAGTTCAGGATTTGCTTCAAGCAGGTCGCCCCATCTTCGTCGGCCGCCTCGGCCTCCCGTGCTATCAGTTCGGGAACCTGGCACCATTCTATTTGATGCTGTTTGACCCAACTTATGAAGCGCGTCGCGCTGAGTTGAGGAGCTAGGTAGAGCGTGCCGCCCTGACGATATGACCTCAGAAGGTGCACCGGCGGATCGACATAGAAGAATGGCTGCGCGGACAAATACCTTTTGTATGGCCCGTCGTCCCAACACATCTGTTGATACGAAAACAGCCCCCAATAGTCATGCGTCAACATGCACCCCTTTGGAAAGCCAGTTGTCCCGGAAGTATATTGAATGTTCAAAAGATCGTCAGGACCGACATCCTCCTCAACCATCGAATCGTCGACGCACTTAACCAATTCGGCGATAGTAGAGATTCTCCCCCCGCACGGCTGTCCCGCGAGAACTATCCTCTCTTTGGCAAGGCCTTGTGGCCAAGGCTCCATAGACGAGAATACTGGCCATACGTCTTGGTCGACTACGGCGAACTTAGCTTGTGTATCGCTGAGAATATATTCAATCTCCCGTGGAGTATACCGGATGTTGATCGGGACCATAATTGCACCAAGCTTCGCAAGCGCGAACCACAGGATCGGGTACTCGATGCAATTGGGAAGCATCACTCCGATGCGATCGCCCTTGCGCACGCCGAATCCACGCAGCGCGTGCGCATATTTGTTAGACGACTTGTCCATCTCCATGTAGGTCGCGCGTTCCCCGCGCTCGAAGACATCGATTGCTATTGTCGATCCGTGTGTTTTTGCCCGCATTGAAACCAGCTGACCGATTGTGATGGTCTCATAAGCGGACTCCAGTGCCTCGACTTTGCGCAATGCATTTGCGACGCGCTTTCTCAGCTGGTTTGGCTTCGATTTTGGTGGATGCATCATGGGAACACCTGCAGCTTAGAGAGCGCCTGGGAACGGCGGCGACAATTCGTGAGGCCACTGTGTCGATCGGGAGCGGAACCGCGTATCATTGTATAAGTGTCCTTTCCGCTCGGTCATCGTTCACACACGGTCGCATTGTTCGTACCTGATCTATGGAAACCGACGTACTACCTACTCTGGTGAGAAACCGTATTGCCTAATTCGAGGCGGCGAAGCCACGATTGGAGAGCTAGTTCTTCAATGGGAACGGCGGCTTGCAACTGCACACGCTGCCTGCGAAAGATGACCAATCGGGTTGGCGACATCGAGCCGCACCCGCAGGTACCTGCCATGCAGTAGAAAGCTCCTTGAATTCTCTGATCGTGAGCGGCGGGGCCTCTTATGGCTTGCTCAAAAACGCGTGCACCAGCCAGAACAGGCCGCATCACCCGGGCGACATCATCCCGGAATGCCGGGCGAGATCGTCTCGGAACGGGTGGGCGACTTCAAACCGGAATGATGGGCGAGATCATCTCGGAACCATGGCGGCATCCAGGGTCCCCTTCGCAAGCCGAAAGGACGCACTCTATCGGAGAGCTCGAACCGCCGGATGGTCAACCGCACTGTCGAGGGCGCCGCGCGCATCCGCGCAATCTCACGGCTCGGCAGCCCAGCCGCCTTCATCCTGATCACATCTCGCACACGGCGCATCGCAAGCCTCTCCGAAAGCCGCCGGCCTGAGCTGGCCGCTGCCCGACGAACTCACGGACGCGGCCCGGGAGGCCCGTGCTTGGCGCCTCGAACTTCACCTATGCGCGGGCGACGTGGACGCTGGGGCTTGCCGACTGGATCAGCGCCCACGTCGGTACCTTGGCGGCGATCGACGGGGTGGCGGCGCTGCTGGTGCCTGACAAACCAAGGTCGGGGTGATCAAGGCGAGCCTCTACGACCCACAGATTAATCGCACCCATGCGGAGATGCCGGCGCATTACGGCACGGCCGTCTTGCCGGCGCGACCACGCAAGCCGCGCGACAAGGCCAAGGTCGAGCAAGCCGTCCTCATCGTCGAGGGCTGGCTGCTTGGCGCCTGCGCCACCGCGTCTTCTACAGCCTCGCCAAGGTCAACACGGCGATAGGCGAGTTTCTCACCAGGCTCAACGAGGAGCGGCCGATCCGGCGGCTCGGCATGACGCGCTGCCGGCTGCTCCAGGAGGTCGACCGGCCGGCGCTCAAGCCGTTGCCGGCGAGCGCCTACGTGCTCGCCGAGTGGCGTATCCGTCGCGTCAGCCTCGACTACCACGTCGAGGTAGAGAAGCATTACTACACCGTTCCGCATCGCTTCGCGCCTGCCGAGGTGGAGGTGCGGTTCACCACCCGCACCGTCGAGAGTTCCCACAAGGGCGAGCGGATTGCCGCGCATCAGCGCATGGCGGTCGGCAGGTCGTCCGCGGAAGGAGGGAGGCCGATCCAGGTTGTTGACGACTTGACCGAGCCATAGGTGCGCGCGCCGATGTCGATCGCCCGCGCGGCTGCCGCGAGGGCTCGCCCCCGGCGGACGCGGCGAGCCTGTGGATGCCGAGACAAGCGCGGAATCCCTGCTCGGGGTGCGAGCGCTCGTCGAGAATGAGGTCGCACAACGCGCTCGTCGCCGGGCTGATCGCGGGGGCGTCCTGGCGGATGCGCACGATGGTGTGTCGTGATTGCTGCTCATCCTCGACGACTGGGGCCTGGGCCCGCTCGATGCCGGTGCCCGCCACGACCTCCTGGAGATCCTGGAGGATCGCTACGGCCGCCGCTCCACCCTCGTCACCAGCCAACTCCCGGTCGACCAGTGGCACGCGCTGATCGGCTCGTTCACAACGCCCATCGGCTCGATCTCTCCGGCGAAAGCCTGCGCCGAGCCCGGCAATCCGCCCGAAAGACCTGAGCCGGGGGCGCTCTGGACATGCCGCAGCGCTTGGACAACGCAAAGAGCGTTGCCCACATGCCCACAGCAACCGCAGCAGAAAAAAAACAGATTCAAGCCGCGATTCCAGATTGACCACGCGGCTTGACCGATACCAGAGAACCAACCGGCCAGAACGCCTCGCCCCCGGGCGAGATCAGATCGGAGAGGTGGGCGACATCGTCTTGGAATCGGGCGACTTCAAATCGGTATACCCGGGCGACTTCGTCGGAATCCGCAGGTACCTGCTCGAAGGCTCGTAGGGCTATTTGCTTGAGGCGCTCGACAGGTAACCGCTCAACAGGGGTTGGGCGGAAGTGCGCCGGATACAGTTGCGCAAATATGCAGTCGGACTGAGAAAAGCGCCTATTGAATCGGGCTCCGCCAGCGAACGAGCCGACGGTCCCGAGACATTTCCAGAACCTGTCGAGGCGCTCGGACGACGGTGCAGGCACGTGCCCCGAAGCCGGCGTCTACGCCAGCAGTCCGAGCAGCTACGAATCGACAACTTGAACTGCGACCTGAACTGACCCTGCCAACGCGATGGACTACATGCCAGCGCTGGATCGCGTTCACCTGCTTCTTCGACGACGGCCGTATCTGTCTTTCGAACATCGCCGCCGAACTCGACGTGCGCGGCTGGCGTTGGGCCGGACGAACGCCTCCATGGCCACGACACCACCGTGCCCGTGCTGGCCTTGGGCAAGTGCGATGTCGCTCGATGCTGGGTCCATGTGAAGGACGATCGCCCCTTCGGCGGCTCAGATCCGCCGGCGGCGATGTTTTATTCCTCGCGCGATCGAAGTAGTGAGCATCCGCAGGCGAAACTGGCCAACTACACCAGGATCCTCCAAGCCGACGCCTTCGGCGGATACATCGGCTCTACGAGCCCGCGCGAACTCCTGGGCTGATCAGGGTAGCGGCCTGTCGGTCCATGCCCGGCGCCCGTTCTTCGCCAGGGCGGATCTTGAGGAGAACGCGCAGCGCGCCTGGAACGAAGGAGATTGTCATCTCGCCCGCCGCCATGGAGATCGTGCGCCGCATCAACGCTCTGTTCGAGATCAAGCGCTCTATCAATGACCAAAACGCCGACCAACGTAAGGCTGTGCGCCAGGCGCAGAGCGCGCCACGCGTCGCCGATCTGGAGGCCTATATGCGCGAGCAGTGCTGCCAGAGCTCTCCCGCGGTCACGATCTGGCCAAGGCCATGAACTATATATGTTCAAGCGCTGGGTCTCCTTCACGCGCGTCCTCGACGATGGCCGCGTGCCTATCGAACAATGCCGCCGAAAGAGCGCTGCGCGGCATCGCATTGAGCAGAAAGTCGTGGTTATTCTGTCAATCGACCCTTTAATTGCGGTTTGTTGTCAAGCTACCATTCTTCCTCTCTCCAGTGACACGCCGCTAGCGATTGCTCCGTCGGAGCTGGTCAGGTTGCGGAGACGGAGCGATCGCGGATGGCGAGACGATTGCCTAGCGGGATTGGCAATCGACATCGTTGGCGGCTTCAGCGAGTTGGGTTGATGTCGTAGCTGGGGTCATGGTCCTTTCCGAGGTCGCGAGCGCCTCATGATGATGTCCGGATCGGGCGCCTCAACGTTTGCAGCGGAGTGCGGGCGAACCGCCACCAGCCGATTGACCGAGGTCACTACGACCACCGTCCCAGCAGGACATCGCCAGTCCGGCGGACCGGACCAGGAACTTGCGAGCAAATATCAGTTTGGCTTCGGCTGGCCCCAGTCGAACGACGTGCCATCGACCCAGATGCAGTGGAGAATCACGGCGATCTTTCGGGCAATGGCGACCTTTGCCTTCTTCATGCCGATCCGGTTGGCGAGCTTCATGCCTCAGGCCTTTAGAGAAGACCACTTTTTGGTTCGAGAAAGAAGGACAGTGGCGGCCTCGAACAAGTAAGTTCGGAGAAGCCGGTCGCCCCGTCGAGATATCTTTCCGTTGGTGTCGGTTTCGCCGGATTGGCTGCGCCTCGGCGTAAGGCTGAGGTAGGCGCCGACCGTCGAAGCCGATCGGAAGCGCGAGGGGTCTTCGATCGTGTGGCGGAACGTTAGGGCCGTCACGACACCGACCCCCGGG
>NZ_JBVVOY010000055.1:0-7520 GCF_055807535.1 Bradyrhizobium sp. Kon37
GAGGCAACGAAGGGAAGGACAGCAAGGATGGCAAGGAAGCGAAGGACGGTAAGGGCAACAACGGCGCAACTGGGAACGGCAGGGGAGCGCCGGCAACGACAGTAGTGACAACGACAGCAACGGTCATGGCAATGGTCATGGCCGTGGCCAACACTGATGTCGCTTTTTGCGCATCGCACCAGGGCTCTGTCTGTTTACAGGCAAGTACCAAACGTGCGTGCCTAGGAGGACTGCATGACCGACACGCAAACGCCGACAGCTTCAGCTCACGAGCAGACTGACCGAAGTATCGAGCTGCTACTATCGCGGCTGGAGCGGTGCGAGCGAAAATTGAAAGCGCTTCAACTTACGATTTCAGGGCTCGCAATTCTGGCATGCGTCCCGCTGTTATTGCATTTCGATAAACCCACGGTGATCAGCGCTAAGTCGGTCATAGCCGAAAGCTTCGCGGTTCAGACCGCGAAGGGCGACATTGTCGCCCAATTCAACGCCGGCCGGGACGGGTCTCCTAGCCTCGCGTTGTTGGATGCCAAAAAGAAGATTCGTCTGATGGCGTGGGTGGGCCCCGGCGGCCCCTCCGTATCGCTGCTGGACGCACAGGAAGTCTCCCGCACATCGCTTTCGCTGAACGAAAAGTCTGACCCGTCACTCTCTATGGCCAATGCTGAAAAGCTTACGCGCAGCGTGCTGGCTATCGACGAGACTGGTTCGGGGCATCTGGTCCTTTACGGCACCGCCGGCGGTCTCGACCTTACAGCCCACAATGGCCGGGTGCGCTGGACGCCGTTGGGCGGTGCCCCGGTCGATACCCCGCCGGCCACGAAATGACTTGGCGAAGGGCCTTCTGTGCATGGAGTCACGTGGCCGGGTCTCCAGTGAGTCAAAGAGGCGATCCGCACCGCGGGCTATGACTTCTGCTCTGCCCCCGACTCAGATCTGCAGCTACACTGCGGCAGCGGGCGCGATGGGCAAAGTGAACGTCAATCCGAGCGCTAGATCGGAGCGGCTTGGATTTCAACGCTCGACCGAACGCACCACGGCCACCTCCACTTCTCTTGCAAACCTCGATGGAGGTCCCCCAGCGGCTACTTCTGAAGTTGGGCTACTCGGTCCTTGGCTGCGAAGCCCAATCGACCGAATGCCGCCCTGGCCGCTGCGGCAGGATAGCGACGAGCAAGACGATTGCAGCGAGAAGTACCACGGAAGCTAAAGGACGACTCAGCGCGAGCCCGCCATGGCTGACTGGCTTGTCCAGAAAATCTCCGACCGTTGCCCCCAGAGGACGGGTAAGAATGAAAGCCGCCCAGAACAGAAACACCCGCGATACCTTCGTCCAGTAGTACAGCGCCGCAAGCACCACAAGTCCCGCACTAAAGAGTAGAGCGCCTCCATCGTATCCCAGTCCGGTGTCGTCAGCGATCCAGTCTCCGAGAGCGGTACCCAAGGTTTGTGAAAACGTAATGGTGATCCAATAGAATAGCTCGGTCTTTGGCGACGTTACCGTGTCGACATTCACCGAGCCCAAAGTCGCATACCATGCACCAAGGGAACAAAGCACACAGGCCAGCAAGATGGATGAGCCCCCTACATAACCGATCCCCAATGAGCGATCAAAGAAATCCGCCAACGCGGTGCCCACGGTGGTGGAAGCAACGATGGCCAGCCAGTAGACCCAAGGATTGAACTTCGACGTTGAAATCTGAGCAATGACTGCGGCAACGAATATAGCCAGAAATATAGCAGTCCCGATCAGATATCCGCCGTTTTGCGCGTTCTGATCTGCGTGGAGCCAGCTCATGGTCACCGCGTCGCCACCCGTTTCCCCCAAAGTGGTGGCAAGGATCTTGATGACCCAGAAGCCGAGCGTGACGGCAGGTACTTTGCTGAGAATGTCATTGGCGCTCTGAAGGTCATTTGCGCTCTGAAACCTCATTTAACGTACTCCTGCATACCTATGTTGCCGCCCCGGACGGCCAACAAACGAAACGCTGCAAGCATATGAAAGTTGCCGCGCAAAGGCTCAGCCGGTGGACCGCCGAAGCGACCGCTTTGGTCGGTCCCAAGCCGCCAGCGGCGCCCGGCTGCAAAATTGCGGTTTACCCCTCTGAACCGATATGCAGCGGCACCGCGTGAACGGAAGCGATGGGCCAACAAGAGACATTCGCAAAGTCACCGACGGCTTGGCAGCATTCGTTGCATGACGCCGTCGCGGTAAATAAAAATGTGAGCGAAGGCTGCGGCCACATGAATGCCGATTGCGATCAGCAACGCCAACTCCGCAATTTGATGCCAACCGTCGATCTGATGGATCGCGGTCGTGTGTTTTTCCGTCAGCATCGGCAGCGGGATAAGATCGAAATAATAGACTGTCCAACCTCGGAACGATGCGAACAGCCAGCCTGTGATGGTTGCGGCGAGAACCAAGATATAAAGCAACCAGTGCACCGCCTCTGAGGAAACTCGCTGCCATGGCGGTAGTGAACTCTCCAGAGCCACCGGGTGGGTGATACGCCAGACCAGCCGCAACAAAATCAACGCGAGAATAGTCAGACCAAAGGAGATATGGAGCGTCATGGCCCTGCCCGGCGGACCCGCATGAACGTCTGGCATAAGCCAACCAATTGAGAACTGAACGGTCAGAAGGGCCACGACGAGCCAATGGAGCACTTTGGCCGGGGTACCGTAATGCAGCCGATCAGTCATAAGGTCCTGTCTCAATGTTTTGCAGGACGCGCTGGGTGCTGTCGTCCAGCACGTGTGCCGATCCGGCGCGGGGCTCAACCACTGTCGCCATCTCTGCGTTCCGCAATAGATATGCTTGCGAGCGCGCCTCATGATCGACTCTTGCACCAACTGCGCCGGGAACATTCGGCAATCCGTGGCGTTGCGGCTTGCCGGCCTAGCGTCGGCGCCATGAACTGGAGAAGTAACCATGGACAAGAAGATCGCTGGCTTACTAGGAGCGGTGGCGTCGCTTGGCACCTTTACCGCTGCCGAGGCCGGTCCTGCACCCGCTCCGGCAGATGTTTTGCGGGCCAACTCATATGCTGACCTGCTGGAACCTATCCCGAACGCCATCGCGCTGCTGCAAGCCGTGGACGAAGCCACACCAGATCCAGCGGCGGGGAACGTCCAGCTTGCCCAATTCTATCATCACCATCATCACCATGATCACCATAGCTTCTATCGGCACCACCACAGCTACTATCCGCGCGTCGTAGTCGTGCCCCGGTATCGCCGATACCACCACCATCACCACCACCACCACCACCACCACAGTTTCTATCGCCGCGACTATTGAACTACGCGCGCCCCACGTGATGAAAACAGGACCGGGAGGTCCTGTTTTTACGCTATTCTCGTCGGGCCTTTTCCTTCGCGGCGCGGTGCAAATGGCGGTAAGTGCCGTCAAACACAGTATTGGTGTCGGACGTCCACTCGGTCCCAGCCGCCAGGTTCGGCCGGTTGGCATAGATGCGCCGCGATTGCAGTTCGCGCTCGGCGCATTCCACCTCACCCATCGGTTCGAGATCGAAATTGGCTTCCTCCGGAATCACGATCATCTGAGCGAATGGTTCGTTCGGCCTGAAAATGTGCGTCCGCCCCTCCGCAGGCGCCTTGAAGACGCAAAAGAAAAGCATCGGCCACCAGTTCCGGATGAGAGCCGGTACCGCGACCGGCACGGTGTCGGTGCGATCGGTATAGAACCGGGGGTGTGGCTCGGTCCGGACCGCCATGCCTTTCTCGACCTTGAGATCGAGCAGTATCTGGTACGTGTAGAAGGCGTCACCGAAATTCCGAAACGGCGGCCACTCGGCTCCGCCGTCCGGCGGATCGCCCCAATCAGCCTGAAGGTCCAGCTGGCCGTCTTTGGTGCTGACGTGGAGTTCAAAGTCGTAGGGGTAAAACAGCTCGACCCCGTATTGGGCTCCTTCCGAGAACGGCACACAGTGCCATACCTGCTCGCGTGAACCGTTTGCCCGCGGATCGCGCTTGCCGGCCCAACCGGGAATCTCAAGCTTGGTCCGGCGCGGTGCTAGACGTGGGTTATTCAGCCGATATTTTACCTTATTCATCGTATCCTCGGCAGGTTAAGCTTGCGAAACTAACAGCTGCCAGTACTGAAGTTCCATCCAAGGGCGGCTCCGCTCATTTGACTGGATATAGCTTGTTGCGCGGCTGCGGAAGATGGCAATGATGTCCGCTTTGGGTCTTAGTTGTGTGGAAACACAGCTTAAAAGGCGTGGTCGACAATGGTTGCAGGGAGCCGTGTTTTCGCGTCGGATCCTCTATCTAATCGGCCGAGGTGGTTATTGCGACGCGCGACGTCACTTTTGGACGCACTTCCCGCCTTCAGGTGGCTCGGATATCCGACATCGAGGAGCGCTGCGTCTGCTCCGCCTGCGGCGGCCGTGGCGCCGATGTCAGGCCCGACTGGACCAGCAAGGGTCCTCGCGCCCTGGCCTCGCGGTGAGGGAACGAGGCTGGCACCACTTACGCCCATCGCCGGAATGAATGCTCGATCTGGCGGAGCATAGCCAAAGCCGCGTCCGTATAGCGCCCATAGGACAACTGCTGGTCCGCAAGACTGGCAGCCGCCAGTACAACAGCAGCTATGGCAACGCCCTTGAACATCGGGAAACGATAGCCTTGCCGAGTAAAAGAGCCGCTAACGGAAGCGCTGCCTCGTCGTCTGGCCCGAGCCGCAGATGTCGCCCGGCAGCTTGTTGACTTATCGCGATTGCTAAATCACGGCCTTGCTCGTCGGCACGGGGCGGGGCTAAGTGATGGGCGACCAAAAGAACTACAATGAGCGCTACTTCCTGCGCTTGTCCAACATGGCCCGTTTGAGCGGCGGCCGCGTGGAGGCTGGCGCTTCGGTGTGAAGGTAATCAGCGACGGCGTCGTTGAGCGGCTCCTCGCCGGTGGTCGGCTCGCAACTGAGGCTCAAGCCGCTGGCAAGCTTACCCTAACCCGCCGAGCAGATCGAGCTGAGCGACGACCTGGCCCTACTGCTGGCGGACGATCTGACGCGCGAGCGTGACGAGGCCATCACGGCGCATCATGGGCTCTTCCGCTTTTGCGTCACCAAGCGCAACGGGATGTTGTGGAGATGCGCGCGGACTCGCACGGCCGGTTCTGTCCTGCCGAGCGCGCGGGCGATCTCGTCGGGCCGAAACCCGTCCGCCGCCATCGCCAGCAGTTTTTGATGCTCTTCCGGTGTCCACCTCCGGACCAACGGATAGCGTGACTGTGCCATTGCTCCGGCGTCCCCAGCCTGTTGCCGGTTTACCCTGGAGTGCAATTGCTGAGTCGCGCTTTAACATATGAGATGACTGAGAATGGCCCCGGACTTAGCCCGCGACAGGCTAGTTCAAGGCCATCTGGAACGATCGGGCGGTGCCACGCTTGAGTTCGCTCGTGCCAGCGCCGCCAAAGACCGGCACGAGGATCTTGGTAGCCCCGGCCTGTCGTCCCCCGTAGGCCGGGGCTCCGCCTGTCCCGAGCACGCGGGTAACTTCGTTCAAGGGTTCGCGACGTGTGGCTGGACTTCCGGTTCTGGCCGTTTCAGCGTGCCTCAAATCGATCGGTGCCTTCTTGGAGGCCGGAACCAGCGGCCTTAACCTGGGTTAAGTGGAACAGTCCGATCAGGAGCTAGCCATGGCGCATCGAGCGAATGCGTCGACCCAAGTACTGGCGCATGCGTGCGGAGGAGTTCCGCACCAAGACCAACAACTGCCAGCATCCTGAAACCAGAGACACGCTGCTCACCGTCGCGGAAAACTATGAAGAGCTGGCCCGCAGGGCCGAGCAAGTCGTGATCTTCGCTGAGCTGGACGAGCGCATCTCAGAAGCTCGCCGCGTGGCGAAGGAATATGCCGACGGGCAGCGCGCTGTCATGAGTCGGGTGCCCGAACTAAGTAAGGTCTACCGTCTCCCCGTTGGCGTGGAACAAGTGTACACTTTGGCACTTAGCTGAGTCCTCTATTGGCGAGGCCGTACCCGTGGATCGTGATTTCAAGAACGAAGGGTTTTCCAGCTTTGAACCTGATCCGGTTAAAGCTTGCGGGGAGTGCGGCAGGAAGCCCAAGTCCGTATTGAAAATGCTAAACCCGCAAGACGGTAAAACGGTGCGCCTGTTCAAGTGCGAATGCGGTGCCCAGACTTGCACTGAGGACAAAGAGTAGGCCTGTATCACCCAGGCGGCAACCAGCCGATATGCACCTTGGCCATGGCACGGAAGATGGTCGAAGGCGGCTGGCTCGAACAGCACGGCCAGCGCTATGAGCCGACAGAGCAAGGGCTGCAAGCGGAATGAACTAGCCTGAGCGCAGGCGCGCATCCCGCCTGATTTTGCCCATACCAATTCTGCACTGATCGGGGCTGACGTTGGGCAAACGCCGGAACTAAAGCGAGCACCGACATTGAAGGCGAAGACCTGCCGGACGATGAAGCGACCTCGCGAGAGGCAACTGCTTTTGAGCTGCTGCCCCAAGCCTAGGAGGACTCCGCAGTTATACGGAGCTTAGTTGGACGCTTCATCAGGCCAAGCGTGGTCTTCCGCTTGTGATGCTGTGGACGGCTCCTCCACGGGCACGAGAGTGCCAAAGACTGGGCGCCGTTTAAGGCTCCCACGATTCGGAGGAGCAACCTATGCAGTCAGTTTCAACGATTGGTCTGGATATCGCGAAGTCGGTCTTCCAAGTACATGGGGTCGATGCGGCCGGCCAGGTGGTCATACGCCGTCAGCTCAAGCGCCGCTTCGTGCTGTCCTTCTTTGAGAAGTTGCCGCCGTGTCTAGTCGGGATCGAGGCTTGCGCTTCATCGCACCACTGGTCCCGCGAGCTGCAGGCGTTGGGGCATACGGTGCGACTGATGCCTCCGGCCTATGTGAAGCCCTACGTCAAGCGGCAGAAGAACGACAGCACCGATGCGGAGGCTATTTGCGAGGCGGTCACAAGGCCCAACATGCGGTTCGTGCCGACCAAGACCACCGAACAACAGGGCTGTCTGATGCTTCATCGCGTACGCCATCTCTTCATTCGCCAGCAGACTGCTGTCATCAACTCGATCCGCGCATATCTGGCCGAGTTCGGGATTGTTGCCCCCGTCGGGCGCAGGGGTGTCGAACAGCTGTTGGAAGTCGTCGCCGATCCAGCTGACCGCCGGGTCCCGGAGGTGGCCCGCGCGTGTCTTGCGGCTCTCGGCGGTCAGTTGCGGGGACTGAAGGCTCAGATCCTGGAGTTCGATAAGCGCATTATTGCCTGGCATCGATCAAACGCGACGAGCAGGCGACTGGATGTGATCCCTGGCGTCGGTCCAGCACTGGCAACGGCGCTAGTCGCAAGCGTTGCCGATGCCACAACCTTCCGATCGGGGCGGGACTTCTCGGCCTGGGTCGGGCTCGTGCCGAAGCAGAACTCTAGTGGGGGCAAGGACAAGCTCGGCCGTATCAGCAAGCAAGGCGATCGCTATTTACGCAGCCTGTTCACAGCGGGCGCACTCGCCGTGATCCGCTA
>NZ_JBVVOY010000056.1:0-6930 GCF_055807535.1 Bradyrhizobium sp. Kon37
GGTGTAGTAGAACGCCCTCAGCAGCGTCCCGCGGCTCTGAAACTCCTTCAGCAGGCGCTTGTAATCGATGTCGAAGCCCAGAGTTTTTGCCGTCGCGTAGAGATTAGCTCCATCGATGAAGAGCGCGACCTTATCGGTAGATGAGCAGGACATCTGGAGGCTTTCGGTGAGGCAGTCCGGGTTAAAAGCATCTCGGAACTTCACGACGCAAATTTCGGTCGCATTCTATATGGATAGTTACCGGAGATCGTCGGATAGCCTCAAACGTTTTAAGCTTCAACTAATATCCGTTGCCCCAAAGTTTTCCCGTCAGATTTGTAATGTATCCTGTCCATTTCCAAGTGCGTATTTGAAAGTTTCCCGCGATGAACGCTGGCGATTTTGCTCCTTTTGATCTGTCGATACATAAGCGCGGTCGTGCCTGGCGATGGTCTGTCATTGACCGGTCCGGCAAGAGCAGCGGAAACGGCGCATCTGATCACTACACTTTTCGCCCGAGGTCTCTCAGGAGCGAGTGGAGAAAATCACTCGCATGGTCGTACCGCGCGCCGCCGCTCGCGATTTCAAGGGCCCGCGGCTCCACTACACTACCGACGGTTTCTGGACCGAGTAGATCAGCTTTTTCGGACCATTGCTGCAGGAGGCGATCAGGAATGTATTCTGCAGATCCGAACACCCTCAAAAGGCACTCCTCGGCTTCGGCTTTGTGATCGTGATGAGCCTTCGTCGCGTAGAAAGCGAGTAGTCCACGAAAAGCATCACGGGAAACGGCTGGTTTTGCCATTGCAATGTCCCCGCAGAATTGAATTCTCAACGAAGAGGCCACCTAAAGGCGGCCTCAGAAGTTCATTAGTTGATGTAAACAACACGTACTGAAACGCCTGCCGCAGCGTTGCCGTAGCTTCAGGCCCCGGGTGTAAATAGATGCGAGATGAACGTGCAGCTCCGGTGACAGGAGCATGCCAAGATGACTCGCTTCTGCCAACAAGAATCTGGCGACTGCCGGGATAATCCGGCAATCCCAAATATATGTCAGTTTAATTGACATACGCCGCAAGCCGTTCGGCAAGCGAAGTATCAAATGATCCATCACGCTACGTGCTCAATTCGGCAATTAGGTCTTGCAAAGGGAAGGGCCCCTGAGGGCCGCTAGTTTGGTGGTTCCTCGCACGGCATTGCCAATTCCGCTTGTGACCGATTCTGTTGAAAAAGGCCCGAAGTAGTCCGCTGTAATGGTACGAGTTGCGATGCGGACGAAGGGCTCACCAGTTCTTATGCGAGCCTTGGGGTTGGCATTGGGATCAGCTTGGCCATTTTGCGGAGGTTCTGGGCGGTGGCTGCGAGGGTGAACTGGGGTCATGGCCGAGCGCGGTGACGTAGAACTGGCGTTCTGCTGGTCACATGTGCGCCGGCGCTTCTACGAACTCGCCGCGGCCGGTCCCGCACCGATCGCCAGCGAGGCGCTCGAACGTATCGCCGGGCTCTACTTCATCGAAGCCCAGATCCGCGGACGCAGTTCTAGCCGCCAGGAGGCGGTTGCATCGCTGGTCGCACGACCGCCGCCGGCTCAGGTTCTGCGCATCGCGTAGCGTAGCGTCAAAGTTGCGTAAAAATGCGTCAGGGCCAGCGCTTCAAAGCGCGGCTCAACGAAAGGCCCAGCGGCCAAATCCATTGCAGCCGACTTTTGCAACAAAATCGGCCCAAAGCCGACTCGATCGAAGCAGCCAGCGAAGTCGGCTCTTTCACCTGGACCCCGCAAAGCAACGTTGGCTGCGCAAAGCGAATCGGCACGATTATGCGATGACGTTGTCGCGTGCGCTTCGCGCAAATGAATGAGCGCAAAGGCCCGGTTCGATGGGGTTCTCGCCGGGCCTTCGGCTCCGCTTCGTTGTGCGCCGGTTCGGGATCGAGAACCGTCGTAAACGAGACGCCGGCAACCAATACAACCTCAGCCTGAGTCGGGCGGCGAAATTGAGGCGCACCCCGCGCCGCGATGCAAGGCGATCCGCGACAGTCGGCGGAGCGTCACCCGGCAGGTAATCACTGCTACATCGTTCAGGTGCCTTCGGGCCATTCAATCGGGGGGCACTCCAATCCGCGGCGGTCAATCTCGCGGCGCAGTTCCTCTGCACGTACTTTCGCCGGCTCACCCATCAAACGAATGCCAGACCTCGCATCGGCGCGCACTTGATCGCGGATGCTTTCGTACATGTGCATGATGTATTCGTCTGAAAGATTCGCGAACGTCATCTGCGCCAACATCCTCGCAAAAACGGGTGGGCCGCCAGCGGTGGGGCGTCGCTGGCGGCCCGCGCCGGACAATTGAAATCGTGGTCTTTGGGATCGGCTTGGGGTAAGATCAGCCCTGTCCGGCGCAATAAGCGTTAGCGGCAAGCGCGTCCGGTCGCAAGCCGACGTTCGGATTAACCTCACTTCTCAAGGTTAAGGCGACCGCGTCACGCGCAACGTGACCTCGAGCAGCGTGGGTCCGAGTTCTCGCGGATTACGGTCCCAATCGTAGTAGCCATTGCTACGACATCATAGCTCTGATCGACCCGGACCGGATCGCGGCGCTTGTGCTGCGTGAGCGGCATGTTGGCAACATAGCACAATCTAACTTGCGCACCGCTGCGTCGCGGTCCAGACTCGCGCCGACTGCCGCCGTCTGATCAACGGCAATCACCTGCGCCGAGAGCGCGGCGCGCCGGCGCGGGGTGCTACGTTCGCGCGGGTGGCGACCGCCATGGTCCTCAGCCAAGGCGACGGCACACCCGCTGCGCTATTGCTGCGAAGCATTTTCCGTACGACGCCGACGTTACAAAAGGCCTGGCGCGCCCGGGCTCAATTTTCAAGGCGGCAAGCGGGCCGGCAATCACGACGCAATCCGGTTGGGCCGCAGAGCTGGTGACAACGGGCGTTCTCGGCTCGCTGCAGATCATCGCGCCGGTGTCGGTCTACAGCCAGCTATCGCAACTGCCGGCCAAAATCCGCGTCGACCTCTCCGGCCGCGCCGCGGTCAAAGTGCCGAGCCGAGCGCCGGCACCAGCCCCGCACCGCCATTAATCGGTGAAGGCCAGCCGATCCCGATCCGCCAACTCGGGCTGAGCAATGTAGTACCTGACTTCCGAGCAGGAAATTCGCTCGCCCGGTCTGTGATGGCCCGCGGCGCTTCCGAGCTAATTATGATTAGGAAAATGGCTGCAGCGCCGATTCCACGTGTGACCTTCATTGTTACCCGCGGCAGCTTCTAGTTTGTTTCGGACAGCTGGCCTGATCGGGCCCCCTCGTGCAGATAAACACTAGCGTGCTCGCGCGAGGGGCGATGTGGACTGTTGCTCCATTGTCGCATCGTTGTCGGAGTCGCCATCTAAGTGGCCTAAAACGCGGCCCTCATCCGCCGCTTGACGGCGCCTCGTGCAACAGGTCGGCAAGCCCACATCTGCTGTCACGAGGGTGATTGATAAATGTCCATTATCGCTTCGATCGGTGAGGCAATTGCAAACTGGAGTGCCTGGAATAAAATGCGGCCACAGCAGTTGAGTACGCTCTCTTGAAGCACGAGCGCGGTGCTATCTCTTTCTAGAATCCTTTCTTCAGGCCCGACTTCAGCTTCCGACTCCAGTCGATGCGTCGCGGTCGCTTCTTGCGCGGCCTCGCCATGATCGGCTGACGCTCCTTGGAACCATCGTCGAACGTCTTCACGAGAAAACGCTCTCTCCCCTCTTCAATGACTTCTATTCCGACCTGCTTCTTTGCCATTCCCGCAAACGTGAGAGAGGGAACGCAGTTCCACCTGAACCTCTCCGCTTAACTAAGTGCTGGCATTGAGGGTTGGATGCGACGACGATATCGGCCTTGTTGGCCTCGCGGATGATGCGTTCGACGTCGTCGCCGATGCCGACCGGTACGGTCGAATTGGTCACCACGACGTTGAACCGGACAGCGACTGCGCGATGTCTTCCGCGGCCGCATAGACATAGCACAAATCGGCGTGGCCATCGCCGCGGCGCGAGTGCGTGCCGACTACGATCAACACGGCATCGGCATCGCCGACCGGCTTGGACAGATCGGTGATGAACTTCAGCGCTCGGCCTTGGCGTGGTCGCCACGAGCTCGTCGACCCCAGGCTCGTAGATAGCAATCTTGCCGGGATGAAGAGCCGCGACTTTATTGTCGCCCTTGTCGACGCAGATGACGTCGCGACCGAAATCCACAAAGCAGGCCTCCGACACCAGTCCCACATAGCTCGTGCCGGTTATAGCAATCTAGGAAAACCTCTACCGCTGAAGACGGATGTTTCATTGAACTCCCTAGACTTTCCCTCCATCCGTCCGCACGCCCAACATTGGGCCAGGTTGCTTCGCGAACCGAATAAACCTTGGACGCCCGGCGTGACAGGCGTCGCGAACAACACCAGCGGACAACACCACGAATCACTCAACATGCATTTGTTACATTCTACGTATGCGACAGGTACGCCGCGTATGCGCGCTTCATGCCATCGTGAAGCGATGTCGTGGCACGCCAGCCCAGTTTTGCGAGGCGGCTGACGTCGAGCAGCTTGCGCGGCGTGCCGTCGGGGCGCGAGGTGTCGAAATTGATCTGGCCGCTGTAGCCGACGATACCGGCGACGACGCGAGCGAACTCGGCGATGGCAATGTCTTCGCCAGTGCCGATGTTGATAAGCTCGGCGCTCGAATAGGTCTTCATCAGGTGCACGCAGGCATCCGCCATGTCGTCGACATAAAGGAACTCGCGCCGTGGCGTGCCCGTGCCCCAGACCACGACGCTCTTCGCGCCCGTAACCTTGGCCTCGTGAAAGCGCCGGATCAGCGCCGCGACCACGTGGCTCATTTCGGGGTGATAATTGTCGCCGGGGCCGTAAAGATTGGTCGGCATCACGCTGATGAAGTCGCTGCCATACTGGCTGCGATAGGCCTCGGCCATCTTGATCCCGGCGATCTTGGCGATCGCATAGGGCTCGTTGGTGGGTTCCAGCGGACCGGTGAGCACGGAATCCTCGCGCAAAGGCTGCGCCGCCAATTTCGGGTAGATGCAGGACGAGCCCAAAAACATCAGCTTGTCGGCGCCGTTCTGATGCGCGGCCTGGATCACGTTGGCCGCGATCGCGATGTTGTCGTAAATGAATTCGGCGCGCAGCGTGTTGTTGGCGGCGATGCCGCCTACCTTTGCCGCGGCGAGGAAGATCACTTGCGGCCGCGTCTTCGCGAACCAGTCGAACACCGCGGCCTGGTTGCGCAAATCGACCTCGCGCCGGTCCACGGTGATGAGTTTGACGTTCTCCCGCTCGAGCCGGCGCGCAAGCGCGCTGCCGACCATGCCGCGATGGCCGGCGACGTAGACGCTCTTGCCTGTCAGCTCAAACGCTACGTTTGCCACTCGCCGCATCCCGCTTTGCGTCCGCCAGATCGCTCGCCATCATCTCCGCGACGAGTTCTGTAAAGCTCCGCTTCGGCTTCCAGCCGAGCACCTCGCGTGCCTTGCTGGCATCGCCGACGAGGAGATCGACCTCGGTAGGGCGGAAATAGCTCGGATCGATCTTCACCACCGTCTTGCCGGTCTTGGTGTCGACGCCGGTCTCGTCGACGCCCTCGCCGCGCCATTCTATGCGGCGGCCGACCTGCAAGAACGACAGCTCGACCATCTCACGCACCGAGTGCATCTCGCCGGTGGCGAGCACGAAATCGTCGGGTTTGTCGGCCTGCAGGATTTTGTGCATGCCCTCGACATAGTCGCGCGCATGGCCCCAGTCGCGCTTGGCCGAGAGATTGCCGAGATAGAGCGTCTGTTCGAGGCCGACCTCGATGCGGGCGACAGCGCGCGTGATCTTCCGGGTGACGAAGGTCTCGCCGCGGACCGGGCTCTCGTGATTGAACAGGATGCCGTTACTCGCGAACATGCCATAGGCCTCGCGATAGTTCACCGTGATCCAGTAGCCGTAGAGTTTTGCGACGCCGTAGGGCGAGCGCGGATAGAACGGCGTGGTCTCCTTCTGCGGGGTCTCCTGGACGAGGCCATAGAGTTCGGAGGTCGAGGCCTGGTAGAACCGCGTCTCCTTTTCCATGCCGAGGATGCGGATCGCTTCCAGCAGGCGCAGCACGCCGATGCCGTCGGCGTTGGCGGTGTATTCCGGGCTCTCGAAGCTGACGGCGACGTGGCTCTGGGCGGCGAGATTGTAGATCTCGGTCGGCCGGATCTGCTGCACGAGGCGGATCAGATTGGTCGAATCGGTCATGTCGCCATGGTGCATCTGAAACGGCACGTTACCGACATGCGGGTCCTGGTAAAGATGATCGACCCGCGCGGTGTTGAACGAGGACGAACGCCGTTTGATGCCGTGCACGAGATAGCCGAGCGACAGCAGATATTCGGCGAGATAGGCGCCGTCCTGACCGGTCACACCGGTGATGAGAGCGATCCGCTCGCGCATGGTCTGAAGCCTCAAGTCCGGTCAAGATGTTCCGTCGCACATGTCACCGGCGGCGCAGCCACTCCTGCGCAGCCGACGCACAGCCGGTCCTTCTTGGACAAATCGGCCCTCCGGGTCAACCCGGGCAGGCACGCTCGAGTTCAGGAACGCTGATAGTCGTCTTCAATCCGGATGATGTCGTCTTCCCCGAGATAGCTTCCCGTCTGGACCTCGATCAGCTCCAGCATGATTTTACCGGGGTTCTCCATCCGGTGCACTGCGCCCATCGGGATATAGATGGACTCGTTCTCGTGCACGCTTTTGACGGTCTCGTTGACGGTGACGCGGGCGGTGCCGCGGACCACGATCCAGTGCTCGGCACGATGATGGTGCTTCTGCAGCGACAGACGCCCGCCCGGCTTGACCACGATGCGCTTGACCTGGTGGCGCTCGCCATTGTCGACCGACTGGTAGCTGCCCCAGGGCCGATGCACCTTGAG
>NZ_JBVVOY010000057.1:0-5233 GCF_055807535.1 Bradyrhizobium sp. Kon37
CCCGGGGGTCGGTGTCGTGACGGCCCTAACGTTCCGCCACACGATCGAAGACCCCTCGCGCTTCCGATCGGCTTCGAGGGTCGGCGCCTACCTCAGCCTTACGCCGAGGCGCAGCCAATCCGGCGAAACCGACACCAACGGAAAGATATCTCGATGGGGCGACCGGCTTCTCCGAACTTACTTGTTCGAGGCCGCCACTGTCCTTCTTTATCGAACCAAAAAGTGGTCTTCTCTAAGGCCTGGGGCATGAAGCTCGCCAAGCGGATCGGCATGAAGAAGGCAAAGGTCGCCATCGCCCGAAAGATCGCCGTGATTCTCCACGGCATCTGTGTCGATGGCACGTCGTTCGACTGGGGTCAGCCGAAGCCAATCTGATATTTGCTCGCAAGTTCCTGGTCCGGTCGGCCGGACTGGCGATGTCCCGCTGGGACGGTGGTCGTGGTGACCTCGGCCAATCGGCTGGTGGCGGTTCGCCCGCATTCCGCTGCAAACGTTGAGGCGCCCGATCCGGACATCATCATGAGGCGCTCGCGACCTCGGAAAGGATCATGACCCAAGCTACGACATCAACCCAACCCGACAAAGCCGCCAACGACGTCGATTGCCAAGCCCGCTAGGCAATCGTCTCACCATCGGCGATCGTTCCGTCTCCGCAACCTGACCAGCTCCGACGCAGCAATCGCTACCGACGTGCCACTGGAGAGAGGAAGAATGGTAGCTTGACAACAAACCGCAATTAAAGGGCCGATTGACTCTCTCCGGACCTGTCGCAGCCCATGAGCACGTGAAAGCTTGCCCTCCCAAGGCATGAAAACACGCGATCGGCAGCGCGAACCCGCCGCGGGCGCCCGCCTACGCAGTGCGAGGGCGCAACCGGGCCACCGAGCCTCGTTGGGGTAAACCCGCTGATCGTTCGCGATGGCGCCACACGTCGGAATAGTGATTCCTTCGCTTAGTCTGACCCTGGCGTTGGAAACGCCGCCCGGAGCGCCGGGCGCCCTCCAACAGTCCACCTTGTCACAAACCGCAGCGCGACTTCCTGCGCGTTCAGTCGAACTAGTTCGCAACGGCGGAATGCCAGCCCTGTCGTGGCCAGCAATAGGAAAAACCGGCGCGATTGCAGGACATCCGTCGGACCACTTATTCGCAGTCTCGCGCCAGTTTCAGAAACATCGATGAATACGCAATCGCGCCACCATGTTCCATCAGCCCCCAAGAGAGTGGCTCTGTGCTCATGGTCAAATTGAACACGCCTCGCCTTCCGCTTATCCCAGTCCATACGCTCACGCTGTTCAATAACAGCTTCAATAGCCATTTAACAAATTAGACCAAAATACTTCGGCTCAGACCGAGCGCTTCTACGGAGACACAGTCCGTCAGCAGCGGGTAACCAGCTTGAAACTGCGCCGAGAAGATCGGCTTTTAGCTGAATGGAGAGATATCGACTTGAGCAGAGTGATCCCGGCTGCGGTGAAGGCAAGTGACTTTACATAACCGCCTCGAACTTGAGAGCGTTAATTGCTGCCAAGTACGCTGGCTGACCGAGATTGTCCTTCAAATTGACCGCATAATTACTGCTGTTTCCGCGAAAGCGCGCAATTTGTCAGCGGATTTGCCTAACCGCTCGCCGTTTTGCGGCGGCAACAAAGGATATCGCGTCTGAGACAGAGAGCGAGAGCCAAGCGGACCGCTTCTTCTTGATCGCTGCAGGTGGTTGGACCCGCTACTTGGAGCCGGCGGCGTGATGTATTTGCAGCAGCCAGCGAAGCTCGAGGCGACACGGCTGTTCTCGGCGATGCGGGATGAATACCACCGCCGCGACCGACGGGGCGGCCGCTCGACGGATGGGTCCTGACGGCTCCGCCTGCTCGCGCGGCCTAGCGAGGCTGCTTCAAACTCGCGATCGGGCCGACGCGTGCGGCCAATCAGAAGCCTTTGACCGAAAGTGAACTCTCGATGTTTGTGATCTGCTTCACAGGTTCGTCACCGTTGGCCTGTTAGGCTTACTTCGGAGGGAGCTTTCAAGGGCCCGGTTGAACAACTGCCGCCACGGCCCTTGGCGTCGTCAGGTGGCGCCGGCTTGAGTGACTACATCGCAGTCGGCGAGACCGCTAATCCGGCTAGGCATGCGGAAGCAGCGGAGCTTCGACGTTATGAAAAAGGCCAGCGTGAGTCGCCGATGATGGAAGCTGAGCAGTCGGCTCGAACGCAAAGCTTGTCAAAACAACATCAAACGATACCGCCGGTTATTGCGAACCCGCCTGACCGAATTTGAGCGCAACTTTGTCGAGAAGCGCTTGAGCGAAGAGCTGTCGGAGCTAGCGACACTGGCCAGCGCCGCTCCTACCCAGATTGAAACACGCCGCTCGGCCTGCTCGGATATTTCGTAGGCAAGTTTTCATTGCTGTTGAATGCAGGTCAGCTGGTACGCATTTTTGCAAGCGCCGCGCCGATGAATTGATCGGTGAGTTCTTCTGTCCTTTTCCATAGCGGTTGGTTGAAGTTTTGCTGGCTTTTCGTGAACGTGGGCTCCAGAGTTGCTCCTATTATGATTCGATTTGTTGGGGAAGGTAGCGATGGCAAAACCTGCTGTTGCTCGCAATGCCTTTCGTGGGCTGTTTGCCTTTTATGCCACCAAAGTTCGGGACCATAAGGAACCCGACCGCGAACGCTCTCTGTTGAAGCTCTTTGACTCAAGTCAAGACATTCGGAACAACTTGCTTGAGCGCTGGCCGGATCGCATTGAACTGCTTGGGCCGGAAATCGTGGACGATATAATCGGCCACGCAGCCCGCACAGCAACGGCAGGGGACGGTATGACCATGCCAGCGACCTCCTCGATGTGCTCCTGAGAGAACTGGATCGTCACAAGCAGTAACACGACCAGCTCTTTGTTTCCGACTCCAGGAGGCCACCGCTTCCTAACTGGGGCCGCTCCATTGTGCCCCAAAGCAGCGTGTAAAGCGCACGTTGCGGACCGACAGGAGCTGCTACGCGGCCCTGCTTTGGCCACCCTCGACCACGGTAAACCGGGCGCGCCGATCCGCCGGTGACGCCGCTTGCTCGGTCTGTCCGCCAACTTTCTCTACGTCTGATAGTGATGGATCTACTCGGACGGTCTCCGCGGTCGCTTCCCCCGTCGATTCGATACCCCCCACGGTGGCTCTGGCGCTCTCTTCCATCATCTCAAGCGCAATCGCGCCCTTCGCGGTCAACCGCCAGGCGAACGAATATCGCTGCACGAAGCCGAGCGAGAAGATGTCCAGCGAAGGAAAGGCGGCACCAAGGCGCTTGCTATACTCCGCCCAATCCGAGCCGCTGGTCGCGAGAAATGCGAGATCGCACTTAATGTCCGGAAGCCTAGCCAACCCGTTCGGGTAGCTGGCAAGCACCTTCATTATGGACGCTTGGAAATTCACAACCGCAACCCACACCAAAATAACAACGCCATTCTGTCAGCGATGCACTGCCCAAAGCAACCACTTCCAAGTCGCTGTGCGGTTAAGCCGGCTGTGCTATCGGGTCTGGTTTGCCCTGAATTCCCGGCACCCGAAGGTCGAAGAGGGGTTTGTCCATTCTCGTGAGCACCCGTCCCAAGGATAACGATTGCTCAGGTTCAACAGGCCGACCGGTGATCAAGCACCGCATCGTGACCAATGGCGATCGCACTCCGAATGGTCGACTATCGATCCCGATTTCGATTTGTTGATCAGGCGTTCCGCCAGATGGGCGCACGCTTTTCAGCGAATGCCGCGGTCGCCGGAATCATCGTGGGATGCGGATACAGCGCGAATGGGTGCAGACCTTGCCCCTGAGGCCGTGCTTTTCGCCATAGGCCGGCAGCAGCAGCTCGATCGCGGCGGTGTTGAAACCGATGCCATGATTGAGCCGGCGCACGCCGTAGGTCGCGTAGATACCCTTGATGGCCAACATCGCCGTCAGGAAGCGACAAATCCGACAACAAAAAACCCGGCGCGCAGACACACGGTCATTCGCCCCGTGGCGATGAGCTCTTCGTAACAATGCCAGCGTACGCTCACCCATCCAATTCTCGATTTGAGCCCACGAATAGGATGCGCGTGCAAGGCCGTCCATCGACGGCTTTGATGGTTGTAAACCGTCTCCGCGTCTTCGCGGTGCGGAATCCGGGGCAAAGCGGCCACCGATTCCGACGGAAGGCGGCCACCGATTCCGATCGAAAGCGGCCACCCGATCCGAACGAAGGCGGCCACCCTGTTGATAGGGTGAGACGGGGGGCGTTGTCGGCAATCTGAACGGGGCAAGGTCCCTCCTTTTGCGGTTCACGCAATGGGAGGTCCGATGCCCGCCGAGAGATTGCCGATGCGGAAGATTCGAGAAGTTCTACGCCTGAAGTATGCCTGTGGGGTGAGCGATCGGGTGATCTCCCGATCGGTCGGGATCGGTCGCACGGCGATCGCGGAGTATGTCCGCCGGGCCCGGTGATCGGCATCACCTGGCCGATCCCGGAGGAGCTCGACGACACAACCCTGGAGCGCAAGCTGTTTGCGCCGGCCGGCTACAACCCGCCACGATCGAAGCCGCTTCCGGATTGGGGGCATGTCCATGCCGAGTTGCGCCGCCGCAGCGTAACGCTGGCACTGCTGTGGGAGGAATACCGCGGCCATCATCCCGACGGCTACGGCTACAGCCGGTCCTGCGACCTCTACGTCGAATGGCGCCACGGCATCACGGCGACCATGCGGCAGACCCACGCGGCCGGCGAAAAGCTGTTCGTGGACTTCGCCGGCGATACCATGCCGGTGTTCGATGGGCTCACCGGGGAGGTGCGCGCCGCCAAGATCTTCGTCGCGGTCATGGGAGCGTCGAATTACACCTTTGCCCAAGCCCGGTTCAGCGAGGCGCTGCCCGACTGGATCGGCGCCCATGTGGATGCGCTCACCTTCCTGGGCGGGGTGCCGAAGGCGCTCGTCTGCGACAATCTGAAGGCCGGGGTGACGGTGGTGATCCGCTACGAGCCAGGCGTCAACCGGACTTACCAGGATCTTGCCACCCATTACGGCACCACCATTATGCCGGCGCGGCCCCGCAAGCCGCGCGACAAGGCCAAGGTGGAGGCGGCGGTTCTTATCGTCCAGCGATGGATTTTGGCGCGGCTGCGCAACCGGCGCTTCTTTTCGCTCGCCGAGTTGAACGTTGCGATCCGCATCCTGGTCGACGAACTCAACGCCCGCCTGATGCGCAAGCTCGGTGC
>NZ_JBVVOY010000058.1:0-4635 GCF_055807535.1 Bradyrhizobium sp. Kon37
TATCGACCTTGTCGGCCTGGATACGATCGGCCAACTCGTCATCCGACATCTGCCAGGCGTCGACCCAGACATCCGCCGCGGACCTGAATGCGGCGGTCATCTCATCCCTCACCGGCGAACACGAATAGCAGACGATCTCGAACCTGGCGTGATCATGGTGGCGCAGCACTGGCAATAGAGCGAACGCAGCCGAGTGATGCCAAAACTCGGCAGCAACATAGCCAACCACGATCCGCCTGTCGGGATCAAGCTGCCGGGGGGCAAGAGTCCTTCGCGGCAACTTCGCGCCGATCGCATCCCACCACTGCTTTCGTGCGGCCTGCTGAACCGCGAAATCGGCGTCGGAGAGATAGTCGAGGAAGAATATCTTCCGCCCGATCAAGGAGGCATCCGGTACAATGGCCAGCGCCGCATCGAGTAGCTCGATCGCCGATGCGATCTCTCCCTGGTTGGCAAAACAAGCGCTCAGCAGCGCCATTCCGATTGCGGAGCGTGGATATTCCTCCAGCAACGTGGTGCAGGCCAGAATCGCTTGCGCCGTGTTTCCCATGGCAAGCGCGACTTGTGCCTTCCCCTGCAAGGCCACCTCGAGCTTGGGCGCGAGCGCAAGGGCCGCGTCAAAATCCGCCCCCGCCTGTTCCAACCTCGACGTCTCAAGATTGAGCCGTCCACGGTTCGCCAGGATTTTCGCCGAGCCCGGCCTGATCGCAAGCGCCGCCTCCAGCGCGCTTTTGGCCTCGTCGAAGTTCTTGAGCTCGATATTGACCAGACCCTTGCCGACGAGCGCCTCCACGTTTCGCGGCTGAAACAACAGTGCGCGCTCGAAGCTCTGTTTGGCGCGATCAAGCTGGCGCAGGGCGAGCTCTGCCAGGCCGCGATTGCAGAGCGCATCGGCATGATCGGGCTTCAGCCCGATCGCGCGATCGTACAGTTCGATGGCCTGCTCGACGCGGTTTAGATGCAACAAGGTATTGCCGAGGTTGGACAAGGCCATCGGGAAGCTGGGCTTCAACGCGATGGCCCTCTCCAGGGACATACGCGCGTCCTCATATTCCCCAAGTGCGAAATGCGTGGCTCCCAAATCGGAAAATGCCTGTGCCGAGCGTGGGTCGACCGTCACGGCATATTTGAGTGCCTGTTTCGCTACCTCGAACTGTCGGCTCGCGAATGCGCCCAAGCCAAGCAGATGCAAGGCGCTAAAATGCTCCGGAAGTTCATTCAGGATCTGGCGGCAGAGCGCCTCGGTCTCCGCATACCGGCCCTGGCCATAGGCCGTATTCGCGGTCGAAATGATCGCGTCCGCCTGCTTCTTCAATTTCTTCTGCAATCGCGCGTTCTGGAACGCGCGCGCGCCGGCGCCGCTGCTCTGCAAGGATTCTCTCCGGAGGATGCCCGGGACGATTCTAGCTGATTCGCTGCCAGAGCCGCCGGTTTAGGCGGCCCGGCGATCTCCGGAAGACGCCGGTGCCCAACCCAGGCCTCGCCTACGCAACGTCGGCGTCATTAGAGGCCGCGGCACAATAGTCGCGCCAAAACTTTCGGTAACCCGCCTCGAGCTCGCGCGTGTAGGTCTCGACATTGCCGGCGGGCGAAGCCGCGATCCGGGCCGGCAACTCCGCGCGCAATTTCGCCAGATAATCGGGCTGTGACGCAAATTTGCGGGCGATCTCGACATAGCCGTCGTCATCTTCGGCCACCCAGTCGCCGAGGCCGACGGCAGTCACGATAGAGGCGCCGGCACGCGAGGAGGCCCCGATGCCGAGCTTGGCCACGACGGGAACGCCCTTGTAGAGAGATTCCCAGGTGCTGATGCCGCCATTTTGCGGGAACGTGTCGAAGGAAATATCGACCTGGGCGAAAGCCGCCAGATGGTCGTCGCGCGAGGTGGTGCCGAGGCAGGTGATGCTCTCCTCGACAACGCCCTGCGCCAGGAAACGCGCGATCAGGCTATCGCGCAGCAGGGGATCATCGAGCAGACCATGCTTGAGGACGATCTTCGATCCCGGCAGCTCCCGCATGATGCGCGACCAAACACGGATCGCATCATCCGATATTTTGTAGATGCGGTTGAACACACCGAACGTGACGTAGCCGTTGCGGAGCATCGGCAGCTCCGAAGGCTGCAGATCCGAGACGGGTTCAATCGTGATCAGGCACGGCAGATCGTAGATTTTTTCGGCAAACAAATGCCGAACCGACGGCGGAATGAAAATGGGATCCGCGAGCACGTAGTCCATCGTCAGCATGCCCGTGCCCGTCGCGTGTCCGAAGCCAGTAGCCTGGATCGGGGCCGGCTTACGCGCGAAACACTGCAGCCTGTTACCGGTCGTGTGGCCCGAAACGTCGATCAGAATATCGACTTTGTCAGCCTGGATACGATCGGCGAGCTCGTCATCCGAAAGCCCCCAGGCATCGACCCAGACGTCGGCCAATGATTTGAACATGGCGGTGTACTCGTCCGCGCCCGGCCAGGAATAGTAGCAGATGATTTCGAACTTGGTGTGATCATGATGGCGCAGCACCGGCAGCAGCGTAAGCCCTGCGGAGTGCTGCCGGAATTCGGCAGCGACGTAGCCGACCACGATCCGCTTTTCCGGATCCAGCGGCCGCTTCGGCAGCTCCCTTCGCGGCTGCTTGGAGCCGATCTGGTCCCACCAGGATTTTCGCACTGCCTGCTGGACCACGAAATCGGCCTCGGCGCGGTAGTCCTCCAGGAAGATCTTTCCTCTGATCGCATCCCCATAATCCGGCCGGAGCGCCAGCGCGCGATCGAGATACTCGATCGCTGCGTCCATGTCCCCCTGGTTCGAATACGAGAATCCCATCAGCGCCAGCCCCATCTCGGAGCGCGGATTTTGCTCGATCAGGGCCGCTGCGGCTGCCATCGCCTGCGCGGTTCTTCCCATGACGAGGCAGGTCTGGGCCTTGCCGCGAAGCGCCAGCTCGAGCTTGGGCGAGATCGCAAGCGCCGCCTCGAAATCCGCAAGCGCGGGCTCCAGGCGCTGCAACTCGTAACTGAGCCGCCCGCGTTGGGCCAGGATCCTCGGCGAGCCGGGCTTGATCGCGAGCGCCATGGCAAGCTTGGCCGCCGCCTCGTCGTGGTGCCGCAGCTCGATGCTGACCATGCCGCTGCCGACGATGGCCTCGGCGTGACGGGGTTGAAACAGCAGGGCGCGGTCGAAGCTTTCCTTGGCGCGCATGGTCTGTCCAAGCACAATTTCGACCATGCCGCGATTGCAGAATGCATCGGCATAATCCGGCTTGATCTTGATGGCGCGCTCATGCAGTTCGAGCGCCTGTTCGTACTGCCCCAGATGCATCAGCGTGTTGCCGAGGTTGGTCAGCGCGACCGCAAAATTCGGCTTTAGCGCGATGGCCCTCTCCTGGCACCGCCGCGCCGCCTCGTAGTTGCCGAGGTCGAAATGCACGGTGGCAAGATTGTTGTGCGCATCGTGCAAGCGCGGATCGAGTGCAATCACGCGCTCGAGCAGCTGTTGCGCCTCCTCCAGCCGCCGGCCGTCATGCGCGCACATGCCGAGCAGATGCATCGCGTCGACATGATCCGGCAGCGCTTTCAGGATATCCCGGCAGAGTGCTTCGGTCTCGGCATATCGGCCCTGGCCATAGGCGGTAGCCGCGGCGGAGAGGACGGCGTCCGCCTGCTTCATCAATTTCTTCTGCAATCGCGCGTTCTGGAATGCGCGCGCGCCGCCGCCGCTGCTCTGCAAGATGTCTCTCCGGAAGATGGCCCGCGGCAGAGTCTAACTGATTCGCGAGCCCGGCCGTCTGATCAGCTGGTGCCGTGGTATCCCGGGATTTCCCGAGGCTCAGCGGCCCGGGATTGCTGGTCCCTTACGCAACGTCGCTGCCTTCGGCAGCCGCGGCACAATAGTCGCGCCAGAACTGGCGGTAACCCGCTTCGACCCTGGCCGTGTAGATTTCGACATTGCCGGCGGGGGACGCTGCGATCCGGGCCGGCAGATCCGCGCGCAACTTCGCCAGATAATCAGGCTGCGCCGCATATTTGCAGGCGATCGCGGCATAGCCCTCGTCATCCTTGGCGACCCAGTCGTCGAGGCCGACCGCAGCCACGATCGAACCGCCGGCACGCGACGAGGCGCCGTTGCCGAGCTTGGCCACGACGGGAACGCCCGCATAGAGCGATTCCCAGGTGCTGACGCCGCCGTTTTGCGGGAACGTGTCGAGCGATATGTCGACGTTCGCAAACGCCCGCAGGTGCTCGTGGCGCGGCGACGAGCCCAGGCAGGTGACACTCTTCTCGGCAATGCCCTGTGCCACGAACCGCGCGACCAAATTGTCGCGCAGCATGGGATCGTCAAGCAGGGTATGCTTGATGATGATCTTCGAACCCGTCACCTCGCGCATCACTTTCGACCAGACTCGGATGGCTTCGTCCGAGATCTTGTAGATGCGGTTGAACACGCCGAAGGTCACATAGCCGTTGCGAAGCATGGGAGGCTCCGAAGGCGCCACGTCCAGGCCGGGATCCATCGTGATCAAGCACGGCAGATCGTAGACTTTTTCAGCCAGCAGATGCCGCGCCGATTGCGGAATGAAGACGGGATCCGCGAGCACGTAGTCCATGGTCTGAAGGCCCGTGCCCGTGGCGTGACC
>NZ_JBVVOY010000059.1:0-3115 GCF_055807535.1 Bradyrhizobium sp. Kon37
GTAAGCGTAGCGCCGCGGCCCTTTAGATTGTCTGTGCGCGATCTTGGGAGCGCCGTTAGAAGAGCCATCTTCTGCAAGGGTGCTCACAATGGACGACCATTCGGACGACATAAGACGACCATTGACACAGCGTATCGAAGTGTACGCCGGCGCAGGCCGTAAGCAGTGGCCGGATGATTTGAAGGGGCAGATCGTCGCGGACAGTCTCGAGCCGGGCGCGATCGTAACAGATGTCGCACGTCGCCATGGCTGCCGGTCCCAGCAGGTGCATGACTGGCGGCGCCGGGCGCGTTCAGGTCAACTGGTGCTGCCAGCTGCGGGGGGAGCACTGTCGTTTGTGCCATTGGTGTCGGAATCGTCGCCATCGGTGGCTGCAGCTCCCTCCGGGTCGCCGGAACCAGCCGTTGTGACGGTTGAGCTCCATGGGGCACGAGTTGAGGTGCGAGGGACGCCTGGCCTTGCCGTGTTGAGTGATGTGTTTGTTGCGTTGCGCCGGACACGTTCATGCTGACGGCTCCCGCTGGCCTCATGATTTATGTTGCGACCCGACCTGTAGACTTCAGGAAGGGCGCAGATGGCCTGGCGTTGTTGGCGAAGGAGACGCTGGGCCACGATCCGATGAAGGGCGTGGCGGTGGTCTTCCGTGCGAAGCGCGCTGATCGGGTGAAGATTGTTGTCTGGGATGGTAGTGGCCTCGTGCTGTATTGGAAGCGGCTTGAGGGCAGCGCCTTCAAGTGGCCGCCGGTCGTTGACGGCGTCATGCGAATGAACGCCGCGCAGTTGTCCGCGCTTCTGGCCGGCATGGATTGGACACGCATGCATGCGCCTCGAATCCCGCAGCCGAAAGCGCTTGCGTAGGACATAAAATCTTCGCTGCATCGGGGCGCGAAGCATGACAGACTCGGGCCAATGAGTGATTTGCCTGATGAACTGCCGAGCGATCCAGCCGAGTTGCGCGTCTTTGCCGCGGCTCTGCTGGATCGCTGCGCCAGGCTCGAGCGGTTGCTCAAGCTTGCAAAAGACGCGCAGTTCGGTCGATCGTCGGAAAAGCTTGACGGTGATCAGCTCCAGCTTGTTCTGGAGGATATCGATCAGGCTGTCGCGGCTCTCGAAGCAGCCGAGGACCGCGCCAATCCCAAAACACGCGAGAAGAGAGCTGCCGAGCGCAGGGCCAATCGTGGCAAGCTGCCGGAGCATTTGCCGCGCATCATCGAGACCCTGATGCCCGCTGCAACCTGCTGCCCGTGCTGCGCAGGCGACCTTTTTGAGATCGGTCACGATGAGAGCCAGAGGCTGGACGTCGTACCGGCGCAGTATCGCGTTATCGTCACCCGCCGCCCCAAACTGGCCTGCCGCGCCTGTCACGGCGTCGTCCTCCAGCATGCTGCTCCCGAGCGATTGATCAGGGGAGGACTGCCGACCGAGCGGCTCGTCGCGCATGTGATCGATGCCAAGTATCATTGGCATTTGCCGCTTTACCGCCAGACGCAGATGCTGGCGACGCACGGTATCGCCATCGACCGTTCCACGCTCGCCTTCTGGGTCGGCTACGCCGCCCAGGAATTGAAGCCCTTGTGGCATCGCCTGCGCGAGCTTCTACTCGCCTCTCCGCAGCTCTGTGTCGATGAGACCCCGGCGCCGGTGCTGGATCCCGGGCGCGGCAGGACCAAAACCGGCTACTTCTGGGCGCTGTCGCGCGATGACAGGCCTTGGGCCGGGCCTGATCCGCCCGGCGTGGTCTATGCCTATGCACCAGGCCGCGGCGCCGTTCATGGCTTGCGACTGCTCGAAGGCTATCGCGGCATCATCCACTGCGACGGCTATCAGGCTTACAAGACCATGATGCGAGAGACGCGTGCGGACGCCTTGTCCGGGACGCTCGCATTCTGCTGGTCGCATCTCCGGCGCCAGTTTGTGAAGATCGAGCGCGAGGCTTCGCCGGCGCCGGCGCCGGTTGCCCGCGAGGCCCTCGAGCGCATCGCCCAGCTCTACGCGGTCGAGAAAGCCCTCCGTGGCCGATCTGACGCCGCGCGCCGCGCGGGCCGGCAGGCGCATGCCCGGCCGTTGGCTGCAGCCTTGAAGCAGTGGTTTGAGGCGAAGCTTGGTCACCTCGCGCAGAAGAGTGAGACGGCGAAAGCTTTACGGTATGCACTGCGTCATTGGGACGGCTTGACGCTCTACCTTGATGACGGGCGCATCGAAATGGACACCAACGCAGTCGAGCGTGCGATGCGGCCGATCAAGCTCAATGCCAAGAACGCCCTGTTCGCCGGGTGTGACGAGGGTGCTGAGAATTGGGCATTGCTGGCGTCGCTCATTGAGACCTGTAAGCTCAACGGCGTCAGCGCCGAGTATTGGCTTGCCGACGTTCTCGCAAAGCTCGTCAATGGCTGGCCGGCGGCACGGCTGGACGAACTGCTTCCCTGGGCATCGACCTATACGATGCATGCACAAGATCCGAGGCTTGCGGCATGAGCCTCAGCACGACCGCGGTCCGGATCAAGGTGACTCTCAAGGACGTGAAACCGGAGGTGATGCGATGCCTTGTCGTGCCGCTCACGCTGCGCCTTGATCGGCTGCATCTGACGCTTCAGGCGGCGTTTGGCTGGACGAATAGCCATCTCTTCGAGTTTTTGGCTGGCGAAGGACGTTGGGGTATCCCTGATCCCGATGGAGATTTTGGCCCTCAGCCCATCGATGCTCGCAAGACGCGGCTCTCCAATATCGTTCACGAGACCGGCGCGAAAACGATCCATTATCTCTGCGACTTCGGCGACAGCTGGGATCACGTGATCAAGCTCGAAAAGTGGTTCGACAACACGACAACGGAGGGACTTCCCCTCTTGCTCGAGGCCGCCGGCCGTTGTCCTCCGGAAGATGTCGGCGGTGCGTCAGGCTATACCGAATACCTCGACGCCATCCGCGACCCCACCCATCCGGAGCACGAACAAATGCGCCTCTGGGGCCCTGAGCAGTTTGATCCCAACGTCGTCGACCGGAAGGCGCTCGAGGCCGCCGTCAACGCATTGTCGGAAATATGGAAGCCGCGCCGGCGCACCACGCGTTCAAAATAGACGTCAAGCACCAATCAAATGGGCCTCAGAGCGACGCTTAC
>NZ_JBVVOY010000060.1:0-2691 GCF_055807535.1 Bradyrhizobium sp. Kon37
AGCTTGGCCATGCGGGGGTCGAGATTGACGGGGTTTTCTTCCATGCCGTCCTCGGCAAGCCGCAGCACTTCGCCGATCTGGTCGATCAACAGGCCATAGGATTCACCGCGCAGGTCGACACCGACCGCCATCGGGATCTTGCCGTCCTCGGGCTTGGGCAGGCCGAGCCGGGCGCGCATGTCGACCACGGTGACGATGCGGCCGCGCAGGTTCAGCACGCCCGCGATCTCGCGCGAGGACAGCGGCACGCGGGTGACGCGCTCGGGCATGAACACGTCCTGGACGCGGGAGATCGGCAGGCCGAACAGCTGGCCGCCGATCATCGCGGTGACGTATTCGACCATGGCGCCTTCGCCGGACTGGGTCTTCTTGGTCATGTTGCGTATCTCCTGATCCATCCCGCTGGGGTTTACGCGGCTGCGCGGCTCAGCTCGGAGGCACCGGCGGCGCCTGCGGTCTGTTCCTTCAGCGCCGCGATCAGACCGGGACGGTCGAACTTGGCGACATAGTCGTGGAAGCCGGCCTGACGGCCGCGCTCGATCGCCGCCGGCGACACCAGCGCGGAGAGCCCGATGATCGGCATCGCACCCAGATTGCTGTCGGAGCGGATGGTCTCGGCAAACTCGAACCCGTTCATGTCGGGCATCTCGATGTCGGTCAGGACCACGTCGAAGGTCTGCGCGCGCAGCGCAGCTAAGCCCTCCTGCGCGGTCGGCGCGGTGCGGACGCGGTAGCCGGCGGCCTTGAGCACCGGAGCCAGCATGTTGCGGAAGAACGCCGAGTCGTCGACCAGCAGCACCGATTGCGAGTGCAGCGACGGCTTCATCTCCTTGCGGGTGAACCAGTCGGAGAACGCCATCGGCAGGAAGTGGCCGACGTCGATCACTTCGGTGGCCTGGCCCTTGATCACGGCCGAGCCGAGAATGCCGGAGGAGGATCCGCCGACCTCGATGTTGAGCCGTTCCTCGACGATGTCGATGATCTCGTCGACGACGAGACCCATGGAGCGGCCGTCGTCGGAGAACACCAGGATCGGCTGGGCGCCCTGGCTCGCGATGGTGACGCTCTCCATGGCAACGAGCGGCATCAGCTGCTCGCGGTACTGCACCATGTAGCGGCCGTTCGAGAACTCGATCTTGTCGGCCGGCAGCTCTTCCAGGCGCGTGACGAGCCCGAGCGGGACCGCCTTGGGCTGCGACGAGCCGGCGCGGAACACCAGCAGCGAGGTGGTCTGCTCGCCCGATCCGATGCTGTGAGCCCCGTTCTCGCTGTTCATGTCATGGGCCGAGGAGCCGGCGGCGCCGAGCGCCTTGGCAATGCCGTTGGGGTCGATGATCATGATGACCGCGCCGTCGCCCAGGATGGTATTGCCCGAGAACATGTCGATGTGACGCAGTTTCGTCGACATCGGCTTGACCACGATTTCTTCGGTGTGGAACACGCCGTCGACGACGATGCCGAAGGTCTGGCTGCCGACCTGGGTCACCACGATGAAGCCGTTCTCGGGATCGGAGACGGCGCCGTCGTCGATCTTGAGCAGCTTCTTGAGATGGATCAGCGGCAGCAGCTTGTTGCGCAGCCGGAGCACCGCGGTGTCCTTGATGCGCTCGATGCGGTGCTCCGAGTTGGCGCGGGCCCGCACCAGCTCGACCACGGAGAGCTGCGGGATCGCAAAGCGGTCGCCGGCGGCTTCCACGATCAGCGCGGAGACGATGGCGAGCGTCAGCGGGATCTTGATGGTGACGGAGGAGCCTTCACCGGCGACCGACTTGATGTCGATGGTGCCGCCGATCTGGTCGATATTGGTGCGCACCACGTCCATGCCGACGCCACGCCCCGACACCGAGGTGATGGCGGCAGCGGTGGAGAAGCCCGGCGCGAAGATGAACTTGTGGATCTGGGCTTCGCTCATCTTCTCGAGCTCGGCCTCGGTGACCAGACCTGAGGAGATCGCCTTGGCCTTGATCCTGTCGGTGTTCAGGCCACGGCCGTTGTCGGCGATGCAGATGATGATGTGGCCGCCTTCGTGATAGGCGGACAGGCGAATGGTGCCCTGCTCGCCCTTGCCGCCGGCGAGACGCTCGGCGGGGGTCTCCAGGCCATGATCGGCGGAGTTGCGCACCATGTGGGTGAGCGGGTCCTTGATCAGGTCGAGCACCTGGCGGTCGAGCTCGGTGTCGGCGCCGTGCATCTCCAGCTCGATCTGCTTGCCGAGTTCGCTCGAGAGGTCGCGAACGATGCGGGGCAGCTTCTGCCAGGCATTGCCGATCGGCTGCATGCGCGTCTTCATGACGCCTTCCTGCAGCTCGGCGGTGACGTTGGACAGTCGCTGCAACGGCACCTTGAACTCGGTGTCCTCGTTGCGGCGGGATATCTCCAGCAGCTGGTTGCGGGTCAGCACCAGCTCGGAGACCATGGTCATCAGATGCTCCAGCGTATCCACGTTGACGCGGATCGACTGGTTGGCAATGCTGGCGCCCTCGCCGGCGCCCTCGTCGGCGATCGACTTCTTCGGCGCGGCCTTTTCCTTGGGCGCCTTGGCTTCCTTCGCTACTTCCTTGGCAACAGGCACCGGCGCTTCAGCGACCGGCTCGGCCTTTACTTCGGCCTTGGCAACCGGGACCGGCACTTCGATCGCGGTCTCGCGGAAGGCGCGCTCGAGCTCGTCGAGCGAGACTTCGCCCGGACGCA
>NZ_JBVVOY010000061.1:0-2668 GCF_055807535.1 Bradyrhizobium sp. Kon37
CAACGCCGCCACTTTCCCGGCATTAATTTCCAGCGTGTCCAGCGCGGTCAGTGCCGCTGTTGCCTGTTCATCGGTGATGTCTGCATTTTCGGGGACCGTCACCCCAAGACGCGCAAGCAGCTTGCGCAGCGTTTCATTCATGGGTTTGTTCTCCTGTTGAAGGATGTCGGGAAGGTCTGCCGCCAGTGCGGTCAGCTTTTTCATGCCGGTGGCACCGGGGTCATTGGTCAGCGCAGCAAGGCGGATTTGCAGCACCGCACCGGTGGCGGTGTCATACGGAAAAACCGCAGAGAGATAACCAAATTCGCCGTCATCGATGCGCTGCTGGGCCGCCGCCGTCCAGCGTGGGTGGATAAATAACCCTTCACCTTCACGCCACTGCATTTCATCGGCGTTAAACCAGCCAGCCGCGACGAGTTGTTCCGGGGGTAATCCTTTGTCCTTACGTAGCTGGTTATGCTCGTAATCAATCAGCACGTCCTGGTTGAGCGCGCGAACGCCTTCAACCAGACGCCCGGCAATCTCACCGTCGATGAACCACCCCTGACCGCCTGTCACATCAAACGGACGACCATCACGGGCACTGAAATGACCGGCAGGCAATAGCTGGCACCAGCCGTCATCGTCAATGGACAGCGCATTCAGTGCGGCAATGCCAATCGCGTGTTTTTTCATGTCCTGCTGCTCATCATGGTTTGTGAGCAGTCAGTTTGCGGGAGGTGCGGGAAAATCTGGGGTTATGCTATTTGAGTACTGGAGAAAGAAAGTGAAAGGAAGATAAAACGGGATTCATACACCGTTAAATACCGGTTTAAAAATCCCGTGGCGCGTTTTAAAAAATCTGTGCGGCTGATTTTATGCCTGATTCTGTTTATTGCCTCAGAGCGGCGCTGACGCGTTTTCTGATGGCATCAAAAATTTCCTGTTCCCCGGTCTTATCCAGCCCCATATAAGGACGCGCAGGAACGCCTGCCGGGCGGGGTGCCATATCGGGTGTACCGCCCCACTGATGAATGGCAGCATAAATTTTTGGCGAACCAATCAGGGCATAATCCTGTCCATAATCGGTGGTAATACTGCGTGCCAGATCGCCATGCAGGGTAAGGATACTGCCCGGAACAAAACCATGATCCTGACGCCATGCCAGCCACGAATCGCTCCACGCTTCCCAGCCTTTCCCTGTATCCGGGTCTGCCTGCCGTTCAAATGCCTGTTCCGTGGATGACAGCAGCGCCGCAGCCATCACTCGGGGAATGGCGCGGTCACGTGTGACGGTTCCCAGTTCATCCAGCGCAAGCTGAATACGTCGCACATCCACGGCAACGTTCATATCAAGACTCACTTATTCACCTCCACATGCCCCTCCAGTACGTCAATCATCCCGTCAGCAATCGCGGCTTCAAGCGACTGTGCAGATACGCGGCTGATACTGACCAGCACATCCGCCCGGTCATTCTGCCTGCCGACTGTCTGTGATGTTCTGACCACAATCCGGGCCGTGCCGTCACGGGTTGCCACAACATACAGCAACTGGTGGTTCTCCCTGTCCCACAATACCGCCTGTGGTTTTGCCATCAGCGACGGCAGACGCTGTAAATCCTCCGGTTTCAGGGCGGCATCAGCAGTGGTCGCCAGACTTTTCCCGTTCATTACAAGCAGACGGGCTGGCATATTCCCGGTGCGCTGATATACGGCTTCAGCCACGGATCCCGTCATAAACCCCAGCGCCCGGATTTCATGACCGGTCTGACGTGATCCTGCCAGGCGTTTAAGCCAGAGGGAAAAAGCAAGCTGACGCTCCCGGCTGTTATTCAGCGTCTGAACAACCTGCTCACGCAGCTGCGCGTCACGAACTTCCACCAGTTTTCGAATCAGTGCCTGATCCGTACCAAATGCCGCCGAACCGGGGTTATATGACCAGCCCACATCTGGCGTCATTTTTACCCGACCGTTGTCAAACGTGGTTGACGATGTGCGGAAAATCTCTCCGGTGCTTTCATCCGTACCGGCATCCACTTCGCGGGTATTCATGAATGACGCACCATAACTGACCTGTAGCCCCAGTTCTTTCATGCGGGCCGCAGACAGCGCCCGGACGCGACAGCGGCAGTTCCAGCCATTGGGCGGGTAATGCGTCTGCCAGAAAATGTCGTCATACTGGAAAACCATATTGTGCAGCCGCGCATGTTCCGGGCGTGTTCTGCCATCCATAACGGCAACGTACTGCCAGTACGGGTACAAATCGGCGGTATTCATCATCTGCGCATAACGTCCTGCCCCATACGCCGTACGGGTATTGACGTTATAAATGGTTGCCAGACGACGCGGACTGCCCAGTTCGATTTCCTTCGCGTTTCCCTCTGCATCCACGATGATTTGTTTTCCCCACCATCCGAGTTTTTGCAGCCGGGGGGCCAGTGTGCGGGTAAATTCCTCACGGGTGATGCCTTCACTGACAGCCCGCTCCACTTCCTCACGGATTGTGGTCAGGACATCCATCCGGGTGGCTTTGGCAACGGTAAAGGCGCGGGCGTGCGCGTCTGCCAGTTGTTCGTACCAGTTCCAGGTGATGTTGTAGCCTTTGGCGCGGAAATACGCGACAGCCTCCTTTGGCGGGAGGCGCGCGGCATACGCCAGATCAATGGTCTGCTGCGGCATCCAGACGCCC
>NZ_JBVVOY010000062.1:0-2611 GCF_055807535.1 Bradyrhizobium sp. Kon37
ATTTACTGCAAAATGGTGCTCAAAGAGCAGCGTTTTCACTCGATCATGGACATCTACGCTTTCCGCGTGTCCTGAGCATGGGAAGAAGATGCCCGATTAAACACATCTTCCGTTGCACTGGTGACCTCTGGACTGGAACGTTTGTCAAACCTACTCTCGAAGAAAGACTCTGTTTTTGTCTCTGATTTACTACGCGAAGCTAAAGTCAATGAACTGGATGAAACTCTTTCAACAACGAGGTTGAACCACCTCATAGATAAAGGTTATGAAAGAATAACGTTACAGCTTGATTTAGGGGGAGAATCCCCAGGTTATCTGGAAAAAGATAAACATTACAGAGAAGCCGATGCGGCTTTACTTAATGTTATTTATCCTACAAATCTTTCAAAGATAAACACCAGAAGAAAAGAGCAAGTTTAGACTGGCCCCCTGAATCTCCAGACAACCAATATCACTTAAATAAGTGATAGTCTTAATACTAGTTTTTAGACTAGTCATTGGAGAACAGATGATTGATGTCTTAGGGCCGGAGAAACGCAGACGGCGTACCACACAGGAAAAGATCGCAATTGTTCAGCAGAGCTTTGAACCGGGGATGACGGTCTCCCTCGTTGCCCGGCAACATGGTGTAGCAGCCAGCCAGTTATTTCTCTGGCGTAAGCAATACCAGGAAGGAAGTCTTACTGCTGTCGCCGCCGGAGAACAGGTTGTTCCTGCCTCTGAACTTGCTGCCGCCATGAAGCAGATTAAAGAACTCCAGCGCCTGCTCGGCAAGAAAACGATGGAAAATGAACTCCTCAAAGAAGCCGTTGAATATGGACGGGCAAAAAAGTGGATAGCGCACGCGCCCTTATTGCCCGGGGATGGGGAGTAAGCTTAGTCAGCCGTTGTCTCCGGGTGTCGCGTGCGCAGTTGCACGTCATTCTCAGACGAACCGATGACTGGATGGATGGCCGCCGCAGTCGTCACACTGATGATACGGATGTGCTTCTCCGTATACACCATGTTATCGGAGAGCTGCCAACGTATGGTTATCGTCGGGTATGGGCGCTGCTTCGCAGACAGGCAGAACTTGATGGTATGCCTGCGATCAATGCCAAACGTGTTTACCGGATCATGCGCCAGAATGCGCTGTTGCTTGAGCGAAAACCTGCTGTACCGCCATCGAAACGGGCACATACAGGCAGAGTGGCCGTGAAAGAAAGCAATCAGCGATGGTGCTCTGACGGGTTCGAGTTCTGCTGTGATAACGGAGAGAGACTGCGTGTCACGTTCGCGCTGGACTGCTGTGATCGTGAGGCACTGCACTGGGCGGTCACTACCGGCGGCTTCAACAGTGAAACAGTACAGGACGTCATGCTGGGAGCGGTGGAACGCCGCTTCGGCAACGATCTTCCGTCGTCTCCAGTGGAGTGGCTGACGGATAATGGTTCATGCTACCGGGCTAATGAAACACGCCAGTTCGCCCGGATGTTGGGACTTGAACCGAAGAACACGGCGGTGCGGAGTCCGGAGAGTAACGGAATAGCAGAGAGCTTCGTGAAAACGATAAAGCGTGACTACATCAGTATCATGCCCAAACCAGACGGGTTAACGGCAGCAAAGAACCTTGCAGAGGCGTTCGAGCATTATAACGAATGGCATCCGCATAGTGCGCTGGGTTATCGCTCGCCACGGGAATATCTGCGGCAGCGGGCTTGTAATGGGTTGGCTGGAGTGCATTAACGGCGGGGATCATCCTCGGTTCCTGGTGGGCATACTGCGAACTCGGCTGGGGCGGCTGGTGGTTCTGGGATCCGCTGGAAAACGCCTCTTTATTACCCTGGCTTTCTGCCACTGCGCTGCTGCACAGTTTGTCCCTGACACGCCAGCGGGGGATTTTTTGCCACTATCGCTTTTTCGCTGGTGTAATTGCCTTTGGCTTGTAGATCGAGGCACTCAAAACGGAAGGTGTATCCTGCCAGCGTCACCTGCTGACCCGGCTGTAAATTCAGGCTGATCTCCTGACGGCTGACGCTGGAGACCACGACCCCAGCGGCAAATAACAGCACGCCCGCATGAGCTACCAGCGCCGGAAGCTGCACGCGTTTGCCAGAGACAAACGTCGCCAGCACAATCACCACCAGCATCAACAGACCAAACGGTAACGTCGCGCGGTTAAAATACGGCGCGCCAACGGAGAGGCGTCCCCAGCCCAGCAGGCCGTAAATCATCGGATAAAGCGTTCCCACCAGCACGATCAGTAGCACTGCGCAAAACAGCAACAGCGTAGCGAGGATTAAAGGGCTTCTCACGCTACTGCTGTTATTTACCTGTTTTGCGCACGCTCAGGTCGTAGACACCTGGCAATTCGCCAATCCGCAACAACAGCAACAGGCGTTAAATATTGCCAGCCAGTTACGTTGTCCGCAGTGCCAGAATCAAAACTTACTGGAATCCAACCCGCCGGAGAGAGCAAATTGACGACCAGCCAGTCGCGGCTGTCGCTATGGTAGTGCAGGTAGCTTCCCAGGAGAATGCCCAGCACCATAGCAAACAGAATCTGCCAGGCCAGGCTGAATTTTATATTTTTCATATGAATGACTTCCTCAATGGAGCGCCGTTCCCCGTT
>NZ_JBVVOY010000063.1:0-2226 GCF_055807535.1 Bradyrhizobium sp. Kon37
CCGGCGGCGGTGGTGCCGAGCAGTGTGGTTGCCGACGAGATGCCTGTCGTGCCGTCGGCCGCAACACCCCCGGTGCCAGCGAACGAGCCCTGGGTTGCGCCGAGAGTGGCGCCCGAACCTGCCGCGGTGGCGCCGCCGGCCGTGCCGTTATACAGCACGCTGCCCAGCGCGGTCGCGCTGGCAAAGGAGGTCGTGCCGCGCAGATCGGCCGCCGTCGCACCCGCAATCGTGGTGGAGACGTTGGACTTGGTGGAGTAGCCGACAGTGGTCTGCAGCGCCTGGTTGGCGATCGACTTGGCAGAGTCGATCAGCTTCTGCAGCGAGGTGATGCCGGTGTTGGCGGCCTGCAGCACCTGCACGCCGTTGGCGATGCCGTCGAGCAGATTGTTGATGTCGCTGGCGCGGTTGTCGAGCGACTGTGCCGTGAAGAAGTTGGTGGGATTGTCCAGGGCCGAATTGACGCTCTTGCCGGTCGACAGGCGGCTCTGCGTGGTGGCGAGAAGGTCAGCGGTGGACTGGAGGGAGAGCAGGTTCTGACGAACCGACGAGGAGAGAACAATACCGGACATTGAGTGTTACCCTTCTGGTACGCAACGCAACAAACTTCGATTAGGATTAATCGATGCCGGGACGGTGAATGCAGACGGCTAACAAAGCATGAAGCGTGTCGCGCCAGTCCTTGCGCGGATTCACCATAAGAGCGATCGGAGCCACATCAGGCTCGTCCATATCGTCATGATCGCATGATGCTTTTTCGCGCAAAGACCCGACGTTTGCGACTTGTCAACCATAACTCAGAGTAAGCAATCGGCTGCATCCGAATGCATCGTCCGCACTTCGTCGAGCGGCACTCTGATGCCGTCGCAAAAAGAAAGCGGCGGAGCCGAAGCTCCGCCGCCGTAGCCGTCTTACGATGTCTTTCCGCTTGTTAGCGGAGCAGCTGCAGCACGCTCTGCTGCGACTGGTTGGCCAGCGACAGCGCGGAGACCGCGATCGACTGGCGGGTCGACAGCGCCTGGCTGTTGGCCGCTTCGGTGTTGGTGTCGGCCAGGGTCAGGTTCGACGAACCGGTCTGCAGCACGTTGATCAGGCTCTTGTTGAAGTCCTGACGCACCTGCACCACCGAGAGGTTCGAACCGAGGCTCGACGCTTCCGAACGCAGCGTGCTCGACGCGGCGTTCAGGTTCGACAGCACCTTGTTGGTGGCAGCGTTGTCGATGAAGTCGACACCGCTGGTCAGCGCAGCAAGGCCGAGACCCTTGGAGTTGTAGGTCACGCCCGTGATGCTGAGGTTCGACTTGCCGGTCTCGTCGAACACCAGCTTGAGCTGGTCGCCGTTCAACAGGTTGACGCCGTTGAACGAGGAGTCCTGCGAGGTCGTGTCGATCTGGTTCAGGATGTTGTTGTACTGGTTGACCAGGTTGGAGCGTGAGGTCTGGGCAACCGTGTCCTGGACGGGGCTGGAAGCCGTCGAGAACGTCAGCGATGAGGTCAGCGTGCCGCCGATCGCACCACCCGCGGCGCTCGACCCGATGGTCGAGGACGCATAGTCGTTGGTGGTCGAGACCGTCAGCAGACCGTTGGCGTCGATCGTCGCCGTCAGGTTGTTGGCCTGAAGCTTCGTGTTGAGCTGGTCGAGCGTCTTGACCGTGCCGTTGGTGCCGTCGCCGAAGGTGGCATTGACCGCCGTGCCGCCGTTGAAGGAGGAGAAGGTCAAGGTCTTGCCGCTGAGGCCGCCGACGCCGGAGGTCCGGGCCGCCGAGAACACGCTCGCAGTGCCGGTGTTGCCGGCGAGGCCGAGCACGTTCAGCGCATTACCGGTGCCGGTGATCGACAGATCGGCATTGACGCCGGTCGCCAGCTTGAGCTGGCCGGAGGCGTTGATCGACGAGGCGATCTGGCCGCTTGCGGTGCTCAGCGTCGCCGTGCCGTTGGCCGCGATCGAGGCCGTCTGCACGCCGGTGGCAAGGTCGACCGCCTTCAGCACGTCGGCAACCGTGCCGGACTGCAGATAGACCGTCGAGTTGCCTGCGCCGTCGGTGAGGACGTTGCCGCTGACGCCGAAGCCGCTCGGGATCGCCGGAGCGTTGCTCGAACCCGGAACCGGCGCGTTCTTGAAGGTGATGACGTGGCCGTCGACGTTCAGCGTCGAGCCGTCCGCGATCGATGCCGACAGCGAAGCCGAGCTGGTCGTGCGGGTCGCGGTCACCGTGGCATTGCCGCCAC
>NZ_JBVVOY010000064.1:0-1759 GCF_055807535.1 Bradyrhizobium sp. Kon37
GGAGTAGTCTGTACTACCTGTGACTCATTGTTTTTGCCTTGACAAGGTTTTTTTCCTGGTAGAACGCTGCTCATCTCAAAATTAGTAACACTATTAGACATTTTTAAGGAAACCTCTTTGTTATCTCAATATAAAACTACTATCTGAAATTTCTCAGTGTTGCCCCATTTTTCTCGGGGCAACATCGCTATAAATCAATAAAATTAAATCTGTAATTTATTACAGACTTTCTCGTACAGAAAATGTATCTATAAAATCGAGGACATCTTTACGTAACCAGTAATGGCGGCCATTGATTTGTTTTGGGCGAGGTAGCCCCTCAGGCAATTTGTCCTGACAAAGCCATTTACGAATGGTTTGAGATTTGTAGCTAATGATTTTAGCTAAGGAAGGTGCGAATAAGCGGGGAAATTCTTCTCGGCTGACTCAGTCATTTCATTTCTTCATGTTTGAGCCGATTTTTTCTCCCGTAAATGCCTTGAATCAGCCTATTTAGACCGTTTCTTCGCCATTTAAGGCGTTATCCCCAGTTTTTAGTGAGATCTCTCCCACTGACGTATCATTTGGTCCGCCCGAAACAGGTTGGCCAGCGTGAATAACATCGCCAGTTGGTTATCGTTTTTCAGCAACCCCTTGTATCTGGCTTTCACGAAGCCGAACTGTCGCTTGATGATGCGAAATGGGTGCTCCACCCTGGCCCGGATGCTGGCTTTCATGTATTCGATGTTGATGGCCGTTTTGTTCTTGCGTGGATGCTGTTTCAAGGTTCTTACCTTGCCGGGGCGCTCGGCGATCAGCCAGTCCACATCCACCTCGGCCAGCTCCTCGCGCTGTGGCGCCCCTTGGTAGCCGGCATCGGCTGAGACAAATTGCTCCTCTCCATGCAGCAGATTACCCAGCTGATTGAGGTCATGCTCGTTGGCCGCGGTGGTGACCAGGCTGTGGGTCAGGCCACTCTTGGCATCGACACCAATGTGGGCCTTCATGCCAAAGTGCCACTGATTGCCTTTCTTGGTCTGATGCATCTCCGGATCGCGTTGCTGCTCTTTGTTCTTGGTCGAGCTGGGTGCCTCAATGATGGTGGCATCGACCAAGGTGCCTTGAGTCATCATGACGCCTGCTTCGGCCAGCCAGCGATTGATGGTCTTGAACAATTGGCGGGCCAGTTGATGCTGCTCCAGCAGGTGGCGGAAATTCATGATGGTGGTGCGGTCCGGCAAGGCGCTATCCAGGGATAACCGGGCAAACAGACGCATGGAGGCGATTTCGTACAGAGCATCTTCCATCGCGCCATCGCTCAGGTTGTACCAATGCTGCATGCAGTGAATGCGTAGCATGGTTTCCAGCGGATAAGGTCGCCGGCCATTACCAGCCTTGGGGTAAAACGGCTCGATGACTTCCACCATGTTTTGCCATGGCAGAATCTGCTCCATGCGGGACAAGAAAATCTCTTTTCTGGTCTGACGGCGCTTACTGCTGAATTCACTGTCGGCGAAGGTAAGTTGATGACTCATGATGAACCCTGTTCTATGGCTCCAGATGACAAACATGATCTCATATCAGGGACTTGTTCGCACCTTCCTTAGGTAACATTTAGTTTGGCTAAATGTAAAGATATTGCTGTTTTATTGTTTGTTTTTGCGAGATGCGCCGCACCATTCCGAAGCAAAATTCTTAAAATGCACTCTTTTAGTGCTACCGCTGGATTACTGTGGTGCAACTAGGTTGTACTGATGCTGTTTCAGGGTTTGCCTTGTAT
>NZ_JBVVOY010000065.1:0-1756 GCF_055807535.1 Bradyrhizobium sp. Kon37
CGTGCTCGGCCTCGCCGGCAACACCGGCACTGCGAGCGTGTTCTCGGCGGCCCGGACCTCCGGCGTCGGCGGCCTCACCGGCAAGACCTTGACCTTCTCCTCCTTCAACGGCGGCACGGCGGTCAATGCCACCTTCGGCGACGGTACCAACGGCACGGTCAAGACGCTCGACCAGCTCAACTCGAAGCTTCAGGCCAACAACCTGACGGCGACGATCGACGCCAACGGTCTGTTGACGGTCTCGACCACCAACGACTATGCGTCCTCGACCATCGGGTCGAACGCCGCGGGTGGTGCGATCGGCGGCACGCTGACCTCATCGCTGACGTTCTCGACGGCTTCCAGCCCCGTCCAGGACACGGTTGCCCAGACCTCGCGTGCAAACCTGGTGGGCCAGTACAACAACATCCTTGCGCAGATCGACTCGACCTCGCAGGACTCCTCGTTCAACGGCGTCAACCTGCTGAACGGCGACCAGCTCAAGCTGGTGTTCGACGAGACCGGCAAGTCGAACCTGAGCATCACCGGCGTGACCTACAACTCCAAGGGTCTCGGCCTCGCAGCACTGACCAGCGGTGTCGACTTCATCGACAACGCTGCCACCAACAAGGTACTGACCAATTTGAACTCGGCGTCGAGCACGCTGCGCTCGGAAGCGTCGAGCCTTGGTTCAAACCTCACGATCGTGCAGGTGCGTCAGGACTTCAACAAGAACCTGATCAACGTGCTGCAGACCGGTTCGTCCAACCTGACCCTGGCCGATACCAACGTCGAGGCAGCCAACAGCCAGGCGCTGTCGACCCGCCAGTCGATCGCGGTCTCCGCGCTGTCGCTGGCCAACCAGTCGCAGCAGAGCGTGCTGCAGCTGCTCCGCTAACAAGCGGACGACATCGCAAGCAAGATCTGGCGGCGGGGCTTCGGCCTCGCCGCTTTTTTGTCATTCGAGCAGCCGTGCGACGCTCTGAAAAGTAACCAGCGGTTATGGTTAATGGAGAGTAAGCGCGGATAAATGCCAATGATTTCAGCCTGATTGCCGGCCGCGACCACGCCTTCCCCGCGCTTATGGTGAACCCGCACTTAATGCGGGCGCGTGTCGTTTCACCCTTTGTTAGCCATGTCGCGGCACGCTGTCCCCGTCACTCGATCCGAAGCGATCGAACGAAGACGCGTAAACCAGAAGGGTAAGAGTCATGTCCGGTATTGTTCTCTCTGCGTCGGTTCGCCAGAACCTGCTGTCTCTCCAGTCCACCGCTGATCTTCTCGCCACCACACAGAACCGTCTGTCGACCGGCAAGAGCGTCAATTCAGCCCTGGACAATCCCACCAACTTCTTCACCGCGCAGTCGCTCGACAACCGCGCCAGCGACATCAACAATCTGCTCGATGGCATCGCCAACGGCGTGCAGGTGCTGCAGGCCGCCAACACCGGTCTGACCTCGCTGCAGAAGCTGATCGACTCTGCGAAGTCGATCGCCAACCAGGCGCTGCAGACCACCGTCGGCTACTCCACCAAGTCCAACGTCTCCACCACGATTGCGGGTGCGACGGCGGCCGATTTGCGCGGCACGACCTCCTTCGCCAGCGCGACCGCGAGCAGCAACGTGCTCTACAACGGCACGGCCGGCGGCGCCACCGCGGCAGGTTCGGGCGCCACTCTCGGCGCAACCCAGGGCTCGTTTGCGGGCACCGGGGGTGTTGCGGCCGACGGCACGACAGGCATCTCGTCGGCAACCACACTGCTCGGCACCACCGCCGC
>NZ_JBVVOY010000066.1:0-1644 GCF_055807535.1 Bradyrhizobium sp. Kon37
TCTGGCTTTCCTCACTTTTGACTTTTACCTCTCGATACCATCCAACCCGCACCAGTTCGGCAAGCCCTCGCGCATCACTCTGATCGCTCTTGTTCATGGTCCAACGGACAGACCGAGGGCCAGATCACCAAGCTCAACCTGGTCAAACGCCAAATGTACGGACGCGCCAAGCTCGACTTGCTACAGGCTCGGCTAATCGGCGCCACATGACCAGTGCTGCACCAAAATTGCGTCAGAGCCAATATTGCAGGCCGAATAACAGTTATTCTGTGGATCCGACCGCGGAGGGCGCCAAGCCGCCGCCATGTATAATCTCATCGTCTCTGCCCTATGCCGCGCGCCGCATACGCAGGTTTATGCCGCCGGCCGAACTATGCCGAGCAGGTTGTTTTCCCCAGATTTCTGGCTGACCAGCTTGGTCCGGAGCGGACCACACGGACGGCTCGTCGAGTGCTACGCCGTTTGTCTCGTCCAAGAGAGGCTCGTTCGCCACGGCAGTGGCGTTGCCTCAAGATAGTTGGCAGGCTCCTGAGTTCAATCGCGGGCCGTCGCTATAAGCTGATTGATTTCGATGAGCAGGTCGTTGAGCGGTACTTCCGACATAGAGACGGGATGCAGTCTATCCAACCCGGCGGCCGGGCCGTGCTCAAGGGATCGTTGCCGGTGCTGCGTGAGGAAGGCGCGGTCGCGCCGTTGGTGCTACCAGCCCTCAGTACCGTCAGCGTCCAGTCGCTCCTGAGAGAGCATGTTCGTGTCGCTCATAAGAGTTGCCCGTCTTTGAAGGTCAAGTGCGTGTCACCGCACGTGCTGAGGCACAGGGCTGCGATCGGAATGCTGCAAGCCGGCGTCGACCGCTCCTCATCGCGCTGTGGCTCGGTCGTGAATCGGTCGAAACGACGCAGACGTACCTGCACGCCCACCTCTCCCTCAAAGGCGAAGCTCAAGCCGTACCGAGGCAAGGTAAGCGTCCGGTGAGGCTTTCAATTACCTACATCTCGAACTTAGGATTTGCATCTGTTGAATCGTCTGTGATTCTGTCTGTGACGCCGATTCGCGGAGGCGTCGGAGATGAGCGGAGACACGGGAGCCGGCGCTGCAGGCTGGCATGACGCCGAAGTCGTTTCGGCAGGGCTGCCGGACAGGCGACTGGCGCGCCGATTTTGCCGCCTGCTGGATCAGATGTCGGCGGCGCCTGGCCAACCGGTCCCGGCCGCATGCGTTGACTGGGCGGCGACGAAGGCGGCCTATCGCTTCTTCGACAACCCGCGCGTTACCGAGCATGGGATGCTGGCCGGTCATTTTGCCGCGACCGCCATGCGCTGCGCGGCGAGCGAAGGACCAATCCTTTCTGCAGGATACCACTGAGTTCATCTACAGCCGTGCGCAGCCAGGAAAGATCGGCTTCACCAAGACCATCAACGCGGGACGTATAAGGCGGGTCAGCCCAATGTGGTGACCTTGTGTGGGGTGCTGATGCATTCGAGCCTGGCGGCAACCCTCAGCGGGACGCCGCTCGGACTGACGGCAGCGAAGTTCTGGACACGCACGAGGTTCAAGGGGACCTGGACATCGACGATGTTGAGGATCCGGAACCGGCGCCCATTGGCAAACTGGTCATGGACAAAATCCAGCGACCAACGGGCA
>NZ_JBVVOY010000067.1:0-1488 GCF_055807535.1 Bradyrhizobium sp. Kon37
GTGGCGTTATCCAGCTAAGCGCGAACTGCAATTTGGAGAATGGCAGCGCAATGACATTCTTGCAGGTATCTTCGAGCCAGCCACGATCGACATTGATCTGGCTATCTTGCTGACAAAAGCAAGAGAACATAGCGTTGCCTTGGTAGGTCCAGCGGCGGAGGAACTCTTTGATCCGGTTCCTGAACAGGATCTATTTGAGGCGCTAAATGAAACCTTAACGCTATGGAACTCGCCGCCCGACTGGGCTGGCGATGAGCGAAATGTAGTGCTTACGTTGTCCCGCATTTGGTACAGCGCAGTAACCGGCAAAATCGCGCCGAAGGATGTCGCTGCCGACTGGGCAATGGAGCGCCTGCCGGCCCAGTATCAGCCCGTCATACTTGAAGCTAGGCAGGCTTATCTTGGACAAGAAGATCGCTTGGCCTCGCGCGCAGATCAGTTGGAAGAATTTGTTCACTACGTGAAAGGCGAGATCACCAAGGTAGTCGGCAAATAATGTCTAACAATTCGTTCAAGCCGACGCCGCTTCGCGGCGCGGCTTAACTCAAGCGTTAGAGAGCTGGGGAAGACTATGCGCGATCTGTTGAAGGTGGTTCTAAGCCTCGTACTTGCGATGGCATCGGGGCAGGCACTTGCTGACCTGCCAATTGTTTTAGTGGATGAAGCTCGTCTTCCCTATGACTACTCCCCATCCAACTACGACATTTCTCCAAGCAACTACGACAACTCCATAAGCAATTACGACAATAGTCCATCAAATTACGACAACTCTGAGAGCAACTACGATAATAGTTCATCCAATTACGACAATAGTCGCAACGGAAATCGTAGGCTTATATATAGCGCAAATGGGTCTCGCACTTTCGCCGGCTACTACGTCATTGCCAACAATGGGACAACGAACTTCTTTTCCACATCTGGCAAAAGGATGTTCTACACCCCAAAAGGGGGGCGCGGCGTCTATGGCGGCAAAGATGGGAGCTTCTGCGGGGCATTGGTCGTCATAAATGGCCAATTTTCGCTTGCCCTGACAGATAACGGCCTGAAGATCATGTATCTAAGCAACTAGCCTGCTCTCTAATAAAATGTTAGGCCTCAACATCTAGTCGCAAGCTGAGGGGAACCACTAGTGTCATACGAACCTCCAAGAGACGGTTACACAAACGGGTACATTGTTGATGTCATGTATGACAATCGCCCAAGTAAGTATCCAGCTGTGTTCAGAACGTACGTCCGAATTCCAGACTATGTCGAACTAGATAACGCGGAGGAGCTGGCCGACGCAATCATTCGAGAGGTTGAGTTAAAGGAGGCATGGCTCACAAGGGTCTTGGGGAACTCAGCCGATCCTGACGCTTCTGTGGGCAAGTGGGACCGGCGCCTAGCGCAGTGCGGTGGTATTGATGAGATGTCAAGTGGGGTGCAGGCAACATACTTCAGTCCAAACGGTCAGCTGGTCGGCTTAGTGGCATACATTGATGCCGAATG
>NZ_JBVVOY010000068.1:0-1525 GCF_055807535.1 Bradyrhizobium sp. Kon37
CTACCTGGTGAACGGCCAGTTCGAGGTCGAGGGCATTCAGTTCCCGGCCCGTTACCAGGTCGCCGACGGCGCGCGAGCAATCTCCTGACGTATCGCGCCATAATTAAAAGAATGTGAATTAATTAAATATTAATGGTGGTATTAAATACCGGCTTCCTGTTCAAATGGAATAATAGAAAAATCCTCAATGCCTGATTTAACTGTAATTCCGGCAACGCCTGCGACCGCTTTCGGTTCCAGTAAAATCGCTTCCTTGTTGATTTCCTGCTTCGTGCGAATAAAGCGTTGCAGGCCAAGACGCTCCAGCGTTTCCATCACTGCATCCATACCACGAATACTTACTGATGGTGGACGGACCCGCCACGATACATCACCGGTGACAAGATTCGCCGTCTTCACTTTGCCGCCGTTCGTCAGTTCGTCGCGGTTCGCTTCACACCATCCCTGAACGCCTTTTGAAAGGGTTTCAATATCGGTTTTAATCGGTGCAATCCGGGCCGCAAATTTCTCCGTAATTTCCGCGATGGCATCATTCATTTCCGTTTCCAGACGTGATGCTTCGCGCTGTAAATCCCCGATGCGTTTAATATCGGTAATCACCGCATCGCGGTTTTGTGGCACATAAGCCGCTGCGGCACTCTTGATACGTTTTGCTGGTTTAGCCATAAATTAAAGCTCCTGTTAATTAATATCCGCTGTATACAATGCTGGATACAGCTCGATTGCTTAATTCCATCTTTCGGGCAATAACATGAATATCCAGTCCTTCTTTATAAAGTTCACGACATAAATATTTGTCGTGTTCACTGATTCGGTATACACACAATGATATTCCGTGCCTTCTGGCATGTGCCCGGAGGGCGGTTGTGGCGACTTTCAGTTTTTCCGCCATTTCTTCAACGGTCATTTTCCCGACGTTGGCTTCGATAAATTCCCGGTCTTCGCGTGACCAGCGCTTACGATTACACTTCATGTCAGTCACCATTCAGTACAGCAGAGGCTCGCGCAGTGATGCCGGAATATGCCGCAGCGATAACTGAACCGCTTTCAGGGCAAGCGAGGAATAACAGCAGCGCGCCCAGCCTTTTGCCATTAACCGGTAATCGCGCCAGATACGCTGCCACATTTCACGGGCTTCAGGGTCTGATGCGCAGATGTATTCCCGGTCCATGACGTACTCCCATAAATCCACGTTAAACGCATCGCCAGACGCAATGGCGCGGGATATGCTTTCGCCGCAATAACGCGCACAGATGCTGTAATGGTCGAAAGTAATCAGGTAAGTTTTTTCACCATAGCCATCAACTTCACGCGCACAAATAAACTCGCGTAATTCACCACCGTTGTTATTGCGTTCCTGAATTCGGATTAATGCCTGAATTTCATTTCGGATTTTGACATTCATTGTCAGCGTTCCTTTCAGTGACATGTTTTTTCAACAGCCATTTCAGTGACACGACCACTGGTGATGACACCATCGTTTTTCAAAATCTCAATAGCTTCATGGGCTGACTCATTAATTATT
>NZ_JBVVOY010000069.1:0-1383 GCF_055807535.1 Bradyrhizobium sp. Kon37
AGGACGGCGTCGGCGATGGTCGGGTCGGCGATGATCTCATGCCAATTTTCGATCGGTACCTGGCTGGTGATGATGGTCGATCCGCGCTGGTGACGATCGTCGACGACTTCGAGGAGATCGCGACGCTGCTCGCCGGTAATCGGAGCGAGGCCCCAGTCATCGAGGATGAGCAAATCGACCCTCGATAACGTCTTGAGGAGCCGCGCATAGCGTCCGTCGCCGCGGGCGAGCGCAAGAGCTTCGAACAGCCTTGGCAGGCGATGATATAAGACGGATCGATTATCGCGGCATGCCTTGTGGCCGAGTGCGCAGGCGATCCAGCTCTTGCCGACGCCGGTCGGCCCGGTGATGAGCAAATTTTGCTTGCGGCTGATCCAATCGCCATCGACGAGCTTGGCAAAGAAGGCGCGGTCGATGCCGCGCGGAGCGCGCAGATCGACATCTTCGACGATTGCGGCCTGCCGTAGCGAGGCGAACTTCAGGCGCACGATGAGCCTTTTGTTCTCTCGCTCGGTTGCTTCGCGATCGATCATCAGGCCGAGGCGCTGCTCGAAGGTCAGCGCGGTAACGTCCGGTTGGCGTTGCTGATCGTCGAAGGCCTTGGCCATGCCGGCGAGCCCGAGAGCAGCGAGACGTTCGTGGGTGTGGTTGCTGAGCATAAGGTCTCCTTGTTGGTGGTCAGTGGTAGTAGCCGCGGCCACGGATGTTGCCGTGCTGGATGGGATCGGCCTCGGGGGCGGTGTCGGGAAGGAAGGCTTTGTCCAGGCCGGTCTTGAGGATCGAGGCGATCGACCGATAGCTCGCTGAGCCGATGCTGATCCCACGGCGGCACGCGGCTTCCAGACGTTGCGTCCCATAGGTCTTTTCCAACCGCAGGATGCCGAGACAGGATCGGAAGCCCTGCTCGGGATGGGGCTTTGTCCGCATGATCGCCTGGCACAGCGCGATCGTGGACGGACCGATCTTCTCGGCGGCGGCCAGCAGACGTGCCGGCGTCCAGAAGGCGTATCGGCGATGTGCGCTCGGCATGTGCTCGGGGATCGTGGTGTGGCGGCGCCTGACGCCTGAGCGTGCGTGGCTGGCGATCCGGGTGCCGCGATGGAACACCTCGATGGTTGCCTCGGTGGCCCGCACCTCGACGACCTGGCGGATCAGGCGGGATGGCACCGAGTAGAAGTGCCCCTGAACCTCGACATGGTAATCCGGCGCTACACGGGCACGACGCCATTCGGCGTACTGATAGGGTTCGGCCGGCAGCGGCATCAGGGCCGGACGATCGATGGTGTCGAAGAACTCGCGGCGGCTGGCACCGAGCTTGCGCATCAGGCGGGCGTTGAGTTCGTCGACCAGGATGCGGATCGCAACGTTCAACTCGGCGAGCGA
>NZ_JBVVOY010000070.1:0-1335 GCF_055807535.1 Bradyrhizobium sp. Kon37
CAAACTTGTTCGCCGGCCTGACCAGATCCACATCCTGCGGTTCGGTACTCATTTCGACGATTTGACGATAGGCCTCTTTACGCTCATCTTTCAACGACTTGATTTGCGGTGTGTACTCGGCCAGCCACGCCTTCGCCAGTCTATCGGCCTCGCCATCGAAGTAATCCTGCACCTCCATCACCAGCCCCATGCCAGCAACGGTAACACGAGCCTCCATGATTGCTTCCAGATATTCCTCTGCATCCTCTTCTCGATCCGCAACCTTATCGGCCAGATATTCGACATAGGTACGTGAAACATCCGGGCTGAAAATTCGGTGATGCTGCCAACTTACTGATTTAGTGTATGATGGTGTTTTTGAGGTGCTCCAGTGGCTTCTGTTTCTATCAGCTGTCCCTCCTGTTCAGCTACTGACGGGGTGGTGCGTAACGGCAAAAGCACCGCCGGACATCAGCGCTATCTCTGCTCTCACTGCCGTAAAACATGGCAACTGCAGTTCACTTACACCGCTTCTCAACCCGGTACGCACCAGAAAATCATTGATATGGCCATGAATGGCGTTGGATGCCGGGCAACAGCCCGCATTATGGGCGTTGGCCTCAACACGATTTTCCGCCATTTAAAAAACTCAGGCCGCAGTCGGTAACCTCGCGCATACAGCCGGGCAGTGACGTCATCGTCTGCGCGGAAATGGACGAACAGTGGGGATACGTCGGGGCTAAATCGCGCCAGCGCTGGCTGTTTTACGCGTATGACAGGCTCCGGAAGACGGTTGTTGCGCACGTATTCGGTGAACGCACTATGGCGACGCTGGGGCGTCTTATGAGCCTGCTGTCACCCTTTGACGTGGTGATATGGATGACGGATGGCTGGCCGCTGTATGAATCCCGCCTGAAGGGAAAGCTGCACGTAATCAGCAAGCGATATACGCAGCGAATTGAGCGGCATAACCTGAATCTGAGGCAGCACCTGGCACGGCTGGGACGGAAGTCGCTGTCGTTCTCAAAATCGGTGGAGCTGCATGACAAAGTCATCGGGCATTATCTGAACATAAAACACTATCAATAAGTTGGAGTCATTACCTAAACGTCGTTATCTTACCGGTAAAGAAGTTCAGGCCATGATGCAGGCGGTTTGTTACGGGGCAACGGGAGCCAGAGATTATTGTCTTATTCTGTTGGCATATCGGCATGGGATGCGTATTAGTGAACTGCTTGATCTGCATTATCAGGACCTTGACCTTAATGAAGGTAGAATAAATATTCGCCGACTGAAGAACGGATTTTCTACCGTTCACCCGTTACGTTTTGATGAGCGTGAAGCCGTGGAACGCTG
>NZ_JBVVOY010000071.1:0-1330 GCF_055807535.1 Bradyrhizobium sp. Kon37
ACCGAAAAACGACGGCGGCGAAATTTCGCTGGTACTGATGGCAAAACAAAGCAAACGCATTGCATAAGGGGAAACAATGGACGAAATGAATTTAGGTCCTGAAGCACAGGAACTGCATGACAGCATTGTGGCAGAAATTCAGTCCGGCGTGCTGAAACTGAAAGACGGCCTGCCGTTCGGCACCGGTGACGAGACTGAAATGCAGTATGACGTGACGCTGCGTGAACTGACCGCAGGCGATATGATTGATGCACAGGCGGCTGCTGAAAAGCTGGTAATGAGCAAGGAAGGTCCGGTGCTGGTCAGTTCCCCGTCCCGGATGGGACTGGAAATGCTGCGCCGACAGATTGCCAGCGTGGGCTGCATCAAAGGCCCGTTGTCGATGGCGCTGATTCGTAAACTGTCTGTCGATGACTTCCAGCGTCTGTCGCTGGCCACAGAAATGTACGACATGGCTGTGGCGGCATCGCTGACACAAGAACGGGGGCGAGTGGCTGCGGTGCCGGAATGATATTGAGAAAGCGGCGACAGCGATTGGCGTTATTCTGAAAAGTGGCCCGGAATGGGCCTTGTCTCTCCCGCTGTCCCGCTTTTTCCGGCACTGCCAGCAGGCTAAAACCCTCTCTCAATATCACCGTTAAATCAGGAAATATCTATGACCGGGAAACGCTTAAAGGCGTCTGTCATTATTGATCTTAATGGCAATCTTTCCCGGCGTTCCCGCCAGTATTCGAACCAGATAAACGCCCTGTCCCGTAGCGGGCAAAGTTCCCTTCGTGCCCTGCGTATGGAGGTTGTGCGCGTTTCTGGTGCCATTGACAGAATGGGTTCACTGTCAACCCGTACATTCCGAATGCTGTCAGCCGGGGCGCTGGGTATCGCTGGCGTGGGTTACACCGCCAATAAACTGTTTATTGGTGCAGCCGCCCAGCGTGAGCAGCAGATCATCGCCATGAACTCGCTGTATCACGGCGATAAGGTCAGAGCGCAGGCCATGATGGCCTGGGCGAAGCAGAACGCGAAGGACACCACGTGGGGGCTGAGTGGTGTTCTGGATGAGATCCGTTCGTCGAAAGGCTTCGGCATGACGGATGAACAGACGAAACAGTTCATCACCATGTTGCAGGATCAGGGGGCCATGCACGGCTGGGATTTACCCACTGCACAGGGTGCCTCACTGCAACTGAAACAGATGTTTGCCCGCCAGCAAATCACAGCGGCGGATGCCAACCTGCTGACCGGTTACGGTATCAACGTTTATCAGGCGCTGGCGGATGCAACGGGAACGGACGTTAAAAAAATCCGTGATCTGGGTACAAAGGGCAAGCTG
>NZ_JBVVOY010000072.1:0-1319 GCF_055807535.1 Bradyrhizobium sp. Kon37
GCTGGCAACCCTAAAACAAAAGAGCAATACCAGCTAACGAAACAATTTAACATCAAATGGCTTTATACAGAGGATGGGAAAAACTGGTATGAGGAACAAAAGAACTTTCAGCCTGATACGTTGAAAATGGTCTATGACCACAACGGCGTTATTATTTGTATTGAAAAGGATGTTTCAGCAATTAATCCAGAAGGCGCAAACGTCGTTGAGGTTCCTGATATTACAGCAAATCGCCGGGCTGATATTTCGGGTAAATGGATGTTCAAAGATGGTGTAGTGATAAAGCGAACTTATACCGAGGAAGAGCAGAGGCAACAAGCGGAAAATGAAAAGCAAAGCCTGCTACAGCTCGTCAGGGATAAAACACAGCTATGGGACTCACAGCTACGGCTGGGCATCATTTCCGACGAGAATAAACAAAAATTAACAGAGTGGATGCTCTACGCGCAGAAGGTCGAATCCACAGACACCTCCAGCCTGCCAGTAACGTTTCCAGAACAACCAGAATGAGAGAAGGCCCGCTATCGGGCCTTAATTTTTATTCAGGCTTTTGTGGCCATTCGGGATTTGCCGTATCCACACGGCTGACCAGAACACTGTAGCGTTCCCATGACTCCAGTCGTGCGCGTTCCTCATCCGTCGCCATATTCAGCCTGACAGCGCGTTCCAGCGGCTGGATGACTGATTCAGCTTCGGAAAGCAATGCGGCCTTTTGTGATTCGGCTTGTTGTTGCTGTTCGTCTGCCGTATAAATCCGTTTAACTACAGCTCCATCCTTAAACATCCACTTTCCTGAATCATCAGCGCGGCGGTTGGCTGTTATATCTGGAATCTCAACGACGCTAAAGCCTTCGGGATTAAGCGTTGAGGCATCTTTGGTTATGGCAACAATAATATTATTTTCGTCGTATACAATCTTTATGGTGTCGTCCTGAAAGTTATTTACTTCTTCATACCAGTTTTTCCCGTCTTCGGACCATAACCAGATAACATCAAAATTCTTTGTTAGCTGATATTGCTCTTTAGTTTTTGGATTTTCTGACTTAATGTTTTTCAGATGCATCATAATCAGGCGCTCGCTACATTATACCAGGTACCGTTGATATTCTTCTGAACCGGACGGATATAAACCTTGTCATCCCCTCCCTGCATTTCCCAGTCGCCATTGGTATGAAAACCTGTAATAACATGACCGGATGACGCCTTGTAATCACGAGACAAGCCGCCAGTCAGTGACTGAGTTCCCAGCCGAACGTCACGCACGTAGCGGGAGTCAAAGTTGGCGTAATGTCCCGGAATGACCTGAGCACCCCATAACC
>NZ_JBVVOY010000073.1:0-1301 GCF_055807535.1 Bradyrhizobium sp. Kon37
AAGCACAGGACGACGGGATCGAACGATCTGTTCCGGGCGCGGCTGGACCAGATCATCAACATGAAGCACGAGCTGGTTCAGCTCGCCGGCAAGATCGATTGGGACTGGATCGACGGCGAGGTCGCGCCGCTCTACAGCGAGAACGGCCGGCCGGGGATCGAGACCCGCTTCATGATCGGCTGTTGTTGCTCAAGCATATCTACGGGCTGTCCGATGAGGGGGGTGCGAGCGCCGGGTCCACGACCCTTATTTCCAGTTCTTCACCGGGCAAGAGTTCTTTCAGCATGCCTTCCCGCACGAGCGCTCGGACCTGAGCCATTGGCGCAAGCGGCTCGGCGACAAGTTGGAGCTGCTGCTGGCGGAGAGCCTGCGGGTGGCGCACGCGGCCGGCGCGTTACGCGGCCAGGACCTCAAGCGCGTCACCGTCGACACCACGGTGCAGCCGAAGGCCATCACCTTTCCGACCGATGCCAAGCTGCTCCATGCGGCTATCAAGGGGCTCAACCGCCTGGCGAGAAGGCACGCCGTCAGGCTGCGGCAATCCTATTCTCGTGTGGCCAAGGCCGCCGCGATGATGGCGGGCCGCTACGCCCATGCCAAACAGTTCAGCCGGCATCAGCGGCAGTTGCGCATTCTGCGCAGCCGGCTCGGCCGCATCATCCGCGACATCCGCCGCAAGATCGAGGGCCAGCCGGCACTGGAGGAGGCATTCGCCCTCCCGCTTGGCCGGGCCGTGCAAATCCGCTCGCAGCAGCAGCGCCAGCGCGGCTGGAAGCTTTATTCCTTCCATGCCCCGGAGGTGGAATGCATCGGCAAAGGCAAGGCCTCAGCCCCTTACGAGTTCGGCGTGAAGGCCTCCATCGTCACCAACAACTGCCGGGCGCCCGGTGGCCTGTTCGTACTGCACGCCAGGTCGCTGCCCGATAATCCCTACGACGGTCATACCCTGCGGGACGCCATCGACCGCATCGAGGCGCTCACCGGCTGTCCGATCGAGCGGGCCTATGTCGACAAGGGATATCGCGGCCACGACACGCAAAATCCACGTCGCGTCTTCATCTCCGGCCAAAAGCGCGGCGTCTTCGGCGTCATCAAGCGCGAGCTCCGGCGCCGCTCCGCCATCGAGCCCATCATCGGACATCTGAAGGCCGAAGGTCACCTTGGCCGCTGCTACCTCAAAGGCCGCACCGGCGACGCCGCCAACGTCGTGCTCTCAGCAGTGGGCCACAACTTCCGCCGTATCCTCGCCTGGCTCAGAGAACTCTTGTGCCTCTTCCTGATCCAGCTATCGCATACGCTTG
>NZ_JBVVOY010000074.1:0-1085 GCF_055807535.1 Bradyrhizobium sp. Kon37
GTTTAGCCAGAATCCAACGATGACAAGACAACAGTTACTGCCTCTTGTTTTGCAGTGGTTGATGGAAGGCGAAACGGTAGTGTCAGAACTAGAAAAGCCCTCCAAGAGTAAAAAGGTTTCGGCTATAAAGGTAGTCAAGCCCAGCGACTGGGATAGCTTGCCTGATACGGATTTACGTTATATCTATTCACAACGCCAACCTGAAAAAACCATGCATGGGCGGAGGGTCAAAGCTAAAGCACCAGCTTTCAACGCCGTTCTTAATTTCTCTATTTTGTTGATAGTGCCTAAAAATACTTTCATACGAATCCATAACATCTTGATCCGAAAACAACCAAACCAAAAGCTGCACTACGGCCGACTGCTCTAACGCCCCTTTAGGAAACGATGAACTGGGTAAGATCCTTATCTCTAAATGATCTCGCTCAACCTCATACTGAACGTCGAACTCTTGCTGTAAAGCGGTACTGCTCAAACAGCTTCGACAGAAATAGGAGTTAATTAAAAATAATGACCGAGCTAGCTCTAACTGTGGGATGTGATAACGAGTCTTGCTATATGGTGTTTCAGCTTCGTAAATAAATGAACTCTGCGCTCCATCCTTGTTGCGTACGGAAGCAAAGGACGAGAGATTAGGAAAATCGATTATTTTGGCTCGTTGAAGATCCGATGCTTCAAACTCAATCACACGATCCGCCTTATTTATTTGCTTTGTTGTACTGTTAACCACCTTAGCTCGACTTAATAAAGGCAAATGAGTAAATCGAGTCCATTTCCGTTCTTGCATTGGATTAAACCAAACAAAAATACGCCACTCCTTATGACCCGAGTTACGGAATAAATGACCAATATGTACAACCTGCACATTGTCATTAAATGTAGCTAGCCTAACCACTCACTCTTCCCCATAAACCATTTCCAAGAATCTTTGTGCTTCCTCAGTTATCCGCTCTTTAGATAACGTTGCACTTCTTAATAATCGCCAGCGCCTAAGCTCAACATCTTCCTGTTTAAGCTTAATAAAAGCTTGGCTAATCCGTCTAATTTGATAATCTTCCACACTCTCTGAGTAACGCTTTAAGCAA
>NZ_JBVVOY010000075.1:0-1024 GCF_055807535.1 Bradyrhizobium sp. Kon37
AATGGCATTGACAAGAACAGACAAAGCATCCCATTTAAGATTCATCAGGTCTTTTGTTGTGGTGCTTTGTTTGCTTCTCCATTTGAAATATTCATTGCCGTTGTCGCCTGTTTCAAACCACATGTATGAATCAGTGTCGCTGTCGGCATCATTTTTAAATCCAATCTTTGCCCAGTCAGTATTTCGAATCCAGGCAAGGATTGAGTCGTTTTCAAAAGTAAGCCCACCGGACAAGGTATCGCCATTCTTTTGCACGGCGTTCCTAGCCCTGTTTACCGTTTCCTGTAAACCGAGGTTTTGGATAAACAGCGGCTTATTGGGAATATCTGCTCCGTTCCGGTCTTTTGCCAGACGGGCATTGGCATTATCCATTGCAATTTTCACCGCTTTTGCGGTGGCTGCCAGCGTTTCACTGGGGCTGTCAGTGGCACTGGTTAGCTGAACGAGTCCTTTTTTGTTCAGGCTGGCATCATAGATATCCAGATTTTCACGTGCTGTACGCTGTGCTGATGCCCCGGCAGTTTTAATTTCGCTGAGGTTATTTTTTATCAGCAGCGCGTTATTGCTCATAATGGCTTTAATGGACAGTGCAAGCTGGTTTAATTTTGTTTTATCCGGTTGAATACCGGCTTCTTCCAGCGTGTTTAATAACTCCGCCTGCACAATATTAAACCAGTCCATGCCGGGCCATGTGATAACATTATTCCCGTCACCTTCTGAAAACCAGCGAACGATAGCACTACGCTGGGCGGATACGGGCGGCATGACGGTTACGCCGCTGTCGTTATCAATATAAAACATTAGTTATCTCCGTCATGGTAAACAAATTTATAAATCTGATGCGCGGGTTTATATTTCTCCAGTAAACATTCCAGCGCACCCGATTCATAAACACGTAACGGCGTCAGAACATTATCCAGCACCGTTGCGTTGCGATAATTTTTAATACCGTAAATATTGACCTGCGTAACCCACTGGCCTTCTGTGGAATCCGTCAGCCTGACGGTAAAACCGTACTGCGCAG
>NZ_JBVVOY010000076.1:0-953 GCF_055807535.1 Bradyrhizobium sp. Kon37
TGGATTTGCAATCCGGTCGCTTCCTCAACCTCACTGAATAGATCGATTCCCATGAGCCTGCTTGCCACCATCAGCACCGCTGCTGTTGCCTCCTACGCGTTGCTCTCCAGCGTCCACAAGAGCGCGCAGGCGCTTTATGCGCTGCGAAGCGACGCTCCACTGCCGCCGTACGACCGGGTCGACGCCGATGCTCTGCCCAGCGTCGATGTCATCGTGCCCTGCTTCAACGAGGACCCGCGCACGCTGGCGGCCTGCCTGAAGTCTATCGCAAGTCAGGATTACCCAGGGCGATTGCAGGTCTACGTGGTCGACGACGGCTCGGCAAATGTCGGCGCAGTGGCCGCGGTCCACGCGAGCTACGCGTATGACCCGAGATTCACCATCATTCTGCTGCCAAGCAATGTTGGAAAACGCAAGGCGCAGATCGCAGCGATTCGCCGCTCATTCGGCGATCTCGTGCTCAACGTCGACTCCGACACGGAAATCGACAGCGACGTGGTCAGCAAGCTCGTGCGCAAGATGCAGGATCCCGCCGTCGGCGCGGCCATGGGCCAATTGAAGGCCAGCAACCGAAACGACAGCTGGCTGACCCGATTGATCGACATGGAGTACTGGTTGGCTTGCAACGAGGAGCGCGCCGCGCAGACGCGGTTTGGTGCCGTCATGTGCTGCTGTGGGCCGTGCGCCATGTACCGGCGCTCCGCGCTGCTGTTGCTGCTCGAGCAATACGAGACGCAGTTCTTCCGGGGAAAACCCAGCGACTTCGGTGAGGACCGTCATCTGACCATCCTCATGCTCAAGGCAGGGTTCCGAACGGAGTACGTTCCGGACGCCATCGCCGCCACGGCGGTCCCGGACACGCTCTTGCCGTATCTGCGCCAACAGCTCCGCTGGGCGCGCAGCACCTACCGCGACACCCTGCTCGGTTTGCACCTGCTGCCCGGCCTCGACCG
>NZ_JBVVOY010000077.1:0-914 GCF_055807535.1 Bradyrhizobium sp. Kon37
TGGAGTAACAAGCCAGTAATAATGCGACACTCTCGGGTTTGTAGCGAGCCGCTGGTGAGATCGGAGTTATAGCGGAAAGGGGTCATTTGTAATTATTTGTGGGTGGAGGATAGTTAACTTATTATTGTAGCTGGAAGAGGCTGCTTTCCAAACATTAGCACCTCGTAATGCTTGTTACTGTATATTAATTTATGCTCTTAGCGCATGTTAATGGGCTATTACAATGCATAATGTCCACATCAAGATAACTGTGGCTTAACACCTGTACAAGCGAAAAAAATCAATCACCTGTCCGGAAATACGGGATCACTGTAAAGTGTTGGTGAGGCAGTCTAGGAGGGGGATTTAATTTGGGATACTGATGAAAGGATTATGATCAGTTGGATATAGGATCGTACTAAGCTGAGCGGCAGGTTAGCTAGATTAGTTAACCAGATAAGTGAAATCTAGTTCCAAACTATTTTGTCATTTTTAATTTTCGTATTAGCTTACGACGCTACACCCAGTTCCCATCTATTTTGTCACTCTTCCCTAAATAATCCTTAAAAACTCCATTTCCACCCCTCCCAGTTCCCAACTATTTTGTCCGCCCACAGCGGGGCATTTTTCTTCCTGTTATGTTTTTAATCAAACATCCTGCCAACTCCATGTGACAAACCGTCATCTTCGGCTACTTTTTCTCTGTCACAGAATGAAAATTTTTCTGTCATCTCTTCGTTATTAATGTTTGTAATTGACTGAATATCAACGCTTATTTAAATCAGACTGAAGACTTTATCTCTCTGTCATAAAACTGTCATATTCCTTACATATAACTGTCACCTGTTTGTCCTATTTTGCTTCTCGTAGCCAACAAACAATGCTTTATGAATCCTCCCAGGAGACATTATGAAAGTTATGCGTACCACCGTCGC
>NZ_JBVVOY010000078.1:0-849 GCF_055807535.1 Bradyrhizobium sp. Kon37
GCGTGAAACGTTCACCGCCTCGGCAGGCAGTAACAGCATCCGTTTTTGTTCTTCGGTTGGCTTACGCACAATCGTTCTGGCGTATTCACGCTCGAAAACATCATCAAACGAGAGTTTGCCCCCGCACATTTCTGTTTCACGGCCTGTTCTGGCATTGAACATCGCCACACCTTCGGCAAGGGTTTTCAGAAACAGCTCTGCATCAACAGCGCGGTCGCCATAGTTATCAGGTTTTGCCTGCGGATTTGGCCCCGTATATGCGCCAGCCAGTGCCGGATGCTTATCAACGTATTCCTCAAGCCCACCCACACCGAAAGCACGTCCAACAGGTTTTGCCTGGCCCCAGCCTTTACCGGCAACAACGCTTGTCCAGTGCATTTTCGCCCCCATCAGTAAAAACAGTCCTTTTGGATCGTCCTCTTTTACCTTAAAGCGGTAGCGATTGGGCGCGCCTCCCGTCAGCCATTTATTCGCAGCACCACGGGTGTTATCAATGGTGATGTGAAAATCCTCCGGGATACCGTAGCGAGTCACAACATCCATGAACGAGAGGCGAATTGAATCAATGTTCTCGCTCACATCGCAGCGCCAGCCCAGAATTTTTCGGGTTTTCACATCCTGCCAGAACCATGTTTTCGGACGGATCACATCACCGTTAAACCAGCGTACAAAGACGTTATGCAGATAACCGTCGCCGTTGATCCACTGCATGGCGTCCAGGTGTTCCACAGTTCGCTGCTGTGCCGGTATCAGATGCATCAGTGCATGTTCACCTTCACGACAGGCAACAACCATTGCCTCGTCCAGTTGCTGAATCCGGCGAAAGGCCGTGGCACGGGAGGGAATACT
>NZ_JBVVOY010000079.1:0-839 GCF_055807535.1 Bradyrhizobium sp. Kon37
GTCTCAGCACATCAGGCCGCAGCTCACGACCGCAACCGGCACACAATACAGGCGGGTCATACGCCGCCGGGCGGGGAATATCACGGGTATCCCCCTGCCAGAGTTCAGCGAGCAGCAGCGCCACCGCCCGGTTCTGGTCTTCGTTCATAAATTTCTTTCCTTCGGATCTCCTGTTCCCGGACTGATGCCTTGTCGCGGTTGCACTGCCCGAGCGCCATCAACAGGTCAGCATTCCAGAGAAGGGATGCTCCCCACGTCAGGGGCTGTGGCATGGGCGGAACGGGCGTTGCTTCCGTCAGTTCTGTATCAATTTCGGGCAGGATCACCACCGATGGCACGGGTGCGTTTTTCGAGTTCCCGCAACCTGTCAGCAGCAACGGCAGGCACAGGACGAGTGCTGCAATTGTCACCAGTAATGGCGGTTGTAATTTTTTCTTTTGCATCATGATGTTCTGTCTCATCTGCCAGCCGTGCGGCACGATTTGCGGCACGGATAGCGGAAAATACCTGCATCGTCTGTTCCTGACCGTGTAACAACCATTCAGCAGTGTGGCGGGCCTGTTGCTCCGTCTGTAATTCACGGCGCAGCGTCTGGTTATCGTGGCGGGTGCTGTCCAGCCTGTGCCACAACCCCCCGGACAGAACGGCGGTAAACACGGCTGCCAGTAGTAAACTTTTACTGGCGAAGGTCATCCGCCCCCCTGATATTCCAGATTGCCATTTCCACTTCGCGACGGTTCATCAGTCCTTTCCATTTATGGCCTGCGGCAAACACCCAGCGGGCCATCTGGTCACGCGCTCCGGCGTAATCACCGGCATTGAGTTTTTTCAGCAGCGTT
>NZ_JBVVOY010000080.1:0-836 GCF_055807535.1 Bradyrhizobium sp. Kon37
CCAGCGGTAAGATGCGCGCTTCCTGCACGCAAATGGTATTCACATCGGCAAGATTATGCGTCTTTTCATTATAACGCTGGCGCATTTCGTTAAGTGCGGCGTTACGTTGCGTCTGTTCTTGCGTGACATTCTGGATAGCGACCTGTAACTGCGCCAGACGTTTTTGTTGGGGAACAATCTGTCCATGCAGCGCGACCAGGTGCTGACGCACTGGGCGTTGCTCAGCATGTTGCGCCAGGGCGGTAGCAACTTCATCGGCGGTTAACGTCAACGTGATCGCCGCAAGCGCATTAAGTTTTTGCTCAGCATGGGTTAACTGTTGCTGCCACTGAGGCCAGCTACCCGGCAGGCGCTGTTCAATATTCTGTTCTGTACGGGCAATCAGCGATGATAATGTCGGTGGTGAATAAGCCATTTAAACCCCGTTAAATGCTGCTTTAAACTCATAAGGAATAACGGAACCATCCGGTAATGTCAGTGCAATGTAGAGGTATAACCAGCCCTGATGTAACTGTTCCGCTCTGACGTTAATCGCACTTACCCGGCCCGCTGTTTTCAGCCATTCCAGCGCCTCTTCGGCATACCCTCTGGCGCGTTCCAGCGTATCCGGCGTGGCTTTTTCACGTGATAACAGCCACAACCGCGAACCGATGGGGCGGTCGCGGTAACTGTCACCCCACCATCCACGGCGATCATCTGAACCATCCGGCAGCGTGTCAGAATCCAGCGCGCGCCGGTCGGTAAACAGGGAGATTGTCACATCGGTTGTCAGGCTGTCGTCGGTCAGCATATCAATACCATCCTGCGCAATATCGCCGCGTCCGTTCGTCCAGATA
>NZ_JBVVOY010000081.1:0-822 GCF_055807535.1 Bradyrhizobium sp. Kon37
AACAAATGAAATGATAGGCAATACAGGTAAAAAAAAAGCCGGACCTCCCATACCGGCACTTCTCATTGCCATATCACTTCCACCCGAAAAAGCATTAATCAGTAAAACCCGACTGCTCAGCGAGAATCGTCGAAAAGGACGAGTAGTTCAGGCGGAAACGCTGGAAGCAGCGGGCCATGTGCTATTGCTAACATCATTACCGGAAGATGAATATTCAGCAGAGCAAGTGGCTGATTGTTACCGTCTGCGATGGCAAATTGAACTGGCTTTTAAGCGGCTCAAAAGTTTGCTGCACCTGGATGCTTTGCGTGCAATGGTACCTGAACTCGCGAAAGCGTGGATATTTGCTAATCTTCTCGCCGCATTTTTAATTGACGACATAATCCAGCCATCGCTGGATTTCCCCCCCAGAAGTGCCGGATCCGAAAAGAAGAACTAACTCGTTGTGGAGAATAACAAAAATGGTCATCTGGAGCTTACAGGTGGCCATTCGTGGGACAGTATCCCTGACAGCCTACAAAACGCAATTGAAGAACGCGAGGCATCGTCTTAACGAGGCACCGAGGCGTCGCATTCTTCAGATGGTTCAACCCTTAAGTTAGCGCTTATGGGATCACTCCCCGCCGTTGCTCTTACTCGGATTCGTAAGCCGTGAAAACAGCAACCTCCGTCTGGCCAGTTCGGATGTGAACCTCACAGAGGTCTTTTCTCGTTACCAGCGCCGCCACTACGGCGGTGATACAGATGACGATCAGGGCGACAATCATCGCCTTATGCTGCTTCATTGCTCTCTTCTCCTTGACCTTACGGTCAGTAAGAGGC
>NZ_JBVVOY010000082.1:0-818 GCF_055807535.1 Bradyrhizobium sp. Kon37
ACTCAGAACCACATCTGCATGGGTGTCATCATCCCCGCTGTCTGCGCGAACTTCTGCCGTCACCGGTAAATCAGGCTGGCCTTTGATTCGGGCAACCAGCAGGTCAGCCAGCGCCGCTCCCGTTGCACCTGCTGCGACAGATACCGCCAGTCGCTGACCGGCAATGTAAGTCACAAGCGAGCCGTTTTCGCCTGCCGTTCCTGACAGTGAAATTTCACCGACAGCAGCATTACCGGTGCCGTTCCCCTGCGGAATACACCACAGCTCCGCCACGCGGTTAGCGTTCAGGAATGCATCTGCCATCAGTGCCAGCATGGAACCCTGACCAAACGCCGCACTGGCCTGTGAGCCGGAACGGATACGGACAGGCACGTTTGGTGCCGCACTGGCTTTACTTCCGCTTTGCCCGAACATCAGCACGCGCTGACGGGGAGCCGGTGTTCCGCTGACGGCATTGCTGTTATCAAATTCGATATACGTCAGAGGAACGCGAACATCTGACGGGATCGCGTTAAATGAAATATCGCTCATTTCGATTTACTCCGTTTTTTCGGCGCAGCGTCGGTATCATCCGCCGTGTTTTCGGTGCTCCCGACTTCAACCACATCACCGGCTGCAAGGCGACGTATCCAGAAACTGTTACGGGGCTTTTCTTCTCCCTCAGACGCCAGTAATTTCATCGTGAGCGGGTCACGGATGGCTTTTCCCGCTGCGGGTTTAATTTTCAGCATCATGATCCTTTTCCTGATTCACATTGATATGTGCGGCAAATTCCGGGGTTTCGTCCGGGAATTTCCAGGTCTGCCAGTGACGCTCGT
>NZ_JBVVOY010000083.1:0-805 GCF_055807535.1 Bradyrhizobium sp. Kon37
GATGCTCGGCCACCCGGCATTCCGCGCGAAGATCAGGGAATGGCTCAAGGTGCTGCGTAAGGCCAACTGCCTTGTGCTGATGGCAACGCAGAGCCTGTCCGACGCCGCCAACAGCGGCATCCTGGACGTGATCGTGGAATCGACCGCGACCAAGATTTTCCTGCCGAATATTTACGCCAGGGATGAGGACACGGCGGCCCTGTACCGCCGCATGGGCCTGAACGCTCGCCAGATCGAGATTCTGGCCCAGGCCGTTCCCAAGCGTCAGTACTACTACGTGTCGGAAAACGGCCGCCGTCTCTACGACCTGGCACTTGGCCCGCTCGCGCTCGCGTTCGTCGGCGCATCCGACAAGGAATCCGTCGCCATCATCAAGAACCTGGAAGCCAAGTTCGGCGACCAGTGGGTGGATGAATGGCTGCGTGGCCGGGGCCTCGCCCTTGATGAATACCTGGAGGCAGCATGAGTTTTGCAGACACGATCAAGGGCTTGATCTTCAAGAAGAAGCCCGCAACGGCCGCAGCAGCGGCGACGCCGGCCGCGACCGGCCCGCAAACCGACAACCCGTACCTGACGGCGCGGCGCACCTGGAACGACCACGTTGGTTCCGTTGTGTCGCAAAAGCAGACCTGGCAGGTTGTCGGCATCCTTTCGCTGATGATCGTCCTCGCGGCGGTCGGCGGCATCATCCACATCGGCAGCCAGTCGAAGTTCGTGCCCTATGTCTACGAGGTAGACAAGCTCGGGCAGACGGCCGCCGTGGGGCCGATGACCAGGGCGTCGAAAGCCGATCCGCGTGTCATTC
>NZ_JBVVOY010000084.1:0-784 GCF_055807535.1 Bradyrhizobium sp. Kon37
GCACCAGTGCTGATGCAATCGCATAACCTGCAACATCATAAGGTTGTACATTATTTTCCATAAAATCCTCTCTGATTGATGTGTAAATTCAGGCGGTGTTGCAGCACCGCCCCCTTTCCGGAGGTACGATCATGAGTCGCACATCCCTGATTAAATTAATCCATGTCGCCCGTCGGGAGCTACAACTCGACGACGACACTTACCGCGCTTTTCTGATGCAGAAAACGGGCAAAATCAGTTGCCGCGAGCTGACGGTCACGCAACTGGAACAGGTGCTCGGTGCCATGAAAGAACGCGGCTTTAAGAAGCAGAATAAATACCCCCGTCGCCGCTTTAAGGGGCATGTCACGCCCCGTGAGAAGGTGTATAAAATCTGGCAGCAGATGGCAGAAGACGGTTTTATTACCGATGGCGGTGATGTGGCGCTGGATAAATATGTTCAGCGCCTGACCGCGAAACGCAACGGCGGACAGGGCGTTTCCACACTGGCGTGGTGTCATGGCGACACGCTGCTGACAGTCCTCGAAACACTCAAGCAGTGGCACATCCGCTGTATTCGTGAAGCCTTTTCCCGTCACGGGCTTCCATTGCCGGTCAGTCCGTCCGGTCGTGAACTGCGCGGCTATGATGCCATGACGGCGGCTTATGCCCATGCCAGAAAGACACGGAGGATGGCACAATGACGGAAGATTTATTTGGTGATTTGCAGGATGACACCATCCTGGCACATCTTGACAATCCCGCCGAGGATACGTCACGCTTTCCGGCACTGCTGGCGGAGCTG
>NZ_JBVVOY010000085.1:0-772 GCF_055807535.1 Bradyrhizobium sp. Kon37
GCTCGCGAAGAACTCGCGAAGGAAATCAAGGAAAAGGCAGAGAGTTGGTGTGTAGCATTCGTCGAGGTCGAGGAGATCGATGAAATCAACATCTATTGGGCAGGCATCCAGGCGATGCAACGTGCGGTCCGGGGCCTAGGGTTGACGCCGCAGCACTTGCTGATCGATGCGAAGCGTTTGAAGGAAATCGACATCCCTCAGCAGTCGATCATTAAAGGGGACGCCAAGTCCGCCAGCATTGCCGCCGCCTCCATCCTCGCCAAAGTCGAGCGCGATACGGTCATGCGGACACTCGACGTGCGTCACCCCGGCTACGGCTTCGCGGATCACAAGGGCTACCCGGTGCCGGCTCATTATGAGGCGCTCGCCAGGCTTGGTGCATGCGCAGCTCACCGGAGGTCGTTTGGACCTGTACGCAAGGCCCTCGGATTGCCGCCCCTGCCGCCGTGGCCTTCGGCATCCGAGCGCGCCGCGAGCTGAACTCCAGATCGAGCGCTTCGTCTCGGCTGCATTATTTTCGCGACCACTTCTTTTCGCGAACAACGTCCTTGGCGTTTTTGTCGGACCTCAGGCCGAGATAGACCGGCTGGCGCAGCTCGCCCTTGCTGGTCCACTCCGCGAATTTCACTTCCGCGACCAAGGAAGGACGCACCCAGGTCGTAACGCGCTCATCCTTCACCTTGCCAGGGAAGGGCGACTTGGCTGTCTTCAGCCTCACGAGCTTGCGGTGAAGCTCTTCGAGAACTTGGTGGCTGAAGCCGGTGCCGACGTG
>NZ_JBVVOY010000086.1:0-750 GCF_055807535.1 Bradyrhizobium sp. Kon37
TGACCTGCCCCTGCCGATTTCCTCCAGTTGAAGTTTGAGTCCGGCCTTCTGAAGGACGGACAAATGAAGCGAGCCAGGTTTACGGAAGAGCAGATTATAGGCGTGCTGCGCGAGCATGAGGCCGGCGCGAAGACGGCCGATTTGGCACGCAAGCACGGCGTCTCGGAAGCGACGCTTTACAACTGGAAGTCCAAATTCGGCGGTATGGACGTCGCGGAGGCCAAGCGGCTACGGCAGCTTGAGGACGAGAACGCCAAGCTGAAGAAGCTGTTGGCCGAGCAGATGCTGGATGCGGCGGCGCTGCGTGAGCTTCTTTCAAAAAAATGGTAGGGCCCGCCGCCAAGCGCGAAGCTGTCGCGCATCTGCAGGCCGAATTGGGACTGTCAGAACGGCGGGCCTGCATCATCGTCAGCGCCGAGCGCAAGATGATCCGTTATCGGTCGAGCCGGCCGCCCGATGCCGAACTGCGGGTCCAACTGCGCGAACTGGCCAACGCCCGCCGGCGCTTCGGCTATCGGCGGTTATTCGTGCTGCTGCGTCAGCATGGCGAGCCGTCCGGGCTGAACCGTATCTACCGGCTTTATCTGGAGGAAGGCCTCAGCGTGCGTAAGCGCCGGGCTCGCCGCCGCGCGGTCGGCACCCGGGCGCCGATCCTGCTCGAGGCCCGGCCGAATGCCCGTTGGTCGCTGGATTTTGTCCATGACCAGTTTGCCAATGGGCGCCGGTTCCGGATCCTCAACATCGTCGATG
>NZ_JBVVOY010000087.1:0-748 GCF_055807535.1 Bradyrhizobium sp. Kon37
TCTCCTTCGCCGCAATGGGTCGCATGGTTGCAAAGTCAGGCGGCTCAGGTCGCGGGGGTCACTCAGGCCCTTGAACGTGTTGAAGCGCCGACACCATACATGGTTGCTGCGCCCTGAATCGCTTGTTGTGCACGGTCAAAAACATATTGATTAATGACGTCGCTGGCCCCGCGTGTTTCCACTTTCAGCAACGCCGAGGCAGGAACAACGTTACGACCGCTTCCTGCCTGCATAACGCCCACGTTTACTCTGGAAGCTCCTTCGCTGTGCGGGGCGATTGCATGCAGTGCAAGAGTGGCTTGTGCTGCCGCCAACAAGGCATTGTGACCGTCTTCTGGTTTTGCGCCTGCGTGAGCGGCGGTACCGGTGAAGTGCGCGTCAAATTTGGTGGTTGCCATAAAATTATCACTGCCGCACACCACGGTGCCCGCAGGTACGCCAGTGCCAATGTGCACGGCAGTAAAATAATCAACATCATCTACGACACCTGCATCGACCATCGCCCGCGCGCCACGCGTACCTTCCTCTGCAGGCTGAAAAATCAGTTTGATGACGCCATGTAGTCCGGACTCGAACTGTTTAAGGGTATGCGCCAGCCCAAGCCCAATGGCGGTATGTCCATCATGACCACAGGCATGCATCATTCCGGCGTTACATGACGCAAAACCGTCGCGGTAGGGGCGATGGCTGACATCCTGCTCTTCACTGAGATCCAGCGCGTCCATATCGACACGGAAAGCCATCACCG
>NZ_JBVVOY010000088.1:0-744 GCF_055807535.1 Bradyrhizobium sp. Kon37
TTATTCCGTAACTCGGGTCATAAGGAGTGGCGTATTTTTGTTTGGTTTAACAGCCAGCTCGATGTCGCTCTTGGGTGATCAAGGCTACTATCTAGACGCTTTATGATTCTTAATAGTTGTCGTACAGCAATTCGATCTCTTTGGTTCCAATCAACTCTAGGGGCGGGTGCCAGACGCTCTTGTTGATGCTGTTGATTCCAGTGAACTAGCCAATCCCTGTCATGTCGGTAAAGCCAAGCGTATAGCACCCCACCCTCTAAAGACTGTCTTGCCGCCTTAATTCCTTGGTATTTATGCACTAGTTGCTGCCAGTCTTTATGCTTAACAGATAAATCTTCAGAGTTAGGTTGCACAGACTGGCTAACAGGTCTTGTCGTTATAGAGTGCTCAGTAAGAGCACTTGCCTGCTGTAGCGCTTCTATAACCGTTAGTTTTGGCAATAAGGCTTGCCACACAATACTATGCTGTAAATAACTAAAGGCTTTTCTATGCTTACGGAATATACTTTTCAGCCAACACGTGTCCTTGTTCTCTGCCAACTTTAAATCCAGTTTCTCTAGTGCCTCATCACTAAAAGTCTGCCTCACTCTCTCCGCCACCAAGTCATGACGAATGTGCTTGCTTTTGGTTAGCCCTAGATCCTGCGCTAAGCGCTGATAAAACAGCGTCCACTGCTCAAGGCTTGGGGAAAGCTCTTGCGCTCGTGGAGCATCTAACAGAGGGGCTATATAAGCAGCTAGTGCT
>NZ_JBVVOY010000089.1:0-742 GCF_055807535.1 Bradyrhizobium sp. Kon37
GCCCGCCTGCTGACCGTGACGCGCAAAGGAAAAGTCTGCCATCTGCTGACGTCGATGACGGACGCCATGCGCTTCCCCGGAGGAGAAATGGGGGATCTGTACAGTCATCGCTGGGAAATCGAACTGGGATACAGGGAGATAAAACAGACGATGCAACGGAGCAGGCTGACGCTGAGAAGTAAAAAGCCGGAGCTTGTGGAGCAAGAGCTGTGGGGTGTCTTACTGGCTTATAATCTGGTGAGATATCAGATGATTAAAATGGCGGAACATCTGAAAGGTTACTGGCCGAATCAACTGAGTTTCTCAGAATCATGCGGAATGGTGATGAGAATGCTGATGACATTGCAGGGCGCTTCACCGGGACGTATACCGGAGCTGATGCGCGATCTTGCAAGTATGGGACAACTTGTGAAATTACCGACAAGAAGGGAAAGGGCCTTCCCGAGAGTGGTAAAGGAGAGGCCCTGGAAATACCCCACAGCCCCGAAAAAGAGCCAGTCAGTTGCTTAACTGACTGGCATTACAGAACCAAGATGCCTATTTCGTTTCAGCATCAACTGTTAAATTATCTGGTTGCCAACGAGAATACTGAGCTTTTTTGTCCCCAAGACTGACCGTCAACGCCACAATCTTTGACTGTTTGACATTGTCATGCCCGCAGGCCAGCGGATCTAAAGACATTAGACTGAAACATCTAAGTACCCCGAGGAAAAAAAAAAAAAAAAAAAAAAAAAAAAAACCC
>NZ_JBVVOY010000090.1:0-740 GCF_055807535.1 Bradyrhizobium sp. Kon37
GCCGGGCGCATCGTCACCTTCGGCGTCAAGCCGGAGCGGCCGGCGACCGAATACGGCTATATCAGCCCGGGCGAGGTCATCTCCGGCGAGGTGCACGCGGTCGCGCGCTTCGTCGAGAAGCCGGATGCGGTGAAGGCGGCCGACTACGTCAATTCCGGCTATCTCTGGAACAGCGGCAACTTCATGTTTCCGGCCAGCGTCCTGCTCGACGAATACCGCAGGGTCGATGCGGCGAGCGTGGAGACCATCTCCAATGCTGTGACCAATGCCGGCCGCGATCTCGGCTTCGTGACGCTGGAGCCCGAGGCGTTCGGCGCGGCCAAGGCGATCTCGATCGACTATGCGGTGATGGAGAAGACCGCGCGCGCCGCGGTCGTGCCGGTGTCGTGCGGCTGGTCCGACGTCGGCTCCTGGCACGCGGTGTGGGAATTGTCCGACAAGGACGCGCAAGGCAATGCTTCGCATGGCGCCGCCGTGTTCGAAGATAGCCGCAATTGCAACGTCACCACCGATGCCGCGCTGGTGGCACTCGAAGGCGTCGACGATCTCATTGTGGTCGCGACTGCCGATGCGGTTCTCGTCTCGCGCCAGAAAGATGCCAACGGTCTCAAACGGCTGGTCACAAAACTCAAGGCGGTCGCACCGAAGGTCACCGAGGAGCATCTCAAGGTGCATCGGCCCTGGGGCAGCTACCAGTCGGTCGACAATGGCGAGCGCCACCAGGTCAAGCGCATCGTGGT
>NZ_JBVVOY010000091.1:0-718 GCF_055807535.1 Bradyrhizobium sp. Kon37
ATACAGAGATCTGCACACTTATTTGCCCTGAAAGACTTATAAATATTGAACTTAATAAAACCATTTGCGGTTAAGGCTCGTATCTCACTCAATGTTTTGCCTAACTCCAAATCATAAGCAATATCAACCTGCTTACAGACATTGATAATGTTTTCATCTCCTTTTTCTTGCAGGATATGGGCCAATGGGGATAGTTGTGCTAAAAGCTCCGCAGAAACTTCTTCTGTTTTCACTGAATAAAGCCATTCAATATTTTCTTTTACTACGGGATTTATTTCTTTATCAGTAAAAATGAACCAAGGAATTTGCTTTTGCTGCCAATAGCGACGCTCTAGTTCTAGTTTTTCTAAGGTACGCTCGTCTTGTAAGGCTGCTGCAGGTTTGACTTGAATAGCAAACTGCTCAAAAGGACCATCTTTGCAGTCCACTAAAAAATCAGTAGACATAACCTGATCTACACCACGAATAACAGGATGCTTAATACCACTATCTATTGCAATCTGCCTGGTATCACTAGGTAATAAGGGGAACTGCTCGCGTATATCTAGCACGCTGCTCTCCCACTCAAGACTGAGAAAAACAGCAAGCTCTAAGTCAGATAGCAAATGATGGACTCGTCCCGTCTTATGAGAATAAATACGGTGGGAACGACCTGAAGAAGGAACTTCTTGTACTGTTAGCCATGGAATATAGTCTTTACCATGCCCTTGGCCACGCC
>NZ_JBVVOY010000092.1:0-703 GCF_055807535.1 Bradyrhizobium sp. Kon37
CTTTTAAGTAAAGGGGGGTTGTTGGCGTTAATGCCTCTTGTATTTAATGAACAGAAACTTTACAGCTTTATAGGATTTTCACAGCAAAGTATTCAGACGTTGATGATGCTAGATGCATTACCTGAAGAAAAACGCAAAGAGATTTTGTCAAAGTATGGGATTCATGAACAGGAAAGTGTTGTAGTACCTTCACAGGAACCACAGGAGGTAAAAAAAGCCGTATAACAACCATGAACCAGCTAAAACATACTTCACCTCACATAATCACACATGTAACATACCTAAACGGCATAAGCTGATTTGTGATATGAGTCATTTGGTGACAGCTTGGTTGTTATCGGTTTTGAACGTTTTTTGAAGCTGTTATTGAAATGATTTGCAGTGTTTTTGTTTTTCGTATTTTCAATGAAACAAAAGCAATTTTTTACTATCTTTCGCGTTTCATTGATTAACGACTAAAATTTGCACTACAGGCTTGCAAGCCCCACCAAATCTAATCCCATCAGATCCCGAATAATCCAATGTCCTCCCGGTTTTTTTCGTACTTCAAGTGAATCAATACACCCGCATCCATCGGCACAAAGCGGTCGTTGCGCCCCCAGACAATCAGGGTTTGCGCTTTGATTTCCGCCAGACGTGGGCCAAAATCCGGGAACTGTTTCGGATTAGCTTCCAGGCTCTTAACGAAGTTTTCCAGGTGATC
>NZ_JBVVOY010000093.1:0-682 GCF_055807535.1 Bradyrhizobium sp. Kon37
GCGGCTTTGTTCATGGCGGCTTCCGGGCCATCTTTCAGCACAGAAAAAATGACGGGTTTCAGCAGGGGGTCAACCGAACGCTGCCAGTCTTCCGGTGAGACGCCCATCCGGTCGATATCATCCTCCTGCGGGATATCTTCAGCGGATAATGCGGCCTCTTTCTGCGAACCGTTATCCGGGACAACCGGTTGTATAGTAAACACGGCTTCATCACCGACCGGCTGTGGAATATGAAGTTTTTCCTGTATCCAGGAGACCGGAATACGCATTCCCGCCGCCAGTTTCGGAATGGCGTCAGACAGTGCCGTAATATCACCCGCTTCACTGCTGCTTCACGTAATGATAGCCATGCCCGTGCCACGATGGCTGGCGAACTCACCATGATTCACGGCGTCCCGGCAGGCTGCGACGAACGTGAGTATTTGCGTGAGCTGCAAAATGCATTGCTGTGGATTAACTTTCGTTTTTATCTTGCACCGCTGTTCTGGCTGATTGTGGGGGGAACCTGGGGACCCGTTACGCTGATGGGGTATGCGTTTTTGCGTGCATGGCAATACTGGCTGGCGCGATATCAGACGCCGCATCATCGTTTACAGTCCGGCATTGATGCCGTGCTTCATGTACTGGATTGGGTGCCGGTTCGTCTTGCGGGTGTGGTATATGCCTTGATCGGTCATGGTGA
>NZ_JBVVOY010000094.1:0-682 GCF_055807535.1 Bradyrhizobium sp. Kon37
GTTCGGGAATTTCTGCGTGATGCGGGTTCGCAGCGAATAACGCAGATAACTCAGCGTGGCGATGGTATTCACGTTCAGATAAGACGGATCACTGTCACCGTACTTGTTTGTGCGGTACATCGTGATCATGCGTTCAATCTGCATTTCACCACCATCATTCACGTTAAACGTGGAGATGCCGTCAAACAGCAGCGCATTACGTTCTGACCAGGTGAAACGATCCCCCACCGCAGGCGGCATTCTTCCGGGCAACGTCAGCGTCTGGAGTGGACGCGCCGGGTCGATGGAAAGCGCCTGGCTGGCAACGGCACACAGTGTGGCGGCGTACAGATATGACGGTTCCGGTGCACCGGCAATCCCCATACAGGAAATCAGATGGTCATTACGGCTGACACCAAACGTGGAAATGTCCCCATACGTGCCGGACAGCACTGTCACGGCAAAGCCATCAGCCTGATTGACCGGTCCCCAGCGTTCCTGCAATTCAGTGCGTAACAGATTCAGGTTCGGTTCATCGGTATAGGGCATCACACTATATTTATATTGCAGATCGCCCATTCCCGCGATACTTGCGCTGATATCCGGGTTGCCATTTTTACCGGTGACGGCAGAAGTTCGCGCAGACAGCGGGGATGATGACACCCATGCAGATGTGGTTCTGAGTGCAAAATTTACGGGTGCA
>NZ_JBVVOY010000095.1:0-681 GCF_055807535.1 Bradyrhizobium sp. Kon37
CAAGTCGCGGGTCTGCTCGAAATCCGACCAGCTCAGAATGTTAGCCAACTCCCGCTTCGCTCCGTGGCCGGCTCCATCCAATCTGAGATTCTTTTCAAAGTATTCTTGCAACCAAGGCAGCTTACTATTGATGTTCTTCGTGACGGGCTCATGGGTAACCTCAAGAGTGACCTTAGCCCAGCTCACGTTTTGTCCAAGTGAGGCCGGGAGATTGTGACGATCAACTTCCATGACACTGCTCGGCACATTGACGTCCCCGAACGTCAAGAGGTCAGGAAGATCATCGGGACGGATCTCATGAGTGCCTCTTTTTGTTGAGAGCGAAGAGATTTTCTCAAGAAGATCATCGCCCTTTAGTTGGGCACCGTAAAGCTCGGACAGTAGGCTTTCGCTTGGCCCTCCGTCACGCGACCAGCGCACATCGTTGCCATAACGGGGATGACGTCGGTTCACGATTGAGACGATCAGTGGACGTTTTCCGCCACCAAGATCGAGGTATAGGGCTTCACCGTTCAGTTCGTGCATCACGCCACGCGCGGGAACTGAGACGCCGGAGAACTGAACTTCGACGACGTTGGACGTTCGTTTGACGCCCTCCGGCGTATTGACCTCCACAGTCAGCTTGTAACGATAGCTCTCGCTTTTCCCGCATCCTGCGAGACAGAGCGCAAGGAGGGCTAA
>NZ_JBVVOY010000096.1:0-681 GCF_055807535.1 Bradyrhizobium sp. Kon37
CGAACGGTTTCCTGGTTTATTTCTCTGACCACGGTGAAGAGGTTTACGACACGCCGCCGCACAAAACTCAGGGGCGTAATGAGGACAACCCGACGCGTCATATGTACACCATTCCGTTCCTGCTGTGGACGTCAGAAAAATGGCAAGCGACTCATCCCCGTGATTTCTCGCAGGATGTTGATCGTAAATACAGCCTGGCGGAACTGATCCACACCTGGTCAGATTTGGCGGGCTTATCTTACGACGGTTACGATCCAACCCGTTCAGTATTCACCTGCTTGATATCGGCTAGGCCAGATTACTTCCGGTTTGGTTATGCGCCAACTACATTAGCTAATGCGCTAGAACGACACTGGCCAAAGGGTGAGCAGATTATTGCTAACGCCTTAGAAACTAAACCGGAAGTAATCTGGCCTAGCCGATATCAAGCAGGTGAATAACATGGAACTTTGGGTATCACCGAAAGAGTGTGCGAATCTTCCTGGTTTGCCGAAAACATCGGCTGGTGTGATTTATGTTGCTAAAAAGCAAGGATGGCAAAACCGCACTAGAGCAGGTGTCAAAGGTGGTAAAGCAATTGAATACAATGCGAACTCTTTACCTGTTGAAGCGAAAGCGGCGTTATTGCTGAGACAAGGAGAGATTGAAACAAGCCTGGGGTATTTTGAAATCGCCCGCCCC
>NZ_JBVVOY010000098.1:0-677 GCF_055807535.1 Bradyrhizobium sp. Kon37
ATTTAAATACACCACGTTTCCTCCTGTGCCGTATTTGTGCCATTGTAACCTTGGCAATTCATCAAAATACTGTTCTGACATCAGGCAGTGCAGGTGCAGACATTTAAGCCAATTGCTGCCGCCATTCTTTGACGTAGTCAATCAGGGCGCGGAGCTTTGGTGCAATATTGCGACGCTGTGGGAAATACAGATAGAAGCCCGGAAATTGTGGAACAATGTCATACGCGCTTTTTGACAAAGACGAACACTGGCATAAGCCAGAGCAGGCGTTTCTCACCGATGACCACCGGACCATTCTGCGCTTCGCCGTAGAGGCGCTAATGTCCGGTAAAGGAGCGGTGCTGGTGACGCTGGTGGAGATACGCGGCGGCGCGGCGCGCCCGCTCGGGGCGCAGATGGTGGTGCGCGAAGATGGTCGTTACTGCGGTTTTGTCTCTGGCGGCTGCGTGGAGGCCGCTGCCGCTTTTGAAGCGCTGGAGATGATGGGCTCAGGCCGCGATTGCGAAATTCGCTATGGCGAAGGTTCGCCGTGGTTTGACATCGTTCTGCCCTGCGGCGGTGGGATCACGCTGACGCTCCATAAACTACGCTCGGCACAGCCTCTGCTCGCCGTGCTGAACCGCCTGGAACAGAGAAAACCGGTGGGGCTGCGCTACGATCCGCAAGCACAATCGCTG
>NZ_JBVVOY010000099.1:0-664 GCF_055807535.1 Bradyrhizobium sp. Kon37
GCTGTTGACCCAACGCTTCACTCATCGCGGAACCCGCGTCTTGTCGTCCGTAACCGCTGTTGCTGTTGCCACGGTCCTGACTCAAGCTGATGCCCGCAACGACGCCCGACATGAGGAATGCCGATGCGAAGGTGCGGAAGTAGTGGTTGTTGACCTTGTCGTTGAAGCCTGCATACCCAGCGCTATCGCCGCCCGGCATGGCCCCAATGTCCATTGCCTTGCCGTCGGGGAAGATGATGCGCTGCCATGCCACCAGAACGCGCTTCTGCCCGTAGGCCACATCGTTCGAGTAGCTGCCCACCAGGCGCGAGCCTTGGGGGATGAGCATGTGCTTGCCGGTCGCCGTGTCGTACACCGACTGCGATACCTGGGCCATGATTTGGCCTGGCAGATCGGAGTTGATGCCCGAGATAAGCGTAGCCGGAACGACGAAGCCAGCGCGCAGCACATAGGGCGTTGCAGGTGCTTCCGGCTGGGAGTCGAGCCGCCAACGGTCGCCCTCGCTGCGGTTGTCGAACGACCCATAGCCAGCGCCGCCACCACTGCGGTTCGAGGTCTGCACGAGGGTCGGCGCACCCGAGCCGCCCATACCGCCACCCCCTGCCGCGCCGCCCATCGTGCGAGCCTGCGCAAGCGCGGCCTGATAGGCGGCGGTCGGATCGGT
>NZ_JBVVOY010000100.1:0-656 GCF_055807535.1 Bradyrhizobium sp. Kon37
GATGGTGAACTCTTCGCCAGCTTTGTGGCCTTTGATACCGTCTTCAAAGCCCGGGATCATACGACCCTGGCCCATCGCCAGTACGAAATCAGACGCTTTACCGCCTTCGAACTCTTCGCCGTCTACAGAACCGGTGAAGTCGATGGTTACGCGGTCTTCTGCTTCAACAGCCGCGCTGTGTGTGGAACCTGCTGAAAGAGCACGTTTCCCGCTACACGCCGGACGTCGTTGAAAACATCTGCGGTACGCCAAAAGCCGACTTCCTGAAAGTGTGTGAAGTGCTGGCCTCCACCAGCGCACCGGATCGCACAACCACCTTCCTGTACGCGCTGGGCTGGACGCAGCACACTGTGGGTGCGCAGAACATCCGTACTATGGCGATGATCCAGTTGCTGCTCGGTAACATGGGTATGGCCGGTGGCGGCGTGAACGCATTGCGTGGTCACTCCAACATTCAGGGCTTGACTGACTTAGGCCTGCTCTCTACCAGCCTGCCAGGTTATCTGACGCTGCCGTCAGAAAAACAGGTTGATTTGCAGTCGTATCTGGAAGCGAACACGCCGAAAGCGACGCTGGCTGATCAGGTGAACTACTGGAGCAACTATCCGAAGTTCTTCGTTAGCCTGATGAAATCTTTCTATGGCGATGCCGCGCAG
>NZ_JBVVOY010000101.1:0-621 GCF_055807535.1 Bradyrhizobium sp. Kon37
TTTAATTCGATGCAACGCGAAGAACCTTACCTGGTCTTGACATCCACGGAAGTTTTCAGAGATGAGAATGTGCCTTCGGGAACCGTGAGACAGGTGCTGCATGGCTGTCGTCAGCTCGTGTTGTGAAATGTTGGGTTAAGTCCCGCAACGAGCGCAACCCTTATCCTTTGTTGCCAGCGGTCCGGCCGGGAACTCAAAGGAGACTGCCAGTGATAAACTGGAGGAAGGTGGGGATGACGTCAAGTCATCATGGCCCTTACGACCAGGGCTACACACGTGCTACAATGGCGCATACAAAGAGAAGCGACCTCGCGAGAGCAAGCGGACCTCATAAAGTGCGTCGTAGTCCGGATTGGAGTCTGCAACTCGACTCCATGAAGTCGGAATCGCTAGTAATCGTGGATCAGAATGCCACGGTGAATACGTTCCCGGGCCTTGTACACACCGCCCGTCACACCATGGGAGTGGGTTGCAAAAGAAGTAGGTAGCTTAACCTTCGGGAGGGCGCTTACCACTTTGTGATTCATGACTGGGGTGAAGTCGTAACAAGGTAACCGTAGGGGAACCTGCGGTTGGATCACCTCCTTACCTTAAAGAAGCGTACTTTGTAGTGCTCACACA
>NZ_JBVVOY010000102.1:0-614 GCF_055807535.1 Bradyrhizobium sp. Kon37
ACCCACGATCAGGTCGAAGCGATGACGCTGGCCGACAAAATCGTGGGTGACGTAAATCATTGTGCTGGACGCCGGTCGCGTGGCGCAGGTTGGGAAACCGCTGGAGCTGTACCACTATCCGGCAGACCGTTTTGTCGCCGGATTTATCGGTTCGCCAAAGATGAACTTCCTGCCGGTAAAAGTGACCGCCACCGCAATCGATCAAGTGCAGGTGGAGCTGCCGATGCCAAATCGTCAGCAAGTCTGGCTGCCAGTTGAAAGCCGTGATGTCCAGGTTGGAGCCAATATGTCGCTGGGTATTCGCCCGGAACATCTACTGCCGAGTTTAAGTCCTTTGCACCTGACATTGTAGAGGGCAGTCGGATCAAAAGCCATGGTGAAACAGACTATAGGTTAGATGCATCTCTGTCGGTATTTGAGTTCACACAAATTATTTTGCGTACGATCTTATTCAGAAATAACCATCTGGTGATGGATAAATACGATCGAGATGCTGATTTTCCTACAGATTTACCGTCTATTCCTGTCCAGCTATGGCAATGGGGTATGCAGCATCGTACAGGTAGTTTAAGGGCTGTGGAGCAATAGCAGTAACGCTACTCGCAACTGCTCTT
>NZ_JBVVOY010000103.1:0-593 GCF_055807535.1 Bradyrhizobium sp. Kon37
AAGTATTGCTGTTGTATGTGGCAATCCTGGTGTGGGCAAAACCGAAGCGGCCCGTGAATATCGCCGCACCAATAACAATGTCTGGATGATCACCATTACGCCATCCTGTGCCAGCGTTCTGGAATGTCTTACTGAACTGGCGTTTGAGCTGGGAATGAATGACGCACCACGCCGTAAAGGGCCGCTCTCCCGCGCCCTGCGACGTCGCCTTGAAGGTACACAGGGGCTGGTTATCATCGACGAAGCTGATCATCTTGGTGCCGAAGTTCTGGAAGAACTCCGCCTGTTACAGGAATCAACCCGTATTGGCCTTGTGCTGATGGGAAATCACCGGGTTTATTCAAATATGACGGGGGGTAACAGAACGGTTGAATTTGCCCGTCTGTTTTCCCGTATTGCAAAGCGCACTGCAATTAATAAAACCAAAAAAGCCGATGTAAAAGCTATTGCGGATGCCTGGCAGATTAACGGCGAAAAAGAACTGGAGTTATTACAGCAGATTGCGCAGAAACCAGGTGCGCTTCGCATTCTGAATCATTCACTTCGCCTTGCAGCCATGACGGCTCACGGTAAAGGTGAGCGTGTTAACGAAG
>NZ_JBVVOY010000104.1:0-585 GCF_055807535.1 Bradyrhizobium sp. Kon37
TAAAAGGATTATCACGATAAGCCTCTACCCCCGTATCACGATAAACTGCTTGAATCCGGGTAGCACTCATGACTCATCCTTTTCTGGTGGATCCTGAAATAATTCAGGCACGTATGTGGGTAGGCTGTAATCTTCTTGATCATCCGCTTCCACTGCGTTGAAAGGAATAACTTTAGCCTCATCACCTGAAGAGCTTGGCTTCAAATGCTCCGCACGTTTTTTACGCTCCGAGGTCACGGCTTCTTTTTTATTAGTTTTAATCTGCTTAATGCGTGTTGATTTGGGCTCAGTAGTACTGGGCGTTAACTTATTCGCTTTCTGAATGGATTGCTGAATAAACGCCTCAAGCTCCCTGCGTTTAGTTAACTCATCCTGCTTCGCATTGGCTTTATTGTGTTTTTCTTGTGCTTGTATATCCCAAACCTCCCAAAATGAGAGACCTTTAAACTGCCGACTACGTTCCGTCAGATTACAGCGCCAAAATACACGGCTGCCAACTTGCGGAAACAAATAAATCGTATCAACCAGCACTGGGTCATAAGCCGCTTCTAAATGTTGAGGTCTAGCTATATCAGTGCTCCGCTG
>NZ_JBVVOY010000105.1:0-578 GCF_055807535.1 Bradyrhizobium sp. Kon37
CATTAATGAATGCTTGCGTTTGCGGGTTAAAGATTTTGATTTTGATAATGGCTGCATCACTGTGCATGACGGTAAGGGTGGGAAAAGCAGAAACAGCCTACTGCCCACGCGCCTAATCCCAGCAATAAAATAACTCATTGAGCAAGCGCGGCTTATTCAGCAAGACGACAACTTACAAGGCGTAGGGCCATCGCTGCCTTTTGCTTTAGATCACAAATACCCTTCTGCTTATCGACAAGCGGCGTGGATGTTTGTCTTTCCCTCCAGCACGCTCTGCAACCACCCGTATAACGGCAAATTATGCCGCCATCATCTGCATGACTCCGTTGCGCGAAAGGCATTGAAGGCAGCCGTACAAAAAGCAGGCATCGTTAGCAAGCGTGTCACTTGTCATACATTTCGTCACTCGTTTGCTACGCATCTATTACAAGCGGGGCGTGATATTCGCACTGTGCAAGAACTCTTAGGGCATAACGATGTTAAGACCACGCAAATCTATACGCATGTGTTGGGTCAGCATTTTGCCGGCACCACCAGTCCTGCGGATGGACTGATGCTACTTATCAATCAGTAAAAGT
>NZ_JBVVOY010000106.1:0-577 GCF_055807535.1 Bradyrhizobium sp. Kon37
TATGTATATTAATCAAGATGTCAACATAAGGAGCATCATATGTCACTACATGAAAATATATGTCATGATTTCGGAATGCAGATGTATTCACAAGATGCAAACAGTCCAAGTGATCAATATTGTGCGTAATGCAGCGACAGCAACGGCAATCTCAAACCCTGGGAAGAAGCGGTATCAGGTTTAGTACGGGGAGTTGCCCTGCCGTACAGTTCCGTGTGAATTACAGGAACGGCGGTATTTTTTATCGTTCAGCGCGTGATGGTTACGGATTCGAAGCTGACTGGTCAGAAATTTACACCACAACACGTAAGCCATCAGCGGGAGATGTTGGTGCATATACGCAGGCAGAATGTAACTCAAGGTTTATTACAGGTATTCGTCTTGGCGGTCTGTCATCTGTTCAGACATGGAATGGTCCCGGCTGGTCTGACAGGTCAGGTTATGTCGTTACGGGTTCAGTTAACGGAAACCGTGATGAATTAATTGATACAACTCAGGCAAGGCCAATTCAGTATTGCATTAATGGAACGTGGTATAACGCGGGGAGTATTTAATTATGATGCACTTAAAAAATATT
>NZ_JBVVOY010000107.1:0-575 GCF_055807535.1 Bradyrhizobium sp. Kon37
GCCAGAAATAAAGGCCGTATTGGTGGGCGACCACCTAAACTAACCAAAGCGGAATGGGAGCAGGCCGGGCGTTTATTAGCACAAGGAATCCCCCGCAAGCAGGTTGCATTGATCTACGATGTGGCCCTGTCAACTCTGTATAAAAAACACCCCGCGAAACGAGCGCATATAGAAAACGACGATCGAATCAATTAAATCGATCGGTAATACAGATCGATTATGCCCCAATAACCACACTCAACCCATGATGTTTTTTAAGATAGTGGCGAATTGATGCAAAGGAGGTGAGATGAAATCAATTCGCTGTAAAAACTGCAACAAACTGTTATTTAAGGCGGATTCCTTTGATCACATTGAAATCAGGTGTCCGCGTTGCAAACGTCACATCATAATGCTGAATGCCTGCGAGCATCCCACGGAGAAACATTGTGGGAAAAGAGAAAAAATCACGCATTCTGACGAAACCGTGCGTTATTGAGTATGAAGGCCAGATTGTTGGCTATGGTTCAAAGGAGCTGCGCGTTGAAACCATATCCTGCTGGCTGGCCCGCACAATTATTCAGACAAAGCACTAT
>NZ_JBVVOY010000108.1:0-568 GCF_055807535.1 Bradyrhizobium sp. Kon37
TGCCACGGCATCATCCGGCTGCCCGTCCGCTGTTTTAGGGCGGGTGAGAATATCCAGCCGCGTACGTGTATAGCGGGCGCACAGGTCATTTACCGTCGCGTAATTCATGCATCCGCCTCAGCCAGCGCCGCTTTGATTTGCGCACTGCTCACCGGTTCCCCCAGCGCCGCACTGACGGCTTTCACTTTGGGTTCTCCCCCTGCGGTAAAGTGCTCCGGGTTTGCCTTATCCAGACCGGCAACGGTCGCACGGATACGGGTATTCAGATCGCCCACACCCAGAACGTCCAGCCCCCCAGCCTCAGCGAGCGTTTCTGCTGACGATGCAGATACCACAGACAGCACGCTGTCGGCACGAATGATCGCCAGTTGTTCTTCGATGACGACCACGTTTTTATGGATAACGAGTTCCTGTTTGGTGCCAGCACCCGCCGTGCTGCCGGTTACGGCTTCTGGCAGATGGCTGTCGCGGTAAAAGGCGATCTGACGCTGGATAACCTCTGGAAGGGCTGGCAACTGATGCGCTCTTTTGAAGGTGATGGCGGTAAGAAACTGGGCCTGAAGCCGAC
>NZ_JBVVOY010000109.1:0-564 GCF_055807535.1 Bradyrhizobium sp. Kon37
GCGGTATCACCCATGCGCCAGCCATTGAGCTGTGCCGCAAACTGGTGGCGATGACGCCGCAACCGCTGGAGTGCGTTTTTCTCGCGGACTCCGGTTCCGTAGCGGTGGAAGTGGCGATGAAAATGGCGTTTGCTGCCGCGCAGGCCAGCGGATTGCCCATAAAAGTTGGCCCATGCATAAAGCAACCGGCTTCACCGTTACTGATGGTTTCTGCAACCTCGCGCGTGGTGAGTGTGGCGGAAAGGGTCATTGTGCCGCCGGTTAAGGCTTTACCGAGGCACAAAATGTCCGGCGCGATTTCTGCATGTTCACAGGCAAACAGTTTCCAGGTACGGCATATCGCGTTCGTGGGGATTCTTCCACGCCGCGCCCATACAGAAGCGCGTCGATCCTGCCGCTTTCGCTTTGCGCGCCGACTCCAGCACCTGTTCAACTTCCATCAACCGCTCGGCTTCCAGCCCGGTTTTGTAGCGCGAGCTTTGCGGGCAGTATTTGCAATCTTCCGGACAAGCTCCGGTCTTAATCGACAGCAACGTGCTGACCTGCACCTGACGAGGATCGAAA
>NZ_JBVVOY010000110.1:0-563 GCF_055807535.1 Bradyrhizobium sp. Kon37
CAATAGTGACCAGCAGGTTCGGCATCCAGAGTTGCCCGTCCTTGCGAGTCCATCCGTCAATTTCTGCCTCAAAGGTGATGGATTTTGCCAGTCTGCGGCGTTGCTCACGCAGGGCGCGGGCCTGTGCATCCTTCGCCGTAATCTTGCTGTCAGCAATGATGATCATCGGTCTGCTGGATGATGAGGAATCCGATGAAGTGGAGCGCCTGCAAAATTACGGGCATTTCAGCGTTCCCCTGCCGGGCGCAGAGGCGCTGATTGCCTGTGTAGGCGCACAACGTGATCAGGGGATTGCTGTTGTGGTGGAAGACCGCCGCTACCGCCCGACAAATCTTGAACCGGGTGATGCAGGCATTTACCACCACGAGGGGCATCGTATCAGGCTGACAAAGGACGGACGCTGCATCATTACCTGTAAAACGGTTGAGGTTTACGCTGATGAAAGTATGACCGTTGACACACCCAGAACCACGTTTACCGGCGACGTTGAGATCCAGAAAGGTCTGGGCGTTAAAGGTAAAAGCCAGTTCGACAGCAATATTACTGCCCCGGATGCCATCATC
>NZ_JBVVOY010000111.1:0-561 GCF_055807535.1 Bradyrhizobium sp. Kon37
GGCACCGGGGGTGTTGCGGCCGACGGCACGACAGGCATCTCGTCGGCAACCACACTGCTCGGCACCACCGCCGCCGGCAAGCTGACCACCGCTCCCAGCGATGGCGATACACTGACGGTGAACGGCAAGACCATCACCTTCCGCACCGGCACCGCACCCGCTTCGACCGCCGTTCCGACCGGCTCGGGCGTCAGCGGTCATCTCGTCACCGACGGTGGCGGCAACAGCACGATCTATCTCGGCGACACCGCGACCACTGCGACGCTGGCGACTGTCGGCGACATCCTGACGGCGATCGATCTCGCCAGCGGTGTCAAGACCTCGACGATCTCCGCCGGTGCTGCGACCATCGGTGCTGCCTCCGGCGCATCGCCGTCGACCGCTGCCGCGGGCGTCGTGACTCTCAAGAGCTCGGCAGGTGCCGATCTGTCCGTGACGGGCAAGGCCGACTTCCTGACTGAACTCGGTCTGTCGACCGCGACGGGTGGCGGCAATGCCACGGTGACCGCGACCCGCACGACCAGCTCGGCTTCGCTGTCGGCATCGATCGCGGACGGCTCG
>NZ_JBVVOY010000112.1:0-542 GCF_055807535.1 Bradyrhizobium sp. Kon37
CAAAAGTTACTGCCTCTTGTTTTGCAGTGGTTGATGGAAGGCGAAACGCTTTTTTAATAGTGGGAATTAACAGGCTTGAATCGTAATCCTCTTTCAGCATCAGATATAAATGACGCTGATCTTCGGTATCTAACTCTTGAAGGGCTTTTTCTTCTGGTGTTTGTTCTTGTATCGCTGCGATATCTAGCTGAAGTTGGATTAACCGTTTATCAATCTCGGGAACGACTAGATCAGAATAACGAGCAATGCGTTCTGGGATACCCGAGCGTAATGCCTCTAGCATGGGGTGCACAGGCTTTAACTCATCTTGATACACTTGCCGCAATAAACCAGCGGTAATACGCTCATTGCCTAAAGCTAGCGCACGGAGCTGAGCGAGTACAAAAAGTTTTACTACAATGTCCATCACTCCTTGGCTTAGCTCATACCACACATCACGGACCTCATCCGATAACAGCGCATCTTTGCGTTGTAAAAGCTGTAATTGCCAAAGATTATCCGTAAAAGCGATCCACTCTTGATTGGGCTTTCCACGTTGCGTT
>NZ_JBVVOY010000113.1:0-533 GCF_055807535.1 Bradyrhizobium sp. Kon37
GTTGCGAATGCCGGCAACGTCACGGTGGACGCCACCGGCAAGCTGACGGTGAACGGGGCCACGATCAGCGGCACCGGCACGGTCACCGGCAACGGCGAGATCGATCTGACCGGCGCTGCGGTGCTGAGCGGCGGCATCCTGAACAACAATGCGGCCTTCAAGGTCAGCGGCACCGGTAACGCGCTGGACCATGAGACGATCACGAATGCGAGCACCGGCACGATCGAGGTGCTTGCCAGCGGCGCGCTGACAATCGACCAGAGTTCAACCGTCGCCAACACCGGCAACGTCACGGTCGATGCCAACGGCAAGCTGACGATCAATGGCGCCACGATCAGCGGGGCCGGCACGGTCACCGGCAATGGCGAGATCGACCTGACCGGCGGCGCCGTTCTGAGCGGCGGCATCCTGAACAACAACGCGGCCTTCAAGGTCAGCGGCACGGGTAACGCGCTCGACCACGAGACGATCACGAATGCGAGCACCGGCACGATCGAAGTGCTGGCGAACGGCGCGCTGACGATCGACCAGGG
>NZ_JBVVOY010000114.1:0-532 GCF_055807535.1 Bradyrhizobium sp. Kon37
TACCTGCGCGCCAGTACGGACGAGCAGAATCTTGAACGCCAGGAGAGCCTTGTAGCGGCCACGCGGGCCGCCGGGTACTACGTCGCCGGCATCTACCGCGAGAAGGCGTCCGGCGCACGCGCCGACCGGCCCGAGCTGCTGCGCATGATCGCGGACCTGCAACCTGGTGAAGTCGTCGTTGCGGAGAAGATCGACCGCATCAGCCGCTTGCCGTTGGCCGAGGCCGAGCGCCTGGTTGCGTCGATCCGGGCCAAAGGGGCCAAGCTGGCCGTGCCTGGCGTGGTGGACCTGTCGGAGCTGGCCGCCGAGGCGAACGGAGTGGCGAAAATCGTTCTGGAATCCGTCCAGGACATGCTTTTGAAGCTCGCCTTGCAGATGGCCCGCGACGACTACGAGGATCGGCGCGAGCGTCAACGTCAGGGTGTCCAGTTGGCGAAGGCCGCCGGCCGCTACACCGGCCGCAAACGTGACGCCGGCATGCACGACCGCATCATCACGCTTCGCTCCGGCGGATCGAGCATTGCCAAGACGG
>NZ_JBVVOY010000115.1:0-525 GCF_055807535.1 Bradyrhizobium sp. Kon37
GAGGAAAAGGCGGCGGCGGCCGGCATGAGCCTGTCGGCCTACCTGCTGGCCGCCGCCGCCTTTTCCTCAATCGCTCTTCGTTCGTCTGGAAGGCAGTACACCTTGATAGGTGGGCTGCCCTTCCTGGTTGGCTTGGTTTCATCAGCCATCCGCTTGCCCTCATCTGTTACGCCGGCGGTAGCCGGCCAGCCTCGCAGAGCAGGATTCCCGTTGAGCACCGCCAGGTGCGAATAAGGGACAGTGAAGAAGGAACACCCGCTCGCGGGTGGGCCTACTTCACCTATCCTGCCCGGCTGACGCCGTTGGATACACCAAGGAAAGTCTACACGAACCCTTTGGCAAAATCCTGTATATCGTGCGAAAAAGGATGGATATACCGAAAAAATCGCTATAATGACCCCGAAGCAGGGTTATGCAGCGGAAAAGCGCTGCTTCCCTGCTGTTTTGTGGAATATCTACCGACTGGAAACAGGCAAATGCAGGAAATTACTGAACTGAGGGGACAGGCGAGAGACGATGCCAAAG
>NZ_JBVVOY010000116.1:0-524 GCF_055807535.1 Bradyrhizobium sp. Kon37
GTCATGCTCAACGCGGACGGCAAGGTGTGGCACGAACGCCTTGGCGAGCCGATGCGGTACATCTGCGACATGCGGCCCAGCCAGTCGCAGGCGATTATAGAAACGGTGGCCGGATTCCACGGCAAAGAGGTCACGCGGCATTCGCCCATCCTGGAAGGCGAGTTCCCCTTGGATGGCAGCCGCTTTGCCGGCCAATTGCCGCCGGTCGTGGCCGCGCCAACCTTTGCGATCCGCAAGCGCGCGGTCGCCATCTTCACGCTGGAACAGTACGTCGAGGCGGGCATCATGACCCGCGAGCAATACGAGGTCATTAAAAGCGCCGTCGCGGCGCATCGAAACATCCTCGTCATTGGCGGTACTGGCTCGGGCAAGACCACGCTCGTCAACGCGATCATCAATGAAATGGTCGCCTTCAACCCGTCTGAGCGCGTCGTCATCATCGAGGACACCGGCGAAATCCAGTGCGCCGCAGAGAACGCCGTCCAATACCACACCAGCATCGACGTCTCGATGACGCTGCTGCT
>NZ_JBVVOY010000117.1:0-524 GCF_055807535.1 Bradyrhizobium sp. Kon37
AGTGACCAGGGCAATGCCGAACGGATCGGGCGTAGCCTGCTGCAATTCCAGCTTGGTTTGCGCCGGCGGGTAGAGCTTGACGAGCTGCTTCACCGCGTCGGTCGCAATGGTCTGGTTGTAGGCGGCCGGCGCGTCCTGGACGAAGCTGCCGTACTTGGAGGTCGCGCAGCCGGCCAACGTGGCCGCGAGTGCGATGACGGTCAGAATCTTACGCATGGTTTAGTTCCCCCTTGAAATGGTCACGCGGTCCTGGCTGCTGCCCACGCCCGCGATGAGGATGGCCTTGTCGAAAATCGTATCGACGATGTAGCGGTCGCCCTGGACCCGGTAGTTGACCATCACCGTTTCATCGTCGGAGAACAGGCCGCCCTCCCTGCGAACGACCAGGAGCGTCGGCGCTTCGGTCTGTTCCATCGAGTGCGGCATCTGGATGATGGTTTTCTTGCCGTCGTTGTAGACGCGCACCGGCTTCCACGACGTGGACCCGCTGACGGAGTAGTTGAAGCTCAGGTTGCCCAGGTACT
>NZ_JBVVOY010000118.1:0-516 GCF_055807535.1 Bradyrhizobium sp. Kon37
CACCGCCCTCGCCCTGGATCGGCTCAACCACCACCGCACAGGTGTGACGGCAGCGACGCCAGAGTTTTTGCAGGGCTTGCGCGAGCTGTGCGATCAACATCAGGCATTATTGGTGTTTGATGAAGTGCAGTGCGGGATGGGGCGGACCGGCGATTTGTAGAAGACGAATGCGATTGAGATGAAAACACCGGCGGTAATCGCCAGATAGAAAGTCTTAAGCGGATGTTTCGTTGCTTTATAGACACCCGCCTCTTCGGCCACTTTGGCCATTGCAGCAGGAAGTAAAAGATCAAAAGGGTTGTCAGCTTTCACACTAACTCTCTCTTTATTAAGTCGGCGACGAGATACTAACAAAGCATTATAGATGAGAAATTGATATAGATCATATCTCGCCTGGCTTATAGGCCCGTAACTCGCATGGTTTTTATGCAAATACGGAGTAAATATTTGATTATCCAAATAAAAATAAATTTTAAAAATTAACAAATGAGTTGAATTTTTTCCGCATCCTCCGCT
>NZ_JBVVOY010000119.1:0-514 GCF_055807535.1 Bradyrhizobium sp. Kon37
CTTCAAGCAGGCTCTAATTTTTGCCAAGGCGTCCAAACATGTCGCCGCGCTCAAGAACTCATTGGATTACTACTATGGATCGTCTGTAATCCCCCCTCAAAACCACGGAGGCTATTTGTAGAAAATTCCATTAATATGAACTCAAGGTGTTCCCTACGGACGAATCAGCGATGAAGGTGGTGTACCTGGCTATCCAGGCGGCGACCAAGAAATGGACGATGCCGATCCGCAACTGGAAGCCGGCCATGAACCGTTTTATGATCGAATTTGGTGACCGTTTAAATGGCCACCTTTAACTGACCGGCAAAAGCACTTACACAAAAGGGTTTACAGGCTCTTTCAGTCATTCCTTTAATGCGTAAATTGCTCTCTAACCACTCTCTCAGCCCACCCTTCCATATCCTCTCTCGATACTTGCAGCTCCCCCAACCCCTTTGGATGATTCACCCCTCTATGCCCGTCTTGTCCATATAATTGATCAAACAAACTATTTGGCCAATTCAATGAGCTCTTC
>NZ_JBVVOY010000120.1:0-512 GCF_055807535.1 Bradyrhizobium sp. Kon37
CCAACAGCTTTATCATTTCCGACAGTGCTTCCTGTTTGTCCTAAAGCAAATGCAGGCTGCTGGTTTTTCGTGTTGTAGTCTCGTCGCCAGCCAGGAGCATAAGCATCACCATGATTAATATAAGTGAATTGAGCGTTAGTGATTCCGCCGCCGCTGGACGTACTCGGCGTAGTAACGCGTATGGTCATTGCGCCGCGAGTGCCAATAACTTCCACCACAGCACCTGCAAGACAAATATTTCCGCAACCTGTATCTGTAATGACCTTATTGTTTGCATAAGCCCATGAGCCTTTGCACATCCAGTAAGGATGGTTAAATGCCCCCTGACTCTCCAGCCACGAAATAAATTGTGCGGTTGTCCAGACCTGACTATCGCCACCAATATTCAGCCATGCGCTATATGCGCGACAGGCCCCAATATTTTTGGTAAAGGTATCTTTTCCTGGAATATCTGCGCCGTTCTGGTTTTGCTGTAATGCGCCAGAAGCCTGATTTACCGTTTCCTGTAAACC
>NZ_JBVVOY010000121.1:0-507 GCF_055807535.1 Bradyrhizobium sp. Kon37
GTTGGTTCTCCTTCGCCGTCTCGACGGACGTGCGATGCAGCAGGGCCGCATTGCGCTTCATCAGGTCGTTGGTGGTGTCGTCGATGGCCGTGGCCAGTTCGACGGCGTTCTTCTGCTCGTTGAGGCTCAAGGCCAGCATGAATTGCCGCTTCCACGCCGGCACGGTGATTTCGCGGATGGTGTGGAATTTATCGACCAGCATCTGGTTGTTGGCCTGGATCATGCGGATGGTCGGCAGGCTCTGCATGGCCGAATGTTGCAAGGCGATCAGGTCGCCGATGCGCTTGTCCAGGTTGGCAACCATCGCATCGAGGTCGGCCAGCTCCTGCACGCGGCCCGGGTCGTTCCCGACATTGCCGCGCAGACCCTCGGCCTGCTCGCGCAGCTCGGCCAGGCGGACCTTGCCGGCCGCGATGTGGACGCCAAGAAGGCGGTGTTCCTCGCGCACGGCTGCGAACATTTCGTCGAGCGAGGCATTGCGCTGCGCGATGCCTTGCTGGGTGGTCT
>NZ_JBVVOY010000122.1:0-504 GCF_055807535.1 Bradyrhizobium sp. Kon37
TACGGCAAAACCGTGTGGTCCTGGCCGTCGTTGCTACGGTCAAGCCCTGGCGAATGCGGCATCTGCGTCAACCGGCGTGGTGTCGGTGAATTTCGCGAAGGCGAGGGAGGCCAAAAGGAACTCGGCTCCCGGGAGAGCACGGCATAAGCCGTCCAACCATCGCGCAGGGAAGGCCGGGTGATTGGCTACACCTGTATGCTGCTGTGCGGTTTCCTTGCGCTACATTTTCGCGCAGCGGACCGTGGGTGCCAGCCGGCACCCGGCCTTCCCTGCGCCCTCTTGGCAAAGAGGGTGAAGTGCCGAAGCAAAGCTCGGGCGAAACGCGCCGCGAGGATGCGAAGCTGCGTCTGCAATTCAAAATGCGAGCTGGAAAACTGGCGCTGCCGCCTCATACCCCGTCATTGCGAGCGCAGCGAAGCAATCCAGCCTGCCGCCGCGGAGGGATTCTGGATTGCTTCCGCCTTCGCTAAAGCTTCGGCGGACAAGTCGCTACGCTCGCAATGA
>NZ_JBVVOY010000123.1:0-503 GCF_055807535.1 Bradyrhizobium sp. Kon37
TAATAGGTTGAAGGAACCACCAGATCATAGGCACCGTCTTTGTATGTTTTCAGCTTGGCGTACATGGTTTCGTTCGACTCGTAAGTCGAATAGATAACCTTAATACCGGTTTCTTTGGTGAACTGTTCAAGCAGTCCTGGCGGCACGTACTCGGTCCAGTTGTAGAAATACAGCGTGTTGTTGTCATCGGCGTGAGCGGCGCTCATGCCCAGTGCCAGAGCACCCGCCGCGAGCAGGTGGCGTGACCATTTTTTCATTTAACGTCCCCTGTGTTACCTTTCGTTTTATCACGAGCAATAAGCTGGCTGGCAATAACCATCACCAGCGACAGCACCAGTAATATGGTTGCCAGCGCGTTAACTTCCGGCGATACGCCGACTTTGACCATCGAATAAATTTTTAACGGCAGAATTTCATAACTTGGTCCGGTGACGAACGAAGAAACTACCACATCGTCCATCGACAGGGTAAAGCTTAACACCCAGCCCGCCGCCACCGCTGGC
>NZ_JBVVOY010000124.1:0-483 GCF_055807535.1 Bradyrhizobium sp. Kon37
CCTAGCCCTGTTTACCGTTTCCTGTAAACCGAGGTTTTGGATAATGGTCGATTTTGGCACGCATGGCATGATTGGCGCTTTTAAACAGGAGATCCAGAGTGCTGATTGGCTATGTAAGGGTATCAACAAATGACCAGAATACAGACCTGCAACGAAACGCTCTTGTTTGTGCAGGATGTGAACAAATATTTGAAGATAAATTAAGCGGAACAAGGACAGACCGACCGGGATTAAAACGCGCTTTAAAGCGCCTTCAAAAAGGTGACACACTGGTTGTCTGGAAACTGGATCGCCTCGGGCGAAGCATGAAACATTTGATTTCTCTCGTAGGGGAATTACGAGAGCGAGGGATTAATTTTCGCAGTCTTACTGACAGTATTGATACGTCATCTCCAATGGGGCGTTTTTTCTTCCACGTTATGGGTGCCCTGGCTGAAATGGAACGAGAACTAATTATCGAGCGAACGATGGCTGGACTTGCTG
>NZ_JBVVOY010000125.1:0-483 GCF_055807535.1 Bradyrhizobium sp. Kon37
ATGCGCGCGAGGGGCGCAAGGATTACAGCGTTCACCGCATCACGCTGGATGATGCCATCGCTGACGGGTTATACCGACGTATCTGTTACGTCACGAATCAGCCGTGGTCGCCGGAAGCGGAAAAAGCCTGGCGTGATGGCCTGTACCGGAATGCGCCGAATAAAGAGAGTGCCGACGAGGAATACGGCTGCATTCCTAAAAAATCCGGGGGCGCTTATCTGTCACGCGTGCTGATTGAAGCCGCCATGACGCCAGCGCGGGATATCCCGGTTCTGCGTTTTGAAGCCCCGGACGATTTTGAATCGCTGATACCACAAATGCGCCACGGCATCGTTCAGGACTGGTGTGAACAGGAGCTGCTCCCGTTGCTCGATGCGCTGTCGCCGCTCAATAAACACGTACTGGGCGAAGACTTTGCACGCCGTGGTGACCTGACGGTGTTTGTGCCGCTTGCCATCACGCCTGACTTACGCAAACGCGAAT
>NZ_JBVVOY010000126.1:0-481 GCF_055807535.1 Bradyrhizobium sp. Kon37
AGGTGAGCATACCTACGAACCATTTCTATGGACTCCCATCCGCCCATTTCCTGAAGCACTGATAATGGGACGCCTGACTGAATCAGCCAGCTTGCCCAGGTGTGTCTGAGGTCATGGAAACGGAAATCTTCAATTCCTGCACGACGACAAGCTGATAGCCATGATGATGTCTTGCTGTCGATGCGCATCTTCCTGACCGCAGGCGTTGATGTTCCATCTGCTCGCTTAGCCGCCTTGGTATGTACAAACACCCATTTGTGATGCTTGCCTATTTGATCACGCAACACTTTACAGGCGGTATCGTTCAGCGCCACACCAATGGCGCGGTTTGATTTGCTCTCTTCTGGATTCACCCAGGCAACTCGTCGCTGCATGTCGATTTGTTGCCATTCCAGATTTATGATGTTCGACTTTCTCAGACCAGTTGCCAGCGCAAACTTGACGACAGATTTCAGTGGTTCGGGGCACTCATCAATAAGGC
>NZ_JBVVOY010000127.1:0-471 GCF_055807535.1 Bradyrhizobium sp. Kon37
CGGCCTGCCGCTCGCCATTCGCTCCGACAACGGCGTGCCCTTCGCCAGTCCCAACGCCTTGTTCAACCTCTCCAAGCTCTCGGTGTGGTGGCTCCGACTTGGTATTGCAATCGAACGCATCAAGCCGGGTCACCCGCAACAGAACGGACGTCATGAGCGCATGCACCTCACCCTCAAAAAGGAAACCACCCGGCCACCGGGCGGCAATAGCTTGCAGCAGCAGGAACGCTTCGATGCCTTCGTCCGCGAGTTCAACTCCGAACGCCCGCACGAGGCCCTCGACATGAAATGCCCTGCCGAGCTCTACGTCGCCTCAGCGCGTTCCTATGCCGGCCTGCCGGAGCTGACCTATCCGTTCCACGATCGCGAGGTTCTTGTAACCGCGTGCGGCCGCCTTTGCCTGCATCGCAAGCGGATCAACATCTCAACCGTGCTGGCGGGCCAAAAGCTCGGCATCAAAGAGGTCGACGA
>NZ_JBVVOY010000128.1:0-471 GCF_055807535.1 Bradyrhizobium sp. Kon37
CACCGCAGAAGAGGGCAAAGCCATTTTCAGCTCTTCAGCAGAGATTTTAAAAGATGCGCCTGCAATGAGAACAAGCCGCCGCGAAAAACTGCAACTGTCAAAGATCATGGAAGACATTATCAGTTCGTTAGACCCAGATGCTGACGGATCTCAAAAGCCTCAAACACATGAGCGTCAGTAACAATATCCTGGTCTGATAGCCCCAGCCTGCGGCGGATGTACTCCTCGCGGGCTGTTTCATTTTGCAGTGCCACTACTGTTTCCAGACGATTCATTTCGCGGTTGATAATGTCACGGACTTCTCTGGCGGTGAGATTATGCTTAATACCATATTCAACGATAGCGCGAACACGTTCCAGCATCCCTTTTTCAGCCATGACGTTATCAATATTAAGGGGAGTAAATTTAGTTTCATTATTCATATTATTCACCTTCACAATTCATGCACGCTGTGTCATCGCCCATATCGCA
>NZ_JBVVOY010000129.1:0-466 GCF_055807535.1 Bradyrhizobium sp. Kon37
AAGCACCAGTAACGCCACCATGCCAGCAAGTGTACCCTCATCACCGTCCAGTTCCGCACTACCGTCCACCGCAATGCTGGTGCGCAAATTCCGTCCTTTAATTCCAGATACTGTATTTTTAATTTCAATAATTACTTTTGCCATTTTGTTTCACCTTATTGATTCTGAATAACCGCGCTGGCTTTTACCTTCGCGCCTTTTACCTGTTTAAAGAAAACTGCGCTGCACCACGGACAACATGTCAGGGAATCCCGAATTTCCTTTTCGGGTGAGCATTGCGTCATAATCTGTTCACCACATCCGGGGCATTTATATGTCGTCAGCGGCACCCCGTGGCACTGACAGTGTTTAACCCATTCAATATATTTTTCAGCTTTAATACACATCGTTATCTCCAGATAATCTGGCAACCATTAAGACGGGCCGTCCATACAGAACGGGCCACCCCGGACTTATGCTCCATAAT
>NZ_JBVVOY010000130.1:0-461 GCF_055807535.1 Bradyrhizobium sp. Kon37
GGCTCAGCTCCATGACGTTGCAACATTATCTGACGTGGCTCTCCTGAAGCGGCTGCGGAATGCCGCCGACTGGTTTGGCATACTTGCCGCACAAACACTTGCTGTACGCGCCGCAGTTACGGGTTGTACAAGCGGAAAGAGATTGCGTCTTGTCGATGGAACAGCAATCAGTGCGCCCGGGGGCGGCAGCGCTGAATGGCGACTACATATGGGATATGATCCTCATACCTGTCAGTTCACTGATTTTGAGCTAACCGACAGCAGAGACGCTGAACGGCTGGACCGATTTGCGCAAACGGCAGACGAGATACGCATTGCTGACCGGGGATTCGGTTCGCGTCCCGAATGTATCCGCTCACTTGCTTTTGGAGAAGCTGATTATATCGTCCGGGTTCACTGGCGAGGATTGCGCTGGTTAACTGCAGAAGGAATGCGCTTTGACATGATGGGTTTTCTGCGCG
>NZ_JBVVOY010000131.1:0-459 GCF_055807535.1 Bradyrhizobium sp. Kon37
ACAACGCCCTGCGTGATGAACTGGCACAGGCGACTGCACAAAGCGCCACAGCCAGCCTGAGCGCCGTTCTGGACAAGGCGGAACAGGAAGGCCGCATTTTCAAAAGCGAACGCACTTACCTGGAACAGCTTGGCGGTCAGATTGGCGTGGCGGCACTGTCGGCACAGCTTGAGAAAAAACAGCCCATCGCTGCGTTATCTGCCATGCAGACCACCACAGCGAAAATTCCGTCGCAGGAAAAAACGGCGGTGGCGGTGCTGTCTGCTGATGAACAGGCAGCAGTGAAGGCGCTCGGCATTACAGAGGCTGAGTATCTGAAAATGAAACAGGAACAAGAAAAATGATTGTCACCCCGGCATCCATTAAAGCCCTGATGACCTCCTGGCGTAAGGATTTTCAGGGCGGTCTTGAAGACGCCCCGTCGCAGTACAACAAAATTGCAATGGTGGTGAACTCTTC
>NZ_JBVVOY010000132.1:0-458 GCF_055807535.1 Bradyrhizobium sp. Kon37
CCAGCGTGGCACCAGCAACCGTACCCAGCGGTCCGGCAAGGCTGCCAACGGCACCGCCGAGCCATGCACCGGCTGTACTGCCAATTGCGCCTGCTTTTTCATGGGTTGACGCCTGCTCATCCATCAGGACGGGGGCAAGCTGGAGTGCCCCCATTACCGGGCCCCCCAGACGTGACAACGCACGACCGGCACCTTTCCCCATCCAGCCCAGCGCCCCGGCACCTTTTGTCACAACCCGACCGATCGCACTGCCTGCAAGTTTGTTTCCGATACCGGAAAACCACCCGCCAACGGCACGCCCGGCATCAGCCAGCTTTCCGACCGTTCCCGTAACCAGTTGCCCGGCAGCACTGCCTGCAAGCCTGCTCAGAAGACCGGATTTACCGGGTAAAGGTAATGGTGCAGGCCGTGCCGTTACCGGTACGCCGGGTGGGGGTAATGCCAGTACAGGGCGTGGT
>NZ_JBVVOY010000133.1:0-458 GCF_055807535.1 Bradyrhizobium sp. Kon37
GGGGGGAAAAGGCAAGATGGAAGCGAGAAAAACTCAGGTTGCCACCGATACCGGAACCAGAAATAGACCCGGTGCTTAAGGAGTTGTTGTACGCCTATTCGGTAATATCCCGTGCCCGACGTTATGCTGGAATGGCTGGGGTGCCTTTGCCTTTATCTCTGACAGAGATAAATGAATATTTAGCCACTCATCCGGTATTGATTGAGCGCGATGAATTTGAAGCAGTGATCTTTGCACTGGATGACCAGTATTTTCAGGAGCAGTGTGTGTAGTTGTTAATTACGTACACTCTGTTACAGAGATGTGATGGTGTCTTTAATTAAATCGATGATGCTCCTGGAGAAAAGCATTGCGTGGCCTCGTAATCGCTATATCTACTATTATGTCGCCTGAAACCCACTTCGCGGTGGGTTTTTTGTTGTCAGGAGTTTTAATAAATGGCAGAGCAAACCTCGCGT
>NZ_JBVVOY010000134.1:0-454 GCF_055807535.1 Bradyrhizobium sp. Kon37
ATTGACTGGCTGGCAGAGCAGCAACTGGTCACCGTGGAAAACCTGCGCGGCTTTTATGTCGTAACGCTGACCTCCCGAGGTCAGGATGTGGCAGAAGGTCGTGCCCGCGTTGCCGGTGTCAAGCGTCCTCGTCCCCGTGCATGACAGGAGGCGTGATGGACAGGAAAACACGGGGCCGGGCTTCAAAAGTGGATTTACTGCCGGAAAACGTACGTAAAACGCTGCATGAAATGCTGCGTGATAAAGCGATCCCACAGGCCCGCATTCTGGAAGAAATTAACGCACTGATTGAAGACGCAGGCCTGCCGGATGAGATGAAACTCTCCCGTTCCGGTCTGAATCGTTACGCGACGAACGTCGAGCAGGTAGGCCATAACCTGCGACAGATGCGTGAAATGACGTCAGCACTGACCGCAGAACTTGGCGACAAGCCCCTGGGAGAAACCACAACCCT
>NZ_JBVVOY010000135.1:0-450 GCF_055807535.1 Bradyrhizobium sp. Kon37
CCCCACCACCTGAAACAATGACATGATCCGTTATTTTCTTTAGGTTGGTTAAAGCATCTTTAATTGATGGAAAGATCAATACGTTCTCATTGTCAGATGTAAAACTTGAACGTGTTACGACCGCATACTTTCGGTTGGGTAATGCTCCCATTGATTCAAAAGTCTTGCGTCCAACCAACAGCCATTGGTTATAGGTAATAGCTTTAAACAGGAGCTGTTCACCTTTGGCACTCCATGGAATATCAGGGCCATTCCCGATAACTCCATTCTTCGATATAGCTACCATTAGTGATAGTTTCACAATTCTTCCTCAGAGGTTAACATTTTATTAGTAAGCATGCTCGTTTTGTCACCCGCTGATGCTTACCGTTAATTAATATAATCACTTGTATTAAATAGACTTTCTTTAAAAATACAAGACACTCTGTTATTACAAATCGTGCATGCCGT
>NZ_JBVVOY010000136.1:0-450 GCF_055807535.1 Bradyrhizobium sp. Kon37
GCAGCCCGCTACGGGCTTTTTCATGCCCTGCCCTAGCGTCCAAGCCTCACGGCCGCGCTCGGCCTCTCTGGCGGCCTTCTGGCGCTCCTGCTGCGGCGTCCGCTCGTGGGCCGTGGCGCGGGTCCGCGCGCCGGCCTCGTGCGCCTGGCGCTCGCGGGCGAGGTCCAGGGCGGCCGTCTTCACGTTCTGCCTTGCGCAGATGAGATAGATCTAGCGTGGACTCAAGGCTCTCGCGAATGGCTCGCGTTGGAAACTTTCATTGACACTTGAGGGGCGTTTAGAGCGAGCCAGGAAAGCCGACCCCCTCCTTGGAGTAAAAACCCTTGCGGCGTTGCAGCCGGCACGGATCTTCCGATCGGGCGCGGTGGTGGCCGCGTCTGTGACCTAAAATGGGGGGAGTCCAGAGGGGCGCAGCCCCTTTGGGCATAGCGCAGCGTAATCGGAGACGTA
>NZ_JBVVOY010000137.1:0-449 GCF_055807535.1 Bradyrhizobium sp. Kon37
ACACGCACCGAGGCAAAGGAGTCGCGCACAGTCTCATCGAATTTGCGAAAAAGTGGGCACTAAGCAGACAGCTCCTTGGCATACGATTAGAGACACAAACGAACAATGTACCTGCCTGCAATTTGTACGCAAAATGTGGCTTTACTCTCGGCGGCATTGACCTGTTCACGTATAAAACTAGACCTCAAGTCTCGAACGAAACAGCGATGTACTGGTACTGGTTCTCGGGAGCACAGGATGACGCCTAACAATTCATTCAAGCCGACACCGCTTCGCGGCGCGGCTTAATTCAGGAGTTAAACATCATGAGGGAAGCGGTGATCGCCGAAGTATCGACTCAACTATCAGAGGTAGTTGGCGTCATCGAGCGCCATCTCGAACCGACGTTGCTGGCCGTACATTTGTACGGCTCCGCAGTGGATGGCGGCCTGAAGCCACACAGTGATATT
>NZ_JBVVOY010000138.1:0-447 GCF_055807535.1 Bradyrhizobium sp. Kon37
CGCTGGGAGGCGCCTTCGATCGTGCGCAGCCGTGGCCAGTTGGCGACATAAAAATCGTTCATCGCCGTGCGCCAGCGGAAGATGTAGTGGCTGACGAAGAATCGCGTCATCACGCCGACCACGACGGCCACGAGCGCTATGCCGGCAAAGGTCGACAACTCGCTGTAGAACTGCTCGACCGTGACCGGCGCCGACTTCGAAAGCGCAGCCTGGATCATGTCATAGAACGGTCCATACCAGCTGTTGATCGCGACCGAGACCTGGACCTGAAAGTAAGAGGTGAACAGGATCAGCGCCGAACCAAGAATGGACCACGTCGCCCAGGGATGCGGGGCAAATAACATCCATGCCGCCGCGAACACCGTAACGGCCAGCGCAAAATAGAGATCAAACCACAGCGCCGAGGCCGACCAGAACGTCGCAAGCCCGACCGGCTTCTCCGGGGCT
>NZ_JBVVOY010000139.1:0-439 GCF_055807535.1 Bradyrhizobium sp. Kon37
GGCTTCACGCACTGACTGACAGACTGCTTTGATGTGCAACCGACGACGACCAGCGGCAACATCATCACGCAGAGCATCATTTTCAGCTTTCGCATCAGCTAACTCCTTCGTGTATTTTGCATCGAGCGCAGCAACATCACGCTGACGCATCTGCATCTCAGTAATTGCCGCGTTCGCCAGCTTCAGTTCTCTGGCATTTTTGTCGCGCTGTTCTTTGTAGGCGATGGCGTTATCACGGTAATGATTAACACCCCTTGACAGGCAGACACCGCTGAACGGGATTATTTCACCCTCAGAGAGAGGCTGATCACTATGCAAAAACAACTGGAAGGAACCCAGAAGTATATTAATGAGCAGTGCAGATAGAGCTGACCATATCGATGGGCAACTCATGCAATTATTTTGAGCAATACACACGCGCTTCCAGCGGAGTATAAAT
>NZ_JBVVOY010000140.1:0-437 GCF_055807535.1 Bradyrhizobium sp. Kon37
CGATATTGATCGCCTTTTCAAAATCAATATTCATGCTCCTTATCATGCCTCTGTTGAAGCCGCCCGGCAGATGCCCGAAGGCGGGCGCATCTTAATCATCGGCTCCGTGAATGGCGATCGTATGCCTGTTGCAGGCATGGCTGCTTATGCCGCCAGCAAATCTGCCCTGCAAGGCATGGCGCGCGGGCTGGCCCGTGATTTTGGACCGCGTGGGATCACCATTAATATCGTCGGCATTTAATTCCAGGGCCTCGCCAAAGACGCCAATACCTGCATTTACCACCAGGATATCCAATGCGCCGCTCTTACGAACGACATCAATGACAGCGTCTCTGTCAGCACTATCTGTGAATACTGCTGTCGCTCCAGTCTCTTGTGCCAGGCGTTTAGCGGCATCTTTCGACCCCGCATAGGTGAATCGTACATTGGCCCCATCG
>NZ_JBVVOY010000141.1:0-436 GCF_055807535.1 Bradyrhizobium sp. Kon37
TCGAAGCCGATCGGAAGCGCGAGGGGTCTTCGATCGTGTGGCGGAACGTTAGGGCCGTCACGACACCGACCCCCGGGACCGTCATCAGGCGACGCGTCGTGTCGTCCAGCTTTGCCAATCGGCGGACTTCGACTTACCTTGTTGTTGACAAACGTTCTCATCGATCGAGAGCAGCGGCGATATCACGCTGAGAAGCAAATGATCGACGCCCAAGAGTTCGCTGACCTGGTTGCGAAATTGTTGGCCGGTCGCGCGAGGGAACAGCAATCCACATTCCTTGATTAAGCTGCGAACCTGGTTCTCGATGTCTCGGCGCACGGACACTAGCCGAGATCTGGCGACAAGGATCGCTCGGATCTTCTGGCTTTCCTCACTTTTGACTTTTACCTCTCGATACCATCCAACCCGCACCAGTTCGGCAAGCCCTCGCGCATCA
>NZ_JBVVOY010000142.1:0-436 GCF_055807535.1 Bradyrhizobium sp. Kon37
TGGCTGATTGCCAACAAGGCTCCGTCGTTCCCGATCCAGGTCCACGGCCGGGAGTCGGCCGAGCTGCTGAACAAGGTTTGCGGCCTCGATCCTGCGCCGCTGTCGTTCACGGAACTGTTCGCGCAGGCCCAACGCCAGGCTCCGCAGGTCGCCACACCGGCCCGGCCTGCGCCGGCAGCGGCCACCCGGCCAGCTCCCAAGGTGCAGCCACGCCCCGGCCGAAGCGGCCCGCGCAAAGGCCGCGGACTCTGACTACAACCGTGCGCAAGGCGCATTAGGGAGGATGTATGTATGTAATCGCCTGCGGCATCGTTGCCGGCTTGGCGGCTGCGGTGGCCCTGTTGGGCTTCACGCCGATGATGGAGGCGCTTGCCGCCGGCGAACGCCGCAAGGCACTCGCGCAATGGACGCGGACGATGTTCCTGGTGCTGCTGCC
>NZ_JBVVOY010000143.1:0-435 GCF_055807535.1 Bradyrhizobium sp. Kon37
AGAATATCGTTAATCATGAATTACTCCGGTTTACTGCGTTTTCAAGCAGCAGCTCCAGTTGATGGGAAAATGACTGCACCCGCTGGGACAGCACCCGGATATCGCCGGACAGCTCTGCAATTCGCAGGCGCATTTCGTGTACATCTTCTGTGCCAGGGATGCTGGCGTAGCGGGTTTCCATTTCGGTCATCCGGTTTTCAAGACGCTCCACACGCTCGGTGCTGGCAAAACTACGACGCATCGCCCAGACGGCCCCACCGGCCACAACAGGCAACAGGTAAGGCCATAACGCTAAAACTGAAATCAAATCCATTATTCTGTCACCGCCCGCTACAGCATGTTATGTCAGTCGCTGGGGATTGAAGGCTGGTCACGCTTAAAAGTGGTGGAGCTGCGCGCCCTGAAACGTCCACTGGCGCAGGCGCTGGCCTTTGC
>NZ_JBVVOY010000144.1:0-435 GCF_055807535.1 Bradyrhizobium sp. Kon37
TATCCTCAACCGTCGGCCGCCGGCGGAAGGCTATGCCTGGTTGAAGTACGAGGACGACGGCCAGGAGTTCGAGGCGAACCTTGCCGACGTGAAACTGGTCGCGCTCATCGAGGGCTGATCCCCAAAGACAGCGGCGCGGGCCACCCGCGCCGCACAGACAACGGTTCCGCTACAAGGAGGACCGAAGAATGAATCCGATGCTGTTCTACATCGCGGGAGGCGTAGGCGCGGCGTTGCTGCTGGTTTCCGCGATCATGCTGTTCAAGCTGCGCGAGCCGAAGAAGGAACACCGACCGCAGCGCAAGGCGGCGGCCCCGACGCCGCAGCCGGTCGATAACGAGCTGCTGCGCACCTTTCGCCGGCCGTCGCAGGCCAGCCAACCCGAGCCATCCACGACGCCGCCGGCGCGGCGCACTGCCCCGCCGAGCAGCGAAC
>NZ_JBVVOY010000145.1:0-432 GCF_055807535.1 Bradyrhizobium sp. Kon37
GGCCAGCGGACGAATAACGATATGTTTGCCATCATCGCTCATCAGTTTCGGAGGCATACCTTTCATCTTACCGCCGTAGAACATATTTAAGAACAACGTTTGCAGGATATCGTCACGATGGTGACCCAACGCGATCTTCGTCGCCCCCAGTTCCGTTGCGGTACGATAAAGGATACCGCGACGAAGGCGAGAACACAGTGAGCAAGTGGTTTTGCCCTCTGGAATCTTCTCTTTCACGATACCGTAAGTATTCTCTTCAACAATCTTGTACTCAACGCCCAGCTTTTCAAGATACTCGGGCAGAACGTGTTCCGGGAAGCCCGGTTGCTTTTGATCGAGGTTAACAGCCACCAGCGAAAAATTGATTGGCGCGCTTTGCTGCAAATTGCGCAGAATCTCCAGCATGGTATAGCTGTCTTTACCCCCGGAGAG
>NZ_JBVVOY010000146.1:0-427 GCF_055807535.1 Bradyrhizobium sp. Kon37
GCGGGTCATTCTTGAAATTACCCCCGCTGTGCTGTCCACCTTTTTTACCTGCTTCTGATGCTCTTTCGCGGTCTTCTGCAAAATTGCCGGAACCGCCTCGATGGTTTGCCATTACTGACCTCCGTCTGGGTATAGACATCATATTGCATAGAATTAACGCGGCGTATGGCGGCTGCCATATTTTCGCTACGTGGGACTAAGCTTAGTGAACTGACGCGGGCAGACCCGCGTTTGGTAATATCCTGCAACAGCTTCTTAGCGAGAATAGATATCATCTCCAATAATTATCCATAAGCCGCTCTTATGATTAAAAAAACGCGATGAGATAAAAATGTGTCATTTTGCGACAAAATTACGTGCTTGTGAAAGTTGTTATAAATCAAATAAGTGGTTGTGAAATTTGCACTCTGAAAAGGACGTCTTATCT
>NZ_JBVVOY010000147.1:0-419 GCF_055807535.1 Bradyrhizobium sp. Kon37
CCGAGACGGCTGACTCGGGGACGCGTGCTCTAGCCCGCCAGCGCATCACGTACGTTATTGGGAAGCAGCGGTGTTGTCGCCAGCCATTGGGCGCTATCATGGTGTACATAATTAAGGTGGAGCCAACAGGGATGCGCTTCATCAATCACATCTGTATTTTCCAGCGGTTTAACGCCGCCTCTACCATCCAGCATCCAGGCAAATACTGCATCCGGGACATTAACGTCCGATCCCTTAATCGCTTCCACAGTGCCTCCATCATCAACGCATTATTTTGTAGTCTAGCCTTCTGGCCCTGTTACGCAACATCTCATCACCCCATTACCCTGAAATGATTAATAAAATTCTGTCTAAATTGAATACAAAAAGCAAAATGCTTTTCCGTATACAAACCGTGTGAAGTGTTAAATAGCGTCTAT
>NZ_JBVVOY010000148.1:0-416 GCF_055807535.1 Bradyrhizobium sp. Kon37
ACCCGCCTGACCAAAACGCAGCCCTGTTGCCAGCCAGAAGGATTTGCTCTGGAACATGCTACCAGCAGGTGCAGGTTTTGCTGTCGGTTGGTTACTGTCGTTAACCTTCTCAAAGACCGGGCTTTCTTTCAGATTCATACGCAACCAGATAGCAAAGACCATCACGACAATACTCGCCAGGAACGGTAAACGCCATCCCCACGCCAGCAGTTCCTCTTTACTGAGAATGAAGAACATAAAGGCCCAGATTGCCGTTGCGCTCAAGGTTCCGCAGTTAGTTCCCATAGCCACAAATGAGGAGATAATTCCGCGCTTACCTTTTGGCGCATATTCCGCCAGCATCGTACCGGCACCGGAAATTCCCGCACCTGCACCCAACCCCTGAATAATACGCAACGTCACCAGCAAGATGGGTG
>NZ_JBVVOY010000149.1:0-415 GCF_055807535.1 Bradyrhizobium sp. Kon37
GAAATGAGTCAGGAGCATCAGACTGATTTCGCAGGCTTTAACATCAGCTATGACAACTATCACTCGACGCACAGCGAAGAGAACCGCCAGTTGTCAGAACTTATCTACTCTCGCCTGAAAGAAAACGGTTTTATTAAAAACCGCACCATCTCTCAGCTGTACGATCCGGAAAAAGGCATGTTCCTGCCGGACCGTTTTGTGAAAGGCACCTGCCCGAAATGTAAATCCCCGGATCAATACGGCGATAACTGCGAAGTCTGCGGCGCGACCCACAGCCCGACTGAACTGATCGAGCCGAAATCGGTGGTTTCTGGCGCTACGCCGGTAATGCGTGATTCTGAACACTTCTTCTTTGATCTGCCCTCTTTCAGCGAAATGTTGCAGGCATGGACCCGCAGCGGTGCGTTGCAGGAGC
>NZ_JBVVOY010000150.1:0-411 GCF_055807535.1 Bradyrhizobium sp. Kon37
CTGCGGGTTCTGTTCTTAGTTGACATGAGGTTGCCCCGTATTCAGTGTCGCTGATTTGTATTGTCTGAAGTTGTTTTTACGTTAAGTTGATGCAGATCAATTAATACGATACCTGCGTCATAATTGATTATTTGACGTGGTTTGATGGCGTAGATGCACGTTGTGACATGTAGATGATAATTATTATCATTTTGTGGGTCCTTTCCGGCGATCCGACAGGTTACGGGGCGGCGACCTCGCGGGTTTTCGCTATTTATGAAAATTTTCCGGTTTAAGGTGTTTCCGTTCTTCTTCGTCGTAACTTAATGTATTTATTTAAAATACCCCCTGAAAAGAAAGGAAACGACAGGTGCTGAAAGCGAGCTTTTTGGCCTCTGTCGTTTCCTTTCTCTGTTCCTGCCAGTTCTGAAT
>NZ_JBVVOY010000151.1:0-411 GCF_055807535.1 Bradyrhizobium sp. Kon37
GGGGCGGTTCAGGTAGTTCTGCCACTGCATGATATTTTTCCAGCCAGCGTTGCAGCATTTGTGAAACACGCTCGTTATCCCCGTTGTACTTATCATTGATAAAACTACTGATAGTTCCGGTAGAAAGCCCGCTCTCAAGAGCAATTTGTTTAAAGGTGGTTTCTTCATTTTCTACAAGCGTGCGCAGTCCTGCGCGAATATCGGAAATATTCATCTGAATAACCTCGTAATTAAATTTTGTTTAAACGTTAATTAAATGGCTTTTTTACGTCTGTTCTGTTCCAGAATATCCAGCGAATGATTCAGATATTCATCACGCTCAGTTTCGTATTCATCATCACGCTCCTGATTCTTCACCCGTTCCGTATTACCGGAAGGCCGGAAAATACCAACAATTCGTGATTCTGGTGC
>NZ_JBVVOY010000152.1:0-411 GCF_055807535.1 Bradyrhizobium sp. Kon37
TTCTGCCTGCGCCTGGACCACGTTGGGCGAGATCCCGCCGCTATTTGTGATGGCATAGTGTACGCGCGCTTTTTCAATAATATGTTCGTTGAGGAAGTTGGTGCCAGTGGTCATCAACGTTACGGCATCAAGGGCGCTGCGTCCCAAATGAGGGGAATTCGCGGCATGTGCTGCGATCCCTTTAAAGCGCCATGATGCCTGAATGTTTGCCAGCGTGCGGGTATTGAACATACCGGCAAAGGCTTCCGGGTGCCAGGTGAGTGCCGCATCCACATCATCAAATACCCCCTCGCGAACCATGAACGTTTTACCCGAGCCGCCTTCTTCGCCAGGACAACCATAAAAGCGCACCGTGCCGCCTTTGCCGCTGCAATAGCCGTCAAGAAATGGCTGGAACAATATGGGCAAGGC
>NZ_JBVVOY010000153.1:0-406 GCF_055807535.1 Bradyrhizobium sp. Kon37
CATGGTCGTAATGGGACCGATAGCCCGTTTCGGAAATAAAAGGGGTCTGACGCTCAGTGGAACGAAAACTCACGTTAAGGGATTTTGGTCATGAGATTATCAAAAAGGATCTTCACCTAGATCCTTTTAAATTAAAAATGAAGTTTTAAATCAATCTAAAGTATATATGAGTAAACTTGGTCTGACAGTTACCAATGCTTAATCAGTGAGGCACCTATCTCAGCGATCTGTCTATTTCGTTCATTGACGTGACCCCCGTTTCTCATCCAGCCATAACGAGAGTCCTAGGTTGATCTGAGCTGTGATCGGCTGGGTTGGCAAGAGGCCGGTCTGCGCAGCCATCAACCAGCGCAGCAGGCCGGCCGTTGTGTCCGGTGAGCGCTTCTGCATAAGCCTGCGGCGTCAG
>NZ_JBVVOY010000154.1:0-404 GCF_055807535.1 Bradyrhizobium sp. Kon37
ATCCTGGGCACCGGCGTTCTCGCGCTTATCGGCATCCGCCTGCCCGGAATTGAATTTTTCAACCAGCGGGTCGAAGCGGCCTATCGCAAGGAGCTCGTGCTCGGCGAGGATGATACGGCGCGTGCCAATGCGCCGACATTGAGCGTGCTGTTTAGAGACATTCGCAGGAATTACTTCCGGCTCTATCTGAACTTCATGTACTTCAATATCGGCCGGATCGTCTATCTCCAGACTGACGTCATCTTTCCTTATCTGCTGCTTGCGCCCACAATCATCGCGGGCAAGATCACCCTCGGCGCGATGAACCAGATCCTCAACGCGTTCACGCAAGTACGAACCTCGTTTCAGTATCTCGTCAACTCCTGGAGCACGATCGTCGAACTGATCTCGATCTATCAGCGGCT
>NZ_JBVVOY010000155.1:0-404 GCF_055807535.1 Bradyrhizobium sp. Kon37
CAAGTAGATACACTACATATATCTACAATAGACATCGAGCCGGAAGGTGATGTTTACTTTCCTGAAATCCCCAGCAATTTTAGGCCAGTTTTTACCCAAGACTTCGCCTCTAACATAAATTATAGTTACCAAATCTGGCAAAAGGGTTAACAAGTGGCAGCAACGGATTCGCAAACCTGTCACGCCTTTTGTGCCAAAAGCCGCGCCAGGTTTGCGATCCGCTGTGCCAGGCGTTAGGCGTCATATGAAGATTTCGGTGATCCCTGAGCAGGTGGCGGAAACATTGGATGCTGAGAACCATTTCATTGTTCGTGAAGTGTTCGATGTGCACCTATCCGACCAAGGCTTTGAACTATCTACCAGAAGTGTGAGCCCCTACCGGAAGGATTACATCTCGGATGATG
>NZ_JBVVOY010000156.1:0-400 GCF_055807535.1 Bradyrhizobium sp. Kon37
TGCCAAGATCCATGGCACGAGCCATCGGCCTTGGCTCACTGCGTTGTTGGCACGCCGCCCCACCAAGGTCGCAGCCATCGCACTCGCCAATAAGCTCGCCAGGATGGCATGGGCGATGATGGCCAGGAACGAACCCTATAAGGAACCCGCCGGCCTTACGGCGTGAACGAGGTCACAGCCGGTCATCCGGCTGTAACGTAACGGTTGGAAGGGCGAACAGCACTAATGCAGCGCCGGTCGATCCGGCGATCAGGACAACCCACATGGGCCATGGCATCTTCGAATGCGTGCTTTTGATCGGGACGTGATCCGCGGAGGGCACTATGGCCAGCGGTCATGAGTACCGCACAAGAAGGCCGAACACATGGCTGCTCCGACCAACGCCGCAAGTGAAGATTCT
>NZ_JBVVOY010000157.1:0-397 GCF_055807535.1 Bradyrhizobium sp. Kon37
ATTTCTGACAGGCACTGTCCCAGCGACGCACCTGCGTCAACGCCTGGCTGCTGCCTGACAGAAATTACCCGATGCCAATCTGGCGCTGATTTCAGTGGCTGGCGAGTATGCGGCGGAGCTGGCAAACCAGGCGCTGGATCGCAACCTCAAATAAATCCGCTGCTGACAGGCGCTATTGCGTTACGTCGCGCCGTGACGCGTGAAAGCAGGCAAGCCAGGCGTGCGGCCTCATCCAGCGAGGAGGCAAACCAGACATTCTCGTCGCGGGCCACCGCCGGGGTATAACCTAAAAACAGCGCCACCGTCGGTTTGCCGGTTGCTTTCATGGCATTAACAATTTTCAGACGCACAGCTTCGGCAGGTGGTTTTGAAACAAATGCCAGCACTTCGCTTTTCT
>NZ_JBVVOY010000158.1:0-393 GCF_055807535.1 Bradyrhizobium sp. Kon37
GGATAATCCAAGATCCAACAAAAAAGGAAGAACCGTGCGCACAGTTGATAACTATATCGATATAACGAATATGTGATATCGGGGTACTTTCACAAATTATTATTCTGAGTGTTTTTAATTGTGATTTCGTTTTCTTCATTGTGTTTGTTGTTAACTCTGTCTCTTTAATTTTTGTCCAGATATCACAAAGCTCTCCGAACGTTTTTATGACTCTCGTTGTCACCATTTTTGCCCCAGTGCTGGACTGGGGAAAACGTCTTAAATACTCAAATTCACCGGAGTTTATTTCATGAACTATCAGCGCTCTTAAATTTCCGGCCTTTTTAATATTACTGTTTGTAATCTCCCAGCCTTTTAATGTTTCCCGACATCGTTTTCCTCGAAACATGAACC
>NZ_JBVVOY010000159.1:0-392 GCF_055807535.1 Bradyrhizobium sp. Kon37
CACGAAGGCGCATTTCCGATATCCATAAAGAGTCGGTCTTGTCTGTTAAATTTAAATGGTGGGAGTGCGCCTCCGGTTGTAAATAACGACATTGCTGTGTGTAGTCCTGGCGGCATCAGTTTTTTTCTTGAAGTTCGGCTGATGTCCGCCCTTTTTAAAGTGAATTTTGTGATGCGGTGAATGCGGCTAAGCGCACGTGGCACAGTTAAAAGTCATGTTAGTCCTTATTGGTTTGGGTGGGAAAGCCGACTGTAATTGTTAACTGGTTGCAGTCACCTGGAGGCACCAGACACCGCATCAACAAAGTTCATTTGTAAAAATGGAGATAATTATGATTGCACATCACTTCGGAACTGATGAAATACCACGTCAGTGTGTGACTCCTGGCGATT
>NZ_JBVVOY010000160.1:0-390 GCF_055807535.1 Bradyrhizobium sp. Kon37
GCCCTACCAGGCGTTTGACTATTAACTCCAAGGAGTAACTTATGGAGAAGCACGGCGACCCCTTGTAGTAGGACACGTCCTTGAACTTGCCCAGGTAAGCGTCGATGCTGCCCGCCTGGTTCTTGTAGTAGTTCAGGGTATCAACGGCGCTCATCAGGCCGTTGATGGTGGACTGCGCCTGGTCCCACACGTAGGCGGCCGGGGCCACCGTGTTTTGCAGCATGTTTTCGTACTGCTGCAACTGCGTCCGGTATTCCTCGATTTGCTTCTGGACCTGCGCAACCTGCTGAATCGCGGTGACAGTGGTTTGTGACAGGTTGGTGCCGTCGATGACCGGAATGCCCTCTCGGTCGGCACCTTGGCGGTCACGCCTGCGCAAGCGGGCATTCC
>NZ_JBVVOY010000161.1:0-389 GCF_055807535.1 Bradyrhizobium sp. Kon37
CATGGCCGCCATGCCCTGCTCGACCATCGCTTCCAGCTTGTCGATGAGATCGCGGTCGGTACCCTCGGGCTCGGCTTCGGTCGCCTCCAGCCCGGCCAGAATTTCCTTGATGCGGTCGATCGAGGACAGGATCACCGTCACCGCCTGCCCCGTCACCGGCATGCCGTCACGGAATTTGCCCATCAGCGTCTCGCCGGCATGCGCCAGCGCTTCCAGGCGCGGCAATCCGAGGAAGCCGCACGTCCCCTTGATGGTGTGGACCAGGCGGAAGATGTTATCCAGGATCTTGGCGTTGTTCGGCTCCTGCTCGAACTTCACCAGCTGATTGTCCACGGTGTCCAGGCTCTCGCTGGTTTCCGTCAAAAACTCCCGCAACAGATCATCCATGA
>NZ_JBVVOY010000162.1:0-388 GCF_055807535.1 Bradyrhizobium sp. Kon37
CCGGTGAAGCAGGAAATACCGGTGAGAATACCATATTAACGTTGATCACCCCGGTTGCCTGTGTTGTTTCCGATGCCATCACTGTAAAAGGGTTTTCCGGTGGAGCTGATATTGAGAGTGCAGCGGAGCTGCTGTCACGGCTGGAATATCGTGTCCAGTATCCTCCGTTCGGCGGTAATCAGTTTGATTACGTTCGCTGGGCACGTGAAGTCAGCGGTGTTACCCGTGCCTGGTGTTTTCCGACATGGAAAGGCGGTGGCACAGTCGGGGTGACGTTTGTTATGGATAACCGGAGCAATATTTTTCCGCAACCGGCAGACGTGGAACGCGTGGCGGATTATATCGCCGGTCATACTGACCCGATCACTGGTCTGATTGTCGGACAGCC
>NZ_JBVVOY010000163.1:0-385 GCF_055807535.1 Bradyrhizobium sp. Kon37
ATAACACCCATAATTTGCTCCGCGCCTTGGTTGAACATAGCGGTGACAGCCGCCAGCACATGAGAGAAGTTTAGCTAAACATTTCTCGCACGTCAACACCTTTAGCCGCTAAAATTTGGGGACAGGTCATTTACAGAAAGCCAGCTCACTCCTGGCGTTGCCCCTTGAGCGCCGCTAGGCGCGCAGCATCCTTCGCGCTGAGAAAGAACGTCATCAGCGGCCCGACCGTCTTGCTTGAACCGTCGGCAAAGCAAACATCCATCGAACAGCCTTGCGTGTGGGGGTCCACGCCTTCGACCAGTTTCCAAGGGTCCATGCCCCAGCCCTCGGCCTCCGGATTGAACCAGTACGCCGATGCGTCGCCGTTTAGGTCGCTGTCGGCGTA
>NZ_JBVVOY010000164.1:0-384 GCF_055807535.1 Bradyrhizobium sp. Kon37
GCGGCATCGCAGGCGAAAGCGCCGTTTGATCTTCTGGTACTGGGCATCGGGCCTGTCATCGTCTTTGGCCTGGTCGCGCATACGCTGCTCGCGTTCCTGCCCACATGGGCCATGTACGCCGCCGGCGCTCTGCTGGTCCTCGCGGCCCTGCCTTTGGCGCTGCACGTCCTCCGGGAATACGCGCTGCGCTATGGGCGCAAATAGCGCCCTGCAGGGCGTTCTTACTCCAAGGGGGAGGGCATGAATACACGCGCCATGAACGACGCCAGCGGCCGGGCCTCGCTGCCTGCCATGGTGATCGCCGACGGCACCATTGAAGCCTTGAAGTGGCTCGCCTTGCTTGCCATGACCGGGGATCACGTCAACAAGTACCTGTTCAACGGT
>NZ_JBVVOY010000165.1:0-379 GCF_055807535.1 Bradyrhizobium sp. Kon37
TCCTGTTCCAGTGCCCGATCCGATCCCTCGCCCGCAACCCATGCCTGACCCACCACCCGATGAAGAACCGATTAAATTGTCGCATCGTGAGCGTAGATCTGCGAGGATACGCGCCTGCTAACTTTGCGTCGATGACCACGAGAATAGATTGTGACCGCTTTTTCTACCCTGAATGTTTTGCCTCCCGCCCAACTCACGAACCTTAATGAGTTGGGTTATTTAACCATGACGCCGGTGCAGGCCGCCGCGCTTCCGGCGATCCTTGCCGGAAAAGATGTTCGCGTGCAGGCGAAAACCGGCAGCGGCAAAACGGCGGCTTTTGGCCTCGGCTTGTTACAGCAAATTGATGCGTCGCTATTTCAAACCCAGGCTTTAGTGC
>NZ_JBVVOY010000166.1:0-376 GCF_055807535.1 Bradyrhizobium sp. Kon37
ACCGGTTGAACGGTTGTTCACCAGTTTCAGCGGTTTTGCTTCATCGGCCAGGGTGAGCAGTTCGTCGTACAGTTCCTGCTGGGTGAAAATCCCCTCATTCGCCACTGTGATTTTCTCAGGAAAACCAAGAAGATACAAAATCAAAGCCTAATCAATGTTTATGAACCCAGACATCAGCCTTTGCCAGCTGGTTAAAGGCTGATGTCTGGGAGCAGACCTTCTGGGACAGCGATAAAAAAGAAGAAATCCTCACTTATATGATCCGCTTTCCGAACAGCGGATTTAAGATACAGGCGCTGTCAAGCCGCCCGTCTAACCTGCGTGGTTTGCAGGGGGACGTGGTGATTGATGAGGCGGCATTCCATGAAGCCCTGGA
>NZ_JBVVOY010000167.1:0-376 GCF_055807535.1 Bradyrhizobium sp. Kon37
CCCTTGCCACACCGTATTGTTCCCACGACTCCGGTACGGATGAATGGCATAGTTGGGCGCAACATTATGCGGTTAATTTGCCGACATCTTCTGGAATTGGCTTTGATCGTTCTGATTTAGCTGTTATTGCCGCGATGAATCATATTGGGGTGGCGATGGGAAGAAAACGCCTGGTACAAAAAAGGCTTGCCAGTGGTGAGCTCGTCGCGCCGTTTGGCGATATGACGGTGAAATGCCATCAGCATTATTACATCACCACATTACCGGGCAGGCAGTGGCCAAAAATTGAAGCGTTTATTATCTGGCTAAGAGAACAGGTAAAAACCACTTCATAATGAATAAAACCACGAGTTCCTGGTGTGCCTTATTCGGCCTG
>NZ_JBVVOY010000168.1:0-374 GCF_055807535.1 Bradyrhizobium sp. Kon37
GATATTTTTGCTGGCTGGCTGTTTTGACGGTTATTGATGGAAATGGAATCAAATTGACCCGGTTACGCCGCGGGTTTAGGTTGCAACACTTCATGGCTAATTTTATGTTTAATTTGTGATTCCCCAGCCCTTGTAGATGCCGCGTTCAGGCTAGCTTCGTTCAAATCCATTAAAGATAAAATTAGCCATGATGTTTTTGAACCTTATCCCGCGGCGTTACATGGTCAATTTGATTCCATTTCCATGTCTTACCTTCTTCACTGCCTGCCTGGAAATATATCTACAAAAAGCTGTGTAATACGCAATGCGGCGCAGGCCTTAACTGACGATGGAACTCTATACGGAGCCACAATTCTTGGCGATGGAGTTGTGCA
>NZ_JBVVOY010000169.1:0-373 GCF_055807535.1 Bradyrhizobium sp. Kon37
CATCACACGGAAGGTTTTACCAATGGCTCAGGTTGCCATTTTTAAAGAAATATTCGATCAAGTGCGAAAAGATTTAAACTGTGAATTGTTTTATTCTGAACTAAAACGTCACAATGTCTCACATTATATTTACTATCTAGCCACAGATAATATTCACATTGTGTTAGAAAACGATAACACCGTGTTAATAAAAGGACTTAAAAAGGTTGTAAATGTTAAATTCTCAAGAAATACGCATCTTATAGTAATATCTTTTATGTTCGTGGATATTTGTAATCCATCGGAAAACTCCTGCTTTAGCAAGATTTTCCCTGTATTGCTGAAATGTGATTTCTCTTGATTTCAACCTATCATAGGACGTTTCTATAAGATG
>NZ_JBVVOY010000170.1:0-372 GCF_055807535.1 Bradyrhizobium sp. Kon37
CATTCCCCAAGAGGATTACCCAACACTACGTCAGTTTCGTTATTTTTATGATCGAGAATACCCTAAAGCTCAGCGCTTAAAGTCTAGAGTTAAAGCAGGGGTATATAAAAAAGACGTACGACCCTTAAGTAGTACAGCCACTTCTCAGGCGTTAGGCCCTGGGAGTCGTTATGAGATTGATGCCACGATTGCTGATATTTATTTAGTGGATCATCATGATCGCCAAAAAATCATAGGAAGACCAACGCTTTACATTGTGATTGATGTGTTTAGTCGGATGATCACGGGCTTTTATATCGGCTTTGAAAATCCGTCTTATGTGGTGGCGATGCAGGCTTTTGTAAATGCTTGCTCTGACAAAACGGCCATTTG
>NZ_JBVVOY010000171.1:0-372 GCF_055807535.1 Bradyrhizobium sp. Kon37
CAAGATGGACTTCGAGAACGGCCGTCGAAAGACGTGTCGCTTACGTCGGACATAAGCAGAACCTCGGCGGTCCCCAGGGTGTAGCTGTCGGACTGATAACGAGGCAGCGGCCGTCCTGATGGATCGGCCTTGATGAGCGCGCTGTGAGGCAGCAGCCCGCCATTCACGCGCACGCCGGCGTCGGTGATGGCAACCTCGTCGCCTTTAGCGGCTAAAACTCGCTTCATCATGTAGCCGTAGTCGCCGGGGCAGAAACCGCCGGCGATGTAGCCCCGCTCCTTGGCGTCCGAAAACACGCCGACTTGCGGCGGGCAGAACATGACGTAAGCCCCCTTCTCCACCGGCGCATTCGATTTCCAGTACAGGCCGACC
>NZ_JBVVOY010000172.1:0-369 GCF_055807535.1 Bradyrhizobium sp. Kon37
CAGGAAATAACCGGCAGGATGCCGGTTATTTTGGGGTTTCAGGTGAGAACAGATCAGGCTGATGACGTCGTGTATGCAGCTTTCTCTGGCGGGCAATAATCTGGTAGATCTGCGGCTGGGACAGGCGGTACTGGCGACGCAGTTCTTCCATGTTACGACCATTAAACTGGCAGTAAAGCAAATCGTCGCGTAACGCGGTCAGGATCGTATCGCCGCAGGGGATGTAAAACTGCCGTCCACCCAGAAAACAGGACAGGGCAACGGCCTGTTTACGGGCAAGTTCACGGGGATTGCTGACGTTCTGGCTCTCATTTCGTTTTCGCGCTCGTCTGTTCGGGTAAAGGGGCACCATGTACAGAAAATTCAGTG
>NZ_JBVVOY010000173.1:0-366 GCF_055807535.1 Bradyrhizobium sp. Kon37
GCTTTGGCGGCAGACACGTGCGTTTCCTCTTAAACATAGGTCGAACGGATACCCGAGGCAAAGCGGAGCATTAGTCCCAAAGCATCTCCGGTAGATCCGGAGGCTCCATACTGAAGGCATGGCATCTTGGGCATTGATATTTGAAACTTCTCTCTAGATAGCAGGGATTTCTTGGCCTTGCCTCATGCTGATAGCTTGTAAATATCACACGATCCTTAGCCCCACAAAGTGAGCATACTCCGTAGCTTTCATTTATAGAAATCGTCGTTAGATTGTCGCAGCATGTGCACGTTCCGACTATTTGCTCAGGAAGCATCGCCATACCTTGGCCTAGGTAAAGAAGATCAGACTCGTAGCCACATCGGT
>NZ_JBVVOY010000174.1:0-366 GCF_055807535.1 Bradyrhizobium sp. Kon37
TCTGTAAACAGTAAAGCCGGTTAATCCGGCTTTTTTTACGTCCTCAATATCCTGTGATGAATAACCGTACCGGGGAAAATCATCATGGGTAAAGGCTGGAATGCATCCTTTCATCTTGGCAGACGTGAGGGCTGGTACTGGCGGTATTTCAGCCGTCGCATCCGGCGAATGGCTTTGTACACCGTATTGAAAGTGACACCATAACGGGTGGTCAGTTCGCTGACGTTGCGACCGTTAAAATCATTCCAGATACGCAAATCCCGAATCAGCGAGTCCAGAGCCTGACCGCGTGGAATGTAGACCTGACCGCCGCCCATTCACTGGAGATTGTTGTGGCTATCTGTAAGCATCTGGGCGGCGGTCAGG
>NZ_JBVVOY010000175.1:0-366 GCF_055807535.1 Bradyrhizobium sp. Kon37
CTTCACTGACATATTCTGCGAACAACATGCCGAACGTCGTAAATATGACCAGTCAATATCAGGACGAAGTTCTTCGCACAGAACCTCACCTCTTGTTGCTACGTATAGCGACTTCTGCCTGCCAGAGATCCCAGTCGTTGCTGCGTAAAGCCTGCACAGCCTGGTTGTAAGTGATACCGCAACAATCCATCAAATACTGAACTACTTCGTAATGCACCATCTTATCTCTCCCCTTAACGCCGGGTGGCGGAACTAACTGCTGCACTGCAAAATTTGAATCCCGCCGTCATGTTCATACGCCTCGGGCTGGCTACTTAACCCCTTACCACTGCCTGGTAACTCGAAGTATTGCCCGGCGTTCTGTGG
>NZ_JBVVOY010000176.1:0-361 GCF_055807535.1 Bradyrhizobium sp. Kon37
TGCGGCACGTAACGTTAACGGTAAAGCGATTCTCTACGGCGATAAGATCACCCCATCAATGGCGAAAGCGATTGGCGAAACCGAACGTCGCCGTGAGAAACAGCAGAAGTACAACGAGGAACACGGAATTACGCCGCAAGGCTTGAACAAGAAAGTGGTCGATATCCTGGCGCTGGGGCAGAACATTGCCAAAACCAAAGCGAAGGGCAGAGGAAAATCGCGCCCGATTGTTGAGCCGGATAATGTGCCGATGGATATGTCGCCTAAAGCGTTGCAGCAGAAAATCCATGAGCTGGAAGGGTTGATGATGCAACACGCGCAGAATCTGGAGTTCGAAGAAGCGGCGCAAATTCGTGACCAG
>NZ_JBVVOY010000177.1:0-360 GCF_055807535.1 Bradyrhizobium sp. Kon37
CGACAGTTTTCCCCACTTCGGTATCCGTTCCGGTGACAAAATAACGTTTACTCACGAGCAATCACTCCCAAAAAAAGATGATACGTCAGAGGATATCGCCCCTGCTGTTGCGGCCAGGCCAGTTGCAATCGCTGCAACTGCGAACGCGTTAATATTCGCGGGTCGCGCCCTTCATGAAGATGCGTGGCACCGATGCCTTTCAGCGAACGCATGGCACTGAGCGCATCATCAAACCACAGCGTGATGGGCTGAATATGATGTTGATAATGCACGCCGTTCAGCGACTGTTCGATTTCATCTGGCGGTAAAAAGCGATTAGCATGCGGACGCTCGTCCACCGCCTGCCACGCCTGATGCAGT
>NZ_JBVVOY010000178.1:0-358 GCF_055807535.1 Bradyrhizobium sp. Kon37
GTTAGGGTCAATGCGGGTCGCTTCACTTACGCCAATGTCGTTATCCAGCGGTGCACGGGTGAACTGATCGCGCAGCGGCGTCAGCAGTTGTTTTTTATCGCCAATCCACATCTGTGAAAGAAAGCCTGACTGGCGGTTAAATTGCCAACGCTTATTACCCAGCTCGATGCAAAAATCCATTTCGCTGGTGGTCAGATGCGGGATGGCGTGGGACGCGGCGGGGAGCGTCACACTGAGGTTTTCCGCCAGACGCCACTGCTGCCAGGCGCTGATGTGCCCGGCTTCTGACCATGCGGTCGCGTTCGGTTGCACTACGCGTACTGTGAGCCGGAGAGCGCCGGGCAACTCTGGCTCACAG
>NZ_JBVVOY010000179.1:0-357 GCF_055807535.1 Bradyrhizobium sp. Kon37
CATCGGTGCCATGGGCTGTCCTTGAGTTATTAATCATGTAGATGCCAAATTGCTTATTTCCCAGACCGCCAATCATAAATTTGCGGTCGGCGTGATTCTGGCGAAGCAACGCCTGAGCGCTATCAGTGTTAACTATATTTTTCCCAAAGATAGCGTTGTTATCGCGCATCTGAATCCACATACCATTACTGCTGTTAATAGCAAAACGGTCTGAAAGTGTATCCCCTGAAACATTAAGACCACGCCCCATCGAAACAGCGCCAGTAGCGTTATTAATCCATAATGGCCTTAATCCGTTATAAGTCCCCATGTTGTCACCGGAGTTTGTCAACATGAAGTATGTATTTGAACCATCAT
>NZ_JBVVOY010000180.1:0-354 GCF_055807535.1 Bradyrhizobium sp. Kon37
GGTGATGATGTTGATATCTATGATTTTGATGATTATAACCAGTTTGAACGAGGGTGCTGGTAATGGGCCGTATTCTGGATATTTCCGGGCAGCCGTTTGATTTTGACGATGAAATGCAGAGCCGCAGCGATGAGCTGGCAATGGTCATGAAGCGCACGCAGGAGCATCCTTCCAGTGGTGTGACGCCGAACCGGGCCGCGCAGATGCTGCGTGATGCCGAACGCGGTGATCTGACAGCACAGGCTGACCTGGCCTTTGATATGGAAGAAAAGGACACCCACCTTTTTTCCGAACTGAGCAAACGCCGCCTTGCCATTCAGGCGCTGGAATGGCGCATCGCTCCGGCACGTGATG
>NZ_JBVVOY010000181.1:0-354 GCF_055807535.1 Bradyrhizobium sp. Kon37
GATCGTGGCCGGCATCACCGGGGCGACTGGGGCGGTAGCCGGCGCTTATATTGCCGATATCACTGATGGCGATGAGCGCGCGCGGCACTTCGGCTTCATGAGCGCCTGTTTCGGGTTCGGGATGGTCGCGGGACCTGTGCTCGGTGGGCTGATGGGCGGTTTCTCCCCCCACGCTCCGTTCTTCGCCGCGGCAGCCTTGAACGGCCTCAATTTCCTGACGGGCTGTTTCCTTTTGCCGGAGTCGCACAAAGGCGAACGCCGGCCGTTACGCCGGGAGGCTCTCAACCCGCTCGCTTCGTTCCGGTGGGCCCGGGGCATGACCGTCGTCGCCGCCCTGATGGCGGTCTTCTTCAT
>NZ_JBVVOY010000182.1:0-350 GCF_055807535.1 Bradyrhizobium sp. Kon37
CGAGGGGTACGCGCGGGTAACGGCGGTTCTGCCGGAACATCAGGCGTACATCGTCCGGAAGTGGGAAGCGGACGCCAAGAAAAAACAGGAAACCAAACGATGAAAACTTTGGTCACGGCCAACCAGAAAGGCGGCGTCGGCAAGACTTCGACCCTTGTGCATCTTGCCTTCGACTTTTTCGAGCGCGGCTTGCGGGTTGCCGTGATCGACCTGGACCCCCAGGGCAATGCGTCCTACACGCTCAAGGACTTTGCTACCGGCCTGCATGCAAGCAAGCTGTTCGGCGCTGTCCCTGCCGGCGGCTGGACCGAAACCGCACCCGCAGCCGGCGACGGCCAGGCCGCGCGCCT
>NZ_JBVVOY010000183.1:0-348 GCF_055807535.1 Bradyrhizobium sp. Kon37
TTTTGCTTGCGTCCTTCGCATCGCTCAACTGGTGAATGCCTTTCGGTAGCCCCGCCTCGGGCAACACCTTCATGGTCAGCCATTCGCCGTTCACTACCTGGTCCACCTGGCGGCTGCCGTTCATGACGGCGATCTTGACGCTGCCCTCGGGTTTCATGATGACGCCAGGGCTTGCCGATGTGCGTGGTGCCCCGATCTGTACTTTGTTCATACGCTCTAGTTCTCCTTAGTAGGTTCTCGCGCGGCGTTGCCGCTGTTCTTGCTGCTCGATGTCTTGCTGCTTGAGCTGCTGCACCTTCTGCCGCTGGCCCTCGTCGAGAAGCACCTTGCCGACAGCACTTCTCACCT
>NZ_JBVVOY010000184.1:0-348 GCF_055807535.1 Bradyrhizobium sp. Kon37
ATGCATCCACCTCTAGCAATACAAATTCACTGCCATTACGTTGCACCCCAACGGCTTTAATCACTCTTGGTGAGCCATCTTTACACAGATGTAATCGGCTACGCCCAACTTTTGGCAAAACCAAGGTTTCTTCAAAAAGCACCCGACATGCAAATTTAGTTTTTAGAATTGAAAGTAGCTCATCAAAAGCAGCAAATCGATTAGCAAAAATAGAGTTGTAATTGGTTGCATCCTGCTTCCCACCCACATCTGCCGCTGCTAGGACACCACCTAAGTGTGGCTCATCAGTACTAACCAAATTACTATTTTCACTTGTTGTTGCTTCTTCTTTTTCTAAAATAGTTTGGC
>NZ_JBVVOY010000185.1:0-346 GCF_055807535.1 Bradyrhizobium sp. Kon37
CGCCCTGCTCGGCGAAGATTTTGTTCAGCGCAGTTAGCACGCCCGGACGGTTTTCGTGGATGTGCTGCATAGGACAGCGCACCAACATAATCAGTATATCGTGCATGCTTCGGTATATCGAAGCCGTTTAGCCGCTTTTGCTCGCGCTCGGCAACATATTTCTCGGCCGCCGCGATCTGTTCGGGCTTTAGCCCTCTTCCTGGCCCAGAAACTCCCCGTCGCAGTGCGTGAGCTGGTTCGGCTCCTTGCTGCTCCACGTGACCAGGAACATCACGCGGCAATAGCATTTCAGCTCCGCCGGCGATGCGAACCACACCGAGTTGGGACAGCGCTCGCAAACGGTTTT
>NZ_JBVVOY010000186.1:0-345 GCF_055807535.1 Bradyrhizobium sp. Kon37
CGCGACGTGACCGTGGTGAACGAGCTGGTGACGGCCTTCAAGAAGCGCCCGGAGGAAGTCGAGGCGTGGCTTGACGACGACACCCAGGAAATCACGCGCGGCACGGTCAAGCTGCTGCGCGAGTTCCTGGACGAGAAGGGCCGCGATCCCAACACCGTCGATGCCTTCAGCGGCCAGACTGATGGCGAGCGTGACGCGGAGGCCGGCGACGGCCAGGACGGCGAGGACGGCGACCAGGACGGTAAGGACGCCAAGGAAAAGGGCGCGAAGGAGCCGGACCCGGACAAGCTGAAAAAGGCCATCGTCCAGGTCGAGCACGACGAGCGCCCTGCCCGCCTTATCCTC
>NZ_JBVVOY010000187.1:0-343 GCF_055807535.1 Bradyrhizobium sp. Kon37
GCTTCCTCGGCGTGTGGGAAAATGAAAACGGCGAGCAGATCCACGATGGTCGTAACAACCTCGGCGTGATCAGCCTGAACCTGCCGCGTATTGCTCTGGAAGCAAAAGGCGATGAAGCCACCTTCCATATAGAGGATCGGGGCCACGCGCGCTTTCACCGATGAATAACTGCGAGTTTAACGGATTTGTTATGCCTGGTGGCTGGACTGACAGGGGGCGTTATGCTTATGGCATGTTCTGGCAATATCAAAACAATGAACGAGCCATTCACTCAATAATGATGAGTAATAAGGGCGATGATTTGCGCTCTGTGTTCTATGTTGATGGCGCTGCTTTCCCTGTT
>NZ_JBVVOY010000188.1:0-342 GCF_055807535.1 Bradyrhizobium sp. Kon37
TATCTATCCGGTACGAAGCCCGGCCTCTTGGTATGAATGATTGGTTTGAAGCAAAAAATAACCGACGCTGATGAAACGTCGGTTTTTAGTCATTTTTTGACAGCGGCGCATTGTGCCTAAATGGGGGGGAAATGACAAGAGAATGAGAGGCTTGTCAGAATAATTTTTCTTTAAATGGCTGATTTTCCGTCATCAGATTTTGCATAAACACCGGCGATCGCACTATTTGCTAAAATTTCATCCCGCCACCAGCCACTGGCAAGTCCTGCGGTCGCGCCTCATCATCCGTTAGCCCTGGAAGAAGAGCCGTTAAATCGTCGTATTATTAAGCGATATCGGGCG
>NZ_JBVVOY010000189.1:0-342 GCF_055807535.1 Bradyrhizobium sp. Kon37
CCGGGCGGCGTCGGCATGGGGATGTTCAGCAGTGCGCAGCCGGACAGGGCGAGCAGCGGCAGGGCCGCGATGGTGCATTTCTTGAGCAATTGCATATTGGAATCTCAAAGGTCAGGTGAAAAACAAGTAGCCCGCCTCGCGCATCGGAATGCGGATCAGCCAAAGAGCGGCAAGATGCAGCGGGTAGTACGTGTAAAAGGCCCAGCGCAGGCGCGGGACACGAAGATCGACGCCGGCGGCGACGATCACCAGGGGCACAACAGCAAGCGCCCAAAGGTTGCCATTGATGTACCACAGGGACGCGCAAGACAGCAGCGCCATCAACGCGGCCGCCCACGTCGG
>NZ_JBVVOY010000190.1:0-341 GCF_055807535.1 Bradyrhizobium sp. Kon37
GTTGCCCTTACCCGCTTGCCCCTGGGTCAGCACACTCAGTCGTCCGCTGACCAGAGCGTTCTCAAGCCCTGCCTGCCAGTTGTCGACTTTGACACCCAGTCGGCCACTCAAAGGAAAACCTGCATACGGCCAGCTCCAGCGACCATCGCTTACGGTCAATTGTTGACGAGTAATTTGCCACGGCAAATCGAGCAACGGATCGCCGTTATCCCGTGCCAGCACGATCAATTGCCCGCTATTTTCCTGCCAGTCCAGCTCGGCATCCACCAGTGACGGTTCCTGCGGCAAGTTTAACGTCGCAGTAGCATGCCCACTTACAGGAAGTCCATCCGGCACGAGCG
>NZ_JBVVOY010000191.1:0-341 GCF_055807535.1 Bradyrhizobium sp. Kon37
TATTTCGGTCATGATTCGAGGTGGCTACGTAGGCAGAAATCCTAAAACAGGAGATTTACAAAAGCATTTACAAAATGGTTATGAGCGTGTTCAAACGGGAGAGTTGGAGACATTTCGCTTTGAGGAGGCACGATCTACGGCACAAAGCTTATTGTTAATTGGTTGTTCTGGTAGTGGGAAGACGACCTCTCTTCATCGTATTCTAGCCACGTATCCTCAGGTGATTTACCATCGTGAACTCAATGTAGAGCAGGTGGAGTATTTGAAAATAGACTGCTAGCATAATGGTTCGCTAAAAGAAATCTGCTTGAATTTTTTCTTAGCGTTGGATCGAGCCTTGG
>NZ_JBVVOY010000192.1:0-340 GCF_055807535.1 Bradyrhizobium sp. Kon37
CCTGCTTCCAGGAAAAGCCTCTAAGCATCAGGTAACATCAAATCGTACCCCAAACCGACACAGGTGGTCAGGTAGAGAATACCAAGGCGCTTGAGAGAACTCGGGTGAAGGAACTAGGCAAAATGGTGCCGTAACTTCGGGAGAAGGCACGCTGATATGTAGGTGAGGTCCCTCGCGGATGGAGCTGAAATCAGTCGAAGATACCAGCTGGCTGCAACTGTTTATTAAAAACACAGCACTGTGCAAACACGAAAGTGGACGTATACGGTGTGACGCCTGCCCGGTGCCGGAAGGTTAATTGATGGGGCTTCGATCAAGAGCTTCGCTTGCGCTAACCCCA
>NZ_JBVVOY010000193.1:0-338 GCF_055807535.1 Bradyrhizobium sp. Kon37
GCTTCGACCCGCTGGTTGAAAAATTCAATTCCGGGCAGGCGGATGCCGATAAGCGCGAGAACGCCGGTGCCCAGGATCGACCAGATCACCGCGGCGAACACCAGCGGATAGGCAATCGAGCCGAACAGAGGCAGCTCCGTGACGTTGCTGGACAGCCTCACCAGAACCGGCAGGAACGCCAACAGTGTCAGCACCGCGCTGATGAGATTGACGCCTAGACCTTCCATCGTGCTGGCGAAGCGCATCGTGTCTTCCTGGATCCGCTGGGAGGCGCCTTCGATCGTGCGCAGCCGTGGCCAGTTGGCGACATAAAAATCGTTCATCGCCGTGCGCCAGCG
>NZ_JBVVOY010000194.1:0-338 GCF_055807535.1 Bradyrhizobium sp. Kon37
CGCTGGCGCACGGCGATGAACGATTTTTATGTCGCCAACTGGCCACGGCTGCGCACGATCGAAGGCGCCTCCCAGCGCATCCAGGAAGACACCATGCGTTTCGCCAGCACCATGGAAGGTCTAGGCGTTAATCTCATCAGCGCAGTGCTGACACTGTTGGCCTTCCTGCCGGTTCTGGTGAGGCTGTCCAGCAACGTCACGGAGTTGCCTCTGTTCGGCTCGATTCCCTATCCGCTGGTGTTCGCCGCGGTGATCTGGTCAATCCTGGGCACCGGCGTTCTCGCGCTTATCGGCATCCGCCTGCCCGGAATTGAATTTTTCAACCAGCGGGTCGAAGC
>NZ_JBVVOY010000195.1:0-333 GCF_055807535.1 Bradyrhizobium sp. Kon37
TATTACGCCGCATTAATGCCTGCATTCGCGCCATCACCTCTTCAATATGAAACGGTTTAGTCACATAATCATCAGCACCGGCACTTAATACTTCGACTTTGACCGTGACGTCTGGGGTTATATCGCCCTTAACCACTTCAAACAGAAAACCATTGCTGGTGAGATTGGTTCTTCCACCATGCCGCATAAAGTTAACCCGATCGACTTCGAAAACTCCGAAGGGAATCTGGGCCTTTCCAACGCGGTATTGCAGCATCTGGCAAGCAAACTGCCGGTTTCCCGCTGGCAGCGTGACCTGACCGACTCTACCGTGCTGCGTAACCTCGGCGTGGC
>NZ_JBVVOY010000196.1:0-332 GCF_055807535.1 Bradyrhizobium sp. Kon37
AAAAACAGCCTGACCTCTTCACTGCCCATGGTCTGAGGATGACGTTTTTTGTGAAACAGAATAAAACGCTTAATCCAGTGCAGGTAAGTTTTTTCAGTTTTCAGCGCATAACCTTTTTGTCGCATATCCGTGCGTATAGAATTTAAAAATGGACTGTTAGACATAAAACGCTCCTTGTCTTGCAACTGTCTGCCTATACAGCCTATTCTAGCTGGGATTTAAAAAAGTGCCTGTTTTTTACGCCTAGAGATGCTTGTTTACCGGTAGAGTTTTAATTTAATGCTAAATAAATTAAAATGTTATGAGTTCTTTGGGTGAGATAATGTGCATCG
>NZ_JBVVOY010000197.1:0-332 GCF_055807535.1 Bradyrhizobium sp. Kon37
GCACATCGGTTTGCACACTGCCTTCCTGATAGCGTTTGCACAGGTTGTCGCATTGCAACAGGATCTTATTCATAACGTAAAGCCTCAGCGGGTTGAGTGGCGGCAGCGCGCCATGAAGGGTAAAGCGTAGACAGCAGCGCGATAGCCATCGCCACCAGCGCAATAACAATGACCTGTAAAGGTGCGATCCTCGGAGCGGCGCTTGGCGCCCTGCTTGCCAGCCAGTTAAATAATCTGATGCCGATAATCGGCGTCCTGCTTGATGGCGCGGCGCTGCCGGTGGCTATCGAACCTTTACACTTGCGGGTTTTCCATGGAGAAGCTGCTGACCG
>NZ_JBVVOY010000198.1:0-331 GCF_055807535.1 Bradyrhizobium sp. Kon37
GCCGCTCTTTCAGCTTCGCCTCGTACTCCTTGAGCGCGCGGTCGTAGTCGGCCGCCTCGATCCAATAGCCGCCCTCTTCCGGCGTGCCGACGTAGCGCGGCGCGGTCGTGTTGAAGTCGGTATAGGCATGGCCGGTGTAGGCCGCGCAGTAGTCCGGCAGGCGGTTGCCGATGTAGAACTGGTCGTCCCAGCTCCGCCACTCACGCAGCACGGAGTTCAGCGAGGACGCATCGCAGCGCCCGGCCCCGCGCGAAATCGAGGAAACGAGCGTCTGCATTTCCGGCGTCTGGTTCGATACCGGGCAGAGGTTGAGGAAGTTCAGCCGCGCCTT
>NZ_JBVVOY010000199.1:0-331 GCF_055807535.1 Bradyrhizobium sp. Kon37
TGCCCAGCGTGCGGCCGTAACGGTCGGTGTCCTTCTCGTCGACCAGGACGTGCCGGCGGAACACCATGCCGGCCAGCGCCTGGCGCGCACGTTCGCCGAAGGCTTGCCGCTTTTCCGGCGCGTCAATGTCCACCAGGCGCACGCGCACCGGCTGCTTGTCTACCAGCACGTCGATGGTGTCGCCGTCGATGATGCGCACGACCTCGCCGCGCAGCTCGGCCCATGCCGGCGAGGCAACGACCAGGACGGCCAGCGCGGCAGCGGCGCGCAGCATGGCGTAGCTTCGGCGCTTCATGCGTGGCCCCATTGCTGATGATCGGGGTACGCCAGG
>NZ_JBVVOY010000200.1:0-327 GCF_055807535.1 Bradyrhizobium sp. Kon37
GCATATTGCGCCACTTCAGGATGCTGTAGATCTGGAAATCGCAACGGAGGAAGAAACCTCATTGCTGGAAGCCTGGAAAAAATATCGGGTGTTGCTGAACCGTGTTGATACATCAACTGCACCTGATATTGAGTGGCCTACGAACCCTGTCAGGGAGTAATCATTGGGATTATGCCGCAGCACGTCTTAAGCAAGAACATGCTGCGGTTGGATGCTATTTTTTTCCTGAAGCGGAAAACATTACTACAGTACCTTGAACCTTGGTTTTAACATTCTCGAAATGCTCTGAGTGTATATGTGTTAAGCCTTCTTCGGAATCTTTTGTGT
>NZ_JBVVOY010000201.1:0-323 GCF_055807535.1 Bradyrhizobium sp. Kon37
GAAAGCATAGACGGGAAATATGAGTTTGCTGTGACCATGAAATTTTTCGACTGAACGAAGCGTATGAAATTTGTGTTAGTTCAATAAAAACAATCAGATGAGACTAATCATCTCTTCAGCATTAGCGTTATGAATGAGTAATATAAATCGATAATACCGCCGCTGGGATATCGCGTATTTTCACCCATTGACAATGTTTTTGGCGGTGGCATGATGCGCATGAAATTTGAACTTCCTCACGGTTTTAATTCATGTCCACGTATACCCAGCCTGTCATGCTTTTGCTGTCTGGCCTGCTTTTGTTGACTCTGGCGATTGCGGTG
>NZ_JBVVOY010000202.1:0-322 GCF_055807535.1 Bradyrhizobium sp. Kon37
ATCGCTGATGCAGTGGGTGAAGTCGTACATCGGGTAGATGCACCACTTGTTGCCAGTCTGGTGGTGTTCAGCAAATTTAATACGGTACAGCACCGGATCGCGCATCACGATAAACGGTGAAGCCATGTCGATTTTCGCACGCAGGCAGGCTTTACCTTCTTCAAAACCACCGGCACGCATTTTTTCGAACAGCGCCAGGTTCTCTTCAACGCTGCGGTCGCGGTACGGGCTGTTTTTACCCGGTTGCGTCAGGGTGCCGCGGTATTCGCGGATCTGTTCCGGCGTCAGTTCATCAACGTACGCCAGGCCTTTATTGATCAGT
>NZ_JBVVOY010000203.1:0-321 GCF_055807535.1 Bradyrhizobium sp. Kon37
GCCAGTTTTTTCAGGCTGACAATATTCTGGTCAACCCATGCCAGCGCATCTTTACCCGGTTTCAGCCAGCGCCATAATTCCTGCGCCGAGATTTTTACCGTTCTGAACGTGGTCAGAAATTTCTGACCAATGTTTTCTGCCAGTGCGTCAAGTTCCCCGGATTTATCCGCCATGTCGTGCCAGTTAAGCACCCGGCGCATCTCGTTCTTGATTTCTTCAAAGGGGCCGCTGTTTGCCACCTTTATGCGAAATTCAAGCAGGTTGGCTTCCATCTGGGCGAACATCCCGTCCCAGGAGTTCATCGCACTGGCCTGTGCACCT
>NZ_JBVVOY010000204.1:0-321 GCF_055807535.1 Bradyrhizobium sp. Kon37
ACAACCGGCGTGCTGGCAGCCAGAAGAAGATGAAAATCAGTTGGATGAGTTACGGCTGAATGTGGTTGAAGTGGGATCTCTTCGCGATCAAACGCCAGATCACCCCCGTTAACCACTTCAGAACCGTGGGTGATGCCTTTGAAATCGAACAGGTTGGTATCGCACAGATGCGACGGCACCACATTCTGCATCGCGCTGAACATCGTCTCGATACGCCCTGGATAACGTTTATCCCAGTCACGCAACATGTCAGCAATCACCTGACGTTGCAGGTTAGGCTGTGAACCGCACAGGTTGCACGGAATAATCGGGAACGCTTTT
>NZ_JBVVOY010000205.1:0-319 GCF_055807535.1 Bradyrhizobium sp. Kon37
CGCAAGTTCGTCGAGCTGATGTTTGACGACGACGCGACCGCACCGGATCGCAAGGCGCGCACGCGGGGCCTCATCGACCAATTCAAGCGTGACGTGCGCAGCATCGAGTCGCGCCTGTCGTCGGCCGTGTCGCTCACTCGCTTGAAGGGGCACAAGATCGTCAACGAGGACGGCACGACCGTCACGCATGACGACTTCCTGCGCTGGCTGCAATTCTGCGTGACGGGCCTGCACCATCCGGTGCAGCTCCCCAGCAACCCGATGTACCTGGACGCCCTGGTCGGCGGACAGGAAATGTGGGGCGGGGTAGTGCCCAAGG
>NZ_JBVVOY010000206.1:0-319 GCF_055807535.1 Bradyrhizobium sp. Kon37
GTTGTTCTTCGGTGACTTCCACGGTGTTTTCGCCACGCGTAAAGGCGATTCCGGCGCGGCGGTAGACCGGACGAAGGCATTTAATAATCGCCGTGCAAGTGATGCGAGAAGTGTCCAGCCGTTGTGAATTAAGCGAAGTGCCTGACATAACACATGCTCCTCCTTTTCCTTTAAATCAGGTTAAAAGGCGGTCTGAACCGCCTTTTAATGACGGTTACAGGTAGTCAGCGACAACCAGTTGCAGCTTGCCCTTCATCTCGTTGGAGACGGTGGTATTGCCATCCGCGAACAGTTCACGGTTAAGCAGTTGCTCTGCGGC
>NZ_JBVVOY010000207.1:0-319 GCF_055807535.1 Bradyrhizobium sp. Kon37
CAACGCTGGCCCCGCTGGCGCTGCTGACCAAAACGGTCTGGCTGCCGTGGATCAAGCTCGAAAAGCCCGACGCGCGCCTGATTCGCCTCGCTGAAAAGAACAATAACTGGACGTTTAATCTTGCGAAATCGAAGGCGAATACCCGCAGTTTGGTAACAATGATCCGCGTGTAGATGACCTGGCTGTTGACCTGGTAGAACGTTTCATGAAGAAAATTCAGAAACTGCACACCTACCGTGACGCTATCCCGACTCAGTCTGTTCTGACCATCACTTCTAACGTTGTGTATGGTAAGAAAACGGGTAACACCCCAGACGGT
>NZ_JBVVOY010000208.1:0-316 GCF_055807535.1 Bradyrhizobium sp. Kon37
GTCTCAGAGTTTGTTTTTGCCGGGCGCAACGATAAGAAGAAGCCAATCTGCGAGAACGCGGTACTGCTTGTGATCAAACAAATCGGCTATGAGGGTCTGGAAAGCGGTCACGGATTCAGGCATGAATTCAGCACGATTATGAACGAGCACGAATGGCCTGCTGACGCTATTGAAGTGCAACTGGCACATGCAAACGGCGGATCTGTGCGTGGGATTTACAACCATGCTCAGTATCTCGATAAACGCAGAGAAATGATGCAATGGTGGGCGGACTGGCTTGATGAGAAGGTGGAGTGAGCGACCTTAACAACTATCG
>NZ_JBVVOY010000209.1:0-313 GCF_055807535.1 Bradyrhizobium sp. Kon37
CACCTTTAATAATTGCAGCGTTATTGAAGGTGCAATTAATTGGGATTTGATGCCCCAGATATCTATCGGGGCTGCTGGCTGGACAACTCTCGGCAGCCGAGGTGGCAATATGGTCGATCAGGACTGGATGGATTCCAGTAACCCCGGAACCTGGACGGATGAAAGTAGACACCCTGATACACAACTCAATTATGCCAACGAATTTGATCTGAATATCAAAGGCTGGCTCCTCAACGAACCCAATTACCGCCTGGGACTCATGGCCGGATATCAGGAAAGCCGTTATAGCTTTACAGCCAGAGGTGGTTCCTAT
>NZ_JBVVOY010000210.1:0-311 GCF_055807535.1 Bradyrhizobium sp. Kon37
AGCAGAGTTGCAGCATCACGAATTTCGCGGCGGCGGGTTAGAGCCCCGGCATTACGTGCCGAAGTATCCAGTTCTTCGGGCTTACCAATATGGGCCAGAATTGCTGACCAGTTATCGTGAGAGTAATTCATCGGCACGTTAAATCATATCAGGCGTAATACCACAACCCTTAAGTTAGCGCTTATGGGAGTGATCCCCGCCACTTTACAGGTGCTCGCATATCTTCAACGCACCCTATTTTTACCCAGGCCTGCCCACGGGCAGGCTTTTGGGGAGGTTAGCGGGTCAGGTCGTCAAAAAACTTCTTCACA
>NZ_JBVVOY010000211.1:0-311 GCF_055807535.1 Bradyrhizobium sp. Kon37
TGGACAAGGGGCAGACACCCTTGTGCATCGACACCGACCCGGTGAACGCGACGTTCGAGGGCTACAAGGCCCTGAACGTCCGCCGGCTGAACATCATGGCCGGCGACGAAATTAACTCGCGCAACTTCGATACCCTGGTCGAGCTGATTGCGCCGACCAAGGATGACGTGGTGATCGACAACGGTGCCAGCTCGTTCGTGCCTCTGTCGCATTACCTCATCAGCAACCAGGTGCCGGCTCTGCTGCAAGAAATGGGGCATGAGCTGGTCATCCATACCGTCGTCACCGGCGGCCAGGCTCTCCTGGACACG
>NZ_JBVVOY010000212.1:0-309 GCF_055807535.1 Bradyrhizobium sp. Kon37
TGCGGCGCTGGGTTTTACGCCAAGGGGAGAAGCGGCATACGCCATCGAGCGGTCAGCCTATGGTGAGCCGAGGTCCAGCATTGCGAAGCAGTACCAGCAGGAATGGAACCGGAAGGCGGCGACCTGGTGGGCGATGGCCGGTGTGGCCGGCATCATCGGCGCGATCCTGGCGGCGGCGGCAACCGGCTTTGTTGGGCTGGCAGTGTCGATCCGCAACCGAGTGAAGCGCGTGCGCGACCTGTTGGTGATGGAGCCGGGTGCAGAGCCATAAGCGGCAAGAGACAAAAGCCCGGAAACCGGGCTTTCGTC
>NZ_JBVVOY010000213.1:0-309 GCF_055807535.1 Bradyrhizobium sp. Kon37
GGTTGCTGACCTGGGCGAAGTGCCCGGCCTTGGATTGCTATATTAGGGCATTATGCCCTAGATAGTCAAGGAAATTTAGCTAAACAATTTGCGGCGGGCGCACGAAAAAACCCGGCTTGCGGGCCGGGCTGCTGGCAGCATATCGCAACGATCAGGGTTGGCGGTTTTAGCCGCTAAAGTCCTCTCCCTTGGCGTAAAGTCCTGCGGGCGTCAGCCCTGGCCTTTCCAGATCGCCCCAATCCCCGCTAGATCGCAAAGGATCGCCCAGGCGGCATAGGGGATCGGCGAATCCTCGCCAACCCAACGCCG
>NZ_JBVVOY010000214.1:0-307 GCF_055807535.1 Bradyrhizobium sp. Kon37
GCTCATGACCGCCACGCTTATACCGGTGAGTCGGCTGCTGACAGCTGACCAGCCCCAGCTCTTTCATGAGCCTGCCAGCAAGCCAGCGTCCCATCTGGTAGCCTCTCCGGGTTGCCATTGTGGCGATGCTTCTTGCTCCGGCCGAACCGTGGCTGATGCCATGTAGCTCAAGTACCTGACTGCGTAATACAGCCCGTCTGCCGTCTGGTTTTTCAGGACGGTTTTTCCTGAGGTAGCCTGAGTTTAACGGACACTCCTTCCTGAAATAGAATGGCATCAGAAGGAGCTAATAATGAGCAGAAAAACC
>NZ_JBVVOY010000215.1:0-306 GCF_055807535.1 Bradyrhizobium sp. Kon37
GCCAAAGGCAAAGCCGGTAAATCCACGGATTTATATATCACCGAAGACAGCCGAACTGAAACAGGCTATTACCAACGCCATTAATACCATGTTTTTTAATGAGGTGATGCCGGGCGGCGCACTTGCCCCCTCCCGTATTATCCGTGCGGTGGCAGGTGTTACCGGTCTGGATGATTTTGAAGTGCGTTTCCCGACAGAGATCCAGCGTTCGGAGAATACGGAACTCTTAACAGCGGGGACAATTGAATGGCTGTAACACCCTGGCAGACGGCCTTTCTGCAATTACTGCCGTCAGGGCTTGCCTGG
>NZ_JBVVOY010000216.1:0-306 GCF_055807535.1 Bradyrhizobium sp. Kon37
CCCCCGTGCCGCCGGGCGGCCTGCCCCGCTCGGGGCGTGGGGGGCCCCCCCCCCCCCCCCCCCCTCCCCCCCCCCCCCCCCCCCCCCCCCCCCCCCCCCCCCCCCCCCGCCCCCCCCCCCCCCCCCCCCCCCCCCACCCCCCCCCCCCCCCCCCCCCCCCCCCCCCCCCCCCCCCACCCCCCCCCCCCCCCCCCCCCCCCCCCCCCCCCCACCCCCCCCCCCCCCCCCCCCCTCCGCCCATCTCCACCGCGCGCACGGCCGGCCGGGGACCGCGACCCGCTACAACCCCGGCTGCCGTTGCTCACG
>NZ_JBVVOY010000217.1:0-306 GCF_055807535.1 Bradyrhizobium sp. Kon37
GGCATAATTAAGTACGACGAGTAAAATTACATACCTGCCCGCCCAACTCCTTCAGGTAGCGACTCATGAGTAAACCGTTCAAACTGAATTCCGCTTTTAAACCTTCTGGCGATCAGCCAGAGGCGATTCGACGTCTCGAAGAGGGGCTGGAAGATGGCCTGGCGCACCAGACGTTACTTGGCGTGACTGGCTCAGGGAAAACCTTCACCATTGCCAATGTCATTGCTGACCTTCAGCGCCCAGACCATAAATCGCGGAAACAGACGCCACCACAACCACATCACGCCGCTCCAGCATCGCTTTGGT
>NZ_JBVVOY010000218.1:0-304 GCF_055807535.1 Bradyrhizobium sp. Kon37
TCACTAAAAAATGCATCAATTGTGATATGTGTGAACCCGAATGCCCGAATGAGGCGATTTCAATGGGAGATCATATCTACGAGATTAACAGCGATAAGTGTACCGAATGCGTAGGGCACTACGAGACACCAACCGGGCGGGCATTATACGCGCATTCTTTACTCAGACCAGTTTTTTCACCAGCGCTTCACTATGACGAATACGTTCTGGTGCCAGTTCCAGATCCTGCTGAATCAGCGCAATGAACAGCAAATCCGTTAACATTCCCTGAGCGTGACAAGCAGAGATTGAAGCACTGTTTGTC
>NZ_JBVVOY010000219.1:0-301 GCF_055807535.1 Bradyrhizobium sp. Kon37
TACCCAGCAGTACATCACGGATACGCTGCTCCAGCTCTTCGCTGATGCCATCCTGCCCGCGCAGTTCTTCACTGACGGCGTTTGCCGCTTCTTCTGCGAATGCCTGGCGGATTTCTTTCTCGCGCCGGTGGCTGGACATTGCCGTGGATTCCAGACGCTGTGCCGCCAGCATGGCATTTTTCAGCAGGTCAATATCCACGTCACATTCCGGGTTTTCGATTTGCCGCATCATGGCCTTAAAAAGCTGGCTGCGGGCCATTTCCAGAATCAGCTTTGTGGTTTCTCCCATTGGCTTGTCGCC
>NZ_JBVVOY010000220.1:0-300 GCF_055807535.1 Bradyrhizobium sp. Kon37
GCAGGTTGCCGAGTGGCCCGTGCAGGCGCTGGAGTACAAATCGTTTCTGCGTTTTCGGGTAGCCAAAATTCTTGACGATCTATGTGCGAACCAGCTGCAACCATTGCTGTTGAAGACGTTGCTAAACCGCGCTGAAGGTGCGTTGTTGATCAATGCGGTGGGTGTCGATGATGTGAAGCAAGCGGATGAGATGGTGAAGCTGGCGATGCTCATTTCGTAGCCATAATCTAAAAATATCTACATTTCTGAAAAATGCGCACAAAAGCGACATATTGTTTTCTTATTGTGATCAAAAGCAAC
>NZ_JBVVOY010000221.1:0-300 GCF_055807535.1 Bradyrhizobium sp. Kon37
ATTGCTGTGGAAGCTGCCTGCACTAATGTTCCGGCGTTATTTCTTGATGTCTCTGACCAGACACCCATCAACAGTATTATTTTCTCCCATGAAGACGGTACGCGACTGGGCGTGGAGCATCTGGTCGCATTGGGTCACCAGCAAATCGCGCTGTTAGCGGGCCCATTAAGTTCTGTCTCGGCGCGTGTGCGTCTGGCTGGCTGGCATAAATATCTCACTCGCAATCAAATTCAGCCGATAGCGGAACGGGAAGGCGACTGGAGTGCCATGTCCGGTTTTCAACAAACCATGCAAATGCTG
>NZ_JBVVOY010000222.1:0-299 GCF_055807535.1 Bradyrhizobium sp. Kon37
GTCCGGCGTACTTGATATGCTGGAAGAAGCTACCATCCAGATTGCTGAAGCCAGCGAAATCTGTTTTGAGATGCGCTGTTCAAGTTCAAATAGTCGGTTGGGATCGAGATCCAGACGATCGCAGTAGTGGCGCAGTTCATCGCTGGCTTCAGCAATCTGGATGGTAGCTTCTTCCAGCATATCAAGTACGCCGGACAGTTTGCTGTCCATGCCAATCAATTCGCTCACCAGTTGTTTAGCCGTGTAAAGCTGACTTTGCAGGTTTGCGTCTTCACCGTCGGCCATTAATGCCAATGCAT
>NZ_JBVVOY010000223.1:0-299 GCF_055807535.1 Bradyrhizobium sp. Kon37
CCCATTGCCATCGCCAGGGCGCTATCAGTGCCTTGTTTCGGTGCCAGCCACTGGTCGCACAATTTGGCCACTTCAGAGTAGTCAGGGGTAATGGCGATGGTTTTAGTGCCTTTGTAGCGTACTTCGGTAAAGAAGTGGGCGTCCGGCGTACGTGTCTGCGGTACGTTAGACCCCCAGGCGATGATGTAGCTGGAGTTATACCAGTCGGCAGATTCCGGTACGTCGGTTTGCTCGCCCCAGGTCATCGGCGAGGCGGGCGGCAGGTCGCAATACCAGTCGTAGAAACTTAAACAGGTGCC
>NZ_JBVVOY010000224.1:0-298 GCF_055807535.1 Bradyrhizobium sp. Kon37
CCATCTATGAAATGACCAGCGAACTGGCAAAACGTCTTGGCGTTGAGCAACAGTTTACTGAAGGCCGTACCCAGGAAGAGTGGATGCGGCATCTGTATGCCCAGTCGCGGGAAGCGATTCCTGAACTGCCAACGTTTGAAGAGTTCCGCAAGCAGGGGATCTTTAAAAAGCGCGACCCACAAGGGCATCACGTTGCTTATAAAGCCTTCCGTGAAGATCCGCAGGCAAACCCACTGACTACGCCATCGGGCAAAATTGAGATTTATTCGCAGGCGCTGGCTGACATTGCCGCTACCTG
>NZ_JBVVOY010000225.1:0-297 GCF_055807535.1 Bradyrhizobium sp. Kon37
GTGCAAGCAAAGTGGATGGCGCTGAAGTTGTCGTTAAGCGTGTACCGGAAACCATGCCGCCGCAATTATTTGAAAAAGCAGGCGGTAAAACGCAAACTGCACCGGTTGCAACCCCGCAAGAACTGGCCGATTACGACGCCATTATTTTTGGTACACCTACCCGCTTTGGCAACATGTCCGGTCAAATGCGTACCTTCCTCGACCAGACGGGCGGCCTGTGGGCTTCCGGCGCACTATACGGAAAACTGGCGAGCGTCTTTAGTTCCACCGGTACTGGCGGCGGTCAGGAACAAACCA
>NZ_JBVVOY010000226.1:0-295 GCF_055807535.1 Bradyrhizobium sp. Kon37
CCAACGAGGCACCGACGAAGCTATCGACCGGCGACCAGTACGAGGTTTCGTCCATCACCTTGAAGAAAATCTCGAAGCCAACATCGACGATGCCGGACGGCGAAAGCCCCTGCCCCAACCCCGTTGCCTGGCCTGCAATCTGCCGCAGGGACGCATAGATGGACGACGCGAAATTCGGGCCGTTGGTCAGCAGCCACCAGAAGAAGCCGGTGAAGATGGTGAACCGCACGAACTCGGCGAAGAACTCGCCAATGTCGGCCTTGCGCAGTGCCATCATGCCGAAGGTCCAGACCAT
>NZ_JBVVOY010000227.1:0-294 GCF_055807535.1 Bradyrhizobium sp. Kon37
GTCATTATATTAACAGGATGAAATTATCATTAATGCATATTTCAATATTAGCAGGGATACCTGAGGAGTTTAAAGTGAACATATATATCGGGTTGCGATTTCACCGTTAGCGTGACGCTGCGGGCCCCATCCCTGGCTGATAAACGCCGGTTTGGTACTACCGATTTCACGAGCCAATTTGATGATTTTGTCTGCCGGAACACCAGTGATTTGCGAGGCCCATTCCGGCGTTTTAGCCACGCCATCTGGCCCTTCACCCAGAATATAAGCTTTATAGTGGCCATTTTTCGGCGC
>NZ_JBVVOY010000228.1:0-293 GCF_055807535.1 Bradyrhizobium sp. Kon37
AAGCCGAGCCCGAGGGTACCGACCGCGATCTCATCGACAAGCTGGAAGCGATGGTCGAGCAGGGCATGGCGGCCATGTCAGGCTCGGCGCAGCCGATGCCGGCCGCCGCTGCTGCTCCCGTAGCCGAAGCGCCGCCGCTGGTGCCGGAAGCGCCGGCTGCGGTGGAAGCCGCGCCGTCCTCCGGCGTGCTGGCCGACCCGAGCCTGGAGCGTCCGTTGCGTCCGGGCGAAGTCTCGCTCGACGAGCTCGAGCGCGCCTTCCGCGAGACCGCGATCGAAGTGCCGGTCCCGGTT
>NZ_JBVVOY010000229.1:0-293 GCF_055807535.1 Bradyrhizobium sp. Kon37
GGTGCCAAACACCGCCGTCGATATGAACTCTTGGGCGGTATCAGCCTGTTATCCCCGGCGTACCTTTTATCCGTTGAGCGATGGCCCTTCCATTCAGAACCACCGGATCACTATGACCTGCTTTCGCACCTGCTCGCGCCGTCACGCTCGCAGTCAAGCTGGCTTATGCCATTGCACTAACCTCCTGATGTCCGACCAGGATTAGCCAACCTTCGTGCTCCTCCGTTACTCTTTAGGAGGAGACCGCCCCAGTCAAACTACCCACCAGACACTGTCCGCAACCCGGATCACGG
>NZ_JBVVOY010000230.1:0-293 GCF_055807535.1 Bradyrhizobium sp. Kon37
GGCGCAGCCGCGAGCGGCAGTACCTCGCCGACCAGCGCGCGCAGATCGGTGTACTTCCACTCCTCGATCCGGCGGTGCGGCAGGCCGAGACGCTCATAGGTCTCGAACGCCTCGCGGCGTACCGCGATCACGGAAGGCGAACCCGGCAGCCGGCTTTCGGCGCTGGCGAAGAGATCGCTCACCGCGCGGCCGTTTCCGGTCTTTGCCACAGCAACGTTCATCTCAAAATTCCTTACGCGGCGTCCTCGAACTGGGCGTAGCCGGACGCTTCCAGCTCCAGCGCCAGTTCCTTG
>NZ_JBVVOY010000231.1:0-293 GCF_055807535.1 Bradyrhizobium sp. Kon37
GGCACGGTCAAGACGCTCGATCAGCTCAACACGCAGCTCCAGGCCAACAACCTGACTGCCACGATCGATGCCAACGGCCTGCTGACCATCAATGCAACCAACGACTACGCGTCTTCGACGCTCGGCTCGGCTTCGGCCGGTGGCGCAATCGGCGGCACGCTGACGAGCGCTCTGACTTTCTCGACGGCTTCGACCCCCGTCCAGGATACGGTTGCCCAGACCTCGCGTGCGAACCTGGTCGGCCAGTACAACAACATCCTTGCGCAGATCGACTCGACCTCGCAGGACTCCTC
>NZ_JBVVOY010000232.1:0-292 GCF_055807535.1 Bradyrhizobium sp. Kon37
GTGCTTGTAGAACAGCCAATGCATTATTGATTCCCTGATACCAGAGATCTGCATTTAAATAAGCCAGCGTGTGATTTTCTATCAGAACGCCGAGATGTTTATCGTCCAGACCACTTTCAACCTGGCCGTTGGTGATCATAATTAACCGTGGTTCGCGGGTAGTAAATAGTAACAGAACACTTCCTTTTACATCACTCAATGAAGATGACGCATGCGCCAGCATCGCTTTACCATTTTGTCTGAGACTGGCTTCATTATTAATGTCGGGTAAAACCACAATAAACGGTGCAAT
>NZ_JBVVOY010000233.1:0-291 GCF_055807535.1 Bradyrhizobium sp. Kon37
TCAAGGCCAAGCCGCTGGAGATTCCGCCGGAACAAACCGCCCAGCAACCGACGACGGAGCTGACGCCAGCCCCGGCGCAGGGAACGACTATCACGGTCGCACGGCCCGAGAACCTGGACCAGCCCCCGACGCCGCCGCAGGGTGCGCGCAACGAGGACCTGGACCGCATCCGCATGGCGAAGTTGCAGATGCTGGAAGAGGCGATCAAGGCCAAGACGACGGTGCGCATCGACGCGCCGCGCAGCCAGGGCAGCGCCGGCGGCGGTGCTCCGCAGGGCCGCGAGGAAACCC
>NZ_JBVVOY010000234.1:0-291 GCF_055807535.1 Bradyrhizobium sp. Kon37
TATCGGGTCCGTCGCCGGCAAGAATAAACCGAATATGTGGATGGCTTTGCTCCAACCCGATCGCGGCCTCGATCACGAAATCAAGCCCTTGCTTTTTCGACATCGTTCCGGAGTAGAGCGCAACGATGTCGGTCTCGCCAAGCTTGAGCTGCTCGCGATATTTCGTCATCCGCGAAGCGGGGCAGATCGCCCGGGTATCAATCCAATTTCTGACCTCAACTGCTTTGTCGAAGTCCACGCCTTTGAGGATCAGGCGCTCCATCATCGGCTGAGAGATCGTCGAAACATGAT
>NZ_JBVVOY010000235.1:0-290 GCF_055807535.1 Bradyrhizobium sp. Kon37
TGTCGACCGGGCGACAGGTGCTGCCGGTCGATCCCGCGATTGCAGCCGAGACCTACAGGCAGATGCGCGAGGGCGATTCCGAATCTGCACGGCTGCATCTTGCGGCGATCCGGCGGCAGCTCGATGCGGAGGAGCCGCAATACCGGCATTGAGCCGGCCTAAGACCCCTGGCGTAGCTTCGCCAGCACCTTCAGCCCGCCATAGCCGTCCGCAGGCACGATACCGGCCCTCTGCTGAAAATCCTTGATTGCCTTCATGGTGTCATTGCCGACGCGGCCGTCGGTGCCGCC
>NZ_JBVVOY010000236.1:0-288 GCF_055807535.1 Bradyrhizobium sp. Kon37
TGCGCGTCGAACTCGGCGAGGGGTTACGTCTGACCAGTTCCCGCGTCACCGAGGATGGTATGGGGCTGAATATTTACGCGGGCGATAACTACATTACGGGCTGGTAAGACCATGTTTGAAGATGCTTTAAATGCCGTTAATGCTGTCCGGGATAAAACCGGTGGAGGCAGGAAAACAACCGGCAAAGGCACGTTCCGTAACGTGCCGTTTCTCGTCATCGAGGAGCAAAAACAGGCTGGCGGACGTCGCCTGGTTAAACGCGAGTACCCGTTACGTGATACCGGCGGC
>NZ_JBVVOY010000237.1:0-286 GCF_055807535.1 Bradyrhizobium sp. Kon37
CAGAAATGCTGTCAACTACCGGAGAGTGAGTCTGGAAGACACGCTCAACGCCTTCGCCGTTGGAAATTTTACGAACAGTGAATGCAGAGTGCAGACCGCGGTTACGAATAGCGATAACCACGCCCTCGAATGCCTGCAGACGTTTTTTGGAACCTTCAACAACCCATACTTTCACTTCCACGGTATCACCCGGACGGAAGGAAGGTACGTCCTGCTTCATCTGCTCTTGTTCAAGTTGCTTAATAATGTTGCTCATAATTTAATCTCTTATCCTGGGTAAACTGAT
>NZ_JBVVOY010000238.1:0-285 GCF_055807535.1 Bradyrhizobium sp. Kon37
GCGAGGACGTGCGCGGACGAACAAGTCGTGTGGTCCTGACGCCCGGGGTCTGTGCGTCAAGTCCTGCGGTGATGTGGCGGTCCAACCGGGCGCGCGCATCAGTCATCTGCATGGCGACGGGGGCAATAGTGCATCGCTCCCCGGGGAGAGCACGAAGGACACGTTAAAACCATCGCGCAGGGAAGGCCGGGCGATCCGGCGAACCTGTGGTCCACCCCGTGTGCATTTCTGTCGCGCACGGACCTGCGGGTGCCAGCCGGCGCCCGGCCTTCCCTGCGCCCTTGT
>NZ_JBVVOY010000239.1:0-285 GCF_055807535.1 Bradyrhizobium sp. Kon37
GCCCGTTTGGTGCAGCTTCCATCATTTCGCTGACTATCGTAATGGGCCTGATGTTGCTGGTTTACTGGCGCGCTTCTCGTTTGCTGAATAAGAAGGTGGAACTCGAATGATCGGTCGACTGCTTCGCGGCGGTTTTATGACCGCTATCTACGCGTACCTGTATATCCCAATCATTATTTTGATTGTGAACTCCTTTAACAGCTCGCGCTTCGGCATCAACTGGCAGGGCTTTACCACCAAATGGTATAGCCTGCTGATCAACAACGACAGCCTGTTACAGGCAGC
>NZ_JBVVOY010000240.1:0-285 GCF_055807535.1 Bradyrhizobium sp. Kon37
GCCAATAATCACAAAATCATACATCCGCTCAATTCCTTTGCGCTTACTGATGCGTCTGGTAGTGGTTAGAGGCGTAAGCGAAATAGCCACGCTGGCGCATCAGTTCACGGCGCAGATCCGGGTGCGGAGTAAAGCGGTCGCGACCGTGCAGCCAGAACAGGTTGTTAATCAACAGGAATTTGCCAACGGGAACGGGCACAGAAAGAATGCCTTTGCTGGTTTCAATGGCGTCGGAAAGCTCGCTCAACCACACGCCTTCTTCGAAGTCTTTCGGCTGGACGAACT
>NZ_JBVVOY010000241.1:0-284 GCF_055807535.1 Bradyrhizobium sp. Kon37
GGCGGTTCAAGGCGGAATCATTTACTCTTTCCACGGCGGCGTTTTCTCCGGGTGTCTGCGATAATAATCTTCAACCAGCGCATCAATACCGCCGTTACTGTCGCCGCCTTTCCTGTTTTTACGGTCGCTTTCAACCGGCACCAGAAAGCCTTCGCGTGGTGCAAGGCTGACGCGGGTTTTCAGCCCGTCCTGGTCATTCAGTATCAGGGTGACTTTGGCCAGTAACATACGGTGTGGGGATGGCGTTACGCACCGCGCTCACCATGCTTTTGATGATGTTGCAG
>NZ_JBVVOY010000242.1:0-284 GCF_055807535.1 Bradyrhizobium sp. Kon37
GTGACACGCCTCGCGCACGGGCACCAAGGGCTCCATGTATCCCGGCCACCTCTCTAGGCGGGAGGCATGGCGATGATCATCGACATGGCAAAGGCGGTGCGCATTGAGGACGAGATCGCGCGCCGTGGCATCAGGCTGATCGGTCGCAGGCCTGAACGTGTCGGGCCTTGTCCTGCCTGCGGTGGCCGTGACCGCTTCTCGATCAACATCCGCAAGCAGGTTTTCAACTGTCGCGCCTGCGGCGTCGGTGGCGATGTCATCGCCCTGGTGCAGCACCTCGACGG
>NZ_JBVVOY010000243.1:0-283 GCF_055807535.1 Bradyrhizobium sp. Kon37
GGCAATGCCGGACAGCAGACGCAGACCCGCTGAAGCGGCGCACGAAAAACGCGAAATCGTTTCACGATAAATGCGAAAACTTTAGCTTTCGCGCTTCAAATGAAACAGATGTATTAATTACTGCTTTTTATTCATTACATGGGGATCACTTAGGGTATGGCTGAACCTTGAATAGTTTGGTATTTAGCCGCTTCCTTGCTCGTTTGTTCAGGAATCTGATGTAGCGATACTGATTAAATTTGTGTACCACGGCACGCTCTTTATTAGCCCGTAAATACACGCC
>NZ_JBVVOY010000244.1:0-282 GCF_055807535.1 Bradyrhizobium sp. Kon37
GAATGCGAACTCCGCCGGTCAGAATGCATTTCGACTAGGTCGCGACCCACGATCGAGATGTTGTTCTTCGTCCGCGGCACAAGACACGTCTGACGAACGGTTCGGAAGGGACGAACATGTGAGAGAGCTGGCGAGGATGGCTGCGGTCGCAATGGCCGGTGCCCGCAATTGGCCGACGCTTCTGCTCGGCTGGCCGAGGAACTCACGTATCGGCAAGCACTCTTAACAACATTTGGATGACGATCCGGACGCTCACACAGTACCCCATCACCTTCGCCAACG
>NZ_JBVVOY010000245.1:0-282 GCF_055807535.1 Bradyrhizobium sp. Kon37
TTCTCGACCTCCGGGGCGTTTGACTTGTCCAGAGGATCGTAACCGCGGTCGCCTCTGGCAATGACGATCTCGACGGCCTTCTCAATGGGTATTCTTGCGACACCTCTGCCTCGGTCGATCCAGCTGTACCGAGACAGAGCACTTCGTTCGCTCTGCAATGCATTGGCGAGGTCCTGGTCCGGGGCAGTTTGGAGGCCGGGCTGCGGGAATTGTCGTTCGATAGGCAGCTTGAAGGCGGCGGGTGCATCTGCCTTAACGTAAAAAAAGATTGCCACCATGGCC
>NZ_JBVVOY010000246.1:0-282 GCF_055807535.1 Bradyrhizobium sp. Kon37
CAGACGGCAGATTATCTCCCTGACCTGGTGGTTGCCCAGGAGGAGGGCCGGAAATAGGTTGTATCATTACGTATCCTTATACCTGAAATCTTCGCTTTCTTCTGCCCAGGCCGAGGATATTCTTAATCAGCTTTATCAACGGCGGGTTAAAGGGATTGATCCGCGTGTTATGCAACCGCTGCTTAATCCTTTTCCACCGATGATGGACACGTTGCAAAATATGGCAACGCGTCCCGCGCTGTGGATACTGTTAGTCGCGATTATCCTGATGCTGGTCTGGCT
>NZ_JBVVOY010000247.1:0-282 GCF_055807535.1 Bradyrhizobium sp. Kon37
GAATAATCCAGCCCGCCAGGCATGGTGATGAATTTGTCGCGGAAAACAGAAAAGGGCGGTTTATTTTCAGCGATAATTTCCTCAATGCGTTTAGCGTGTGCCGGATGAAGGGTAATCGTGTTTCACACATCACTCGCACGGCTTCCGGTGCTAATGCTGGCGGCGGAAACCTCACCGATCGCGGCGAAGGTTTCGTACACGATCTGACGTCACTGGCGCGCGACGTAGCCACTGGCGTACTGGCCCGTTCAATGGATCTGGACATCTATAACCTTCATCCGG
>NZ_JBVVOY010000248.1:0-281 GCF_055807535.1 Bradyrhizobium sp. Kon37
CGATCATCGGCCAGCGCGGACGTTCGACGCTCTTGCGGCCGTCGCGGGCGTGCTGCTGGATCGACCGGATGCTGACGAGCGCGACGTCGAGCGCGTCTGCCATGGCCCGGTGCATCAATTTGGGATCGTCGCCCTCGACGAATAGCGGCTCGTGGCCGAGCCCGCGGAAGAGATCGCGGATACGTTCTGCATGCCCTCAAGACCGAATGCACCGTTGTTCGAACGGGTTTAAAGCTCGATGGGCACTCCGTACTTGAGGTTCCTGGCTTGCATAACGCTCG
>NZ_JBVVOY010000249.1:0-280 GCF_055807535.1 Bradyrhizobium sp. Kon37
CTTGTCTGGCGGCAAACTGCTCGGTGACATCGACGTGGGTGCCAATGATTTCCGTGACATCGCCGTCCCCGCCGACGACGGGATGCCCCTCCGTATGGACGTGTCGTACGGAACCGTCCGGACGCAAAATCCGAAAATCAACTTCGAAAGGCTGCTTTTGCCGGATTGCCTGACGTTCCACATCGACGATCCGGCGAAAGTCTTCGGCGAGGATCCGTTGTTGGAAAGCCTGCGCCGACAGATCGATCTGGTCCGGGTTGAATCCGAACAGGCGATAGAG
>NZ_JBVVOY010000250.1:0-280 GCF_055807535.1 Bradyrhizobium sp. Kon37
GTTTTAGCGGCTAAAGAAGGAAGTGCAAGCCCTAACCCTTGGCGTCAGAGCCTTCCACGCAGCTTTTTTCGGGTGTCGTCGCCCCATTTCTTTACGATAAACGCCTTATGTGACGGCAAAACCACACTGATGCGTTCGTATCCGGGCGGCACGCTGCTCTTGAAAGGATGACCCGCAATCTCCGCGAGTGCCTCGCGGTCAAGGTCGGTGGACTCCAGGAGAAGAGGTAGGGGAGTTTCCAGGGCGTCGGCAATGGCCTCCATCACCTTCAACGAGGGGT
>NZ_JBVVOY010000251.1:0-280 GCF_055807535.1 Bradyrhizobium sp. Kon37
GAACTATGTCAGCATTGCCATGGTAAGGGCGAAGCCAGCACAGCGTGCAGAGGGTGTAAGGGTAAAGGGATTGTTCTGGATGAAAAAAGAACCCGGTTTCATGGCGTACCGGTATATAAGATTTGTGGGCGTTGTAATGGAAACCGGTTTAGTCGTTTACCGACCACGCTGGCACGACGTCATGTCCAGAAGCTGGTACCAGACCTGACCGATTATCAGTGGTATAAGGGGTATGCGGACGTCATTGGTAAACTGGTAACAAAGTGCTGGCAGGAAGAAG
>NZ_JBVVOY010000252.1:0-280 GCF_055807535.1 Bradyrhizobium sp. Kon37
CAAAGTGAATACCCCCCTTAAAACCCTAAAATTCTATATAACTCAAAAAAAAACATAACGGAATATCATCCTCAAGCGAAAGAATCTATCAAATAGATTATATATCGCTTTTCGCCGAATCAATAAAAAAAGGCGTACCAGGGGCTGGCACATTACTTTTAAATTATTAGTCTGATTTGGTGTTTTATGTATGTGAATGGTGTTATTATGTGTGATTTTCTGATATTGAAGGGCTTCTGTGTCTTGTAAAGGTTGTTTGCGTTTGGGATGGTTTTCTATG
>NZ_JBVVOY010000253.1:0-279 GCF_055807535.1 Bradyrhizobium sp. Kon37
CCGGATGCGGCGTAAACGCCTTATCCGGCCTACGGAGTTCGGATATACCGGATGCTCCTTGTCGAAGAAGTTCTGACCGTCATAGCAGGGCTGGGTAAAGCCATCTTTCAGAAGTTTAAAAATCAGCTCATCCGGCTGAACTGCCGCAGAACGGCCCATCTCCTGAAAAATCGGCGCATAAATACCCAGATTGTCATCCTCGAAGTCATCACGGGAAATACCCACGGTGCCTTCAAACGTTTTATTGGCGATGGAGTAGCCATGCGCTTCCATTTGCTG
>NZ_JBVVOY010000254.1:0-279 GCF_055807535.1 Bradyrhizobium sp. Kon37
TCTCGGTCGCCGGCCGGCACCACGGACCGTTCGCCGTCGTGCTCGACCTCGACGTTGGCCTGGACCTGGACGCGGCCGGTCCAATCGGCAGGCAGCTCAAAGCCCAGCGTGGTTTCGGTCAGCGCGGCCAGCGATTGGTTGCCTTCCGCCGGCTCCGCGCCGGCGCGGTACATGCGCAGGGTCTGCGCGATCAGCTCGTCGGCCGGCGCAATGGCCGGTCGTGCCACCTGGTCTTGCTGTTGCTCCATAGTTGCCCCCTGCGCAGGCTCGATGGCCTGC
>NZ_JBVVOY010000255.1:0-279 GCF_055807535.1 Bradyrhizobium sp. Kon37
TCCACCACGCTGCAAAGTTCCTCCTGCAACATGTCAAAGTAGTCATCATCCAGATCGGTGGCAGGCGTGCCGGTCTGGGGGTTACCACGGGTAAAACCGTTCTTACCCGCGCCGAACTTATCCTTCTGCGCGGTTTTCGTGTCTATACGATGCATGGATTACTCCGGATATTTAAAAATTACGTAGGTATGCGACGGGCAGAGTTTGTTAAGCACACACTCGACAACGGTGTCACCACCAACTCCACCTGGATGACATGTGGCGATCCCTGTGATTCCG
>NZ_JBVVOY010000256.1:0-279 GCF_055807535.1 Bradyrhizobium sp. Kon37
TATTTATGATTCTCGGAGTCTGGACTGCGTCCTGGCTTGTGTATGTTCGGCCGCAGCGTAAGGCGCGACTGGCAACTGCTGCGGCAAATTAAGTAAGGTGTAAAGATGGTGATTAAAAAGCTGGATGTGGTGACGCAGGTCTGTCCGTTTCCACTCATAGAAGCAAAAGCAGCTCTGGCAGCTGCTGGTACAACAATATGCCGATGACAAAGAGAAAGTGGCGCTGTTAAAAGCACTTTGGCAGTACGCGGAAGAGATTGTCTAATTTGAAGCCTCCGC
>NZ_JBVVOY010000257.1:0-277 GCF_055807535.1 Bradyrhizobium sp. Kon37
GCCACGTGCAGAACGCCTACCCGCCGAACCGCGTGGAGACGGCCGAGCACCTGTCAAAACTGACAGGCACCACGACCATCGTGAAGGAGCAGATCACGACGAGCGGCCGCCGCACGTCGGCGCTGTTGGGCAACGTCTCGCGGACCTTCCAGGAAGTGCAGCGGCCATTGCTGACCCCCGATGAATGCCTGCGCATGCCGGGGCCGAAGAAGAGCGCCGACGGCAGCATTGAAGAGGCGGGCGACATGGTTGTGTACGTCGGTTGATACCACTGCTT
>NZ_JBVVOY010000258.1:0-277 GCF_055807535.1 Bradyrhizobium sp. Kon37
TGGGATCCATGGCACGCCCGAACCGGGAAAGGTTTCGAAAGCGGAATCGCACGGCTGCGTGCGTCTTACGAACTGGGACGCTGAGCGCGTCGCCGCCCAAGTATCGAAAGGCACGCCCGTGGAATTCGTCGCTGGCCCAGGTTGAGCGTCTGGCTTGCTGGCCGAGAAAGATGACGAAAGCCGCTGTGAATGCTTCGAGGCGGCGCACGACTAACGGGAACCAAACCTCAGGCAGATCGAACTATTCATCCCGAAGTCGTTCAGATGGCCTGCGAGG
>NZ_JBVVOY010000259.1:0-276 GCF_055807535.1 Bradyrhizobium sp. Kon37
GAAACAAGTCGGAGCCGCCTGACTTGCTATGCAGCCGATAGACCGCGCAGCCGGACTGACCAACCTTATCACGGGCCCATTTGTATCCCATCACGTGAGCCGCCATGCTCTCGGGCACGGCAGCGGCTGCGCAGGGCTCTTCTCGATCAATATCGTTCACTCATCCAATCTCACTGACGGTCAGGCGTGCCTGGTACCGCACGTTCTATTAAGTCGTACAGAAGACCTGGCATATGCGTTGTCGGTTCCAACGACGGATCGGCGGCTCGGAGGTCG
>NZ_JBVVOY010000260.1:0-275 GCF_055807535.1 Bradyrhizobium sp. Kon37
GTGCTGTGTCCTACGCGTGAACTGGCGGATCAGGTGGCAGGTGAATTGCGTCGGCTGGCGCGTTTTCTGCCAAATACCAAAATTTTGACGTTGTGCGGTGGTCAACCGTTCGGTATGCAGCGTGATTCGTTGCAACATGCGCCGCATATTATCGTGGCAACGCCGGGGCGTTTGCTGGATCACCTGCAAAAAGGCACGGTATCACTGGATGCGTTGAATACGCTGGTGATGGATGAGGCCGACCGCATGCTGGATATGGGATTTAGCGATGCCAT
>NZ_JBVVOY010000261.1:0-274 GCF_055807535.1 Bradyrhizobium sp. Kon37
TTGTTATCCAGCCATGATGTTTTCTTTATGTTTCCTTCAATGTAATCAAGCAATGTTCTGGTATTGATAGGTCTTCCCTGTTTTGCTACTTCCACTACAGCATCCCCTAGGATAATTCTTACTTCAGGAAGCTGCGCAGGGAACCACTTTAGGGTGTCTTTTGATTTCATGAAGATATTCCTTAAAATATTATTGATTTTCATTGCGATATTGTATGTCTGATTCAGGATATGTTGACTTATACATCGGTTTTGTCTGGGTTATTGGATATGCC
>NZ_JBVVOY010000262.1:0-274 GCF_055807535.1 Bradyrhizobium sp. Kon37
TGGTGAAGGTGAAAGGCACGCCGCTTGCCGATAACGATGATGTCGATGCCTTTGATTTTATTCGCACCATTGCGGTCGCGCGGATCATGATGCCAACCTCTTACGTGCGCCTTTCTGCCGGACGCGAGCAGATGAACGAACAGACTCAGGCGATGTGCTTTATGGCAGGCGCAAACTCGATTTTCTACGGTTGCAAACTGCTGACCACGCCGAATCCGGAAGAAGATAAAGACCTGCAACTGTTCCGCAAACTGGGGCTAAATCCGCAGCAAAC
>NZ_JBVVOY010000263.1:0-274 GCF_055807535.1 Bradyrhizobium sp. Kon37
GTAATCATGTATATAGCGTCATGATCGTGCTATTTCGCTACAGAATAAGGGAAAATGGCGGTTTTACTTTGATATACATCATCAGGGAGGCATAGCGTGCATCGTCCTTTAGAGGTAGAAGAAAATAGTTTGTATCCTCAATATTGGCAGGTTAATTGCTGTTTCCCCGCAATTTGCGCTACTGTAGCGCGGATAATCTGACTCCAGGAAACTATATGCGCAATCGTACGCTGGCTGATCTTGATCGTGTCGTTGCCCTCCGCCGAGAGCAACG
>NZ_JBVVOY010000264.1:0-273 GCF_055807535.1 Bradyrhizobium sp. Kon37
GGCTTGAGCAAGGGGCTTCGCATTCCGCATTTATCTTCGGCTTTCTCGCGCGACAACACGCGCCAGTCAATTATCCGCGCAGAGCGACTGGCCGCCGAACTGATTGAAAATATCGATCGGCTGTTTGCCCCTCTTCCTCTCGATGAGGGAAATAGGGCGCAGCGCGCTCGAGCGGTCGACCAGCGCAAGCGTGTATTGGCGGATTGGCGCAGGCCGCACGCGACAGCAATGGCGATGAGACAGCATGGCGTTCTGAAGCCTTGCCCCACGCTG
>NZ_JBVVOY010000265.1:0-272 GCF_055807535.1 Bradyrhizobium sp. Kon37
AAGGAAATTCCTTCCGGCAATAGAACGAAACGAATATTGATAAATGTTCCAGGTATTTATAGTGACAGTTTTTGGGCGTCTATAATACGTGGAGAACTATCAGAGCTTTCACAGCCTACAGATGATGAATCGCTTCTGAATATGAGGGTTAGTAAATTAATTAAGAAAACGTTGAGTCAACCCGAGGGCTCCAGGAAACCAGTTGAGGTAGAAAGACTACAAAAAGTTTATGTCCGAGACCCGATGGTAAAAGCTTGGATTTTACAGCAAAG
>NZ_JBVVOY010000266.1:0-271 GCF_055807535.1 Bradyrhizobium sp. Kon37
GTTGTCGCTGACGATGGTGTCGGGCCGCCCTCGCTGCCGGATGACGGCGTCCAACTCCCGCACGACCCGCGCGCCCGACAGCGAGGTGTCGGCCACCAGCGCCAGGCACTCGCGCGTACAGTTATCGATCACCGTCAGGATGCGGAAGCGCCGCCCGTCCGTCAGCTGGTCTGCGACGAAGTCCAGCGACCAGCGCTGGTTGGGCGCCAGCGGCAGGTCCAGCGGTCGCCGCGTGCCCATCGCTCGCTTCCGGCCGCCGCGCCGGCGCACC
>NZ_JBVVOY010000267.1:0-270 GCF_055807535.1 Bradyrhizobium sp. Kon37
CTTGGTGAGGTCGGGCTGGCGCTGGCGCGGATCGTCCTGGGGCAGCGGCTGGAAGATCAGTTGCGAGCGCGAGCCGGTGAGCTTGATCACCTTCTCGGCGAGCTCGCGAATGGTGAACTCCGAATTGTTGCCGATGTTGATCGGTCCGGTGATGTTCTCGCCGGTCGCCATCAGCCGCATGATCGCTTCGACGAGATCGTCGACATAGCAGAACGAGCGGGTCTGCCCGCCGTCGCCGAACACGGTGATCGGCTCGCCCTTCAGCGCCTG
>NZ_JBVVOY010000268.1:0-270 GCF_055807535.1 Bradyrhizobium sp. Kon37
CAATACGGTTTGTTACTGGAATCAATCGTGAGCAAGCTTGAGTGAGCCATTATGAAAACGAAAATCCCTGATGCGGTATTGGCTGCTGAGGTGAGTCGCCGGGGTTTGGTAAAAACGACAGCGATCGGCGGCCTGGCAATGGCCAGCAGCGCATTAACATTACCTTTTAGTCGGATTGCGCACGCTGTCGATAGCGCCATTCCAACAAAATCAGACGAAAAGGTTATCTGCAGCGACTACCACAGTTAACTGTACAGGCGCTCCAGATAA
>NZ_JBVVOY010000269.1:0-269 GCF_055807535.1 Bradyrhizobium sp. Kon37
GTCGATGCCGATTTAGTACTTCTCGACGCGATCGTAGAAGATGCGCGTGAGCCGGCCTTCTTTGCGTCGCAGGACGAGAACGACTCTATCATAGTCGGCTGGTCCAAAGGCGGCGGATCCTACCTGGCAGTCTCGGACCTCAACCTCACAGAGCTTCGAACGTTTACGGAGTTTCCTGGTTAGAAAGCTCGATGAACTTGCACGGCGCAGTTCGTTGCGGATCGAACTGACGCCGGACAGCTCCGAAGGGCGTCCTCCTTCAAAACGAT
>NZ_JBVVOY010000270.1:0-268 GCF_055807535.1 Bradyrhizobium sp. Kon37
GTTCTTGACGCGCTGGAAAGCGCATCTTGGCCGCGACAACAACGCGCCGATCGAAACCTTTATGTTGCTTTTCTCGAACTATTACGACCGCGGTGATAAGCCCGGCTCAAAGTAAACTCTCGGCGACCACGAGGTTGCCTACAATTTCTAAGTGGATATAGGAATGTCTTGGTACAGCAAGGTCTTCTGGTCGGAAGGTTTGTTTCTGCGGCCGCATCATCTGCAGCAGAACGACCGCTACATCGAACACTTGCTGGAAAAGCGCGTT
>NZ_JBVVOY010000271.1:0-267 GCF_055807535.1 Bradyrhizobium sp. Kon37
GGCCGCCAGCACGCCCGGCGCATCGCCGTGCTGTTCCTCGCTCAAGTATTCGCAGTCGGAACGGTTGTAGGTGATGAGCTTGTGCTTCTCGCGCAGGGCCTGCGTAATGTCCTTCACCTGGTCCGGCTTGAAGCCGAACTTGCGCGAGGCGTCCATTTGCAGTTTCAGCAACAAGGAGCACGCCGAGGGCATCGCGGCCGCCGTGAGCGGCCAACCCGCCCGCATCGTGTCCGTGACCACCAAGGCGAAGGAAGCGGCTGCGCCGCT
>NZ_JBVVOY010000272.1:0-267 GCF_055807535.1 Bradyrhizobium sp. Kon37
ATTCGTTATCGCCGTTTTTTGCTCTCCGACGATCTACTAAGTCACCGAAACGCTTTTCCATGAATAATTCATAGGCTTCGCGTTCATCTGGCTCTACTTCCAGAGATACGAGTGCGATTTCATAAGCACGGCGCTCAATATCGTCTCGAACCTCTAGGCTGCTGATTCGTTCTTTGATGTTTATTTTAGTTACTTTGAGCGTCTGGCCGCACTTGAAAATGAGATGATTATTTTCACTTCTCCCGATTTGAAACCAAGGGTTGAAGC
>NZ_JBVVOY010000273.1:0-267 GCF_055807535.1 Bradyrhizobium sp. Kon37
GCCCGTCTGGCGTCAGCACACCCTCGCGCTCATCACCACCAAGAACATGAATCCGGCAATGGTCGCCGAGGCGGCCAAAGCTCACCAGGCGCTCATGCGGAGCCTTTCGCAGAGCCTGGAAGGCATCAACCAATAACACGGCGGGAGAACCCTATGAACGCACTGAAAACGACGCACGACGCCAAGGCCCCTATCGTCGCCTTCGACATGACCCCGGCAACCCTGCGCGAGCTGGACTTCCGGCACGTCGCTTTCCTGCAAGCCCAG
>NZ_JBVVOY010000274.1:0-266 GCF_055807535.1 Bradyrhizobium sp. Kon37
AACCGGGACCGGCACTTCGATCGCGGTCTCGCGGAAGGCGCGCTCGAGCTCGTCGAGCGAGACTTCGCCCGGACGCAGCGGACGCTCCAGGCTCGGGTCGGCCAGCACGCCCTGGCTGGCTTCAACGGCGACAGGCGCTTCCGGCACAAGCGGCGGCGCTTCGGCTACGGGAGCAGCAGCGCCGGCCGCCATGGCCGCCATGCCCTGCTCGACCATCGCTTCCAGCTTGTCGATGAGATCGCGGTCGGTACCCTCGGGCTCGGCTT
>NZ_JBVVOY010000275.1:0-266 GCF_055807535.1 Bradyrhizobium sp. Kon37
GTGCGAAGGAAGACCCGCCGTTTGACTCGTCGGGCAAAACACCTGCATGATGGCATCATCCCGCCGCTATTGAATTCGTCCCGTCGCTAACGCGATCGTCCGCCTCCTCGCGCGCCATCCGGCCTTGCCGTGCGAAACTGGCCGTGCGGATGCGGCGAAATCCGTGACCGGGTTCGACGACGCGCCTGGCGCTCCGCGATGTGCCAGGCCACGCAACGCTAGAGAACTGCAGGGAAATGCTTATGCCGAAAATCGACATCGCTGCC
>NZ_JBVVOY010000276.1:0-265 GCF_055807535.1 Bradyrhizobium sp. Kon37
GACGCCATTTTTGCCAACTCCGGCAGCGGACACCTTTGGTCGCGTGCCGAACAAAGAGAGCAAAAAACCGGAAATCACCGTGCCGGTAGTCACCACGGCGCGGTTCGGTGATGCCACGATCCTCGCCCTGCTGGCGAAGATCGAAGAGAAGCAGGACGAGATTGGCAAGGTCATGATGGGCGTGGTCCGCCCGAGGGCAGAGCCATGACTTTTTTAGCCGCTAAAACGGCCGGGGGGTGCGCGTGATTGCCAAGCACGTCCCCAT
>NZ_JBVVOY010000277.1:0-264 GCF_055807535.1 Bradyrhizobium sp. Kon37
GGCGGGTAGTGAATCACACCACCTGCCAGTTGCAGCCCGCGTTTTTCCAGGTCGGCAACAACCAGCAGACGCAGTTGCGTAAGCTGAACACTGTCTGTCGAAAAACCCTGCTCAGATGCCGTCAGAATGACGCTATCCAGCGCCGCCCCCAGCATGGCAGTGGTTTTTTCGATATCGGACACACTTTCAAATACCGGGGGCGTGGCTGTACCACTGTCTGAAAAGGATACCTGTGAAAAGCCGCCGTCCGGGGTTATGGCAGTT
>NZ_JBVVOY010000278.1:0-264 GCF_055807535.1 Bradyrhizobium sp. Kon37
AAGTAATATCCAGAGGGTCAAACTTTTTGACACCTCGATTCCCCCGGGGGGGATTTAGGGGGGGATCTGTTTTTAGATCTTTATCTGTATCTTTATTAGTTGCCTTTGTGTTGACATCATGTTCAAACACCACTTCAACATCTGTTTGAACACCTGTTAAATTTCTCTCTTGTTTTGTTTGAACATCTGCTTCCTTTCTGCTTCTTCTGGCCTGAACAGATGCTTTTCCTGCGGCTGATTTTTTGGTTAATTTTTCCCTGACTG
>NZ_JBVVOY010000279.1:0-264 GCF_055807535.1 Bradyrhizobium sp. Kon37
TGCCAGTTAGTCCACGGCTGATCCACCGCCTCGATTTCACCATGCGGCACCACCGCCAGAATACGGTTGTTCAGTTCGCGTTCAAAGCCGTTCATCGCGCTTAAGCCGACGATCAATACCGCCACGCCGAGGGCAATGCCAATGGTAGAAATAACGGAGATCAGCGACACCATGCCGCCGCGCCGCCGTCCGCGACTAAAACGCAGGCCAATTAATAACGATAAAGGCATCGCCATTACTCCGCCCCCATCAGGCTCAGTTCCG
>NZ_JBVVOY010000280.1:0-264 GCF_055807535.1 Bradyrhizobium sp. Kon37
CCCGCCCCGCAAAGCCGCATGGATGGCGAATGGGATGAGCGCGATATGGTGGGCTTTGCCCGCCTGATGGCGGCGCATCGTCATGAAATCGCGGCGGTGATCATTGAGCCGATTGTCCAGGGCGCAGGCGGGATGCGCATGTACCATCCGGAATGGTTAAAACGAATCCGCAAAATATGCGATCGCGAAGGTATCTTGCTGATTGCCGACGAGATCGCCACTGGATTTGGTCGTACCGGGAAACTGTTTGCCTGTGAACATGCA
>NZ_JBVVOY010000281.1:0-263 GCF_055807535.1 Bradyrhizobium sp. Kon37
TTAGCGAAGGCGGAAGCAATCCAGAATCCCTCCGCGGCGGCAGACTGGATTGCTTCGCTGCGCTCGCAATGACGGAGTATGGGGCGGCAGTGCCACTCTTCCAGCTCGCATTTTGATTTGAAGACACAGTTTCACATCCTCGCGGCGCGTTTCGCCCGAGCTTTGCTTCGTCACTCCACCCTCTTGTCCAAGAGGGCGCAGGGAAGGCCGGGTGCCGGCTGGCACCCGCGGTCCGCTGCGCGAAAAGCACACGCAGGAAAACC
>NZ_JBVVOY010000282.1:0-263 GCF_055807535.1 Bradyrhizobium sp. Kon37
TTCCTTAAAACAGGAAATCTTATTATCACTTCTCCTTGCCGTAACCCGGTTATGAAAAAATTAGAACGGAAGGGCATCATTCAACATCAGAGTGATAGCGCAAACTGTTCTTATTATCTCGTCACCGAAAAATACTCCCATTTTATGAAGTTATTCTGGAACAGCAGGAGTAGACGTTTTAATCGTTAGCTTACTGTGTGCTTCTCCAACCATCGGCGCGCACCAGTTTCGGTTTTAAATGTTTTGCTTTTGGTATACGTCAT
>NZ_JBVVOY010000283.1:0-263 GCF_055807535.1 Bradyrhizobium sp. Kon37
TACGCCAGCGGCTTCTATGCGGAGATCCTGCGCGCCGGCGTTCAGTCGATTGATCGTGGCCAGACTGACGCCGCCGTTGCGTTGGGCATGGGGTACGTGCAGCGCATGAAGCGGATCATCCTGCCGCAGGCACTCCGCCGCATGGTGCCACCACTGATGGGCCAGACGATTATGCAGCTCAAAAATACGACGCTCCTCTCGGTACTAACTATCCCTGACCTGCTGTACCAGGCGGGTTACATTGCCAGTTTCACCTATCGGCC
>NZ_JBVVOY010000284.1:0-262 GCF_055807535.1 Bradyrhizobium sp. Kon37
CTCGTAAAAAGCCGCAAAAAATAGTCGCAAACGACGAAAACTACGCTTTAGCAGCTTAATAACCTGCTTAGAGCCCTCTCTCCCTAGCCTCCGCTCTTAGGACGGGGATCAAGAGAGGTCAAACCCAAAAGAGATCGCGTGGAAGCCAGAATCAGCCCCAATGTGTAAAGGTAAGTATACCAGATTTATGAGCGCCATGACCAGCCTCAATGGCGTTATCGTTAAAGATTTAGCACCCATGTAGCCTGATTTTTATTCGATT
>NZ_JBVVOY010000285.1:0-262 GCF_055807535.1 Bradyrhizobium sp. Kon37
GTGCACCATGCGGCCGTCTTCGCGTAAGCTGCCGTTGTCGGTGAAGGCATCCTTCACCGGCAGCTCGCGCATCTTGGCCATCACGGTCTTGGTGTCCTTTGTGCCAGCGGGCTGCACCGCCTTGAGGTTGTGCAGCGTCGCGCTGTAGGTCGCCGCCTGGTTCATCGTCGGCATGCGCTTGACGCGCTCCATGAAACGCTTGCCGAAAGCGCGGGTCTTCTCGTTCAGGTCCCAGTAATAGGCCTCGGTGATGATCAGTCCC
>NZ_JBVVOY010000286.1:0-261 GCF_055807535.1 Bradyrhizobium sp. Kon37
GGCACGTTCGCGATGTGGATACCCTGCGGCATCAATTCTCTTGCCATGCTTTGCGCGAGTCCGGACTTGGCATGACATGCCATTGCAAACGCCCCACTTGACGGGAAGCCCTTGAGCGCCGCGCTGGCGTTCGTGAAGATGATCGTTCCTCTCGCGCCATTGGCGTCGGGTTGATTCCCCAGCATGAGGCGAGCTGCCTGTTGCCCTACTAAGAACGCGCTGAACGCCGAGTTTCGAAGAGTTTCGAGCACCATGACCGGG
>NZ_JBVVOY010000287.1:0-260 GCF_055807535.1 Bradyrhizobium sp. Kon37
CGTCGATCTCAATCGCATTCCCATTATGACCTGCTGGCCGGAAGATGCCGCGCCGCTGATTACCTGGGGGCTGACAGTGACGCGCGGCCCACATAAAGAGCGGCAGAATCTGGGCATTTATCGCCAGCAGCTGATTGGTAAAAACAAACTGATTATGCGCTGGCTGTCGCATCGCGGCGGCGCGCTGGATTATCAGGAGTGGTGTGCGGCGCATCCGGGCGAACGTTTCCCCGTTTCTGTGGCGCTGGGTGCCGATCCCG
>NZ_JBVVOY010000288.1:0-260 GCF_055807535.1 Bradyrhizobium sp. Kon37
CGGGACGAGACCGGCGGCGTAGCGCCCGCCGGCCCTTCTCCCGATCTAGCGGCGCTTCGCCGCTCAACTGACGCTTACGGCCGTAGTTTGTGCAGAGAGTCCGCCATGAGAAACATCGCCGACCTCCTGATGTGGTTCAGACGGGGAAGCCAACGCGTGTCCAATACTCAGGTTGTAGCTATGGCTGAAGATCGATCCAGCATGGCTGATTTTGTCCGGATCCTGCAGGCCTGCGATCAAGCCCAGTAAGACAGGGGTTT
>NZ_JBVVOY010000289.1:0-260 GCF_055807535.1 Bradyrhizobium sp. Kon37
TGGATGCGATGAAGGTGTTTGTCCTTTCGGTGGACGAGGGCAGCCTCGCGGCCGCGGGCCGCAAGCTCGGCCGTTCGCCGGCGGCGGTCAGCCGCGCCATTGCTTTCCTGGAGCAGCGGGTCGGTGCCGAGCTGCTGCACCGGACCACACGCTCCATCAAGCTGAGCGAGGAGGGCGAGCGCTATGTCGCGGTCTGTCGCCGCGTGCTCACCGAGTTGGAGGAGGCCGACGACATCGCGGCCGGGCCGCGCACGGCCCCC
>NZ_JBVVOY010000290.1:0-259 GCF_055807535.1 Bradyrhizobium sp. Kon37
GTGAACAGCGTTTGCCCGGCGTCCAGTGACAGCGCGCCGCTAAAGGAGGGATGCTGTGCGTCACGTACCCAGACGATGGGCTTGTCGAGAATTAATCGCGGCTTTTCTACCGTCATCGTACCGTATTGTAACTGGTCGAAACCGGTGGAGAGATCGGTCAGCGTAATCGTGCTGTCATGCCACTCACCTTTTCCTGCGACATCCCAGGTGGCATTCATCGGTGTAAAACTCCCTTTTCCCCAGTAGCGCCACTGCCAGC
>NZ_JBVVOY010000291.1:0-259 GCF_055807535.1 Bradyrhizobium sp. Kon37
CGCTGCCGGCACTTGCCGCATTCTCGATCTTCTCAATTGTCGGCCATTGGAATGATCTGTTCTGGCCATTGATTGCGGTACGGGACCAATCCCTGATGCCTCCGCCCCTCGGAATCATGGCTTCCAAGAGCGAAGAGTCCGGCAATGACTACGGCCCGCTGATGGCCGCATCGACCCTTATCGTTCTCCCCCTGGTCGTCGCTTTCCTTGCCGCTCAAAAGTGGTTCGTCGAAGGAATGACTGGCGGAGCCGTCAAGTA
>NZ_JBVVOY010000292.1:0-259 GCF_055807535.1 Bradyrhizobium sp. Kon37
GCGATACGCATCGTTATAGAACTGGATGAGGTCTGGTCCCCACCAAATGAACATCGGGTGGCGTGAGGTAAGAACGAGCCGCACCGTGACCCGAAGACTTTGCGGCCACGCTTCCGGCGAGCCGAGCGATGTTTTTGACCAGTCAAACGCTCTTGTGAGAGCGCCCATCTCGCCGCCCCCCGACAAGAAAAGGCTACCTGTGTCCCCGCCCATGCGCGCAACTCCTGACACGTTGCCCAAGCCTAAAGCCAAAATTCTC
>NZ_JBVVOY010000293.1:0-257 GCF_055807535.1 Bradyrhizobium sp. Kon37
GATGTTTTAAGAGCGTTGGTAATTAGAAAGCAAAAAGCCTGCTAGAAAGCAGGCTTTTTTGAATTTGGCTCCTCTGACTGGACTCGAACCAGTGACATACGGATTAACAGTCCGCCGTTCTACCGACTGAACTACAGAGGAATCGTGTGAACGGGGCGCATATTAATGGCAGTGCATGGTGATGTCAAAGATTGAAAGCTCACCACTTTGTTGAAATTGACAGCAAACAAACAAAAAAATGCATTTCACCCTTTGAC
>NZ_JBVVOY010000294.1:0-256 GCF_055807535.1 Bradyrhizobium sp. Kon37
GCCAGCTGGCGTAATAGCGAAGAGGCCCGCACCGATCGCCCTTCCCAACAGTTGCGCAGCCTGAATGGCGAATGGCGCTTTGCCTGGTTTCCGGCACCAGAAGCGGTGCCGGAAAGCTGGCTGGAGTGCGATCTTCCTGAGGCCGATACTGTCGTCGTCCCCTCAAACTGGCAGATGCACGGTTACGATGCGCCCATCTACACCAACGTGACCTATCCCATTACGGTCAATCCGCCGTTTGTTCCCACGGAGAATC
>NZ_JBVVOY010000295.1:0-255 GCF_055807535.1 Bradyrhizobium sp. Kon37
ATATGAGAGCTGGCTGACGAACCTGCGCAACTCCGTAACCGGCCCGGTGGCCTTCGCGCTGTCCATCATCGGCATCGTCGTCGCCGGCGGCGTGCTGATCTTCGGCGGCGAACTCAACGCCTTCTTCCGAACCCTGATCTTCCTGGTTCTGGTGATGGCGCTGCTGGTCGGCGCGCAGAACGTGATGAGCACCTTCTTCGGTCGTGGTGCCGAAATCGCGGCCCTCGGCAACGGGGCGCTGCACCAGGTGCAAGT
>NZ_JBVVOY010000296.1:0-255 GCF_055807535.1 Bradyrhizobium sp. Kon37
CGTCGTTGGCGCCGATGACGTCGAAGGTGACAGTCTTCGGCGTGCCGTCCAGCGAGTGGATCGTGAAGCTGTCCGTGTGGGTCTGACCAGCGCCCAGCGACTGCGTCGCGCTGTTGGCCACGGAATAGGTGTAGGTGCCGTTCGCGGCGAGCGTCAGCGTGCCGAGGTTGCCGGCAATGCCGGTGGCGCCGGGCTGGAACGAGGACTGGCCGTTGTCGACGTCGGTGGCCGTCAATTGCCCGGTGGCGGTAAGGT
>NZ_JBVVOY010000297.1:0-255 GCF_055807535.1 Bradyrhizobium sp. Kon37
TGCACGTAGATCTCCGCCAAAGCCGCAACCAGCGCCTTTTCCGAGCGCTGCTAGCGCTCGAACAGCTCAGTCGAGTATCGCCCCGGCTGGTCCTGCCGCACCTCGAGTTCGATCTTGCCTACCCGGGTGATCAACGAGCGGGAATTTTAGCCGGAGCGATAGCCAAAGCGTGCCTCGCTGCGTTCTCCTTTTCTCGGCCCCCAGCGTCACCGTCATCTCGGCTTCGAGATTTCTCCCACGGCAACCTGAATCAGC
>NZ_JBVVOY010000298.1:0-254 GCF_055807535.1 Bradyrhizobium sp. Kon37
GCGTGAGCTGTTTATCGCGGCATCGTAACAGGATAGCGAAGAAGACTGATGACAAACGGAAAACAGCCTGATGCGCTACGCTTATCAGGCCTACATTTTCTCCGCAATATATTGAATTTGCGCGGTTTGTAGGCCGGATAAGGCGTTCACGCCGCATCCGGCATAAACAACGCGCACTTTGTCTTCAATAGGAAGCCGGAATTTTCCTTCGGATTTCCGTTAACCTAAAGCCTGTACGATGCGCTCGCGCGGTG
>NZ_JBVVOY010000299.1:0-253 GCF_055807535.1 Bradyrhizobium sp. Kon37
TTATTATCTTTACTTAAAACAAGGAAGCAGTGAACGTGGCAAAGAATTACTATGACATCACCCTCGCCCTGGCCGGTATTTGTCAGTCGGCACGCCTGGTGCAACAACTCGCTCACCAGGGGCATTGTGATGCCGATGCGCTACACGTCTCACTCAACAGTATTATTGATATGAACCCCAGCTCGACGCTGGCGGTTTTTGGCGGTAGCGAAGCCAACCTGCGCGTCGGGCTGGAAACCCTGCTCGGCGTGCT
>NZ_JBVVOY010000300.1:0-253 GCF_055807535.1 Bradyrhizobium sp. Kon37
ATACGTCATTGCGGTGAACGTGCCGTCCTGGTTTGGAAACACGCCGTACACCAGAGATTCGTTGTTGCCAAGATCGATAGTATCCATGCTGACCTCATTTCCCCTTAACGCTGGGGTAGCGGAACTGTTTGCTGAGAACACCGTGCGGTGTGTTGATGCAAACAAGATTAGCCATGACTAACATATCGGTCAAGTGATTTTGTATGCTATAGCTAACATAATTGATGTGGTAAAAGATAACATCATCAATGAG
>NZ_JBVVOY010000301.1:0-252 GCF_055807535.1 Bradyrhizobium sp. Kon37
CCCAGCATAAGAAATCTGATATAAAAAACTGTGGCGTGTATGGTACGGATTAGAGGGGAAAATGTCAGCACATTTGCGAAATGAATCAAAAAGCCCGCAGCAATGTGCGGGCGTTAGTGTCAGCGCACAACCAGCACGGAGCACTCTGCGTGACGCACTACAGCTGCGGCGTTGGAACCGAGCAGATAAGTGGTGATATCCGGTCGATGGGAAGCAATGATGATCAATAATATTTTAAGGAATATCTTCATG
>NZ_JBVVOY010000302.1:0-251 GCF_055807535.1 Bradyrhizobium sp. Kon37
CTTTGATTTCCGTATCAGTTAACGGCTTGGTTTTTCTTGCCATGGGGAGTCTCCCTGCGTTTAGGCCCAACGTAAACAATAGAGCTTTTCGTTGGGCCTATCAATGGGCCTAAAAGGTTCGGATTTAATTAGTTCTCTTCGGACTTCGCGGGACAAATTGAGGGCACAAAAAAGCCCGCAGGGCTTGCGCCGTGCGGGCTCTTAGGACTTCATCGGATGACTCTGGTAATCATCGATGGAGAATTTTGGTG
>NZ_JBVVOY010000303.1:0-251 GCF_055807535.1 Bradyrhizobium sp. Kon37
GCTCAACAGTAAGGCCTGGTTCATCGCCACCAGTTGATGATGTTCAACTTTCTCGCAAGCCCATGCCATCGCCACCGGATATAGCGTAAAGCCAGCGGCACCGAGGATGAATAACGCTGGGGCCATCGCCGCCTGGCTAAGCATCGCGATACTGCCGAGAATGACGACAAAGACCTGAACACGCAACACCAGCAGTCGACCAAACTTATCCTTGGACAATGGCCGATTGGACGTCTGGCGGATAAGTTTGG
>NZ_JBVVOY010000304.1:0-251 GCF_055807535.1 Bradyrhizobium sp. Kon37
GTTTCCGCGATTTATGGTCTGGGCGATCCTGATTTATATCTCAAGATGATGCTCCATCTCACGGTCGGTATGATTATCGGTCACCGCGATACATGCCGCCAATTTGTGGAATGGTGACGTGAGATTCATCGACGACCAGCAGCCCATCGGCAGGCAGGTAATCAAACAGCGTCGGCGGTGGCTCACCCGGTCCACGACCGGAGAGGAAGCGCGCGTAGTTTTCAATCCCCGAACAGTAGCCCAGCTCGTTC
>NZ_JBVVOY010000305.1:0-249 GCF_055807535.1 Bradyrhizobium sp. Kon37
TGATGCGTCGCTATATGGCACCGCAACGTGATGTTTATGCTCGTCTTGCCAGTGAACGTTTGCCGTGGATGAGCGATGACCAACGCCGTCGGATGCAGGATATTGCCGATCGCCTTGGGCGCGGCCTTGACGAAATCGACGCCTGTATAGCACGGACTGGCGTGATGGCGGATGAAATCGCTCAGGTGATGCAGGAAAATTTAGCTCGTCGTACCTATACAATGTCGTTGATGGCAATGGTCTTTTTAC
>NZ_JBVVOY010000306.1:0-249 GCF_055807535.1 Bradyrhizobium sp. Kon37
CCGGAATACGATGAACTGTTCTCTGGCGACCCGATCTGGGCAACCGAATCTATCGGTGGTATGGGCCTCGACGGTCGTACCCTGGTTACCAAAAACAGCTTCCGTTTCCTGAACACCCTGTACACCATGGGTCCGTCTCCGGAACCGAACATGACCATTCTGTGGTCTGAAAAACTGCCGCTGAACTTCAAGAAATTCGCCGCTAAAGTGTCCATCGACACCTCTTCTCTGCAGTATGAGAACGATGAC
>NZ_JBVVOY010000307.1:0-249 GCF_055807535.1 Bradyrhizobium sp. Kon37
CGCGTGATTAATACAGCCGAGTTTCACACCAACTACCAGTATCACCGGCAGTTGTTCCTGTGTTACCCAATCTGCACAAGTGAAAGTGTCAGAAAGCGGCGTAAACCAGCCGCCAGCACCTTCCACTAACACCCAGTCAGCCTGTTGTTCAAGCGCGCGTAATCCGGCGCTCATTACCAATGATTCTATCGGTCTGCCCTCTTGCGCGCTGATGATGTGCGGCGAAGTGGGTTCTGCGAAGGTGTAAGG
>NZ_JBVVOY010000308.1:0-249 GCF_055807535.1 Bradyrhizobium sp. Kon37
TCGGCCTGGTCGCCTCGGTCCCGTTCATTGCGTTGGGTGGAGTGGTGGGCGGATGGTGGCCGCTGAACGTCATGTTCACGCTGTTGGCCGCAACCGCGATGCTCTACCTGGTCGAGCGCGGCCGCTCGGTCGCTCCTATAGCGCTGTTCGTCGTGGCCGGCGGCCTGGTCGAGTTCTGTTGGCCGGCGCTGCTGCGGCCGCCCACGTCGGGCGCTTGAGGTACAACCAGACAGACGCGGCCAGCAGCAG
>NZ_JBVVOY010000309.1:0-248 GCF_055807535.1 Bradyrhizobium sp. Kon37
TGAGAAGTCACCAAAGATTGCCTTTTCCTGCGCCTTGGCCTTCGCTGCTTTTGTTTTCTTGCTGATAAGAGGGACAAGGCTCTCCCAATCGTTGTTTGTGATGTTAAGCCAGTTGGCATCCTTATCTGGTGTGACCGATTCAAAGGTCAGTGTGGGCGCCGGGTTGGTAGAGAGAAATGCGAGCTTGTCCTCAGAGGTTTCAAACTCCGGTCGGCGACTATAATGAATCTTGCAGGTCTTCAGTTTTC
>NZ_JBVVOY010000310.1:0-248 GCF_055807535.1 Bradyrhizobium sp. Kon37
GACAGCGGCACTTATCGCGGCAACCGCAAGATCGGCGTGGCCGAAAGCGACTTCTCGATGCCCCTGCATGGTCGCCCTCAAGTCGCCGGCTGTTCGCAATGGCCGGCGCGGCCGGTTGACCAGCGGGCGCCGGCGCACCGCGCCGGTGCACCGCTTCGATCAAAAAATGCCAAACCAATTAACCGGGACTTAATAACAAATATTAAATTGATTTATTTTTGTTTTATTGCATAATAAGCCCTAGCCGT
>NZ_JBVVOY010000311.1:0-248 GCF_055807535.1 Bradyrhizobium sp. Kon37
TCTATTCTATCGTATTGCATGAACGGCTCCCTTGGTGAATATCGCCGCAAAGGCCTCGCGCGATGCAGGAAATCATCCCACCCGACCAGAAATGCGACGCAAACTACCGTGCATCGAAGGTAGCCTGATTGCATGGACAATTTCAACAAATGACGCGCAGGATTCTAAGGTGGAAGCTGGCACTGTTAAACAGACCGGTTCGCATATGCTCGGTATCGCAAGGCGGCATTTGCAATGTTTGAAGCGCC
>NZ_JBVVOY010000312.1:0-248 GCF_055807535.1 Bradyrhizobium sp. Kon37
GCCCAGCCCAGTTATCAACTATGTGATACGCTTCAGACGCAAGTCGGGCTATAAATTGGAAGTCTTCAAGACGCTTTCATCCGGAGAACTAGAGGCTCTCCAACGAACTTCTGGCCAGGAGTTCGATGAATTCTTCAGCTCGGGTGTATCACGGGCTGCCGAGCGGATAATTTGGCATTTGAGCCGGGGCAACTAGGCACCGGCGATCTTAAGCAGGAGTTCGCGATGGCCGCAATGAAGAAGACACT
>NZ_JBVVOY010000313.1:0-246 GCF_055807535.1 Bradyrhizobium sp. Kon37
GTTTCAGCCTCTCCCTGTTCAACTGCCGTTGTTCCAGATGGTTGCGGTTTTTCTTCATCATCCTGTTTTCCTTCTTCTGTTACTCGCTGCGGCATCGGGGCAGAGGAGCGACCGCAGGCAATATCCACGATTTCCGGATCAGGGTTGGCATGATCGGTTTCAGTCAGTACTTTGTTCAGATATTCAGTGACGTGCGCGGGGATGACCTCGATCCCAATTGGTGCTTCTTTTACGGACGCAACCACG
>NZ_JBVVOY010000314.1:0-246 GCF_055807535.1 Bradyrhizobium sp. Kon37
TTACGGTCGCGCTGCCGCGCATCGCGGAGATGACTACGATCTCTCCCTCCGTCCACCCGACAGCGTAGGCGGTCTCACCCGTACGATTTGCGATCTCTCGAACGAGAGGTGCAAGGCGCTCTGGCGGCGCCAGATGGCGCTTGAATGCTTCGATTAGTCCCGCGACCCTCAATCCCAAGACATATCTTTGGGAGTTGTGGTTCTTTACGATGACCCCGAGAGCACTGAGGGACTGAAGAATATGAT
>NZ_JBVVOY010000315.1:0-245 GCF_055807535.1 Bradyrhizobium sp. Kon37
TGTCGGTCCGGTCCTTTCGGGCAGAGAAGCTTTCCGAGTTTGTCGGTGCCGTGGTCGCTGGTGAAGCGAAGGAAGCGAGAGCGCTCTATCAAGCAATCAAAGCGACCTATCCGATCGTCCTGACGAGAGGATTGGGGCAGGCGCGGCAGTGGCTGCGCAATCGGGCGAGAGGGTCGGAACGGGTCGGATTGGTCGCATCATCTGGAGCATCCCGTCTGAAGCCTGAAGGGGTCAACGTTCACGAG
>NZ_JBVVOY010000316.1:0-245 GCF_055807535.1 Bradyrhizobium sp. Kon37
GGCACGCACGTCTACGACCTGGCCGGCAAGCACGGCAAGCGTGTGCAGTCGATGATGGGCGCCAAGAACCATGCGGTGGTGCTGCCGGACGCCAACCGCGAGCACACCCTCAATGCCCTGGTCGGTGCCGGTTTCGGCGCGGCGGGCCAGCGCTGCATGGCCACCTCGGTGGTGGTGCTGGTGGGCGCGGCCAAGCAGTGGCTGCCGGATCTCAAGGCGCTGGCGCAGAAACTCAAGGTGAACGC
>NZ_JBVVOY010000317.1:0-245 GCF_055807535.1 Bradyrhizobium sp. Kon37
GTAAAATTAGAATAATTTTTTTGACCAGCCGAGCTTGGTGCTTAATGTGTTGAAATAACTGTAATCTTTCGGATGAATCAGATTCAGATGGTAATCACAGCGACGAATCAGGACATCTTCACCTTCCTGAATCGGCAGTGCTATCTGGCTGTCGCAACTGATTTCCAGGTCGTTACGGCGATGCGAAAAACGCAGACGGATCGTGCTGCTGCTGTTTATGACCAGTGGTCGTGCTGACAACGTAT
>NZ_JBVVOY010000318.1:0-244 GCF_055807535.1 Bradyrhizobium sp. Kon37
GTTCAGCCGGGGTACGTATTGGTGCCCCCACCGGCGTGGCCTGTTCGGTGTGCCCCGGCGGAGTGACGTCCGGCCATCCGGTCAATCCCCTGCTCGGTGCAAAGGTCCTTCCCGGTGAAACCGACATCGCCCTGCCCGGCCCGCTGCCGTTCATCCTCTCCCGCACCTACAGCAGTTACCGGACAAAAACGCCCGCGCCGGTGGGGAGCCTCGGCCCCGGCTGGAAAATGCCTGCGGATATCCG
>NZ_JBVVOY010000319.1:0-244 GCF_055807535.1 Bradyrhizobium sp. Kon37
AGAAAGCGTTTATGAGGCGCTGGTACGTGCCTCCCGCGCACGCGGTGTACTGATGACCAGCAATGCCGCCGGAGAGCTGGTATTCAGCCGGGCTGCCAGCACAGCCACTGATGAGCTGGTTCTCGGAGAAAATCTGCTGACACTGGATTTTGAGGAAGACTTCCGCGACCGGTTCAGCGAATACACCGTCAAGGGGTATGCCCGCGCAAATGGTGCTGAGGGTGATGATATTGATGCGAAAAGT
>NZ_JBVVOY010000320.1:0-244 GCF_055807535.1 Bradyrhizobium sp. Kon37
GCACCTTGTCACCTTTGTAGACATAGGTAATGGCAATTTCAGTGCCGTTCAGATTGGCGCTGAATTTCTTCGATTCTTCTTTGTCACCGCAGCCAGCAAGAGAGAAAACCAGAACAGATGCAACAACGAGGGAAAACAGCTTATTGAAAGCCTTCATGTAAAACTCCATTTTATTTAATCAAGGAACTGGTGACTCTCACCAGGGGCTATATAGGATATGCCTAATACCGTGGCGTGAGCAGTC
>NZ_JBVVOY010000321.1:0-244 GCF_055807535.1 Bradyrhizobium sp. Kon37
ATGGAAGATCCAGTCAAAAATGTAGTCATAGTTACCCACTGTACTGATCCAGCGCACCACTAACTCCCGGCGTTCGGTACTGACGTTGGGCTGGCCCATTTCCTGATGCTTATACTCCGGCCCGGCATAACGTTCAAATACCGCGATAGCGCGAGGGATCTCCATCGGCACGCCAGTGTAGTCGGCGATGGTTTCATTAAGGAGCACTGCGTTAGACGGGGCATCTTTACCACGAGCAATTGGT
>NZ_JBVVOY010000322.1:0-244 GCF_055807535.1 Bradyrhizobium sp. Kon37
TCAAGTTGCCGGTCGCGTAAGCGCCGGTGTCGATATTGATCCGGTTTGAGCGGATATCCGGGACGCTGACCGGGGTATGGCCGTGGACGATATATTTGCCGAAGCGTCTTTCGGACTCGAGGAATTCCTCGCGGATCCAGAGCAGATCCTCCTCCTTCTGACGTTCCAGGGCTACGCCCGGCTTGACGCCGGCGTGCACAAAGAAGAAGTCGCCACACGCGAAGGACGGGCGGAGCTGCTGAAG
>NZ_JBVVOY010000323.1:0-243 GCF_055807535.1 Bradyrhizobium sp. Kon37
GCAAATTCGAGGAAGGCTTTAAATTTGATCTCTTTGTTGCACAGAATATCCGGATTCGGCGTGCGACCGGCTTTATATTCGGCAAGGAACAGTTCGAAGACGTTGTCCCAGTACTCGGCAGCAAAGTTAACGGTGTGCAGTTCAATGCCGAGCTTGTCGCAGACAGCCTGGGCATCAGCCAGATCCGCTGCCGCTGTGCAATATTCCTCACCGTCGTCTTCTTCCCAGTTCTTCATAAACAGG
>NZ_JBVVOY010000324.1:0-242 GCF_055807535.1 Bradyrhizobium sp. Kon37
ATCCTTGCTATGGGTGGTTAATCATGCGTTAATGGTGTTCTGGTTTGTTACAAATTTATCTGAAGCAGTCATTGTTATAATTTTATTATTTGTACCTCTTGAGATTTCCTTGTTGGTTTTTCTCTCTGATATTTTTTTTCGGACCATTCTGCCCAAGGGCTAATTTCTTCAAAAGGTAATAATTATGTCTAACAAAATGACTGGTTTAGTGAAATGGTTTAACCCTGAAAAAGGTTTTGGTT
>NZ_JBVVOY010000325.1:0-241 GCF_055807535.1 Bradyrhizobium sp. Kon37
CCACAAACCATGCAACTGCTGAATGAGGGAATCGTTCCCACTGCGATGCTGGTTGCCAACGATCAGATGGCGCTGGGCGCAATGCGCGCCATTACCGAGTCCGGGCTGCGCGTTGGTGCGGATATCTCGGTAGTGGGATACGACGATACCGAAGACAGCTCATGTTATATCCCGCCGTTAACCACCATCAAACAGGATTTTCGCCTGCTGGGGCAAACCAGCGTGGACCGCTTGCTGCAAC
>NZ_JBVVOY010000326.1:0-241 GCF_055807535.1 Bradyrhizobium sp. Kon37
TTTCTGAAGCACGGCAAAGATGCTTTTGCCGACGACGTGACTGATGAAATGGTGAGATTGCGTTGGCTGGCGGGGCACATTTCTGTGCCCTCCGTTGTAAGCTTCGTTCGCACGCCCAATCAGGCATGGCTCCTGACAACAGCAATACATGGAAAAACGGCATATCAAGTGCTGAAATCGGATTTCGGAGCCCGTCTCGTTGTTGTTGACGCATTGGCGGCGTTCATGCGCCGACTGCATG
>NZ_JBVVOY010000327.1:0-240 GCF_055807535.1 Bradyrhizobium sp. Kon37
CGCGCCGATTGCGGAATGAAGACGGGATCCGCGAGCACGTAGTCCATGGTCTGAAGGCCCGTGCCCGTGGCGTGACCAAACCCGGAGACCTGGATCGGGGCCGGCTTGCGGGCGAAGACATGGAGCCTGTTGCCGGTCGTGTGCCCGGAGACGTCGATCAGGATATCGACCTTGTCGGCCTGGATACGATCGGCCAACTCGTCATCCGACATCTGCCAGGCGTCGACCCAGACATCCGCC
>NZ_JBVVOY010000328.1:0-240 GCF_055807535.1 Bradyrhizobium sp. Kon37
GGACGGCACCAAGCGCTTCGCCAAGGACAGCCGCAAGGAAGGATGCTTCCATGTCGTCGGTGGCATGGATGCGCTCGCGGCCGCGCCGGCGCTGGTGATCGGCGAAGGCTATGCCACCGCCGCCACAGTGGCCGAAGCGCTGGGGCACGCGACTGTCGCCGCGTTCGATTCCGGCAACCTACAGGCTGTTGCCGAGGCCCTGCACGCGAAATTCCCGGACAAGCCCGTTGTGATCGCCGG
>NZ_JBVVOY010000329.1:0-240 GCF_055807535.1 Bradyrhizobium sp. Kon37
CGCTGATGTGCAGTGGGACGTCACGTAACCGTGGGCGTTTGCTTGCTGCGTATATGATGGTTTATTACGTGGGAACGTTTTTAGGCCAGTTACTGGTCAGCAAAGTTTCAACCGAGCTGATGTCCGTATTGCCGTGGGTTACAGGTTTGACGTTGGCAGGGATCTTACCGCTGTTGTTTACGCGTGTGCTGAATCAGCAGGCTGAAAACCATGATTTGACGTAATTGACGTCGAATCATG
>NZ_JBVVOY010000330.1:0-240 GCF_055807535.1 Bradyrhizobium sp. Kon37
TACGCCGATTATTTTCTGTTTTAATTACGTAGCCAATGCGCTTTCCTTCCAGATTCACCTCGTGAACAATGTCATCGGTAGTTACAACAGTGGCTTCATAATTGGTAATCATGTTTTTCTCCTTAATTAAGGTTGAGCGAATACCTGCCATTTCTGGCATAAATTCAGTTTCGAATAGTCAATTAATTAAAGTTCATGTGCCATCTGGTCTTTTTCGGCACAAGCTTCACTGCAATATTT
>NZ_JBVVOY010000331.1:0-239 GCF_055807535.1 Bradyrhizobium sp. Kon37
TCCCCAGCCTGGGCAAGCTCGAAATCCTGCAAGAGTCCCTTGCCTTCGTCGCCGGCTACGGCATCAAGTGCTACCTCATCTGCCAGGACATTAACCAGCTCAAGAGCCGCGAAACCGGCTACGGCCACGACGAAAGCATCACGTCGAACTGCCACGTGCAGAACGCCTACCCGCCGAACCGCGGGATAGCCGGCGACGTACACAACCATGTCGCCCGCCTCTTCAATGCTGCCGTCGGC
>NZ_JBVVOY010000332.1:0-239 GCF_055807535.1 Bradyrhizobium sp. Kon37
GCCGTCCACGGACAGCATCCATCTGCCCGACAAAGGCCAGTTCCCGAGCGCCGACAACTACTACGCAACCGCGCTCCATGAGCTGGGGCACTGGACCGGCCACCCGTCGCGGCTGGACCGCGACCTGGCGCATCCCTTCGGGAGCGAGGGGTACGCCAAGGAAGAGCTGCGGGCCGAGATTGCCAGCATGATCCTGGGCGACGAGCTGGGCATCGGCCACGACCCCGGCCAGCACGCGG
>NZ_JBVVOY010000333.1:0-239 GCF_055807535.1 Bradyrhizobium sp. Kon37
GCATTGCAAAGCGACTGATGTACGCGCAGGCGCACAAGGCTCTGCGCGCCGACCTGGACAAGATCAACCGCGAGTACCGGCAGGGCCGTCAGGCGGTCCAGGAGCGCACGCAGCGCCGCGCGTGGGCCGACTGGCTCAAGGCCGAGGCGATGAAGGGCGACGACAAGGCCCTGGCCGCGCTGCGCGCACGCGAGGGCCGCAGCGACCTCAAGGGCAACACCATCCAGGGCAGCGGCGAG
>NZ_JBVVOY010000334.1:0-238 GCF_055807535.1 Bradyrhizobium sp. Kon37
GGGCATAGGGATGACGCCCCGGATTTCTCCGGGGCGCTTGACCTCGATGCTGTCACATCACGGTCTAGGCGCGCGAGCGCTGGACGAATTGAACACGCATCGCCGTGGAGGGTCAAGCAATGTCGAAGATTATCAAGTTCCCAGGCGTGGAAGTGGAGGCCGAGGCCCCTGCCCCGCGCGTTGAGGCCCCGAGCAAGGCCCCGCCCCGGTTCACTTTTGCCAAGGGTGTCCAGGCCCT
>NZ_JBVVOY010000335.1:0-237 GCF_055807535.1 Bradyrhizobium sp. Kon37
GGCTTACAGAACGCTCCCCTACCCAACAACGCATAAGCGTCGCTGCCGCAGCTTCGGTGCATGGTTTAGCCCCGTTACATCTTCCGCGCAGGCCGACTCGACCAGTGAGCTATTACGCTTTCTTTAAATGATGGCTGCTTCTAAGCCAACATCCTGGCTGTCTGGGCCTTCCCACATCGTTTCCCACTTAACCATGACTTTGGGACCTTAGCTGGCGGTCTGGGTTGTTTCCCTCTT
>NZ_JBVVOY010000336.1:0-237 GCF_055807535.1 Bradyrhizobium sp. Kon37
CGCGTTGGCCGATTCATTAATGCAGCTGGCACGACAGGTTTCCCGACTGGAAAGCGGGCAGTGAGCGCAACGCAATTAATGTGAGTTAGCTCACTCATTAGGCACCCCAGGCTATACACTTTATGCTTCCTGCTCGTATGTTGTGTGGAATTGTGAGCGGATAACAATTTCACACAGGAAACAGCTATGACCATGATTACGGATTCACTGGCCGTCGTTTTACAACGTCGTGACTGG
>NZ_JBVVOY010000337.1:0-236 GCF_055807535.1 Bradyrhizobium sp. Kon37
GGCTTCGCAGGGCGGGCAACCGTGAGTGAAGGCCTCGCGCACACGACCGGTGTGATCGGCGTACGGCAAAATCGTGTGGTCCTGACGCCCGGGGTCTGTGCGTCAAGCGTTGCGGTGATGTGGGTTGCCCAACCGGGCCCGCGCGTCAGCCATCCGCAAGGCGACGGGGGCAATAGTGCATCGCTCCCCGGGGAGAGCGCGACATAAGCCGTAAAGCCACTGCGCAGGGAAGGCCG
>NZ_JBVVOY010000338.1:0-236 GCF_055807535.1 Bradyrhizobium sp. Kon37
GCGACAACAACGTGATATTTAGCTTTTCACTTGCGTTATCGCGGTGAAAAACGACGTGTTGTTTATCATCTTCAATGAACGAACCATGCTGAATAGCCACTGCCATTGCCGCATCCAGTCCGCTCAAGGATGTTCCCATAATACCCACGTTACACGCATCGACCTTTGCTTCCATCAGGCCTGACCACGGGCTGGGAAAATACGTTCGGGTTGCTTCTTCTTCATCAGGCCAGACG
>NZ_JBVVOY010000339.1:0-236 GCF_055807535.1 Bradyrhizobium sp. Kon37
GGGGCCAAGAGGCGCTGCCTGGGAATGCGGTGCATGTGCTGTGAAGCGGTTCTCTACAGCTCGTATTCCGGCAATTGGACAAGGACTGAGTCCCGCTGCGTCGTGAAACCGCATCGTGTGAGGATCCGAATCGATTACGAGCGGAGATCTGTGACATGACTGGAACGGGCTACTAGCCACGACATCCCACCTTGTTAAGAATGCTGCCGACAGCGGCAAGAAACGCATCCATCTGG
>NZ_JBVVOY010000340.1:0-236 GCF_055807535.1 Bradyrhizobium sp. Kon37
ATCGATGGAGCGACAGCACGGACCAGTCGGCGAAAATCCTGGTACGTCGACGTCCGCGAGGCCGCGCTGGACACCGACCTCGCGTTTCTCCGGACCGAGAACTACCTGCGAGACGCCGAACCGCGCCTGCAGACGCTGACCGCCTTCACCCGCTTCTCCGGCCGCGTATCAACCTGCCGGCGGCGCTCCAGGGCCAGTTCGACTTGTTCGGCGTCGGCATCGGCCGCTACCGGCTG
>NZ_JBVVOY010000341.1:0-235 GCF_055807535.1 Bradyrhizobium sp. Kon37
TGGCCTTCTCGGCGGGGTCCAGGGCGTAGCCCTTGGCCTTCCACTTCATTTCGACGCCGGTGCGGTTGTTTTTGATGTAACCGGCCGGGTGGCCGTCGAGGTGGCCGACGTAGAAGCCCGACTTCTCGCCCTTCTTGTCGCCCTCGGTCTCGATGCGGTGCTTCTTGCCGTCCATGAAGAGCGAGTTCGCCGCGATCCCAACAGCACCGACGAGGACCGCGTTGCCGCCAAGGAG
>NZ_JBVVOY010000342.1:0-235 GCF_055807535.1 Bradyrhizobium sp. Kon37
TTTCACCACTTCGCGCAATACATTATAAAATCCCGTACCTGAACAATGCTCACAGCGAGCCTTACTTGCCGCAGACCTGGAGTAATCAGCAAAGGCAAAACTCACGAGGTAAGGAATAATCTGTAACCGGATTTCTTCACTCAATTTGTTCAATGTCGGGTTATCCAGTGCCATCGCGTAATTTAGCAGGCCTTCAATCGCAAAAGTTGGTGTTCAGGACCCTCAGTTTGCGATT
>NZ_JBVVOY010000343.1:0-235 GCF_055807535.1 Bradyrhizobium sp. Kon37
CTTCGGCGAGGAGCTGACGACGAGGTCGCAGCCGATCAGCGCATCGGCCGCGCCCTGGTCGATACGGACCTGGTGCAATGCGTCGGGGGATGCGGCCAACCGGATGTAGCTCAGCACCGGCCCGAATTTCTGCGCAAAGCCGGTAAAATCCAGCACCGAGACACCGTTTCCTTCGAGGTGGGCCGCCATGCCGATCAGCGCGCCGACCGTGATCACGCCGGTGCCGCCGACGCCG
>NZ_JBVVOY010000344.1:0-235 GCF_055807535.1 Bradyrhizobium sp. Kon37
TAGCAGCCTCGCCTTCACGCTTGTCCAGAGCTCAGACGGGACCAAAACCTCGGACTGGTACGACGCCAAGGGCGTTCTGACCAGCGAGGTGACGACGAAGATCGACGGCTATAGCTCCACGACCGCCTACACCAACGGCGTCAAGACTGCCGCGTACATTACCAACGCCGATGGCACGTCGGACAATTGGAGCTACAACATCAAGGGGCAGTCCTACACCACGCAGCATCAGCAC
>NZ_JBVVOY010000345.1:0-235 GCF_055807535.1 Bradyrhizobium sp. Kon37
AGGGTAAAAATTTTCTCTGATCTTAACTTCTGCAAATGTTAACTGCTATTTTTATGCTAAAAATGGTTATCAAAACTCAAAAACACATGTTTATAATCAATGAGTTATAGAAATGCTAAGGGCTAATGAGTTATATGCAAATTAGTAAAATTATGTTGCTATGTCAGATAGTTACGATTTAGTCATCTAACTAATGCTGCGCCATATGGGTTGGACTGAAGCGGCTGACCTGATT
>NZ_JBVVOY010000346.1:0-235 GCF_055807535.1 Bradyrhizobium sp. Kon37
CACGCGTGACAGTCATTGTCATCCCCCGCAGCTACTAGGATCGTTGCAGAGAGCAGGCCTGAATCGTCCCGATCGCGCAAATTAACAGTGGTGCGCTGGTGCAACGTGTTGTGGATTGTTGCTTTCATGCCCCAGCTTCGTGAGCACCGGCCCGCCTATGCTGGCGAACCCCGTACAAATCCAGGCTCGTCGACACAGATGTGCGACAATTGACGTCCCCATGTAAGCTGCATTG
>NZ_JBVVOY010000347.1:0-235 GCF_055807535.1 Bradyrhizobium sp. Kon37
CAAGGTCGACAACACCAATGTCCGCCGCCTGCAGATCGACAAGCTGACGCGACTGAAATCCGAGCGCAACCAGAAGGACGTCGAAGCCGCGCTCGCCGCGATCACGCGTTCGGCCGGGGAAGGCAACGGCAACCTGCTGGCGCTGGCGATCGACGCGGCGCGTGCGAAGGCAACCGTCGGCGAAATTTCGGACGCGATGGAGAAAGTGTTCGGGCGGCACCGCGCCGAGATCAAA
>NZ_JBVVOY010000348.1:0-234 GCF_055807535.1 Bradyrhizobium sp. Kon37
TTGCAGGAAAGCGACGTGCCGGAAGTCCATGCGGTCGCGCAGCGGATCGAGGTCGGCAGTCCGCAGACCGTTGCCGAGTTCGGCCGCGACGTGGCCGAGCACACGTCCCGCTACGCCGATAGCCTGCTGGACCAGGTGCGCAACAGCGACCTGGACGAAGCAGGCGAGAAACTGACCCAGGTTGTCGCCAAGGCCCGTTCCCTGAACGTCGGCCCTTTGTCCGACAACCGTTCC
>NZ_JBVVOY010000349.1:0-234 GCF_055807535.1 Bradyrhizobium sp. Kon37
CGTCCAACGTTGGGCTTGCGGAGTGCGACGGTTCCGCCGGCGCTGACGGCGCGAGCGTCCCGTCGGTCGCCGTCGCCGCCTGTGGCGTTGAGGGTGGTTCTGGCTGCGGCAGGTCGAATGCCTCCATCGCCGCCGCGATCTCTTCGTCCGTCATTTCGTTCGGGTTGCTCATGTGCTTGCTCCTTCGTCAGTAGTTCTTGACGGCGGCGCTCAAGGGCGGCGTCGTCAAAGGTG
>NZ_JBVVOY010000350.1:0-234 GCF_055807535.1 Bradyrhizobium sp. Kon37
CACGGTGATGCGGGAGGAATGCGTGGTGCGGCCTTCCTACATCTAACCGATTAAACAACAGAGGTTGCTATGCTGGCGCGCCGCGCCGGATACCAACTTGCCAAAAGACTCAGCAACAATGCTGTGACCAGTACGTAGAAGACGTCCAGCCAGTAAAGGCAGTACATTAAAACAAGGAGCGGCAATGTATTACGGGTTTGATATTGGTGGAACAAAAATTGCGCTTGGCGTGTT
>NZ_JBVVOY010000351.1:0-234 GCF_055807535.1 Bradyrhizobium sp. Kon37
TGATCGACAGCGGTTGACCGGCAGCGATACGCAGCTGTTCTTTGATCAGGTCAACGCCGGTGATCATTTCTGTAACCGGGTGTTCTACCTGAATACGGGTGTTCATTTCGATGAAATAGAACTCGCCGTTTTCGAACAGGAACTCGAAAGTACCTGCACCGCGATAGCCGATATCAACACACGCTTTAGCGCAACGTTCGCCGATGTAGCGACGCAGTTCCGGGGTAATGCCCG
>NZ_JBVVOY010000352.1:0-233 GCF_055807535.1 Bradyrhizobium sp. Kon37
TGAAGAATGAACATCCCGCGTTCTTCCCTCCGAACAGGACGATATTGTAAATTCACTTAATTACGAGGGCATTGCAGTAATTGAGTTGCAGTTTTACCACTTTCCTGACAGTGACAGACTGCGTGTTGGCTCTGTCACAGGTTAAGTAGTTTGAATGATTAGCAGTTATGGTGATCAGTCAACCACCAGGGAATAATCCTTCATATTATTATCGTGCTTCACCAACGCTGCCT
>NZ_JBVVOY010000353.1:0-233 GCF_055807535.1 Bradyrhizobium sp. Kon37
GAAACTGATCAAATGCCTGCCATAGCGTCAGGAAGTTTAATCCGGTGCCGAAGCCGCTCTCTGCTACCACAAACAGAGGATGTGGATGCTCAGGAAAGCGTACCTCTAATTGGTTGCCTCCCAGAAAAACATAACGCGTCTCTTCCAGCCCGTTATCGTTGGAAAAATAGACATCGTCAAAATCTCGGGAAACAGGTGTACCCTCAGCATTAAATTCGAGGTTGGCAGGTTGT
>NZ_JBVVOY010000354.1:0-233 GCF_055807535.1 Bradyrhizobium sp. Kon37
AACACAGGAGGTCGACCAAAACGTTTCCCTGCGCCGCGGGCTCTTACTATCCCGGAATGAGTGCGTTCAAGTAAAAGGTCTCGTTCAAATTCAGCGACTGCTGAAATTACTTGCATCATCATTTTTCCTGTTGGACTGGTCAGGTCAATGCCACCCAATGCTAAGCAATGCACTCTGATACCTGTTTCGGTCAGTTGTTCCACTGTTTTCCTGATATCCATTATGCAAGCCTC
>NZ_JBVVOY010000355.1:0-233 GCF_055807535.1 Bradyrhizobium sp. Kon37
TGCGACCGTTGCAGGGCATTACCAGGTCAGCGCATCCACTTTGCGGGACAAGTATTACCAGGTACAGAAGTTTGCGAAGCCTGACTGGGCGGCTGCACTTGTTGATGGACGTGGAGCATCCCGTCGCAATGTTCACAAAAGTGAATTTGACGAGGATGCCTGGCAGTTTCTGATTGCAGATTATCTGCGACCGGAAAAACCCGCTTTCCGCAAATGTTATGAGCGTCTGGAAC
>NZ_JBVVOY010000356.1:0-233 GCF_055807535.1 Bradyrhizobium sp. Kon37
GCCGAAGCTGTCAGAACGGTTCTTGAAAATCAACTTTCGATCAGTGAAGGCGCTTCCCGATTATCTCTTCCTGAAGGCACTTTAGGACAATGGGTTACCGCCGCCAGAAAAGGGCTCGGTACTCCTGGTTCCCGCACGGTGGCTGAACTGGAATCTGAAATTCTGCAACTGCGTAAGGCGTTAAATGAAGCTCGCCTTGAGCGAGATATATTAAAAAAAGCAACTGTAGATTC
>NZ_JBVVOY010000357.1:0-233 GCF_055807535.1 Bradyrhizobium sp. Kon37
GCGGCATTGCCGCGCTGGATCGCCAGCTCGCCTTTGACGCCGCGGCCGACCGCAAGATAGGGCCCCATGGAGCGCGATTCGGCATGGGCGATGAAGCGGTCGATGTTCTCTTCCGCGGCATCGAGGTCTCCGCTCCAGAGATCGATCGAGACCGCCCAGATCAACGCAATGCAGAGCGTGATCGGATGGTCCATCTGGGCGGCCTCGACGACCGTCTGCCGGGCCAGTTGCAT
>NZ_JBVVOY010000358.1:0-232 GCF_055807535.1 Bradyrhizobium sp. Kon37
TATAACGCATCCAGGTCAGCGTACAGCCCACTTCAAAAGCACGGGAAATGGCAATTGACTTGCCTTGCTCCAGGGTTTCCAGTTGCGCCAGCTCCTCACTGTGCTGCTCCACCAGATCAGCAAAACGTAGCAGAATACGTTCACGCTCTGCGGGTAATCGCCCGGCCCAACGAAGCGGATGTAGATAACGCAGTCATGTCTGCCTGGCGGGCCTTTGTCTCGCGTCGCTGCG
>NZ_JBVVOY010000359.1:0-232 GCF_055807535.1 Bradyrhizobium sp. Kon37
TGGGCGTCGGCCGTTTCCATCTGCGGTGCGCCCGGTCGCGTGCCGGGATGGATGCGCGCGCCATCGGGGTAGGCGAGCAGCGCCTGCCTGAAGCTGCGGGCATTCCCGATCAGACATGAGCGCCAGTCGTCGTCGGCTCTCGGCACCGAATGCGTATGATTCTCCGCCAGCATGGCTTCGGCCAGTGCGTCGAGCAGCGCCCGCTTTACTGGCACTTCAGGAACAAGCGGGC
>NZ_JBVVOY010000360.1:0-231 GCF_055807535.1 Bradyrhizobium sp. Kon37
TAGCCGGCTGGGCGTCGCTTCGTGAACCGGCCGGAGCTGCGTCAGGTCGGAATCCGCGATGTCGCCTTTGGCGCTGGCGTGAAGGTCGTTGAGCCCTGCAACCTCTATGGCTGCACGATTGGCGACGGCTGCTTCATCGGGCCGTTCAACGAGATCCAAAAGGGAGTCGTTATCGGCGCTCGCACGCGCGTGCAATCGCACAGTTTCATCTGCGAGCTCGTCACGGTCGGT
>NZ_JBVVOY010000361.1:0-231 GCF_055807535.1 Bradyrhizobium sp. Kon37
GGATGAAAACTTCGCGCATCAGGAAGTTTTCATCCGCCAGCCATTTTTTCCACGCATACTCAACCAGACTCTCCGCCCAGTCCGTATATCCTTCCTCAATCAGTGCATGATGAATATCGGCATAACTACCGCCGCGTGGGAAATGGCGCAGGAACCAGCGATACATCACCGCTCCGATACGCCATTCTCGCAGGTCTGCTTGTGTAATGATCATTCGTTAGTGCCGGTGAT
>NZ_JBVVOY010000362.1:0-231 GCF_055807535.1 Bradyrhizobium sp. Kon37
CACGGTCGACGAAAATTTAACGACAGGCTATCTATGAACCAGCTACCTCGCCATGCGCTTTCGCGTTATGGTCTGACTTTTCAGGGAAATATCCTTTCAGTAAACTGTCAGTTCCGGATGCGCACCCGTGTCCGGCGCACGCACTCCACCTCACCCGTGGAGAACTCCTTAATTACTAACCTTAGCTTTGTTGATTAGCTACTAACGCGGGTATGTAATCATTCTGGCAAT
>NZ_JBVVOY010000363.1:0-231 GCF_055807535.1 Bradyrhizobium sp. Kon37
TGGCCTGCGTGGTCAGCGCGCCGCTCGCACCGTAGATCAGCGTGGTGCCGGAGATGTTGGCGGGGGTACCGGCGTTGTCCTGCGTCACGGCGCCGGTGAGGACACCCGAGACACCGCCGAGCTTCGTGGTCGAAGCCGCAGCGGTCGTACCGCCGGCAGCGCCGGAGTACAGCACGTTGCTGCTCGCGGTCGAGCTGGCATAGGTCGTCGTGCCACGCAGATCGGACGCGG
>NZ_JBVVOY010000364.1:0-231 GCF_055807535.1 Bradyrhizobium sp. Kon37
GCACTGGCGACGTGATTTTCATCACTATGCAGAGTCTGGCTGGGTGGAATTCCGCACTGCCACCCTTGTTGCGGAAGAATTGCACCAGCTCGGCTATTCACTGGCGCTGGGTCGCGAAGTAGTTAATGAAAGTAGCCGGATGGGATTACCTGATGAATTCACTCTACAACGCGAATTCGAGCGCGCTCGTCAACAGGGTGCGCTAGCACAATGGATTGCGGCTTTTGAAGG
>NZ_JBVVOY010000365.1:0-230 GCF_055807535.1 Bradyrhizobium sp. Kon37
CGCTTCGCGAAACTGATCAAATGCCTGCCATAGCGTCAGGAAGTTTAATCCGGTGCCGAAGCGCATCCGCAAGCGCAATTACAACGCTTACATTTCATTAGTTTTGAGAAATTTCCCCTCACCCGTGCGGATTTAGCCTTAGCGCATCAACACTGGCCGGAACTGGCTCCGTGGGCAGAACAACTTCAGGCGCAGTGCGCTGCATGAAGATGGCGATGCATGGCGTTGAT
>NZ_JBVVOY010000366.1:0-230 GCF_055807535.1 Bradyrhizobium sp. Kon37
GTTCTCGGCGAGAACACGCAGCGTTTCTGGTGGGGCAGCCCAGCGGAACAGCCGAACGGTGCCAGATAAGCCCTACGCTCATGTCGGCTTCGGCACCACCCGCACAACGATGGCGCGTGATCGCGCCGATTGTTCGTCGCCACACGGCTCCCCGGCCTCGGAACGTTCACCGCCTAAACGCATTTAGGGGGTGTCAGATGATGGAGGCCTGAATGGCGAGCGGACTGGCG
>NZ_JBVVOY010000367.1:0-230 GCF_055807535.1 Bradyrhizobium sp. Kon37
CAATACCGTTATATGCAACCCGAACCCCCGTTGTCCCTTTGCTGCATTCACTTAACGTAATCTGAAAAGGGACAACGGGGGTTCGGGTTGCATTTAACGGTATTGAGGATGCTTATCTGTTCTACAGTAAGCGTGGTCAGGAACAAATAAGCAGCCTCATTACCGGTAAATTCCACCCGAACCCACGATGTCCCTGGGCTGCATTCTCTTGACGGAATCTGATGTGGGAC
>NZ_JBVVOY010000368.1:0-229 GCF_055807535.1 Bradyrhizobium sp. Kon37
GTCAGCGGTCTGATGGGATCGCTTTCTGCGATGAAAGGCTCTGTGACCAGCCTGATTAACCAGCCTGCCATGCTGGCCTCCTCGCTGATGGGGGCGCTGTCCGGCGTTTCATCGTTATGCGATACCCGGACAGCATTTTCCACATGGAACCGTCTGGCGCAGCGATTCGAACGTCGCCATGCCGCCACCGCAGGCAGACAGGGGACAATCACAACCTCGTACAACAGTC
>NZ_JBVVOY010000369.1:0-229 GCF_055807535.1 Bradyrhizobium sp. Kon37
CTGTAGCAATGCAAGTTTCTAAGTTCTCGCAGAGCAGCGAACGCGCGCAAACGAGATAGGTAGTCTCATTGCGGTGCTCGGCAAACGTTTCATGCGAAGTATGGGCTAAGGCATCCGTATTGATTGAGAGCATCCGAATGCGCCCGCGAAGCTGTGGTTTTCGCATCTGCTCTTCGGCATCGTACTCATGAGCTGCTGTTGCCGCACAACGGCGAGGGGCGGGGCGTCT
>NZ_JBVVOY010000370.1:0-211 GCF_055807535.1 Bradyrhizobium sp. Kon37
CATCTTACCGCTATCACAACCGCCCAGACCGATTTCGCGAAGTCGTCGTTCGAGGCCAGCAAGGCCTATTTCGAAAAGCTTGCAGCCGAGAAGTCGCCCGACAGGTTCACGGAATTGACAGCCGAATACGCCAAATCCGCACAAGAAATGTTCTTCGCCGAAGCGACCAAGATCGGCGAGCTTTACAGGACCTTTGCGCAGGAAGCCTTCA
>NZ_JBVVOY010000371.1:0-209 GCF_055807535.1 Bradyrhizobium sp. Kon37
GCCTTCCCTGCGCGATGGTTGGACGGCTTATGCCGTGCTCTCCCGGGAGCCGAACTTTCCTTCTGGCCTCCCTCGCCTCGCGAATTGGATGATGCTGTCTGCCCGGTTGGGCTCGCACACACCTCCGCGAAACTTGACCGTAGCAACGACGGCCAGGACCACACGGTTTTGCCGTACGCGCATTCGCCATTTCGTCGCAGGGTTCGACG
>NZ_JBVVOY010000372.1:0-209 GCF_055807535.1 Bradyrhizobium sp. Kon37
CTCGGCCTTCCCTGCGCGATGGTTGGACGGCTTATGCCGTGCTCTCCCGGGAGCCGAGTTCCCTTTGGCCTCCCTCGCTCTCACAGAAATCGCCGACACCGCGCCGGTTGACGCGAATGCCGCATCCGCAAGAGCTTGACCGTAGCAACGACGGCCAGGACCACACGGTTTTGCCGTACGCACGGCCCGCCATTTCGCCGCAGTTTTTC
>NZ_JBVVOY010000373.1:0-203 GCF_055807535.1 Bradyrhizobium sp. Kon37
ACAGGAACTCGTTATCCATAAAAACGTGGTCGTCATCGATACGGGTACGTGCGACCAGTTCCGGTTTGCGGCGCTCCTGGAAAATCAGCGGTTTGACTGCTCCCGCGCAGTCAAACCGCTGATTTTACAGGAACTCGTTATCCATAAAAACGTGGTCGTCATCGATACGGGTACGTGCGACCAGTTCCGGTTTGCGGCGCTCC
>NZ_JBVVOY010000374.1:0-201 GCF_055807535.1 Bradyrhizobium sp. Kon37
GCGCGATGGTCGGACGGCTTATGCCGTGCTCTCCCGGGAGCCGAACTTTCCTTCTGGCCTCCCTCGCCTCGCGAATTGGATGATGCAGTCTGCCCGGTTGGGCTCGCACACACCTCCGCGAAAGCTTGACCGTAGCAACGACGGCCAGGACCACACGGTTTTGCCGTACGCGCATTCGCCATTTCGTCGCAGGGTTCGACG